>JAHBVB010000002.1:0-600000 GCA_019637805.1 Anaerolineales bacterium | reverse complement strand
AGTGCTGCCTCAGGTCGCATGAAGGGAACAAAATGAACGTATCCGAAGCCATCCGCACCAAGCGCGCCGTGCGCGAGTTCCGCCAGGAAGCGCTCAAAGAATCCGAAGTGCTGGCCATCCTCAACGCCGGCCGCCGCGCTCAAAGCTCCAAGAACCGCCAGAGCTGGCAGTTCCTGGCCGTGCAGGACAAAGCCACGCTCAAGAAAGTCTCCAAATACGGCATGTTCGCCGGGCATTTGGCAGGCGCCGCCCTGGGCGTGCTGATCCTTACACCCCCGCCGGAAGAATTCTACGGGGCGCTGTTCGACGCCGGCCAAGCGGCAGCCTACATGCAGCTGGCCGCCTGGGAGTTGGGCGTCGCCTCCTGCCTGGCCACTCTGTACAAAGCCGATAAGGGCTACGACCTGCTGGGCATTCCCCGCGAATGGCAGATCCTGATGGCGATCTCCTTTGGCTACCCGGCGGACAAGCGCGGTCTCCATTTCCGCCCACTGGTGGGCGGCCGCAAGAAGCTGGATGAAGTCGTGCACTGGGAGAAGTGGTAGATTTCACCGCGCCAGAAAACATGCCTCATGATATAGTGCGGCTTCGAGCTCGGACGCTTAAGCGCCCAACCCGAGGAGAACAGCATGCCGCGGCGCAGTCTAAAAAGACTCTATCAAGACGAATTTAACAATTATTCTCTCGCCAAGTTTCAGCAAGACCTCTTGGCGGGTCTCACCGTGGCGGCAGTGGCTCTGCCGCTGGCGCTGGCTTTCGGCGTCGCCTCCGGCTCCACCGCCGCGGCAGGCCTGGTCACCGCTATCCTGGCCGGGCTGATCATCGGCGCGCTCTCCGGCGCGCCCTATCAGATCAGCGGACCTACCGGCGCTATGAGCGCGGTGCTGATCGTGCTGGTCGCCCGTTACGGGCTGGAAGGGATATGGGTGGCCGGGCTGCTCTCCGGTCTGCTGCTCCTGCTGATCGGCCTGTTCAAGCTCGGTCGCTTCATCGCCTTTATCCCCGCCCCGGTGATCACCGGCTTTACGTCCGGCATCGCCCTGATCATTTTCATCGGCCAGATAGACAATTTCCTCGGCATCACCACTCCCGCCACAGAAACTGCGCTGCAAAAGCTGATCGGCTACACCCAGGTCAGTCTGGCTCCCGACTGGACTGCTCTTGCCCTGGGGCTGGTGGTGGTTGGCGCCATGCTGTTGCTGCCCAAGAGGATCAGCGCCCGCTTTCCCTCTTCGCTGCTCGGCATCATCCTGGCCACCCTGATCGTTGTGCTGCTTAATCCAGACGTGGCCCAGATCGGCGAAATTCCGCAAACTTTGCTGCTGCAGGATCGTTTCAATCCACTGGCTTTCGACTGGAGTCGCCTGCCGGAGTTCGTGGCCCCTACGTTAACCATCACCGCCCTTGGGGCCATCGAATCCCTGCTGTGCGGCGCGGTGGCCTCCAACATGACCGGCATCCGCTTGCAGGCCAACCAGGAGCTGGTCGCCCAGGGCGTTGGCAATATGCTGATCCCCTTCTTCGGCGGCGTGCCCGCCACGGCCGCCATCGCTCGTTCCAGCGTCGGCATCAAGTCCGGCGGGCAAACCCGCCTGGTCAGCATCATCCACGCCATCGGCTTGCTGCTGTCCATGTTCCTGTTGGCACCCATCATGGCACGCATCCCGCTGGCGGCCCTGGCCGGAGTGCTGATGGTGACGGCCTGGCGCATGAACGAGTGGTCCGCCATTCGCTTCATGTTCAACAAGCGCTTCAAAACAGACATGGCCGCCTTCGCCATTACCATGCTGGCCACCATCAGCCTGGACCTGACCCAGGCCATTCTCATCGGCACCTTCATGGTCGGGGCGATCTTCCTCAACCGCATTGCCCACCTCGAGGTCGAAGTCAGCCCGGTGGACCCCAGCAAGCTGCGCGCCCGCGGCCTGCAGCCGCGCACGGATTGCGAAGGCATGTATGTGGCCTTCATCACCGGCCCACTATTCTTCGCCGCCATGGGCAGCTTCAATGAAGCCTTGGCCGACCTCAGCCCAGTGCGCACGCTTATTCTCTCGATGCGCGGAGTGCCCCTGGTGGACACGGCCGGGATCGAAGCCTTGCGCCAACTGCACGAGAAGTTGGGCGCCAAAGGCGGCCAGCTTATGTTTGCCGGGCTTAACCCAAGTGTGCGCGCCATGTTCGAGCGCGCTGGCTTGGTGGAAGAAGTAGGAGAAGAGAACGTCTTTTGGAGCAGCGACCAAGCCATTTTGGCGGCTGAGTAGCCGCCAAAATGCTTTAGGCAGCCACTTCGCTGGCTGGCTCTTCAGCCAGATGTACGTAAGCCCGGAAAATGTCGGTCTCGGTGATGATGCCCACCAGCGAGCCACCTTCCATTACGGGCAGCCCCCCCACCTTGTGATGCAGCATCAGCTTGGCGGCTTCGGCCAGCCGGGTGTTTGGTGCCACAGTCAGCGGATCGCGCGTCATGATGTCTTGCATGGTCAGACGGGCGAGCAGGTAGTTCAGCTCAAAGATGCTCAGTGACGTGGCATCCGAAGGGCTGGCCTCACGCAGATCGCCTAGGGTCACAATCCCTACCAGACGGCCCTGCTCCAACACAGGCAAACGACGCACATTGTATTCCTTCATCAGCGCATGGGCTTCAGGCAGGGTCTGGTCAGCGTTTATCGTCAGGACAGTCCGGGACATCCAATCCATTACCTTCTCGTTGATCATGTCAGCCTCCTTGGTTTTAGCTACACTTATTTTCACCAAGCGGGCTGTTCCGCAGCAGTGGCAAATGTCCAGAAAACCGTTCCATATTTACAGGACACACAAACTGCAATAAAAAACAACGGCGAAGCTGTTGGCCTCGCCGTTGTTTTATTCATAAGTTGCTGGATGTGCCGCCCCAGTCCTCCGGTGCCTTATCGGCCACCGTTTGGGAAACGTCCAGACGTGCCCAGCCACATCCTTCACGGTGTATTGTCGCTCACCGTACGCATAGTCTGCTGGCTCGGCCAAGATCTCAGCGCCGAAGGCTTTGACGCTCTGATAATGGGAATCGACATCTTCGATGCGCACCATTACCGAATGTCCTTCACTTCCACCGGCGCCTTGTGCGATGGCGAGTGCGCCATCCTGGCCAATGTTCAATTGGGCACGATGATCGCCAGCCTGCCAGCGCAGGGTGAACCCGAAAGCCTTGCACAACCAGATCACTGCCTCGGACACATCCGGATAACTCAACACGGGGATCACCGTGCTGGCCGGCATGGACCGATTGCTAGCGACCATTACATCTCGCAGTGCGTGTCGTAAATGTCGGTCAGCGCATTCCACAGCGCGGTGGCCATCTGCTCGCAGGCTTCAGCCGCCTCAGCTTGCTCTTCCACCGAAAGGACCGCCATGCGGGCCAACAGCTTTTCGGCCTCGTGTTCGTTGTGGGAGTGTACTTCGAAGTACGGCTCCACCGTGGCCGGCAGGCTGTAATGAGCACGCAGGCCCTCCAGCTTGCTCTTGGCGGTAGCGGGCTGCTGCACCTCAAAGGCATACAGCGCACCCAGCGCCGTGGCCGGCTTGGCGAACAAGCGCTTGGCGGTGGCGATCAGTTCAGCGGTGGCGGGCAGCTTGGCCTCACCCACACGGGTCGCCAGACCCGCGGCGAAAGCATCCCACAGCTCAGCGTGCTCATGCTCTTCTTGTGTGGTTTCGGCATCGCCCTGCACTTCCCAGCCCGCCGGAATATGGTGGATAAAGGCGCCATACTCGGCCGCATAGGTCTGCAAGGCTTCCACGGGAAGGTCGCCGGACTCCCACGCCTGATAAAACGGATGGCTCAACAAGTTCCAAGCCTGAATACGTTCATTGAGGGTTTTCTGAATGCTCATGGTTACTCCTGTGTTAAAAAGACGAATTGCGGATAGTGTACACCAAGTCGAGTTAGTTTAAACGCTCGACCACATAGTCAGCCAGCTGCAGCAGCGCGTCGCGCTCCGGGCGATCCGGCAAGCCCTCCAGCATATCCTTGGCGTCTTGCACGTGCTGCTTGGCTTCCCGATTGGCGAGCTGCATCGCTTCGCTGTGGCGGATGTCATCCACCAGCGCATCCAGCTCGGCCTCGGGTAGGCGCTGACCCGCTTGCAGCGTGGCCAGGCGCCCATCGCCCGGATTGGCTTCGAGCCAATACAAAGAAGGCAGCGTCACCAGGCCCAAGCGCAGATCACTGGCGGCAGGTTTGCCCAGGTCATCGGCGCTGGAAGAGAAGTCCAAAATATCGTCCACCATCTGGAAAGCCATGCCGATGCCGTAGCCGTAAGCCCGCAGCGGCTCCAGGTGATGCCGGTGGCCCTCAACCAGCACGCTAGGCGCCTTGGCGGCCAGCTCAAACATTGAGGCGGTCTTGGCGTAAATGCGCTCCTGGTAGATATCGCGGTCGGTCAATGCGTTGCGCTGGAAGATCTGGGCGATCTCGCCATTGACGATCGTGGACAGGGTTTGAGCGAAGAAGTGCATCACTTCCGGCGAGCCGACCTGGGCCCCCAAGCCGGCTGACTGCGAAAAGAGAAAGTCACCGGTCAAGATTGTGGCAGGTGTGCTTAGGGTGGAGTTGATCGTCGGCTGGCCGCGGCGCAGTTTTGAATCATCAATCAAATCATCGTGCACCAGTGTGGCCGTATGCAACAGTTCCACCGCTGCCGCCAGGCTGGTACTACGGTAATCATCCACCCCCAACATGCCGCTGACCAACAGCACCACCGTAGGCCGCACGCGTTTGCCGCCGGACCCCAGCAGCTGGTCCAGCGCCTCCTTCAAAATCGGATGATAGCCGTCGCCCTGGGCGCGCATGCGCGCCTCCACCTCTAGCAGCAGATCCTGAATTTGGGTTTGGAAAGTCAGCGTGGTCATGCAGCCTCAAAACGAAAAAGTCGTTCGGCATTCGCCGTCGTGGCCTGGGCCACTTGCTCAAAAGGTAATCCGCGCAGTTCGGCCAATTTCTCGGCCACCAAGCACACCTGCGCCGGATGGTTGCGCTGGCCGCGCCGCGGGTGTGGGGAAAGGAAAGGGCTGTCAGTCTCGACCAACAGTTTCTCCAAGGGCAGCTCGGCCGCCAGGGTTTGCAACTCTGTGGCCTTTTTGAAGGTCAAAGGGCCAGTCAGCCCCACAAAAAAGGCGGCAGCCACTGCCTTTTCCGCCATATGTCGGTCGCCAGAAAAGGAGTGCAAAACGCCCGGGCGTTCTGCCAGCGGTGAACCCGCTGCAGCCAGCCCAGCCTGCCATTCCAGCAAGATCGCCAAGACATCCTGGCTGGCTTCCCGATTGTGAATGATCACCGGCAGCCCCAGCTCTGCCGCCAGCGCCAACTGCGCCTGCAGCACTTTGTGCTGCTGCGGCTTGGGGGCCTTGTCCCAATAATAATCCAGGCCGATCTCGCCAATCGCCACAACCTTCGGGCGGCCCGCCAGCTCGGCCAAGCGGCCGGGGCTGCTATCGTCCCAGCTCGCGCTGTCGTTGGGGTGCACACCTACCGCGGCGTACACCCCAGGTTGAGACGCAGCCAGCGCGGCCACGGCCGCGCTGTTTTGCAAGTCCACCCCGGGGTTCAACATCCTGGTCACGCCGGCTGCCTGCGCCGCTGCGATGACCGTTTCACGGTCATCGTCAAAGGCTTCGAAATCGAGATGGCAGTGCGTGTCGACCAGCACAGCAGCTTAAGCCAACCCAGCGACCTTCAGGCCGTCTTGCAAAATGGCCTGAAGTTTGTCCTCATGGGTGGTTTCCGTGTACACACGCAGTTTGGGCTCGGTGCCAGAGAAGCGGATCAACAGCCAACCGCCATCTTCCAGGTTAAATTTGAAGCCGTCCACAGTTTCCAGGCCGGTCACTTTCAGGCCGCCGATCGTTTCAGGATCGGCGTTGAGGATGATCTCTTCGCGGGCGGCGCGGTCGCCGCTGAACAAGGTGTCGATGCGGTCGTAATAGTGCGCGCCGACCTTCTCAAACAGCCATTCCACCAGCTCGCTGGGTTTCTTGCCGGTCTTGACCATCAGATCCAGAAAATAGAGCCCGCCCAAAATGCCGTCACGCTCAGGTACGTTGCCGCGGAAAGCATAGCCGCCGGACTCTTCGCCGCCGATCAGCGCATTGGTCTCGGAGAATTTGGGGGCCACAAACTTGAAGCCCACACCAGTCTCATGCACTGGCACGTCATAGATCTTGCCCAGTTTGTTCAGCATGGTCGTGGTGGAGAGCGTCTTGACAATATCGCCGCGCTCGCCGCGCACTTCCAGCAGGTAATAGGCCAGCAAGCCAAAAGCACGCAGCTGGTCAATAAACACGCCATTCTCATCGCCCAGACCCACACGGTCGGCGTCGCCATCGGTGATCAGCAGCACATCAGCATTGTTGTCCACGGTAGCCTTCAGACCCGCGTCGACATTCGGACGGATCGGCTCGGGACGCAGCATCTCGGGGAAGATTGGGTTGCGCTCGTTATGGATCTCGAGGACGCGGGTCTTGCCACCTTCCAACAGGCGCGGGAACCAGCCGGCGCCGTTGCCCCACATGGCGTCTACCATGACCGTCAGGCCGGCATCTTTGATAGGCTGCAGATCAATTAGATCCTTGAGATGTTCAATGTAGGCAGGCGCTGCATCAAAGATGGTCACCAGGCCGGCGTCTAGCGCTTCCTGCAGCGGCATGCGTTGCACGCCATCTGCACTCTCCGGGATGGCCGCCTCGATTTGAGCTAGGCCTTCAGGGTCAATCGCCCCACCGGTCTCATCGCGCACCTTAAAGCCGTTATCGGTGGGCGGATTGTGCGAAGCGGTAATGTTGACCGCGCCGCCCGCTTTCAGAGAGACCACCGCAAAAGAAATCACCGGGGTTGGCGTAGCTTCCTGCGTCAAATAGACTCGCACCCCGTTGCCAGCCAACACTTCAGCCACGGCCGCGGCGAAATTCTCAGAGTGGAAACGCTTGTCATGGCCCACCACCACGCCCACCTCTGCCTTGCCCTGCTGCTTCATGTATGTGGCAAAACCCTGGGCCGCCCGCTGTAAGGTAGCGAAGGTGTAGTCCCGGGCGATCTCCCCTCGCCAACCGTCAGTTCCGAAAATGATATCTTTGGCCATGATTTCCTTTTTTGAGCGCGCAATACAATGTGATAATTAGTACAAAGCGATTATAACAGCAATCCCCACCCGACATTTTAAGGGGTGCGGACAGGCCTGATTATCTCATTTCAGAGGCGGAACTCCGAGAAAAAGCCGATTTGATGAACGCGCTATAATCGCCAGCATGTCCGCTCGTCAATGGGCCTACCTGGACCACGCCGCCACCACACCGCTGGACCCCCGCGTCCTGCAGGCCATGTTGCCCTATTTCAATGAAGACTATGGCAACCCCGCCTCGGTGCACGGTTATGGCCAGCGCGCCGAGGCCGCCGTGGAAGCAGCCCGGGCCAACTTGGCCGCGCACCTGCATTGTGCCTCGCACGAGCTGGTCTTCACCTCCGGCGGCACCGAGAGCAACAACCTGGCCCTGCGCGGCGCAGCTCTTGCCGCCCGCCAGCAGCGCGGTGCCCGCCATCTGCTGGTCAGCCCAGTGGAGCACGACGCCGTCGCCAAAACGGCGCGCGCTTTGGCGGAACAATTCGACTTTGAACTGGAATGGCTGCCGGTGGATGGCTTTGGGCGCGTCGACCCGGCGGATGTTGCCCGTCGCCTGCGTCCGGAAACGGCCCTGGTCTCCGTGATCCTGGGCAACAACGAGATCGGCAGCCTCAATCCGCTGGCCGAGATCGGGGCGATTTGCCGCGAACGCGGTGTCCCGCTGCACAGCGATGCGGTGCAGGCGGCAGCCCACCTGCCCATCGATGTCAGCGGCCTGCAAGTCGACCTGCTCTCGATCAGCGCCCACAAATTTTACGGACCCAAAGGCACCGGCGTCTTGTATGTGCGCCAGGGCACGCCGCTCCTGCCGCAGCAAATCGGCGGCAGCCATGAAGAAGGCCGCCGCGCCGGCACCCTCAACGTGCCGCTCATCGTCGGCATGGCCAAGGCTCTGGAACTGACCAAAAACGAGATGGAAGAACAAGGCCAGCGGCTGCGGCCGCTGCAAGATGAACTTATTCAGGGCGTACTCAACGCCATCCCTGATGCCCAGCTCACCGGGCACCCCAGGGAGCGCATGGCCAACCATGCCAGCTTCGTATTCGAAGGCGTGGACGGCAACGCGCTGCTGATGCTGCTGGATGACGCCGGTTTCGCCTGCTCCTCCGGCTCGGCCTGCAAGACCGCCAACCCGGAGCCTAGCCAGGTGCTGCTGGCCCTGGGTCTCACACCACAGTGGGCGCTGGGTTCGCTGCGCGTCACTTTAGGCAGGGAGAGCACGCCAGAGCAGGTGCAAGCCCTGCTGTCCGTTCTGCCGGCGCTAGTGGCCCGTGCCCGCCAGCTGGAGTTGGCATGAGCAAAGGCAAAGTCGTCGTGGCCATGAGCGGCGGGGTGGACAGCTCCGTGGTGGCCGCCCTGCTCCAGCAGCAGGGCTACCAGGTCAGCGGCATGATGCTGCGCCTGTGGTCTGAGCCCGGCCGCGAAGCCAGCAACCGCTGCTGTACGCCGGAATCGATGGCCATCGCCCGCCGCGTCGCCGGCCAGCTTGGCATCCCCTTTTACGCCGTCAATGCCCAGGAAAGCTTTCGCAACATCGTGGTGCAATCCTTTCTGGACGGCTATGCCGCCGGCGGCACACCCAACCCCTGCCTGGCCTGCAACCGCCAGATCCGCTGGGAGTTCCTGCTGGAACGCGCCCTGGCGCTGGGCGCCGATTACCTGGCCACTGGGCACTATGTACGGCTGCAGCGCCAACCCGGAGAGCCAGTGCGTCTGTTCGAGGCGGTAGACCAGCACAAAGACCAGTCCTATGTGCTGCATGTGCTCAACCAGGCCAAGCTCAAGCATGCCCTCTTTCCCTTGGGAGACATGCCCAAAACCGAAGTACGCCAAATCGCCGCCGATCTCAACCTGCCGGCGGCCACATCCAAGGAAAGCCAGGATCTATGCTTCCTGGCCGGCCAGGATTACCGGGACTTCTTAGGGCGCCACCAGCCGCAGCTGAGCCAGCCCGGCCCGATCACCGACCGCGCCGGCCACAAGCTCGGCGAGCACACCGGCCTGGCCCACTACACCATCGGCCAGCGCAAGGGGCTGGGCATCCCCGCCGCCCAACCGCTGTACGTGCTCGCCAAGCACATCGCCAGCAACACGCTGGTGGTCGGCTCTGAGGATGAGCTTGGCGGCCGCAGCCTGTTGACTGGCCCAGTGAACTGGCTGTCCGGCATGGCGCCGCAAACACCCTTCGAAGCCGAGGTCAAGATACGTTACAGTGCCCGCAAAGCCGCCGGCTGGGTTACTCCGTTGCTAGACGGCGGCGCCCAAGTGGACTTTGCCCAGCCCCTGCGCGACATTACGCCGGGTCAGGCTGCGGTCTTTTACGTTAAAGGGGAAGTGTTGGGCGGCGGCCTAATCGCCCAGCCATCACCTCAAACCCATCCCGTCAGCCCGATCGCTGTCGCCGTCGAATGACACTGCCTTCATTTCTCCTTGGCGCTACCTTGGCCACTCTGCTGGGCGCCGCCTTCCATCTCTGGCGCGGCGGCAGCCTGGGCCGGTTGCTGCTCTATCTGGGCCTGGCCTGGGGCGGCTTTTGGGTCGGCCACAGCCTGGCCGCCCAATTCGATCTCGGCCTTTTCCAGATCGGCCCACTCTATGCCGGCTTAGGCGTGCTGGGAGGGCTGGGCGCCTTGTTCCTGGGCTACTGGCTCTTCGTGATCCAGCCGGGCTATTAGCATGGCCACCCGTCATAGCCACGCCCAGGCCGGCGACCTGGCCCATTTGCTCGGCCCGCGCGGCCAAACCATGACTGCCCAGCTTGCTCCCGGCGGCCGCATCGAAACCATGCACGGCATTCTGGCCCACGACGATCTGATCGGCCAGGAATGGGGCAGCCGTGTCTTCAGCCACTTGGGCAAGCACTTCATCCTCTTGCAGCCGGCGCTGGACGATGTTCTCCGCGACATAGAGCGCGTCACTCAAGTGGTCTACCCCAAGGACATCGGCTACACATTGCTCAGTCTCGGCATCGGTCCGGGCAGTCGCGTATTGGAAGCCGGCACCGGCTCGGGCGCGCTGACCGCCGCTTTGGCCCACGCCGTGGGCGACCAGGGCCATGTCTTCAGCTACGAACGCCGCGCCGAGACCCAGGCGGCGGCCCGCAGGAACCTGGAACAGCTTGGTCTGGCCCAACGCGTCACCTTTCAAGTGGGCGACGCCGCCGATGGGTTTGGCGAACAGGACCTGCAAGCCGTCTTCCTGGATCTGCCCAACCCGGAGGATTATCTGGCCCAGGTGCGCGCCGCCCTGCAGTCCGGCGGCTTCTTTGGCAGCCTGCTGCCCACCACCAACCAGGTCAGCCTGCTGATCACGGCGCTGAAACAGCACGATTTCGGCTTTCTGGAAGTTTCAGAGATCTTGCACCGCTATTACCAACCCATCGCCGCCCGCCTGCGACCCGTGGACAATATGACCGGCCACACCGGTTTCCTCATCTTCGCCCGCAAGTTGGTCGCCGGCCAAAATGAGGCAGAGGACTGATGCGCAAACGCTACGAACGTCCCGGCCCATTTGGCCGCCCGCAGCAAGACAAAAACCCTCGCCGCATGCTGCCGGGACGCGCCCTCAATCCGCGCATCCAGCGCGAGCTGCACCATGCCAATCACCTGCTGACCCTCGGAGAGCACCGCCGCGCCGCGGAAATCTTCACAGACATCGCTGTCAAAGCCCACGACCTCGGCATTGTCTACCCGGCCCCGATGCTGCATTTGCAGGCCGCCCATGCCCTGCTCTTGGCGGGCGATGCGGCGGCTTCGCTGGCTCAGGCCCGCCGCGGCCTGGAACTGCTCTCGGCCCAGGAGCGCGGGCCGCTGCTGCACAGCCAGGGCCAACGCTACTTGCAGGATGCGCAAGAAGGCGAAGCCGCCCCTGAAGCCGTAAAAGAGCTTGCAACTTGGCTGGCGCAGCAACCCGCTGGCGACGCAGCCCCACCGGCCCAGACCTGCCCCTACTGCGGAGCCAACGCCAGCCTGAGCCCGCTGCCGGTTCGGCGCGGCCAGGCCAGCCAATGCAGTTACTGCGCCAGCATCCTGGTGTTGCCCGATGCATAACCTCAGCGAAGACACCATCCGCCAGCGCTTGGCGACGCGCGCCGCCGACCCGTATATCAGCCCCTATCGCGAGCTGCACGGCGAAACCGAGCCGCGTCCCGCGGCGGTGCTCATCCCGCTCCTGCGCCAAAATGACGAATGGCACCTGCTTTACATTTTGCGCGCCCAGGTGCAGGGCGACATGCACAGCGGTCAGGTGGCCTTCCCCGGCGGCCGCCTGGATCCGCATGAAACTCAACCCGAACAAGCCGCGCTGCGCGAGGCTCAGGAAGAGATCGGCCTGGAACCCAGCGGCGTGCGCCTGCTGGGCCACATGGAGGAATTCATCACGATCAGCAACTACCGGGTCACCCCGGTTGTGGGCGTGATCCCCTGGCCCTTTGAGCTGCATCTGCAAGGCAGTGAGGTGCAGCGCGCTTTCACCATCCCGCTGGCCTGGCTGGCAGACCCGGCCAACCGTGAAGAACGCCAGCGCATCGCGCCGGATGGGCATACACTCAACGTGGTCTACTTCACCGAATATGACCGCGAATTGCTTTGGGGGCTGACTGCCCGCATCACACTGAATTTCCTCGACGCGTTGGGGTCGTGAACAAAAAGAGCCCGCCTAATTGGCGGGCTCTTTTTCAGACTAACAGACTTACTCTTCGGATTTCTCGGCTTCTGCGGCCGGGGCCAGGCCTTCGCTTCTGCTGGTTTCTTCGACTGCCGGGGCAGCGCTCACCACGATCAGCTCGTCCGGGTCGGTCAGAATTTCGACGTTTGCCGGGGCCACCAGGTCGCGTACAAAGATCGTATCGCCGTATTCCACCAGGGTGGACACATCGACCACAAAGTGATCCGGCAGGTCCTGGGGCAGGCTCTCTACTTCCACCGATTCCAAGCCAGTCACCAGCATACCATTCAGGTTGCTGACCACTGGGGCTTTGCCTTCCAGGATGATGCGCACTTCCGTACGCACCTTGTCCGTGAGGGAGACAGCCAGGAAATCCACATGGGTCAAGTCGCCCAGGATCTTATCCATCTGGAAGTCACGCACTAGTGCGCTGTACTTCTCGCCTTCCAGATCAATCGTGATCAAGCTGGAATAGCTCGCCTTGCGCAGCACCTTGGCCAGATCCAAGCGGTCCAGTGTGATCGCAATCGGCTTTTCCACAGTACGCCCGTAGATGATCGCCGGGGTTTTGCCTTGGGTGCGCAGCTGGCTGACCTTCTTGCCAGTCAATGTGCGCCGAGTGGCCTTTACATAAAAATCTTCCATCAAAAACCTTCCTTGGGGACGCCTCTCACCGAGATCGGTTACCTTCGTCCCGACAGGTCCGGCACGGTTGCCGGTTGCACACTAAGCTTCAGGGGCAACCACTGCCGCCATCCGCCAAAAACGCCTCCAGCCGGAGACGTTTCGGTCCAAATTGTAGCTTCAAGCGTAACTTACGTCAATCCTTCCTGTGCTTGCCGCCGAAAGCAAATTTAGGCATGCATCTTGCAACTAGGCATTTGTCTGCTTCTGCAGGCAAACCTTTGACAGGAGAATGACGATGTACGAAATCACCCAAACCGATACGCTGCTGGTCATGGGCGCCGCCATGTTCTTTCTGGGCATGTGCACGCTCACCATTGGTTTGTTCGTGCTGCTGACCCGCACCATGAACAAAGACATCAAGAACATCAGCAACACGGCCACCAAGATGGTCCAGAAGGGCATCGCCGAAGATGTCTCCGCCCTGGTCAGCAACGCCACCGCCCTGCTGGACACGGTTTCGACCCTGGTGCGCACGGCCGCTGGCGTAGGCATTTTCATGACTGCGCTGGGCCTGGGCATGATGGCCGCTGCCTACTGGGTCGTGCTGCAAGTCAACTGGGCCGGCTAAGCCGCGCTGGCATCGGAACGGCGCTCATGACCGCCTTCATCGCTGACATCAAAAAGCGCCTGCCGCAGGCTGATTGGCCGGTGGTGGTGGCCGCCCTGCGCAACAATGCCCAGGTGTGGGCAGAGCTGCAGGGTGCGCTGGGTGCGGCCGCACTGGATGCGGCCGCTGGCGAGCGCAGCCGTTGGGCGCCTGCCTTCCTTGGACTGTTGCAACTGGGTCACGCAGATCAGTTTGACGCACTGCGCGCTGACCCTATGCAGCCCGTCAGCGAGAAGCTGCGTTACCAAGCCGCGGCTGCCTATGAACAACTGGCCGCCGACCCGACGGCTGCCAGTGCGCCGGACCTGCGCCAGGCCACCCTGTTGGCCCTGGCCCTGCGCGAGCGCCGCCGCCTGCTCAACAGCTGGGAACAACTGCCGCATGACCTGAGCATCGCCCAAGCAGACTACTGGCTGCTGCCTGCCGCCTGCTTGTTGGGCGTCACGCCACGCTCGCACGAACTGCTGGAAACGCTGCTGGCGCCCTCCCAGGCTGCCCTGCATCCCATCGGGTTGCATGCGTTGATCGCCAACCCCTACCCGCTGGATGTGCAAGCAGCTCACTTGCTGGAGATCATCCAGGGGTATCCACTGACCCAGTTGATCGACCTGCTGCGTGCCCTGGCGCCCTATGCTCCCGAGCTGGCCCAGCAGGCCGCCCAATTCATGCTGGACGATCTGGTGGCTGCAGGAGAGCGCAGCGACGATCTCAGCGAGATCCAGCGCCTCTTGTTGCAAGCCGAGGTCTACCAGATCGGTGGGCAGGCCGAGCGCGCCGCCCCCCTGCTGCAAGCCGCCTGGGAAGTCTCACAGCAGCTGCAAATGGATCTGGCCGCCAAAGTGGCTGAAGCCAATGGCGAAGATGCCGAAACCCTGGCCTTCGTGCAGGTCAGCGCCCAGATGGCAGACCCCAAGATACTGGCGGCTGCCAAGCAAGTCTCCCGCCGCCCAGCGGCCTTATTGTCTGCCGCCAAGGTCTCGCTAAAGTCCGGCGAGGAGGACGAAGCCAAAGAAATGGCGCTGGCAGCCCTGCAAGCCGCCGGCAAAAAAGGCAGCACCGCCGAAGACATGGAAAAGGTGCGCCTACTGCATGAACTGGGCGAATTCTTCGTTAGCATGGACCTGCGCCTCGAGGCTGAGTCGGCCGCCAAGGCTGCGCTGGAGCTGCAAGGCAACGATGCTCAAAATGCCGCTTTGCTCAGCAAGCTGCTCTTCGAGAACGGCGACCAGGCAGAAGGACTGGCCCATGCCCAATTGGCCAGCGCCCTGGCCCCAGAAGACAGCGCCATCCGCCGCTTGCTGGCTGAGGCGCTGCAGGAAGACGCGCCCGAAGATGCACTGATCGAATGGAAAGCCGCGCTGGAGCATGCCGACCAACCCACTTTCGAAGATTGGCTGGCGCTGGCCGCGGTTGCTTTGGCCGCCGGCCAACCTGCGGAAACTCTGGCCGCCAGCCAGCAGGCTCTGGCCCTGCGCCCGGGCAGCGGTCGCGCCCTGGCCTTGATGGGTCGCGCCCTGCTGACCGAAGGCGACGAAGAAAGCGCGGCAGAGTACCTGCAGCGCGCTACGGAATTATCGCCCACCCAGTTGGATGCCTGGGTGGCGCTGGTCGATCTGCAGCAAGCCAAAGACCGCCATGAGGCCGCCCTGGCCAGCCTGACGACTGCTCTGCAATATTGCCCGGTGACTGCCGGGCTGCAAGCCAGGCTGGCCGGCATTTATCTGGCTCTCGGCCAGCAGCACCCCGCCCTGCAAGCCTTGGAGCTGGCCGCACAACTGGCGCAAGACGAGGCTGAGGGAAAACTGGCCCAGGAAATCGCCCTGCAACGCGCAGAGCTGTACTTGCAGCTTGACCAATCCGAAGAGGCGCGCCTATGCCTGCAGGCGGCCCACAATGTGTTCCCAGAGAATGCGCAGATCGCCCGCCAGTTGGGCCAGCTGTGGCTGCAAACCGGGGAACACCAACTGGCCCTCTCCGCGCTCAGTCTGGCGCAGGCGGCCTATCCGCAAGATGCGCAATTGCTGCTGGACCTGGCCCGCGCCCAGCTGGCGCTGGACTCTCAAATCCCCGCCGCCGAAAGCAGCCTGCGCGCCGCCCTGGCTCTGCCGGGTGCACCCGCCGAAGCCGCTGGCCTGCTGGCCGAGGCGCTGGCCACCCAGGGCCGCCAGACCGAAGCCATCACCCAATACGATGCCGCCCAACAAACCGAACTGGGCAAGCAGGCTGATTGGCGCAAACGCCTGCTGCTGGGCAAGGCCCAGGCAGAGATGAAGCAGGGCGACGCCAAAGCCGCCATTGATACGCTGGAAATTTTGGATATCCACGAACCTGGCGACTTGCAGGTTCTGCAGGCGCTATGCGCTGCCAACCAATTGGCGGGGCGTCCCGAACAGGCAGCCCTGCTGGCCCAAAAGGTCTACCTGGGTCAACCCGAAGACGAAGAAACCATCCTGTGGTTTGCCGAGCAGATGGATGCCCTGGGCAAGAGCGCTGAGGCTTGCCGGGCCTTGAGCAAGCAGGTGGTTGCCGGATCGCCCAGCCCGCGCCTGGCCTTTGGGCTGGGCAAGCTGCAATGGAACGGCGCCACCCAAGCAATCGCCCTGTCCACCTTCAAGTCTATTTTGGACAGTGGTGACAGCCAGATCCTCAGCCAAACGGCTGAATTTCTGCGCCAAAATGGCCAGGCCAAAGAGAGCATTGCCTATTATCAAAAGGCCCTGAAGTTGGAACCCCTCAATGCCGATTGGCTGCTTGGGCTCAGCCAGGCTTATTCTCGGGCAGAGCAGCCTGGCAAAGCGCTTAGCGCTCTAGAAAAAGCCTTGGACATTGCACCTGCCAAGCCGGCTCTGCTCTCCGCTAAGGCCGGGGTTTTGCTGCAACTGGACCGGCCCCAGGCCGCCCTGGAAGCGCTCAGCGCTGCATTGGAACTGCGCCCGAGCGATGCCAGCTTATTGCACGCCAAAGCCCAACTGCTGCGCCAGCAAGCCGATTGGTTCGGCGCCCTCCAGGCGGCCGAAGCGGCCTTGCAGCACCATCCGGGCCAGGCGGACTATATCCAGAATGCGGCGGAATTGGCATTACTCAACCTGTACGACCAGCGCGCTGCTGAAATTTTGGCAGGCACGGACCTGAGTGAAAGCGCAGATCTGCTCTACCTGCAAGCAGAGTTGCACCTGTCCGCTGGGATGGAAGTGGCCGCCACCGAGCAGCTGACCGCCCTGCACACCCTGGTGCCACTCGACAGCGCCCGCCTGCTGGCCCTGCAAGTGCGCCTGGCCGCCGCCCGCGGTGACCTGAGCACAGCCCGCGCCGAGTTCGGCCAAGCCAGCCAGCCAAGCCGCACGCCAGACGTCTTCAGCCTGCTGGGGCTGGCCGCCGCGGCAGAAAGCCTCAACGACTGGGACACCAGCATTGACCTGCATAACCGCCTGGGCAAAGAGCACCCGGGATTGCCCGCCGCTCAGTTTGGCCTGGGCCGTGCGCTGGTGCGCCAAGCGGAATGGCAGCACCTGTGCCGCGCAGCCGGCGCCACCCGCGGCCTGCCAGCCGCAACGCTGAATGAAGAAGCCTACGGAACCGCCAGCAAGGCGTTCCAAGCCGCCGGGCTGGCCAATAATGATCCGCGCATGCAAGCTCACTTGGCGGGCTGGCTGCAGCGCGCCGCGCTGCGCTTCGGCCAAGCCGTAGACCTGCAAGGGCTGCCCGCCGAATACCCGGCCTGCGCCGGCGAAGCGGCCGCCCTGCTTTTCGCCCTGGGCGAGCAAAGCCACCAGGTCCAATACCTGCTGCAGCCCCATTGGGACGCCCCTGAAGTCTTACTGCAGCGCGCCCTCAGCCCGGACAGCGGCGACAGCTACGGATTACTGCAAGCCGCCGCCAGCCAAATGCCCCGTGTGGCGCCGGTTCAAGCGCTGGCCGCCCAGCAAGCACTTCAGGCTGGAGAGACCGAGCGCGCTTTGCACTATATCCAAGTTGCGCTATCCCTCTGGCCAGAGCAGCCCGCTTGGCAAGCTCTGGCAGGCAAGCTGCAGCACAGCCAGGGCCGCCTGGCTGAGGCCAGCCAGCACTTCCAACTAGCCGCAGAGCTGGAGCCGGAGCAAGCTGAACACTTCTTCTCCCTCGGGATGGCCCAGTCCGAAGCCAGGCTGCTGCCTGCTGCAATCGACAATCTGGAAAAGGCCGTGGAGCTGGCCCCAGACCAGGCCAGTTATCTGCTGACCCTGGCCCAGGCCAAGCGCCAGTCAGGCGATGCAGTCGCGGCCAAGTCCCTGGCCGAACGTGCCCAGCAGGCCGCGCCGCAAGACCCGGCAGCCCTTATCCTGCAAGCCCAACTGACCCTAGAAGGCGACGACGCGCCGCGCGCCAAGAACATCATCCAACAAGCCTTGGAGCTGGCCCCGCGGGATGCGGATGCCTTGCGCATCTTTGGTGAAGCGCTGTATGCCCTGGGACAAAGCTCGGACGCTGTCGCGGTGTTGGAACGCGCCGCCCAGCACGCAGCGGACGAAGTACCGCTGCTGCTGCGCCGCGCCCAACTGCTGGCCCAGTCTGAAGGACTGCAGGCCCTGAAGCAGCTGGCCCGGAAACATGCCGACCGCGTCGAGGTGCAGTTCGCCCTTTCGCAAATGTTGGCCTTGATGGGGGACCTGCCGGCCGCCGTCCAATCGGCGCAAAGTGCCCTGAAAGCGGCTGCAGGCAGTGCCAGTAATCTGTTGGCCTCGATCGAATTCCATCTGGGACAGCTGCTCAAGCAAGCCGGCAACCTGGACCAGGCGCTGCACCATCTGGATGAAGCCGCTCGTCTGGCCCCGCAACTGTTCGATGCCCATATGGAGCGCGCCCGCGTCTTTCTGGCACGCCGCCAACACACTGCCGCGTTGAATGCCTTCGAGCAGGCGGCCAAGGCCGCCCCGCAAGCCGCTGCTCCGCATTATGAAGCCGCCTTGGCGCTCAAAGACGCCAAGGACTACCCTGCCGCCGAACAAGCGCTGCGCCGGGCTGCCAACCTGGCCCCGCGTGACCGAGACATCCAACGCCAGCTGGCGGCGGTGATGGCCATGAACCTGGTGCAGCAACCGCAAACTATAGGAGCCGGCTAATGACCCACGAACTTCACCACGCCCTGAGCGCCGGCAAGCAAATCACCCGCAACGGCCTACTGCATCTGCTGCAGGCGGCTCTGGATGCGGGCGAACCCCGCTTCGTGCGCAGCCTGGCCCAGGACTGGCTGCAAAGCTATCCACATGATCTGTTCATCGAATTCATCGCGGCGCAGGCCTACGCCAAAGAGGCCAAGCCGGAAAAAGCATTGGCTGGACTGATCCATTTGGTCGAAGTCGATCCCGAATTCATCCAAGCGCAGGAACTGCTGGCCAGCATGGCCCGCCGCCTCAAACCCGAACTGGCCGAAGAGGCCCGTGCGGCAGTCATGGTTTTGCGCGGGCTCGTAGAAGCTCCTGCGGACATCCAACCCTGGGCGCAGGGCTTGATCGGCGCCCAGCAAGCGCTGGCCGCAGGGGACCTGCAGGCTGCCGAAAAGCACATCCAGGGTGCCCTGCTCAACCAGCCGCCTTCGCCCCTGCCCGCTTTGCTGCACCTCAAGATCGCAGAGACCCAGCAGCTTTCCTGGCAGGCGCGCCACAACCTGGTGGAGCTCTACCGCGAGCGCTGGCCGAGCTGCCTGCAGTTCCGCCTGCTGGCCGCCGCAAACCGCATGGAGAGCGGCCTGGGAGACGAAGCCATCGACCTGCTGCACGGCTGCGCGGCCGAAGACATTAGCGGCCAGGTGCCGGCCCGGCTATGGGGCGCCGCGCATCGCTTTGCCGCCATTTGGCCGGAGCAGCTCAGCCACCCCATCGGCGTTGCGATCCCCGCCGCAGTGGCCGCCGCTTTGCACTGGAACCAGCTGCCCGCCGGGGATGGTAATCTGGCCGCGGCCAAAACCGTGCAACCAACCTCCAAGCAGCCCGTGCAGACAGAAGCAGAGCTGCCCAAGCTGCGCCGCCCCAAAGTCCAGCGCGTGCCGCCCAAGCAGGCGGCCAACACATATGTGGACGAATTGGGCGTGGAGTATGCGCTGCCGGAGGACCAGGAAGCCAAGTCCGTGCAAACAGAAATGCCGGTGGAATTGGAAGACATCACCACCAAGGCGGAAGATCTACTGCTGCGCGCTGATGGTCGCCGTCCTGCCTATGTGGTGCTGACTTCGCAGGAAGCTCTACAGGAACAGTACGGCCCCGAAGGTCTGGCCAAAGTGGACCAGGCGCTGAAGGCCGTGGTGGCCGCCACCGAAGCGCTGCCTTACTGGACCAGCCATCTGGTCTACGCCGACCGCGGCGACAGTTTGCAACCATTCGAGCTGCAAGCTGTGGATACCAATGACCCCTGGGCGATCAAGCACTTGCTGGCCGATCTGGATGAAACCCTGCGCCAAAAGGGCGAGATGGTCGGCGCGGTGCTGATCGTCGGCGGGCCGCAGATCATCCCCTTCCACCGCCTGCCCAATCCGGTGGACGATGAAGATGCTGATGTCCCTTCGGACAACCCGTATGCCAGCCTGGATGAGAACTATTTTGTACCGACCTGGCCGCTGGGCCGCCTGCCCAACGGCGAAGGCAGCGACCCGGCCATGCTGGTCAAGAAACTCAACCAGATCGTGGTGGTGCGCGGGCAGACGCCCAGCCCGGCGGCCCGCGTGCAGGGGATGGTTAACCGCCTGCTGGCCTTCTTCGGCCTGTGGCGGCCCAAGCGCAGCAGCTTTGGCTACAGCGCCGAGATTTGGCAGCGTGCCTCGCACTCCGTCTACCGCACCATCAGCGATCCCAGCCAGCTCTCGATCAGCCCGCCCACCGGCACAGGACAATTGCCTAAAGAGGCCAACAGACCCCTGCAGCTGGCCTATTTCAACCTGCACGGCTTGGCGGAAACGGCTGAATGGTACGGTCAGCGTGACCCGTTCAGCACCCCCAGCGGTCCGGACTATCCGGTGGCGCTGCGCCCCAGCGATGTGATCAACAGCGGCCGCGCCCCACAGGTGGTCTTCAGCGAAGCCTGCTTTGGTGCGCACATTTACGATAAGACCGTGGAGAATGCCCTCTCGCTCAAATTTCTGGACTCAGGCAGCAAAGCCGTCATCGGGTCCACAGTAACTTCCTACGGCTCGGTAACCACGCCGCTGATCGCTGCCGACCTGCTCGGGCAGGCTTTCTGGAAGCTGTTGAATGAGGGCCACCCGGTGGGCGAAGCGCTGCGCCGCGCCAAGATCGCCATGGCTCAGACCATGCATCGCCGCCAGGGCTACCTGGACGGTGAAGACCAGAAGACGCTGATCTCGTTCGTGCTGTACGGCGACCCGCTGGCGCATGTAACCGCCGAGGGCGAGACTCCTAAGCGCATCCTGCGTGTGGAAGACCAAGCCAGCGAACTCAAAGCCATTTGCGATCTGAGCGAGAGTGAAGCCGTGCCCATGGAACGCTTGCCCGAAAACACACTGGCCACGATCAAGTCGGTGGTGGCCGAGTACCTGCCCGGCATGCAAGGCAGCCAGGTCAGCCTCAGCCATGAGCACACCGATTGCCGCGGCCACGACTGCACGCTGCCGCATCTGCACAGCAAATCGGCCGGATTGATGCCCACTCGCAGCCTGGTAACCCTGAGCAAGAAAATCCCGGCGGGCAACCTAGTGCATCAGCAATATGCCCGCATCACCATGGACGCCCAAGGCAAAGTGGTCAAGATGGCCGTGTCCCGCTAAACAAAAGAGGCGAGCGAACTCGCCTCTTTTTCATCCATGGTCGAACCTCATTCAGTCCATGCTAGAATCGGCGCATGAATGACAAAGTCCTGGCCAGCAACCGCAAAGCCAGTCACGATTTCTTCCTACTCGAGAAGTATGAAGCCGGCCTGGTGCTGCAAGGCAGCGAGATCAAGTCGATCCGCGCCGGACAAGTATCCCTAAAAGAAGCCTATGTGCGCACAGACGGGTACGAAGCCTGGCTAGTCAACGCGCATATTGCCCCCTATAACCCAGCCAGCGCGGAGAACCACAAACCCCTGCGAGAGCGCAAGTTATTGCTGCACCGCAAGCAAATCGCTGAACTGTGGGATGAAACCCAGCGTAAAGGCAATACCATCGTGCCTCTGCGTATTTATCTCAAGGGTGGCCGCGCCAAACTGGAAATCGCCGTGGCACGTGGCAAAAAGAAGTGGGACAAACGTCAGGACATCGCCAAACGCGATGCAGAACGTGACATGGCCCGCGCTCTGAAACAGAGCGACTGACCCAACTCATCTCTTTCCGGAGGCTCACGCATGAGCGATCTGATCATTGACGGCGAACAACTCAGCCTGGCGGACGTGCAGCGCGTCGCCACAACTCGCCATCCAGTGAGCCTGGCTCCCGATGCGCTAAAGCGCATGCAGGCCAGCCACACTTGGCTGAACGAGATCGTTGCCGCGGGCAAACCGGTTTACGGTATCAACACGGGTTTCGGCATCTTTGCCGACAAACAGATCAGCCCGGCGGACATTGCCAAGCTCAACCGCAACTTGATCCTAAGCCACGCCATGGGCACCGGGCCGGAGCTGCCCACGGAAGTCGTGCGGGCCGCCATGCTGATCAGGGCCAACACCCTGGCAGCCGGTGTCTCCGGAGCCAGACCAGAGTTGGTGCAGACACTGCTGCAAATGTTAAACAAGGGCGTGACTGCTTGCATCCCTTCGCAGGGTTCGCTGGGGTCCTCCGGCGACCTCGCGCCTCTCTCTCACCTGGCCCTAGTGATGACTACCGACGAGCATGAGCGCGAAGGCGAATCCGGCTGGGCTGAATACGAAGGCCAGCGGCTGCGCGGCGCGGTGGCCATGGCCGCCGCCGGCATCCCGCGCCTCGTGCTGGGGCCGAAAGAAGCGCTGGCGGTGACCAACGGCGCCACCTTCTCCGCCGCCCTGGCTGCGCTAACCATCCAGGTGGCTGAAACCCTGTTGGACGCGGCAGAACTCTCGGCGGCCATGTCGCTCGAGGCCGTGTTAGGTGCCTCGGCCGCCTTCGACGAGCGGCTGCACACCGCCCGTCGCCACCTGGGCCAGATCGAAGTCGCTGCCCGCATCCGCACCCTGACCGCCGGCAGCACGTTGTTGGATGCGGCGGGCCGTGTGCAAGACGTCTATTCACTGCGCTGCGCCCCGCAAGTGCAAGGCCCGGCACGCGAGACCCTGGTGTATGTGCGCGGCATCATCGAAAAAGAGATCAACGCCGCCACCGACAATCCTCTGCTGTTCGGTCCCGGCGAAAGCTTGTCCGGCGGCAACTTCCATGGCGAGCCGGTAGGCATGGCCATGGATTTCCTGGCCATCGCCTTGAGCGAAGTGGCCGCCATTTCCGAACGGCGCAGCTACCACCTGCTGGACGGTAGCCTGAGCGGCCTGCCGCCTATGCTGGTAGCCGGCGGCGCGGCCGCCGGGCTCAATTCCGGCCTGATGCTGCTGCAGTACACAGCCGCCTCGCTGGTGCTGGAGAACCAGGGCCTGGCCGCGCCGGACTCGGTGCGCTCTTTGCCCACTTCAGCAGGCAAAGAGGACCACAATGCCAACGCCATGACCGCCGCCCGCCACGCCTGGCAGGTGGCTTACAATACGGCCCAGGTGCTGGCGCTGGAACTGGCCTGCGCCGCCCGCGCCCTGGATCTGCGCTTAGCGCAAATGCCGGGCGCACAGCCGGGCCGCGGCGTGGCCACCGTGCACCAGCGCATCCGCGCCGCGGCGCCTTTCAAGGAAGATGACACGCTGTGGAGCGTCGAAGTGGATGCCATTCGTTCCCAGTTGCTGGCTGGCGAATTGACGACCTAATTCCCGTCATCTCTGTTTGACACAGGTCTTTCTTCTTTGATAGAATAGACCAGTATTCGCTGCAAGAAAGGATGAGCATACAAATGGCTCTTGCTGACGTAAAAACCGCAGATATTATGACTGAAACGATCACGCTGACCGCCTCGGCCGCGGAGGCCGTGCGTGGTTTGCTGCAACAACGCCAAGTGGAAGACCACGCTCTGCGCGTCTTCATCCAGGGCGGCGGTTGCTCCGGCTTCCAATATGGCATGGCGCTGGAACCCAGCCCGCGCGAGAATGACTTCGTGCTCGAGCAGCACGGCGTGCGCGTGGTGGTGGACGAGGTTTCGATGGGCTACCTGCGCGGCGCCAACATTGACTACGTCAATGATGTCATGGCCAGTGGTTTCAAGATCGACAACCCCAACGCCAGCTCGGCCTGCGGTTGTGGCCACTCCTTCCGCACCGACGGCCAAGACGCCCCGGAACATGCCCACGGCGCGGGCTGCGGCTGCTAAAACAGCTCACCAAGTTAATAAAAAAAGAGGACTGCATCAGCAGTCCTCTTTTTGTTTGCAAGAACGGAATTTTAGGGATCTAGCGTTCGCGTAGATAGGCCACTACCGTGGCAAACAGGCCCATCAGACCCAAGCCGGTAATGAACATGCCGATCGGAATGCCGCCCACTCGCCCGGTGGCGGCCTGTTCAAACTGCGGGATCTCCAGCGGTTCCACGGCAGTGTAGGTGGGCAGGCGCGTGGCCGGGATCTCCAAGACAAACTGGGCCGCCAGGGTCGGGTCAATCGTGGGGGTCACGCGCGGGGTCGGCGTGGAAGGCGGCTCAATGATCGGCAGGCTGATCACGTTGAACATGGTCACCAGCGGCGCAAACACCCAGCCGAGCCCAGTATCCGCAGGCGCATAGGCGACCTGGATCCAGTCGCCGCCCACTGAGCGGCCGCGGGCGGCGGCCTGCTCGCCAGGGAGCAGGATGCCGACAGCCGGGTAATCCGTGCCGGGGCCGGTGCGCACATTAATGCGCTCCTGGTCCAGATTCACGACGATGTAGGCGCCAATCGCCGTGCCGGTTACCGTTGGCACCGAAACCGTGGGCTGTTGGGCATACACGGGGCTGGCAGCAGGCCATGGGAGCCACACCAGGCCCAGCACCAAAAGCATCAAGCTTATCAGCAGACGAAATAGGAAGTTACGCATAGCAAACGCCTGATTATAACCAGCGTCTGCCTCGACCTGCCATATTCTTAGGATTTAGTAACCTCGGGCGCCGATCATCATCAGCAAAAACACCACAACCAGGATGGCCAAACCGACGCGCGGCACAATCGTCAGAAAAGTGACCAATCTCTGTTCCTGGGCTGCGTCCTTGGTGTCCAGCAAGAGGGATACTCTTGGTTCAATACGGCCCTCGACTACGAAATGAAAAGTCGCCAACAAGAGACCCAAGGCCCCGCCAACCAGGATCGGCAATCCTCTGGCAGAAGAAAAGTACGCAGACAGATTCTGCCATCCAGTCAAAGAATAATTCAGGGCCACACCGGCCAATAAGGTTGTGGATGCAGATACAGAAGCCCAACGAAAAACCCTGGGGAACACTTTCGAGACAAAGGCACTGCGTTGGTCACCCTGCAACTGACGTACATAAGGCATCAGGATGAATACGACCGTAGCCACCTCCCCCAACCAAGCGGCCCCACCCAAAATATGCAGCCAACGAAACAGATTGGTCCAATCCGGCATTCTGCGTAACCTCAGCGGGCTATCTTACTACGCGCTCTAGGGCTTGCGGTGCAAGAAGCGGCGCACGGCTTCACGCCGGAATTCGCTGTCCCACAACTGAGCAAACAAACGGCGTTCAGCATGCTTGGCCGCCAACGGACTGATCATGGCTGAGCGCAATAGGCGCTTGGCGGCTTCCACGGCCTGTTGGGGATGCCGTGCCATTTGGCCTGCCAACTCACGTGCGGCGTGCAAAGCTTCGCCGGCCGCCACCACATGCTGCACCAGGCCGATCTCCTTGGCCTCTTGGGCATTCAGCACACGTCCGGTGGCCATCAGCTCCAGCGCCATAGGGTAGCCCACCAACTGCAGTAAAAAGCGCGCCCCACCCCAGGCAGTGGTAATACCCAAACTGGCATGCACAAAACCAATATCCGCTCCGCTGGCCATCACGCGCTGGTCACAGGCCGCGGCAATCTCCGCGCCGCCCCCGCGTGCAGGGCCATTGATAGCCGCGATTGTCGGACAAGGCAAGGCTCGCAAGCGCTGCAGGGCATTGCCCATAATCACGGCCAAACGCAGGCCATCCCGTCGCCTGGTGTATTTTTCCAAAACACGTAAGTCGCCCCCTGAGACGAAGGTTTCGCCGCCGCCTGTAACGATCAGGGCGCGCAGGTCGATCGCCCTGGCGGCCCGGTCAATAAGATCAGAAAATAAGCCCATCGCTTCCCAGTCCAGGGCATTGCGCACCGCTGGGCGGTCAATGGTTAATGTGCCAATCCCCTGAGCATCGACTGAAAATTCAACACCTGACATCTTCTTGTTCCTTCCACTACCTGCTAGGGGCTTAAACACAACGAGGCGCAAGCAGTTGCGCCTCGTTGCATTCTCTCAATCTTTAGTCGCTAAGGCACACAGGCATTGCCAGTCCATGTACACCCCACAAATGCACAATTGGTTCCCGTCTGCGCAGCACAATAGGCAATCCGCGGATCGACAGTAGGTGAAGTTCCTGAATCGTCTTCACAGCGCTGTGTTTGGGGATTAAAGGTCTCGCCGCGGTCGCAAGTTTGCGTGACCGAAGGTGTCGGCGTCAGGTATGGGCACACCGGTACGGAGACCGTGTAAGTCCAGCAACCGGACTGGGTTTCACCATAAGGCAGGCAGGTCTGGCTGCGAGCATCATAATAGGTACCCAGAGCGCAGCCACATTGGGTCTGCAGACAGTAGCCCAGCTCTTCATCATAGGCGGTGCCAGCCGGGCATTCGGTCTGGCCCGTGATGCGGCTGCCCCGCGGATCACAGTAGCCCAGCCCGTAGTCAAAGCCGGTCAATGAAGGTGCGGCCACATAGCTGATC
This sequence comes from Anaerolineales bacterium, assembly GCA_019637805.1. Taxonomy (NCBI): domain Bacteria; kingdom Bacillati; phylum Chloroflexota; class Anaerolineae; order Anaerolineales; species Anaerolineales bacterium. The sequence continues at coordinate 573,972 of JAHBVB010000002.1, read as the reverse complement.
AAGCGACCCACCGGCTGTTCGTCGCCTAAACACGCGCTGCCATCCGTCCCCGGCCCAGCAGCGCAGCAATTAAGTCGTTCGCTGAACACGTAGCCAGCCGGGCAGCCGCTGCCAGGGCCATCCCCAGGCAGGCAGGCTTCGGTAAGCGGGTCGTAGCGGTAACCCGGTTGGCAACCATTCTCGCCAAGAGGCTCACACTGCTGGCTGTAGGGGTTGTAGTACGCCCCCTGACCACAGTCTGCAGTGGGGACTGTGCCCGCAGGTTCGCATTGCCCAGCCTCATTCATTACATAACCAGGCAGGCGGCAGTTATTGTTGACGAACTGGGTATTGCCATAATCCGGCACGCAGCCGCCTTCATAGCGATTGTAAATGTAGCCCTGCTGGCAGCCATTCTGGTCCAGCGGCAGGCATTCATTGGTCGCCACGGAGCGGTAGAAGCCAGGTTCACACCCCAAATTGTCACCAGTCAGCGGAGCACAGCAGTTGATCTGCGTATCAAAGTAATACCCTGCCGGGCAGCCACCCGCATCACCGCTACCAGGCTGGCAGGAGTTGCTGGCCTCGTCGTACTCAAAGCCCAACGGGCAGTCCTGCCCAGTTTCAGGCTCACAAACCTGTGAATCGGAATTGTAGATCGTTCCCGCAGGGCAGGCGCCGTCACTTGGCACACAGGCATAAGCGGCGGCACTGTAGCTCCAACCCTCGGGGCAACCTACGCCATCCGGCGTCTGCTCACACTGGCCGGTAGTCGGGTTGTAGAGGTATCCGTCGGCACAGTAATCAGGCCCGGCTGCGGTCTGGAAAGCGGCCAGCCCTTGCGAACGATGCGGCGGCTCAAAGGCATGCAGACCAGCCGGTTGGGCGGCCGGCGCGGGTTGGTAGACGACCAGCTGATCGCCAGAAGGCGGAACTGGTTGGCCGCCAAAAGCGACCAGCGCCGCGCCGCCTGCTGCCGCAGGCCCTGGGCATACCTGGACGGTTGTCAGTGTTCCTGCGGTTGGCGGGCTGCCGCTACAGATCCATTGCCCTGGATTGACGGTCGAGTCGATACAGGTGTAGACCACTCCGCCCACGGTGACGGTCTCACCACCGCCGGCGGGCTTGTTGGCTTGAATGCGGATATTGACCAATCCATTCTGAGGGCAGCCAAAACTTACGAACTCATACTCATCGCTTTGGGGAGTGGCCTGGGCTAGCGGGCCGCAGTCCGGTTCGTCACCGAAGCAGAACGGCGTATAAGTGGTCTGGCAGAAGGGAGCCTTGGCCGCTGAGGGTAAGCCAACCGGGACACAGCGGAAGCCCACATTGTTATAGGCTTCTTCGGGATCCAGCGCCATACGCTCCGCAGAGCGCAAAGCTTCCAAGCTATCTTCATAGCTGCCGCCGCGCACCACGCGCAGCTCGCCATTTTCCGGTCCACCCGGATTCATGCCGGGAGCCGTATGATAATAGTCCTCGTCATACCAATCCTGGGTCCACTCCCATACATTGCCGGCCATATCATCGGCTTCATACAAGCTCTCGCCATCAGGCCGCTGGCCGATCTTGTCGGTAAACTCCGGGTCGACAAAGCAGCCGTCCAGATTGGCCAGCGAGCACTCCGGCTCATTGTTGCCCCAGGGATAGATGTTGCCAAATTCACCGCGGGCGGTCTTTTCCCATTCGGCCTCAGTAGGCAGGCGGCTGTCGGCCCAGGTACAGAAAGCGTCGGCCTGGACCCAGGTGACACCCACGATGGGGTGATTGAGATATTCAGGATCGTTGTAGTAAGTGGAAGGACCTTCTTCGAAGATCGTGGGTTCTGTACAATCGCCAGCGGCCACACACTGTTTGTACAGTCCGTTGGTGACCTCATTACGATAGATGAAAAAACCATCCAGAAGCACGGAATGCTGCGGAAATTCGTCGTCTTCGGCCAGGGTGTCAAATTCCGGGTCACTGCCCATCACAAAGCGCCCCGCCGGTACATATACCAACAATTCCTCGATGGGAACAGGCAGCTGCTCCAGCTGGGAAGGCTCCTCACTGCCATCCGGTGTGTCCGCCTCGGTCACAGCCGGTGCGGCACAGGCAGCCAGCAAGACGGCCATAAGCAGCAATAAGCTCCACCCTAAAGCAAATCGTGAATGCTTTAGCATCAGACTCTCCTCACAGATCCGTGCAATCTACGTATCAAGACACAACGTAAACCGGGCAGAAAATGCCACACACGCCTTACGGAAAAGCTAGCCGATCGCCTTGGCGCGCTGCTCAATCGCCTCAAACAAGGTTTGTATCGCCTTGGAGAAGGCGGCCACGCCCTCGGCTTCCAGCTCAGTGGTGGCCTGGTCGAGGGAGAGGCCCAGCTCCGTCAGCTCTTGCAGGTGAGCGCGCGCCGCGTCCAGATCGGCCTCAATGCTCAACTCAGCCTTGCCATGGTGCTTCACCGCTTCCAAGGTTTGCGGCGGCAGCGTGTTGACGGTCTGCTCGCCAATTAAGGTATCCACGTAGAGCAGGTCGGGATACTCCGGATTTTTGGTGCTGGTGGAGGCCCACAGCGGCCGCTGGGCGCGGGCACCTTTCTTCTGCAGCACAGCAAACCGTTCTGAGCTGAACTGCTGCTTGAACAACTGGTAGGCCAGCCGGGCGTTGGCCACCGCGATCTTGCCCTTCAGGGCGGCGGCCTGGGCGGCGCGCGGGCCACCCTCGGCAACAATCGCATCCAGCCAGCCGTCGATCTTGCTGTCAATGCGCGAGATAAAGAAAGAAGCCACTGAAGCCTGGTGGCCGATGGGCAGATTGTTCTCGACGCGTTCCTCGAGACCGGCCAGGTAGGCTTCGATCACCTCCGCGTAGCGTTGCTGCGAAAAGATCAGCGTGATGTTGATGTTGGCTCCGGCGGCAATCGCATGCCGGATGGCCGGCACGCCTTCCGGCGTGGCCGGGATCTTGACCATCAGGTTGGGCCGGTCCACCAAGCCCCACAGGCGGGTGACCTCGGCCTGGGTGGCGGCTGTGTCGTGGGCCAGGTCTGGATGAACCTCAATGCTGACGTAACCGTCGCCGCCCCGGCTGCTCTGGTACAGCGGTAAAAACAGGTCGCAGGCTGCCTGAATGTCTTGAATGCTGAGCGCATCAAAGATCTCCGCGGTGCCGGCGCCCAGCTTGGCCAGTTCAGCCAGTTGGGCATCGTAATCGCTGGAGTTAACAATGGCGTTGTTGAAGATACTGGGGTTGGAGGTCACGCCGTAGATATCGCCGCGCTGGATCATGGCCTCCAATTCGCCATTCTCCAATAAACGGCGCTCGATATTGTCGTACCACAGGGATTGGCCCAGGGCATACAGTTTTTGCGGAACAGTGGTCATTACTTAACCTTTCAGAAATTCGGCCTCGGTAAAAAAATCCACCGGCTGGCCGTCAAAACGCGCTTTCATTACATCAATCGCTTCCGGATTAGCGTCCACCAGCAGCATGCGGCGGCCCAATTCCAAGGCTGCTGCCCCGGTGGTGCCGCTGCCGGCAAAAAAGTCCAGCACCAGTTCACCGGGGTTGGACGAGGCGGACAGAATGCGGCGCAGGATGCCCAGTGGCTTCTGCGTAGGATAGCCGGTCTTCTCTTTCCCGGTGGGACTGACGATGGTGTGCCACCAAGTGTCGGTGGGCAGCTTGCCCTTGGCAGCCTTCTCCGCCCCCACCAGGCCCGGGGCCATATAGGGGATGCGGTCGATATCGTCCAAATTGAAAGTGTAGTGCTGTTTGTCACGCACATACAGCAAAATATTGTCGTGCTTCGGCGGCCAGCGGTCCTTGGGCCGCGCGCCGTAATCATAGGCCCAAATGATCTCGTTCAAAAAGTTCTGGCGGCCAAAGATCTGATCCAACAAGACCTTGCAGTAGTGCACTTCGCGATAGTCGACATGGAAGTACAGGCTGCCATTGGCCGCCAGCACACGCTGCGCTTGGCGCAGCCGCGGCTCCAAGAACTGCAGATAATCTTCAAACTGGTCTTCAAAGGAGCGGCTGCCCAACACTGTCGTACTGTAGCGTTGACCTTGGAAACCGCTGCGATCGCCATTGGCATCCCGCTCTGTGCGCAGTTGGCTGCGTGCCTGGCGCTTGCCGGTGTTAAACGGTGGGTCAATGTAGATCAGATTGACGCAGCCGTCGGGCAACGCCTTGAGCACGGACAAGTTATCGCCGTGTACTACCCTGGCGTGGAAATCCATCGCCAAATCCGGCATGCTTAGCCCTGACCAGCCAGTAGTTTGCGCGCCTGCTTCAATACATTAGCAGTGCTAAAGCCCAACTTCTTCAAAGCTTCGTCGCCCGGGGCCGAGGCGCCGAAACGCTCCAGCGAGATGATCTCGCCCTGCGCGCCGACCCAGCGCTCCCATCCCTGGGCCACGCCCGCTTCCACCGCCAGGCGCCTGGTGACGCTGGGCGGCAGCACGCGCTCGCGGTAGCTCTTGGGCTGGGCAGCAAACAGCTCCCAGCTGGGGAAGGAGACCAGGCGCACGCGGTGGCCTTCGGCGGTCAGTTTGGCTCCAGCCTCAACGATCAGCGAAACCTCAGAACCGGTAGCCATCAAGATCATCTCCGGCACGCCCTGGCCCAGGTCGGCCAGTACATAGGCGCCTTTGTGCAGTCCGGCCGCTGAGGCATAAGTTTTGCGGTCCAGGGTGGGCAGATCCTGCCGGGTGAAGATCAGACAGGTGGGGGCGTTGCGGCGGCGGATGGCCGCCAACCAGGCTTCACGCGTCTCGTTGGCGTCCGCCGGACGGATGACGGTCATGTTGGGGATGGCGCGTAAAGCGGCCAGGTGCTCCACCGGCTGGTGAGTCGGGCCGTCTTCGCCCAGGCCGACGCTGTCATGGGTGAAGACCCAAATGCTGTGGTGCGGTGAGAGCGCCGAGAGGCGCAACGCCGGGCGCATGTAGTCGGAAAAGACCAGGAAGGTGGCCCCGAAGGCGATGATGCCCGGCGTGGTGTTGAGCCCGTTGACGACGGCGCCCATAGCATGCTCACGTACGCCGTAGTGCACGCTGCGACCCTGCGGCGTCTCCGCTGAAAAGGCCTGGGCGGAGTCGATGAAGGTTTTGGTGGAGGGATGCAGGTCTGCAGAGCCACCCAACAGATCGGGCAGCTTCTCGGCAATCGCATTCAGCACCTTGCCGGAGGAGACGCGGGTGGCCATGCCTTTGGCGTCAGCCGGGAAGACCGGCAGGTCCTTGTCCCAGCCCGCCGGCAGATCGCCCTTGATGATGCGTTCCAGTTCGGCGGCCAACTGCGGGTGCGCCCCCCGATAAGCGGCCAGATCCGCCTCCCAGGCAGCTTGTCGCTCGGCGCCTTGCTCCAGCGCGTCGCGGTACAGCTCCAGCACTTCACCGGGAACCAGGAACCAGGGTTCCTGCGGCCAACCCAGGGCGGCCTTGGCGCCATTCAACTCTTCCAAGCCGGGTGGCTCGCCATGCGCCTTTTCAGTGCCGGCGCGCTTGGGCAGGCCGTAGCCGATGATCGTGCGCACTTTGATCAGCGAAGGGCGCGGGTCGGCTTGGGCAGCCTGGATGGCCGCGTCCAGCGCGGCGACATCGTTACCGTCCGCCACTTGCGACACATGCCAACCATAGGCCTCGAAACGTTTGCCGACATCTTCGCTGAAGGCCAGGCTGGTGCTGCCATCGATCGAGATGCTGTTGTCATCGTAGAGGAAGACCAGCTTGCCCAGCTTAAGATGCCCGGCCAGCGAAGCCGCCTCGGCAGTGATGCCTTCCATCAGATCGCCGTCGGTGACGATGGCGTAAACGTAGTAATCGAACAGGGTATGCCCCGGCCGGTTGAAGCGTGCCGCCAGGTGCGCGCCACCCATGGCCATGCCGACCGCGTTGACGAAGCCCTGGCCCAGCGGGCCGGTGCTGGTTTCCACGCCGGGGGTCAGCCAATATTCCGGATGGCCGGGCGTCTTGCTCTCCCACTGGCGGAACTGTTTGATGTCCTCCAGCGAAAGGTCATAGCCGGTCAGATGCAGTAGGGAGTACAGCAGCATGGAGCCATGCCCGCCCGAGAGCACAAAGCGATCCCGGCCCGCCCAAGCCGGATTCTTGGGGTTGTGGCGCAGGTGCTGGGTCCACAGGGTATAGGCCACCGCCGCGTTGCCCATGGGCAAGCCAGGGTGGCCGGAATTGGCGGTTTGAATGGCGTCGGCAGACAGGAACCGCAGGGTGTTGATGGCTTTTTGTTCGAGCTCCGCGTTGGGGCGCATGTGCTTGTACTCCTAGCAAACTACAGGTGATGGCGGTATTGTACCGTAGGGGCTCGACCCCAATTTTTGCCTGTATACTAGGGCCGTGGCCAGCAAAAGTACCTTTCCGAAACTGACTCCCTGGGACGAAACGCGTGAAACTTTGCACGCCTATGCGCGTGTCTTGGGGGCCATTCGGGCCGCTTTTACGCCAGAGCTGCCACGCGATGAGCACGGCAGCCTGCGGCTGTATACCTCAGGGCTAACCACCACGCCGATCCCCCACCCGCTCAACACCAGCCGCAATTTCTCGCTGAGCCTGGACCTGCGCAACCACTATGTCTTGTTCAGCACCAGTGAAGGCGATGTGCACCAATGGCGCATCAGCGAAGGGTTGAGCGCCACAAAACTGGGCGAGCAGATCATTGCCAAATTGGCCGAGATGGACGTGCACGGCAAGATCAACCAGCGCAAATTCGCCAGCGACCGGCCCAACAACTACGCTTTTGATGAGGCCGAACGCTATTTCGGCATCCTCAGCCAGGTGGGCCGTTTGTTTGAAAATCTAAGTGAAGCGCTGCCCGGAGAGAAGTCCCCCGTGCTGGTGTGGCCCAAGCTTTTCGACCTGTCGTTCGCCTTGTTGGGAACCAGCCCGGACAGCCAAATTCTCTTCGGCTTCAGTCCGGCCGGCGCAGGGATAGACGGCGCTTATTTCTTCGTCAGCCCGGCGCCCTTCCAGCAAGATCTGCTGCAACAAACCCTCCCAACCGGCGCCCGCTGGCACACCAGCGGCTGGCAAGGCGCTCTGCTGCCTTATGCTGAAGTGGCAGACAAAGCCGATACTGCCAAGCGCATCCAAGACTTCCTGCAGGGCGCCTACCAACTGCAAAAATCCATCCTCTGAGCATGAAGCAGATCATCGCCATGGGCGGCGGCCGTTTTTCCAATGGTGAGCACAACGCCCTGCTGGAAGACTACGTGCTGGCCGCCAGCGGCGTCAACAACCCCTCGATCTGCTTCCTGCCCACCGCCAGCGGCGATGCGCCAGACTATATCGTCAGTTTCTATTCCGCCTTCAGCCAGCACAACTGCCGCCCCAGCCACCTGCCTCTGATCCAGCCCACTGTGGCGAACTTGGAAGCCGAAATCGCCAAGCACGACATCCTGCTGATCGGCGGCGGCAACACCAAGAACATGCTGGCCTTATGGCGCGGCTGGGGATTGGATGCGCTGATCTGGGATGCCTACCAGCGCGGCACACTCCTGGCGGGTTGGAGCGCTGGAGCGATCTGCTGGTTTGAACAAGGCGTGACCGACTCGATCCCCGGCAAACTGACCGCGCTGGATTGCCTGGGGATACTGCCCGGGTCCTGCTGCCCACACTACGATGGCGAGCGCGCCCGGCGAGCGGCCTATCAACGACTGATCAAGAAAGAGGGCATGCCGGCGGGCATCGCTCTGGATGATGCCACCGCAGCGCACTATGTGGATGGCAAACTGTACCGGCTGGTGGGCGCGCGGCCGGGGGCGGCAGCCTATCAGGTGGAGATGCAAGACGGCCAGGTGGTGGAAACCCGACTAGCTGCCGATTATTTGGGTTAACTGCCGGCCGACAAGCGATTGCCGGTGTTGTGGATGTTGTCGGTATTGTAAGTTTTAGGGTCCCCAGCGCGGCTGCCAATCACAGATGTCGTTATCGGTCAGCCGGCGCAGGTCAGTGCCATCCACGCGCATGATGTAAATTTCACAGCCCAGATTCTGGTTGGGATGATCACGATAGGACATGAAGGTGATCCACTGCCCGTCCGGTGAAAAGCTGGGCGCCAGGTTGTTAAAGCCATCCGTCAGCTGGCGCACATTTTCGCCATTCAAGTCAAAAGTATAGATATCACGGTCCCAGGGGGTGCCAATGTAGGTTGAGAGCAAGCCCTGCGGCGACCAGTCATTGCGCCCGCGGATGCCGCTAAGGCTGGTGACCTGGCGCGGCGCACTGCCATCCGCATTGACCACCACCAACTGCGGCAGCCCATCCACCTGTGAAGCGAACAAGATCTGGGTGCCGTCCGGCGACCAAACCGGGTCCCAGGCGCCGCCGGAGCGCTGCGTGATCTGCGTGGGGTTGCTGCCGTCGCGGGCCGCAATCCACAGATTGTGGCTCTGCGGATAGCTCTGCCCAATGCGCTCGCCATAGAAGACTATATAAGCATTATCCGGCGAGGCTTCCGGCGCATACAGCCGGTGGTTGGCCACCTGGGTCAGTTGGCGCACCTGATCGGTGTTGAGGTCGTACTCGTAGACTTGGTATGGACCATTGCGGCTTGAGACAAACAGCACGGCCTGCCCATCCGGGGTGATCGAAGGAAAGAAGTCGTCATACTCGCCGCCCGGGGTCAGCACGCGCTGGCCGCTGCCGTCAGCCTGCGCCAGGCAGATCTGGTTGCGCTCGCTGCGCCGGCTGTACTGGCAAACATAGACGATCTTCCCAGACGGGCCGGTCTCGGCCCCTGGCTGAGGGCTGGGTGGCGCGGTAGGGCTGACCAGCGGGCGCGCGGTCAGCGTGGCTGACATGGCGGTCTGCACCGGGTTGCCGCTATCGGCTGCCGGCGTGCAGGCTGCCAGCAGCCAGGCAAGCAGAATTAGGAAAAGACGCCGTCTGCCCATAGCACCCAACCCAGCCACAAGGCAATCACCAGCAGACCCAAAAGGAAGCGGGCCACAAAGGACCAGCCCCAGCCAACCAACAGGCTGCGCGTGATCTGCAAGGCATGCCTGGTGTCCTTCCAACGCAGGCGCTCCACAACGAACAGAGCCAGCGGCGAGCCAATCAGGCCGCCAAAGGGCGGCAGCAGCACCGTGCCGACAATGCCGCCGATGAAGGCAAAAGCCAGTCCCCACCAGGAGGCGCCTTCCTTACGAGCAGTGCTGGCCATCAGCAGGTCGTCGACCAGAAAGCCCACTAGGGTCAGCAGGCTGATCAACAAAAAGAAGCCCCAACCCAGGCCGTAAATGCCTTCGATCAGGGCGTAGACGAGCGCCGCCAACCAAATCACGAAACCGCCGGGGAAGATGGGGATGACCATGCCGAACAAGCCCACCAGCATGGCGCCAAACACCAGCAGGCGCGCCACTTCGGCGAAAAGGTCGCCTATCACCTAAGCCTCCGGGCGGATCACATCCACGCCGCCCATCCAGGGCCGCAGCACCTCCGGCACGCGAATGGTGCCGTCCGCCTGCTGGTTGTTCTCCATCACGGCGATCAAGGTGCGCGGCAGGCCCAAACCGGAACCGTTGATGGTGTGCACAAAGCGCGTGCCTTTTTCGCCCTGTGGGCGATAGCGAATGCCTGCCCGACGGCCCTGGAAGTCACCGACCAGAGAAATGGACGAAACTTCCAGCCATTCCTGGCAGCCCGCAGCCCAGACTTCGATGTCGTAGCTGATGTGGGCGCCTTCACTAATGTCGCCGGCGGCCTTGAACAGCAGGCGGTACGGCAGGCCCAGCTCCTGGCAAGTGGCCTCAGCATCGGCAATCATGGCCTCGAACTCGGCCTGCGATTCCTCAGGCCGGGTGAATTTGTACATCTCGACTTTGTCGAACTGGTGGCCGCGTTTGATGCCGCGCACATCGCGGCCGGCGCTCATCTTCTCGCGGCGGAAGCACGGCGAGTAAGCTGTGTAACGCAGGGGCAGACGGGCTTCGTCCAAGATCTCGCCCATATGCAAACCGGTCAGCGAAACTTCGGCGGTGGGCAGCAAATACAGTTCTTCCTCGTAGTCTTTGTATAGGTTGTCTTTGAACTTCGGCAGCTGTCCAGCGCCAAAGACAGTCTCTGGGCGCACCAGGAACGGCGTGTATTTTTCGGTGTAGCCCTGGCGAATGTGCAGGTCCAGCATCCAGGCGATGAGGGCGCGCTGCAGCCGGGCGCCGGCGCCGCTGAGCACGTAAAAACGCGAGCCAGTCAGGTTGGCGCCCTGCTCGAAGTTGATCAGGCCCAGCTGCGGCCCCAGGTCCCAGTGCGGCTGGGGTTCAAAGTTAAAGTCGGGTTTATCCCCCCACTCCTTGATTACCTGATTGTTCGCTTCGCCACCGGCAGGCACGTTGTCGAAGGGCACATTGGGCAGGCGCGCCATCAGGTCGCTGTACTCAGCGTCCACCGCCGCCAGCTCGCCATCCAATGCGGCGATCTGGTCGCCCAGGCCGCGGGTAGCGGCAATCCTTTCCTCGCGCGCCGCAGCATCCTTCATGGTGCCGATCTCTTTAGAGGCGGCGTTGCGCTGCGCTTTGAGCGTCTCCACCTCCACCAACAGGGCGCGGCGGCGCTCATCCAATGCCAGCACGCGGTCCACCACGGCGGTGTCCATTTCGCGCTTGCGCAAGCCCTCACGCAGCCAATCCGGCTGCTTACGGATCAGTTCAATATCCAGCATGTCTCCTCCGAAAATACAAAACGCCCCTCGTCTTGCAGGACGAGGGGCGCTCGTGGTGCCACCTGCATTCGTATAACAACCCAGGATCTGGAGCCGCAGGCTCTAGAAACGCCTGGTTGTATACCTCTTCTCGCGCTATCGGGCGAACCCGGCTCCCTTATGTTGCCGAAGAAGTCGGAAACTCTGCGGGAGCGCCCTGCCTTGCGGCGGCGAAGTGGAAAGCTTCGCGCGGGGCTGTTGTGATTATACAACACCGTGTCATTGCGAGGAGCACACCCAGCCGCAGGCTGGGCAGCGAACGAAGTAATGACACGCTCTTTATTCTTCCCGCTTCCTTAGATGCGGGAACAAGATTACTTCGCGAATGTTGGGCTGGTCGGTGAACAGCATGGTGAGCCGGTCGATGCCCATGCCGAAACCGCCGTTGGGCGGCATGCCGTAGCGCATGGCGCGCAGGTAATCTTCGTCCAGCGGGTGGCGGTCTTCATCTTCATCGCCCATGGTACGGCCCATCTCCTCAAAGCGGGCCAGCTGATCCAGCGGGTCATTGAGTTCGCTAAAGGCATTGCACAACTCAAAACCAGCTACATAGCCCTCAAAGCGCTCCACGGTTTGCGGGTCACCCGGGCTGCTCTTGGCCAGCGGTGAGATCTCGCGCGGGTAATCGTACAAAAAGCTGGGCTGGATCAGGTGGGGCTCCACATGGTCGCCCACCAGGCTCTCGATCAGCTTGCCGCGGTTGGCGTTGGGCGAGACGTAGTATTGCTTGGCCAGCATGGCCTGCGCCAGGCTGGCCGCGTCCGGGTGCTGGTCCAGGTCAATGCCGGCGTATTGACGCACGGCATCGGCAATCGTGATGCGCGGCCACTCCCGGCCCAGGTCGATCTCGTGACCCTGATAGCTCAGCTTGGTGCCGCCCAGAACCTGCTGGGCCGTGAAGCGCAGCATCTCCTCTGTGAACTCCATCACGCGCTGGTAGTCGGCGTAAGCCATATAAAACTCCAGCATCGTGAATTCAGGGTTGTGCTTGCGGCTTACGCCTTCGTTGCGGAAGTCGCGGCCGATCTCGTAGACGCGCTCAAAGCCACCAACCAGCAGGCGCTTGAGGTAAAGCTCAAATGAAATCCGCAGGTAGAGATCCTGCTTGAGCTGGTTGTGCTCAGTGACAAACGGCCGGGCAGCCGCGCCGCCATATACCGGCTGCAGCACCGGGGTCTCGACTTCCAAAAAGTCATGGCTGTCCAGGAACTCGCGCAGCGCCCGAGTGATGGCGGCGCGCAGGCGAAAGACCTCGCGTACCTGCGGGTTGACCGCCAGGTCGGCGTAGCGCTGGCGGAAGCGCGTCTCCGGGTCGGAGAGCGTGGCATGCCGCACGACTTCGCCGTCTACGACTTCGTCCTTGGCGGCCGGCAGCGGGGTGATCGCCTTGGCGATCATGTGGAAGGCAACCACATTCAGACTGACTTCACCTGCCCGAGTGCGGAACAGCTCTCCACTGGCTTGCACGTAGTCGCCCAGGTCATAGTATTCCCGAAAGGCGTCCATTTGCTCCGCGCCGAGCGTGTCGGCACGCAGGAAGAGCTGCAGGCGGCCGTAGCCATCCTCGATATGGGCGAAGATCAGCTTGCCCATCTGGCGGATGGAACGGATGCGGCCCACCAGCGCGGCCTGAACCGGCGCGGCATCAGCCTGGCTTTCACTGGCTTCAAAGACCGCCAGAGCTTGCTGCGTGGTGTGGCTGCGCTGCACACGCGCCGGGAAGGGGTCCAGGCCTTGCTGCTGCAATGCCGCCAGCTTGTTCAGGCGGGTACGTTCAATTTCAGAATACTGTTGGTCAGTCATTGGTTGTCCTTCGTGAAGCATTATAAAGAAAAAAGACCCGCACACTGGTTCAGGTGCGGGTCTTTTATCGTGAGAAGCGGAAAAGTTACTCGAGGTTCACGATCTTGACAGAAAACTCACCTGAGGGGGCTTGGATATCGGCTTTGTCGCCCACTTTTTTGCCCAGCAGGGCACGGCCCAGCGGGGATTCGTGGGAAATCTTGCCTTCGCGCGGGTTGGCTTCCGCCGCGCCGACGATCAGGTACTCTTCGGGTTTGTGGCGACCTTGCTGCACAGTCACGCGTGAGCCGATCTCCACCAGTTCGCTTTTGGCTTTGCCCTTGCGCTCTTCGATCAAGGTCGCATTGGCCAGAATGATCTCCAGCTCCTTAATGCGTCCTTCGACAAAGGATTGCTCATTCTTGGCGGCCTCGAACTCGGGGTCCTCCACAAACTCGCCCAGGCTGTTTTCGGCGGCCTCACGCAAACGCTCGGCGATCTCCTTACGACGTACATCCCGCAGGTGATCGAGCTCATCTTGCAGCTTCTTAAAGCCGTCTTTGGTTAGATACTCTGTTGACATAGACCCTTATTATGTAGAGGGCGCTCCATAAAAAAATTTGCTGTAAGCGGGCAACCCTCTATCACCTCGCAAACAGCCCGACTACTATAGCATATCTGCAAGCCAAAATCAAGAACGATTGTTCTACCCTTGAGGGGCGAACGCAGGCCGGCTTGCTCCTGGCTGGTGTGGATGTTACACTCGCCAGGTGGAATTGTTTTCGCAGTCTGACCCTCAAAAACGACAACGCCTGCGTTTTGTTCTGGCCATAATCGCTTTGGCTACGCTGCCCTGCTACCTGACCGGCTATGTGGCCGCCCAGTGGCGTCTGGGTCAAGCCCCCACGCCCACGGTAACCGCCACAGCCACGGAGACTACCACAGCCACCAGCACGCCCACCCACACCTTGACGGAGACGCACACTCCGACCGCCACGCACACGATCACGGCCTCCAGCACGGTCACGGCCACGCACAGTTCCACGCCGACCTCCACGCACACTCCCACACCTACCCTGGAGCCCACGGCCACCAGCCTGCCCAGCGATACACCCATGCCCACACAGACGCCAGACGGCGGCTAGTGGCTGCTGACCCAACGCGATACAATCAAAATGATGTTCAAGAAGCCATTCGGCGGCCTGTTGGCCTTGTGCGTGTTGCTGGCCGCCTGCGCCCCGTTAGCTGCCCGGCCGACCTCCGGCACTGAGCCCGTCTCAACCATACAGGCGGCGGAGCAGGCCACACCGCAGGGCACCTCCACCAACTCTTCCGGCGCCACAGTGCTGACCGTGTGGCTGCCACCGCGCTTTGACCCCAACGCCGGCACTCTGGCCGCCAACATGCTGCAAGACCGGCTGGACGAGTTCAGCAGCCAGAACCAGCAGATTCGGCTGGAAGTGCGCGTTAAAGCCCAGGAGGGCCAGGGCCGCCTGCTGGATGCGCTGCTGGCCGCCAAGGCCGCCGCGCCGCTGGCCCAACCCGACGTAGTATTGCTGCCACACAACCAGCTGGGCGAAGCGGTGTCCAACCAAGCCTTGCTGCCTCTGATGTCGCTGACAGGCAGCCTGGATACGGAGGACTGGTATCCTTTTGCCGCCCAGATGGGCAAAGTGGATGGGCAAACCTATGCCCTGCCCTTTGCAGCAGACGCCCTAATCATGGTCTATCGCCCGGCGGCCATTGAGCAGATCCCCAAGACTTGGGATGACCTGCTGGGCGGCCAATACGCACTGGGCTTCTCAGCGGCTGACCCGCGGGCCAATTTTGCCTGGCATCAAATCCTTTCACTACCCGGTGTCGATCCAACCGACAGCCAAGAGATCCGCTCAGAAGACCTGCTCAGCATGGTGGACTTCCTAGCCAACGGTAGTGAACGCGGCTTGTTTCCCTTCTGGCTGACGCAATACGAGACTTCCGAACAGAGCTGGGGCGCATTTAATGAAGGCCGCGTCCCGGCGTTGGCGACTTGGAGCAGCTTGGCCTTTGACAGCCGCAATGTGGACATCCACGCCACTCCCTTGCCCACAGCAGACGGCCGTGACTTTGCTGTCCTGCGCGGCTGGGTCTGGGCTATCTCCACCGCGCAGACCGACCATTTGGACCCGGCCACCAAGCTGATCGACTTCCTCACTCAGCCGGAGTTCATGGCCCAATGGACGGCCGCCGCAGGCCTGCTGCCGCCGCGGCAAAGCTCGCTGGCCGCCTGGTCGCCCGACGCACGCCAGGTGCTGGCCAGCCAGATCGTGCACAACGCCGTGGCCCTGCCGCAGCTGAGGGCGACAGACTCCTTGGGGAGCGCCCTGAGCCAGGCCACTGTGGGTTTGCTCAAGCAGGAACTCACTCCAGGAGAAGCCATGGCTTTGCTGGAAGAAGAACTTTCCGAGCCTTAATCTGCCTATATTGACGCTGCGCAAAGCCAAGTGATACACTCGCCCGCGGTATTCGCATGACGGAAACAAACCAGCCCACTCCCCAATCCGAGCAAGACAGTTCCTCACAGACTCCCGCCAGCCGAATTGACGCCCTGCTGGCCCGGCTGACCGGGAACCGCATTCCCCTGACATGGGCGCGCTATGGCGGCATTGCCGTCTTGCTGGTCTTCGCCCTGGTGATCGTGGGGTTGATGCGCAACTTCACATCAGGCATGCAGCAACTGCGACAGGAAGAGCTGCGCGCCACGGCGCAGGCGATGGCTGACGCACAAATTGAGGCCGTCACCGGCGGCGAAGCCAGCGCACTGATGCCCTCGCTCGGCGGGGCCAGTTCCCCCTTCAACCTGGGCATCCACCGCCGAACCCAGCCAGACACGATCATCCCCAGCCGGGCGCGTATCGATATTCAAACGTATACCGTGGCGCAGGGCGACTCACTCTTCGCTATTGCGGAGCGCTTTGGCGTAAAAGCCGAGAGCATTCTGTGGTTCAACTTCAGCGTGCTGCAAGACAACCCCAACTTTGTGGAAATTGGGCAGGAACTGCGCATCCCCCCTGTAGATGGCGTGCTGCACGTCTACCGTACTGGGGAAAACATCGAGTCGATCATTGACCAGTACAGTTACAGCACCGACCCCAGTGTAGAGGACGTGCTGGACTGGCCGGGCAACCGCCTGGACCCCTACGAGACCGACCCCAATAACCCCGGCCTGGCCGATGGAGCTCTGCTGGTGATCCCCAACGGCTCACGCGAACTGCGTGACTGGGGCCCGCCAGCCATCAGCCGCGACAACCCGGCCGTGGCCGCTTACTACGGCCCCGGCGCCTGCGGCGCCATCGGCGCCGGCGCGATCGGCACGGGCTCCTTCGTCTGGCCTACCTCCGTGCGCCAGCTCTCCGGCTACGACTACAACCCACCCCTGCACCCGGCCATCGACATCGCCGGCGCTGAGGGCAACCCGATCTATGCCACCGACGGCGGCGTAGTGGTGTACGCCGGTTGGAGTAACACCGGCTACGGCAACCTGCTGGTGATCGACCACGGCACTGGCTGGCAGTCGGCCTACGCCCATATGAATTCCGTGGCCGTGACCTGTGGCCAGAACGTGGGCCAGGGCGAATATGTGGGCACCCTGGGCAGCACCGGCAACTCCTCCGGCCCTCACTTGCATTTCGAATTGCTCAGCTTTAGCTTCGGTAAAGTCAACCCCTGGAGCTTCCTCCAGTAAATTCCGGTTTGCCTTGCCCGCTTTTGAGGCAGGTGCTATAATCCCGGCTCGCAAGATAAGGGCGCGTAGCTCAGCTGGTTAGAGCGCACGGTTCACATCCGTGAGGTCGAGGGTTCGAGTCCCCCCGCGCCCACAAAAACAAGAAGCTCGCCGCTAGGTGAGCTTCTTTGTTTAGGTCACATCCGAGAGGTGGCTTGCCAGCCAGGGTTCGTGTCCCCCGCGCCCACAAAACAAGAAGCTCGCCGCTAGGTGAGCTTCTTTGTTTAGGTCACATCCAGAGAGGTGGCTTGCCAGCCAGGGTTCGAGTTCCCCGCGCCCACCACAACAAAAGCCACAAAAAACAAAAGACCCCCATCAGGTGGTCTTGTTACCCTAAGCAGACTGTTCTGCCCGCATGCGGCGGTATAGCTCCTCGATCCGCTGGGCCATCGCCTGCCACGAGTAGTCTTCGGCTTCCCGCCGGGCCGCCTGCCCCAGACGGGCCAGCAGCGGCGGTTCGTTTAGCAGCTCGGCCAGCCGGCTGGCCAGTTCCATGCTGTGCCCTTCGCGCACATGAAAGCCTGTGATGCCGTCGTGCACCAGGTAAGCCAGGCCGCCCACCCGGCTGGCCACTACCGGGCGACCGCAGGCCATCGCCTCCAGCGCCACCATGCCAAACGACTCGGAGTAAGACGGCATCACCACCACATCCGCCGCAGCGTAATAGCTGGGTAGGTCCTCCTGGCTGCGGCTCCCGAGAAATTCGATCTGGTCTTGCACGCCCAGCTCACGCGCCAGGCTGCGCAGCCGCGACATCTCGCTGCCCATCAATTCCAGGTCTTCTTCCACGTCCCCGCCCACGATCCAGACCCGGAAATACGTGCACGCCGGACCTTCGGCAGCCAATAGATGCGCGGCGCGGATCAAGGTGTCAATGCCTTTGAGCGCCTCGATGCGGCCCACAAACAGCAGCAGCGCTTCGTCCTGGGCGGCGCTCAACCGGCGGCGGGCGGCGGCCTTGTCCATCGGCTGGAAGTGCTGCAAATCCACACCCGGAGGGATCACGCCGATCTGGGCGCTGCGCACCTCATACAGCCATTGCAGCTCTGCCTGCTCGGCCGGCGTGGCCGCCACAACCTGGTCGGCGGCCGCCAGCGCCCGGCGCTCGCCGCGAATGCGCGCGTCGCTCTCGCGTTCGCCCAAGGCGGTGATGCGATTTTTCACCAGGCCCAGCGTGTGGAACATCAGCGCCATAGGTACGCCCCAGGCCGCCTTCAGCTGTGCGCCCACTAAGCCAGACATCCAGTAATGCGCGTGGATCACATCGTAGCGGCGGTCCTGCTCACCCGCAAAGGCCAGCAGGTTCTCAGCAAACTCGGGGATGTAGTCCGCCAGCCGATTCTTTTCGACTTCGCTTGCCGGGCCAGCCGGCAGGCTCAGCAGCCTGGCCCTCGGGGCGAAGCGCTGTTCTTCGAACCGGCTGCCACGCGTGAACACATCCACTTCATGCCCTAGCGCCGCCAGATGCGTGCTCAGTTCGCGCACATACACATTCATGCCCCCACTGTGTTTGCCGCCCAAGACGGCCAGCGGGCTGGTGTGATACGAAAGCATACAAATTTTCAATGCGGTGTCTCTCGGAGCCTAATGAGTTCCTGGCTGGATCGCTCTCTTGTAGCATACATGTCCAACAGTTATAATCTCGCCTCACGCCTCACATTATGCGTCAGGCGTGCCAGCCACCGTAGCTCAGTTGGCAGAGCAGTCGCTTCGTAAGCGACGGGTCATGGGTTCGAGTCCCATCGGTGGCTCCACACACGAAGCCGGTTCTCACTGGCTTTTCTTTTTAACTTCTTCCATGCGTTTCAAGATGTGTTCACGCACATCCAGATAGGCATCGCTCAGTTCCATGCGATGGGCGCTGAAGAACAGCACCAGCGGCAAATGGTATTTGCCCTCCAGCCAGGCCAGGGCCTGGCCTGCATCGCCGCCACCCTGCTTTAGCGCTCGGTTCAGCAGGCGAGCAAACTCCCGGCTGTAGACTTCACGGTCGTAACTGGGCATCGCGACCGATTATACAGGCCAGTCCCGCCGCGGGCATCCTTTATAATGGCGGCATGTCCGCCGCTCCCACTCCCCTCGTCATCGGCATTGCTGGCGGCAGCGGTTCCGGCAAAAGCACGGTTTCACAAAGCATCTTGCAGCGCGCCGGCCCGGAATTGGTGGCCTACATCCAACACGATTCGTACTACAAAGACCTGGGTGACCTGCCCCCTACCCAACGCGCAGCAATCAACTTCGACCATCCCAATTCACTGGAAACCGAGATGATGGTCGAGCATGTCACCCAATTGCGCGCCGGTAATTCCATAGAAGTCCCGTCCTACGACTTCACTACTCATAGGCGCAAGCCGGAAACCCAGCGACTGGACCCGCGCCCCATCATTCTGGTGGAGGGTATCCTGCTCTTCACCGACCCGAACATGCGCGAGTTATGCGACCTCAAGCTGTTTGTGGATACGGACGCCGACATCCGCTTCATCCGCCGTTTGCAGCGTGATATTGAAGAGCGCGGCCGCACCACCGAATCGGTCATCAAGCAATACCAGGCCACGGTACGCCCCATGCACCTGGAATTTGTAGAGCCTTCCAAACGTTACGCCGACCTGATCATTCCCGAAGGCGGCTACAATCAAGTCGCCATGGACGTATTCATGGCCCGTATTCAGGCCAAGGTACGTGAATACCAAACCCACTCGCCGAAAGGATAAGCACTATGTCTCAACAATGGAACACCGCTCCACAAATGGAAATCGACCCGGCCAAGCAATACAAGGCCGTTTTCAACACCGACAAAGGTGAGATCGTCATCCAACTGCATGCCGACAAGGCGCCCAAGACGGTCAACAATTTTGTCTTCCTGGCCCGCCAGGGCTATTACGATGGCACCGTCTTCCATCGCGTGATCAACGACTTCATGGCCCAGGGCGGCGACCCCACCGGCACGGGCATGGGCGGCCCGGGCTATCAGTTCGAGGATGAGTTCCACCCGGATCTGCGCCACAGCGGCCGCGGGGTGCTTTCCATGGCGAACGCCGGCCCTGGCACCAACGGCTCGCAGTTCTTCATCACCCACGGCCCCACACCGCATTTGGACAACCGCCACAGCGTGTTTGGCCAAGTGGTCGAGGGCGAAGATGTGCTGATGTCCATCCCCGCCCGCGACCCGCGTGACAGCTCCGCCCCGGCCGGGCAACTGCTGTCCGTGACCATTCAGGAGAGCTAAATTTTGGAGACCAAGGACGGCTGGACCCTCCAGCGCGTTCTTATTCTTGTGGTGGTCGCTGCGCTTAGCGTAGCGATTGCCTTTATCCCCCAGGAACGCTTGGAAAACTTGCAAGGCTACGGGTACCTGGGCATCTTCCTGCTCTGCCTGCTGGCCAACGCCACCATCGTGCTGCCCACACCGGCCTTTCTGATCGTCATGGCCATGGGCGCGCACCTCTCGCCGCTGGGCCTGGGCCTGGCGGCGGGCAGCGGCGCGGCGCTGGGCGAGCTTTCTGGTTACCTGGCCGGCTACTCCGGTCAGGCGATCATTCCAGACAACCCCACTTCCCGCCGGCTGACCGGCTGGATGGAGAATTACGGTGGTCTGACCATCTTCCTGCTGGCCGCCCTGCCCAACCCGATCTTCGACCTGGGCGGCGTGGCCGCAGGCGCGCTAAAAATGCCGATCTGGAAATTTCTGGCCTGGTGCTGGCCCGGCAAAGTGATTCGCATGGGGTTCGTTGCCCTGCTGGGCAATGGGCTATTGAACCTGCCCAATTGGCTAAACTAAGGAAACGGTTATGAGCGATTACAACGCCATCGATGACTATATTGAACGTAACCTGGATGCCAGCCTGGATGAACTGGCCAAGCTGTGCGCAGTACCCAGCATTGCCGCCCAGAACCTGAATTTAGACGAATGCGCTGAACTGGTGGCCCAGATGCTGCAAGCCCGCGGCTTCCAGACCGAGATCATGCCTTCTGGCGGCGCGCCGGTGGTGTATGCCGAACGCAAAGGCAAAACCGACAAGACGCTGCTCTTCTACAACCATTACGACGTGCAGCCCGCCGAGCCGCTGGAACTGTGGGACTCGCCGCCTTTTGAAGCCACGCGCCGCGACGGCAAGGTCTACGCCCGCGGCGTCAGCGACGACAAGGGGCACTTCGTCAGCCGCCTGTTCGCCCTGGACGCGCTGCTGGCCCAGACCGATGAGCTGCCCTGCAACATCAAGTTCGTGGTGGAAGGCGAAGAAGAGATCAGCAGCGTGCACCTGCCCGGTTTCATTGAGCAGCATGCCGACAAGCTGGCGGCGGACGCCTGCATCTGGGAGTTCGGCTATGTAGACCCGGACGACAAACCCATGCAGATCCTGGGTATGCGCGGCATCTGCTATGTGCAGCTGGAGGTCGAACTGCTCAGCCAGGATGTACACTCCGGCTTGGGCGGCTCCATCTTCCCCAATGCCGCCTGGCGGCTGGTTTGGGCGCTGTCCACTCTCAAAGACCAGGATGAACGCATCCTCATCCCGGGCCACTACGACAACGTGCTGCCGCCCACGGAGCTGGACCGCCAACTGGCCGCGGCCCGCCCCTACCTGGGCGACGAGTATCGCCAGCGTTATGGGGTCAAAGAATTCCTGCGCGGCACCAACAGCCAGCCGGAACTGCTGCTTCAAGAGACGATGGAGCCTACCTGCACCATCTGCGGTCTGACCGCCGGCTACCAGGGCGAAGGCAGCAAAACCGTGCTGCCTGCCAAGGCCTCGGCCAAGGTGGACTTCCGCCTGGTGCCCAACCAAACGCCTGAAGAAGTGCTCAAGAACCTGCGCGCCCATTTGGACGCGCAAGGCTTTGAGGACGTCAAGATCAACTACCTGGGCGGGGAAGCCCCCGGCCGGGTCGACCCTCGTGATCCATTCATTCAATTGGTGGCCAACGCTGCTGAAGGGGTGTACGGCTGGCCGCAGCAAATTGTGCCCATGTCAGGGGCCTCTGGCCCCAACCATGCCTTTATCCACCACCTCAAGCTGCCTGTGGCCGCGGCGGGCATGGGCTACCCAGGCGGCCAGGTGCACGCCCCAAACGAGAACATCCGTGAGGACCTGTACCTGAAAACCACCAAGCATGTGGCCCGAGTGGTGCAGCAGTTTGCTCAAAGCTAGCTACAAAAAGAGCGGTGCGAAACGCACCGCTCTTTTTCTCTAGTCGATGATGTAGGGTACTTCGACAATCACCACTTTGGGGGTGAACAGCAGGCGCATGCGCAGGGCATTGGCCGCCCGGGCATGCAGATAGCCGTGCCACCAAATGCGCGGGATGAACTCCGGCACCACCACGGTGACCACTTCGTCCTCAGCAGACTCGGCTGCCACTGTCTTCACATAGCGCAACAAAGGCTCGTAGAGCAGGCGGTAAGCGGAACCGAGGATGACCAAGTCCACATCTTCAGCCCACTTCTGCCACTTCAGCATCAGTTCTTCGGCTTTCTGCGGATTGGTGGAGACGTGCACGGCGACCACATCATCGCTCAGCGACTTGGCGTAGTTAAGCGCTGCCAAGGTGCCGCGATGCACTCCGGAGATGGGCACGATCACCCTCTGCCGGCGAATCGACTTGGGTGGTTTATAACGCTTTAGGGTTAAGTGACGCGCCAGATCATCGTAATGGTCGTTGACGGTTTGGAACAGGACCATGATCACGGGCAAGGCCACCACCACGATCCAAGCCCCTTCCTGGAACTTGGTAACCATCAAAATCACCATGACTCCAAAAGTGCACACCGAACCAAAGGCGTTGAAGACCATCTTGACCGCCCAATGGCGGTCATAGGGGATGATTTCGTCCTCCGCTTTGGCTTTATGTCCGCCTTTAGCGAGCTGCCGGCCGGAGCGCCACCAATGGCGCGCCAAGCCGGCCTGCGAGAGCGTGAAAGAGAGAAAGACGCCGATGGCATACAGGGGGATCAGCCCAGTGACGCGCGCATTGAATAGCACGATGAGCACCCCGGCCATCACAGCCAGGGCAATAATGCCGTAGGAGTACACCAGACGGCTGCCGCGAAAAGTCAACTGGCGCGGCAGATAGCCGTCTTCGGCAATCAGTGCACCCAGACGCGGGAAGCCCGCAAAGGCTGTGTTGGCCGCCAGGGCCAAGATCAGCGTGGTGGCGCCCACAACGCTGTAGTACAGCCAGCCGCGGCCCTCGAAGACCGTGCGGGCAATCTGCGAGACGACGGTTTCGAACTCGGAAGGCACGGCGCCGATTTCGTGCGCCAGGAATGTGATTCCCAGGAACAGCGTCCCCAGAATGATCGACATCCATACCAGGGTGGTGCCGGCATTCTTGCTGCGAGGCTCTTTGAAAGCCGTCACCCCGTTGGAGATGGCTTCGATGCCCGTCAAGGCCGTGGTGCCGCTGGCGAAAGCGCGCAGGACCAGGAAGGTGGTTAACCCCGTGGCTGCCCCGATCATCTCCAGCGGCGGAGGTTCCGCCAGCGTCCCCAACGAGTGGGTCAGAGCCTTAAAAAGACCCACGCCAATCGTCAGTACGGAGAGCGCAATAAAAAGGAAGGAAGGCACCGCAAGCAGCGAACCCGACTCGCGCACCCCGCGCAGGTTGATCAAGGTGATCAGAGTGATCAATACGAGGGCGACTTCCACCTGGCGGCCGTGCAGCTGCGGGAATGCCGAGGTCAGCTGGGCCACCCCCGCAGAGGAGGACACGGCCACGGTGAGCACATAGTCCACCATCAGCGAAGCCCCAGCCAGCAGTGAAGGGAGGACGCCCAGGTTCTCACGCGCCACAATATAGGCGCCCCCACCATCTGGGTAGGCATGGATGGTCTGGCGATAAGACAGGGTCACAATGCCCAAAAGCAGCACAATCGCCAGCGACAGCGGCAGCGAAATGCTGAAGGCGGCTGCACTGGCCAGGGCCAGCACCACCAGGATCTCCTGGGTGGCATAGGCCGTGGAGGAGAGTGCGTCGGAAGCAAACACGGCCAGCCCCACCGACTTATTGATGGTTTGATGCGGAGCATCTGCCGAGGCCAAGGGCCGGCCGATAAACCAGTCCACCCAGGTGCGGCGGGGCTTCCCGCCCGTGGGCCGATACTCGATATGGTCGTCTTGTTTGGCGATTTGGGCTATACGTTTTTCTATGGGGTCTTTCAAGGGAGGTCCTTTGGGGAACAGGCGCATTATATAGCACTCGGCATTTTCCTGTCATCCACCAGTTTTTCGTGCGTGTTTCAAATCCAATAATAGAACAGATGTTACAATTCACTGTATGCCGGTCATCGTTGCCCTCGATCTTGAAACCACCGGACTGGACCCGGAAAAAGACGCCATCATCGAAATTGGAGCCGTCCGCTTCGATGGCCCGCGCGTTCAGGATGAATGGTCCAGCCTGATCAACCCCGGGCGGCGCATCCCGCCCTTTATTTCCCAGCTAACCGGCATCACAGACAGCATGGTGCAAGGCGCCCCTGCGCTGCGCCAGGTGCTACCCAAGCTTGCCGAATTCGTGGGTGACGCCCCCATCCTCGGTCAGCGGATCGCCTTTGATCTCTCGTTCCTGCGCCGCCACGGGTTATTTCAATTCAACGAATCGGTAGATACCTTTGACATGGCGGCAGTGATGATGCCCGGCGCCGGGCGCTACAACCTGGGCGCCTTGGGCCAGCAGCTTGGCATTCTGCTGCCAGCCACGCACCGCGCCCTGGACGATGCACGCGTCACCCAGGCGGTCCACCAAAAACTTTTCGAGCGCATGCTGGAAATGCCCATCGAACTGCTGGCCGAAATCGCCCAGCTGGGCGATGAGCATGCCTGGCGCGGCGAATTCGCTTTTCGCCAGGCGCTGCGCCTGCGCGCCGATGAGCTGGCGGCCGCTGGCCGCTCCACGTTGATCTCCAATGGCCCGCTATTCACCACTCCGCCGCCCGCCAGCACCGGCCGCCGCGCCGACCCCGATGAGGCCCAACCGCTGGACAGCGAAGAAGTCGCCGCCATGCTGCAGCACGGCGGCCCGTTCTCTCGGCAGTTCGGCGCCTTCGAGCACCGCAGCCAACAAGTGGAAATGGCGCGGGCGGTGAGCGAAGCCCTGGGCCAAGGCCGGCACCTGCTGGTGGAGGCGGGCACCGGCACGGGCAAATCGATCGCCTACACCCTTCCTGCAGCTCTGTGGGCGCAAAAGAACGACCAGCGCGTGGTCATCTCGACCAATACGATCAACTTGCAAGATCAGTTGATCCACAAAGATCTGCCGGAATTGCAAAAATCCCTTGAACAGCCGCTGCGAGCCGCGGTACTGAAAGGCCGCAACAATTACCTCTGCCCGCGGCGTCTGGTGGCCTTGCGCCGCCGCGGGCCGGAAAGCGCCGAAGAGCTGCGGGTGCTCGCCAAAGTGATGGTCTGGCTGCAAGAGACGCACAGCGGCGACCGCAGCGAGATCAACCTAACCGGCCCGGCCGAACGCGCCGTGTGGACGCGCATCTCCGCTGCCGATGAGAACTGCGGCGGTGACACCTGTGTACGCCGCATGGGCGGCATCTGCCCCTTCCACCGGGCCCACCAGGCAGCCCAGGCTGCCCATATCCTGATCGTCAACCACGCCCTGCTGCTAGCCGACGTGGCCACCGGCAGCCGCGTGCTGCCGGATTACGACCGCCTGATCGTGGACGAGGCGCATCACATTGAAGCCGCCACCACCGGGGCGCTGAGCTATCGCCTAACCCAGCCGGAAATTGAGCGTCTGCTGCGCGAACTGGGCGGCAGCCGCTCCGGCCAGCTGGGGCGCATGCTGGTGGTGGCCCAAACACAATTGCAGCCCAGCCACTATGGGGCGCTGACGGCCCTGGTGGAAGATGCCACCACCAAGGCGATCCAATTCCAGAACCAACTCACCGCCCTTTTTGCCTCGATCGTCGAATTTTTGCAGGAGCAGCGTGAAGGCCAGGCGCTGGGCAATTACGCCCACCAGGAACGCATTGTGGAAGCTACCCGAGCCCAGCCCGCCTGGATCATGGTGGAACGCGCCTGGGACAACACGCTCAATCTGCTGGACCCGCTGCTGGGCGATCTGGAACAGATCAACCGCACCCTGAAAGAGATCGGGGCCACGGCAGACGAAGAAGAGCTGGAAGACCTGACCAGCAACATCAACCAGTCTTACCGCGCCCTGGTGGAACTCAAGAAGCAAGTCCAGGGCCTGGTATTTGAACCGCAGGAAAGCATGGTGTACTGGGTGGAGATCAACCCGCAGCGCCAGCACCAGCTGACCTTGCAGGCAGCCCCGCTGCAAGTAGGCGACTTGATGGAGGAGCACATCTGGCATAAGAAAGCCAGCGTGGTGCTGACCTCTGCCACGCTGACCGCCGGCGGCGAGTTCGACTACATCAAACGCCGCCTGAACGCCGAAGACGCCGATGAGCTGGCCCTCGGCTCGCCGTTTGACTACGAGAGCGCCGCCCTGCTCTATTTGGTAGATGACATTCCCGAACCGGCTGAACGCGGCGCCTATCAGAACGCCGTAGAGCGCGGCCTGATCCAGTTGGTCAAGGCCGCCAACGGGCGCACCCTGGCCCTGTTCACTTCGTACGAGCAGCTGCGGCGCACCTCGCAGGCCATCGTCGGCCCGCTGGCCCAGGCCGGTATTCAGGTTTACGAGCAGGGCGAGGGCGCTTCACCCCACGCGCTGCTGGAAAACTTCAAGGCCAGCCACGCTGGCCAGGGCGGCATCTTGCTGGGCACGCGCGCCTTTTGGGAAGGCGTGGACATCCCGGGCGAGGCACTCAGCGTGCTGGCTCTGGTGCGCCTGCCTTTCGACGTGCCCAGTGACCCGCTGGTGGCGGCGCGCTCAGAGACCTTCGAATCGCCCTTCTATGAATATCAGGTGCCCGAAGCGATCCTGCGCTTCCGCCAGGGCTTCGGTCGCCTGATCCGCACCCAGGCGGACCGCGGCGTAGTGGCGGTCTTTGACCGCCGCATCCTAACCAAGACTTACGGGCAGCTGTTCATCGACTCCCTGCCACAATGTACGCTGCGCCGCGGCCGGCTGGCCGACTTGCCGGCCGCGGCCGCCCGTTGGCTGGGGGCTTAGCTCCAATTCAATCATCAGAGGTTGCATGGACTTCAGACGTCTAACGCCAATTTTGCTGGTCATTTTCACGAACATTTTGGGGGCCGGGGTGATCATTCCGATCCTGCCCTTGTACGCCGAAGGCGCCTTTGCCGGCACCGTGTTCCAGGTAACGCTGTTGGCCTCGGCCTATTTTGCAGCTCAGTTCATCTCTGCCCCGTGGCTGGGGCGTCTGTCCGACAAGTACGGACGCCGTCCGATCCTGCTGATCAGTCAAGTCGGCACGGTAATCGCCTTCGCCCTTTTCATTCTCTCCGCACAACTGGGTCAATGGATTGACAGCTGGCAGCTTGGGTTGCCGCTGACCGGCGGCATGCTGATGCTGTTCATCGCTCGCACGCTGGACGGCTTCACCGCCGGCAATATCACCATCGCCCAGGCGTATATCAGCGATATGACGCCCGAACAAGAACGTGCACGCGGCTTGGGCTTGTTGCAGGCCGCCTTCGGGGCCGGCTTTATTTTTGGGCCGGCTTTTGGCGGTTTCCTGAGCGGGTTTGGCGCCGTGGCTCCTTTTTGGGGAGCCGCGATCATCACTGTATTGACCCTGCTGCTGACCTGGTTCACTCTGGAAGAAACGCTCACGGCGGATGAACGCGCTGACAGCCTGGCGGGCAATCCGCTGGGCAGGATCGAATGGCGACAGATCCTGCGCACGCCGGCACTGATGCTGATCCTGGCAATCGGCTTCATCGCCTCCATGGCCTTCTCCAGCCTGCCGTCGACCTTCTCTCTCTACGCCGACCATATATTATTTGCCGGCTACCCGGACCGCGCACGAGTTCAGCTGCTGATCGGGCTGATGTTCACTTTCAATGGACTGATGCAGGTCTTTACCCAGCTGGTATTGATCCGCCCACTGGTGACGCGCTTCGGTGAGCGGCGTTTGCTGCTGCTGGGCCAGTTCACGCTGGCCATGACCTTTTTCGGTCTGGCCGCTGTGGCCGGCCCATTGCTGGCCACGGCGCTATTCGCCCCGCTAGCCTTCGGGTACGGCATCAGCGAACCTAGCATCCAGGCGCTGGCCACCCGCTTCGGCGTGCGGCAAAACCGCGGCCGCCTCTTGGGGCTCTACCAAGCAGCACGCAGCCTGGCGCTTATCCTTGGCCCCATCGTGGCCGGATACGTCTACCAGAATATTGCGCCGCAAGCTGTGTTCAATTTCGCAGGGGCTTTCATGCTCCTGGCGCTCAGCGCCGCCCTAGTGCTGCAACGCATGAGGATCGAGCCGATTGCCGGCTGACCCGGGCAGCCGTCTGCACTTGGCAAGAATTGGTTATAATTTTCGGCGCACGCGGGTGTCGCCAAGTGGTAAGGCACTTGCTTCCCAAGCAAGCATGACTTCAGTTTGGGATTGACCCTCCCCATTTTCGTAGACTTATATTCCGGCTTATAGGTTATAAGCGCGCGCTTTGCCCATTTAGGCGATTCGTCGCCGGAAAGGAAACGCGCGCTTATGTTGCTCTCGAAAGCAATCGAGGGATTCCTGCTAGAGCTGCGTGCGAGCGACTTCTCTCAGAACACGATAGACGTCTACTCCTGGGCGCTGCAGCTGCTTATCAATTTCGTGGGGGACAAAGAACTCGCCAGCGTTGGCGAGTCTGACGTTAGGGCCTTCTGGGTTTACCTAAAAGATGAATACAAGCCAAAGCGGCCGGGTGGCAACCAGGCTCCCCTTTCGCCCGCCAGTCGGCAGAACGTCTGGGTGGCACTCAAGTCTTTCTACAACTTCGCCAGCGAGAACTTCGATATCGAGCGGGCAGACAAGAACATCAAGAAGCCGAGGTTCTCCCCGCCAGTTGTGCAGCCTTACAGCAACGAGCAGATCAACGCTCTGCTTAAAGCAGCCGCTGGCAAGTCATTCCACGCTGCGCGCAACACTGCCATCCTGTTAGTCATGCTAGATACTGGCGTGCGGGCCTCGGAGCTGTGTCGCATTAAGGTTGAGGATGTGAGCCTGGAGAATGGTCACATCCTGGTAAAACCATTCGGCTCCGGCAGAAAGACCAAAGGCCGAGATGTGTACATTGGCAAGCTGGCACGCAAGGCTGTCTGGCGCTGGCTGAGCCTCAAAGAGGCATCCCCCACTGACTACTTATTCACCACCAAAGACGGCCGGCCATACAACAGGCTCATGCTGCGTGGCTTATTCGTGCGCCTGGGCAAGAAAGCTGGCGTGCCAGGTGCCGGGCCGCACCGCGCCCGTCATTCCTTCGCGGTTTCCTTCCTCCGCAATGGCGGGCACGTCTTCGCTTTACAGCGGCTTCTAGGCCACAGCGATTTGCAAATGAGCCAGCGTTATCTCGCATTGGCTGAGGCAGACCTGGCAACTGCTCACGCGGCAGCAAGTCCAGTTGACAGATTGGCGAATTTTTAGCAAGTTTGCAGTTTTCCTCCCCAAAAATTAGACGAAGATTAATAGAGCGGATATACGGCTGGCTTGGCATAGCGAGAGTGTTGCAAACGTGCTACTGTTACTACCAGTAGTAAGAAAATCGAATAAGTGGTCCCCCAACTTTTGTTGGCGCACCCCGCGGAATAATTTCCGGTTTGCCAGGAAATGACTTCCGTAGAGTAGTGGCAGTCCGTATGGAGAGCCGCTTCCTCTTACAGCCTCCCGCTTTTTGCGGCACGCTGCTTTGAGTGAGCGGCTTTTTTGTTCTTAACCCAAGGTGGAGGCATGGCAAAAGAAAAGAAACTTCTTCAGGTATGGCTTTCCGGTTTTGAGCTGACGCTCTTGGATTCGCTCGCCAAAAAATGGGGGATGAATCGCTCGCAGTTAATCCGATATTGCCTGACTTGGCTGACACAAGAAACCGAGGCTGGCAGTGGGCACCAGCTCGCTGCGGAGAGATATGAGTATCCCTCCTAACCCCTTGCTCTCCCATGCTCTGTCTTACGCTGCTCGCGGCTGGCGCGTCTTTCCGGCCATTCCCAAGGGCAAGCGCCCCCTGATTAAGCGCTGGCAGCATGAAGCCAGTACCGATCCAGCGAAAATCATGTCCTGGTGGCATCGCTGGCCAAATGCGAACATTGCGATCGCTACGGGCAACGGTTTGCTGGTACTGGATTGTGACTATGACTCAGGCGGGGCTCTTTCTCTACGACAACTACGCGAAATTGCCCCGTTGCCAAAAGCACCAATAGCTGACACAGCTCGTGGCTGCCATTTTTATTTCTCAAACGAAATGGGGCTCCGCAATCGGGCAGGCCTACTCCCGGGCCTGGACCTTCGAGGCGATGGCGGCTTTGTCATCGCACCGCCAAGCATTCATCCCTCAGGGCTGGCTTACTCTTGGGGAGTCGCTCCATGACAACACTCGCCTCAACTCCATCTTTGTTAATGGGCTTAAACGCTGGCTCTACGCTCTACGGCCTCCGGGCCTTGGAACAAGAAGCGAGCGAGGTTGAAGCTGCTCCAGAGGGAACGCGCAACGACACTTTAAATCGTGCTGCCTTCGCCGCCGGCCAGCTGGTTGCGGGGCGAGAGCTCGAACAGACAAGCTCAGAAGATCGCCTGCTGCAGGCTGCCTTAAAAGCTGGCTTGCCTGAGGCCGAGGCTCGTTCCACGGTGAAGTCTGGAATGGATAAAGGTAAGCTCCAGCCACGCAGCGGGACAACCAACGGGCATATTGCTCCACCAACTGAAATGCCGCCCGCAGGAAGCTGGAAGTGGCTAGATGCCGTAGACATTCTCGCGCCGCGCCAGCCCAGGGGCTGGGTGGTTGAGAACCTGCTGCGGCCAAAATCCTTGAACGCACTTTATGGCCCCAGCGGGGACTTCAAATCTATGCTACTTATGGACTTATGCTCTTGCCTGGCGCTGGGACGGCCTTGGTTGCCGGCACTCTCTGACGGAGCAGTAGAGCCATTCAAAACACACAAAACAACTCCCTTATGGATAAACATCGATCAGCCCTATGATGAGCTTAAAGACCGTCTGGCCGCGTTCTTCAATCATTACGGGAATAACACCGAGAGCGGCAACATCCGGCATATTTCGTTTCCCTCCCCAGCCTTTCTCGCCGAAAACGAGGACGTTGTTTTTGGAGTAGCTGATTATGCCTTAGAAATGCAATCCAAGCTCATAGTTATTGATTGTCTAAAAATGGCGCTGGGCGGGCTGGATGAAAATAGTGGCATTGTTTCAATCGCAATGCTGAACCTTCGCCGCATGGCCGAAATCAGTGGCGCAGCAGTGCTCCTGATTCACCACGCACGCAAGGCAAACGGAAGTGAGGGCCGCAAGGGAGATAGCCTGCGCGGCCACTCCGCCATCGAGGCCTCTCTTGATCTCGCTCTGCGAATGGAACGCGACGAAGACAGCTTCACAATTGTGCCTACCAAGGTGCGCTCTGCGCCGGTTCAGAAGTTTGGCGGGGTGTTTACATTCGAGCATCGCCCCGGGACTTACGAGCTTGAAACGGCCGCCATGTATGGAATGCCCATCGGGGCCTCCGCAAAGCAGGTAGCCGCGCAGGCAAGAGCGGCAGCCTTGAGATCCTTGGAATCGGGGGAGATGACGAAGACGGTGCTCGGCCAAAGGGTAAAGGAGGCAACTGGACTGGGGATTGTGCAAATCTCACAAGCCATCGATGCTTTGGAGGCAGCCGGAGCCATACAGCGCAGGCCTGCCTCCGATGCGCGGCAAAAGATATATGGCCTGCCGTAAAAAGGTTATTGCTTATGAATACTTATGAATACTTACAGAATAAACATCCAGAGAGTTATTTATTGCTTACACCACCCTTAAAGGGTGTAAGCATAACTATCTGGCGGGCAAAAGAGAGAATGCCGCCCCGCCCGGATGAGGCCTCCGAATGCTCGCGAAGCCTAGCCCCTGCCCATAAAACAACTACTTACATGGGAGGTAAGAACACTTGTCAATGACCGAGAAGCAACTGGCCCGCAACCGGCAGGCGCCGCGTAAACATGGCGCCTATGCCTTCCAGGTTGGCGGAGAGGCCTCGCTTGCCCCCGAGGGAAGGTCCAGGCTGGCGGAGATCCGCGAGCTGGTGCGTACACAGCCCGGCAACCTGCAACTGAGGCAGGAATTGGCGGCCCGTACGGTGATGCTGGCAGAGCTTGGCCTGGCGCATCTAGAGGAGCGCTACGGGCAGGCAGAAGGTGATGAACGCTTCAAGCTGTGGAGTGACCCTATTCTTGCCCGGCTGGGTACGTTTATTGCCGAGGCACGGCGTCAGCTGGAAACTTTGCCCACAGATAAGGGCCGGAAAACACTAAATGAGGTAATGAATGGCTAAATACAACGACTTCGCCGCTTTCTATCAGGACTTTCTGCCCGTTGAGGGCGGTTATGGCCCCAAACCAGTGCTGCCCCCGTTCCTAAAACACTGGTTGGGCACAGCCTTTGCCGGCGGTGTCCCTGCTGCTCGCACCATCCTGGATGGCCGCACCAAAAAGCAGGGCAAATCCACCCTGGCCGCAGCCGTGGGGTTGTTCATGGCAGTTCGTACGCCTGGCGCCGAATGCGCCATTGTCAGCAACGACCAAGATCAGTCACGCGATCGCATCTTTCGCTCGGCCAAGTTCGCAGTGCAGAACGGCCCGCTGGCAGAGTACGCCAAGGTCTACCGCGACGTCATCGAGTTCGAGAACGGCGCAACAATCAAAGCCTTTGCCGCCGACTGGAAAGGTGCCGCTGGTGGTAACTACAGTTGCGTTCTGGTTGATGAGCTGCATAGCTTTGTGCACGAAGGACAGCGTCGCCTTTGGGACGAGATGGTTGTCTCGCCTGTAGTATCCGACGGTGTCCGCTGGGTGGCCAGCTATGCAGGCTGGCTGGGCGAGAGCGAGCTGCTCTTTGAGCTGTGGAACAAAGCCCTAGCTGGCGAGAAACTGGCTAATGAGTTTGACTTGCCCATTCACCACAACAAGGCTGCCGGCCTGTTGGCTCTGATTGACACGGGTGAGGCAAGCTGGCGCATGCCCTGGATGACGGCGCAATACATGGCCGAGGAGCGCGAGAAGACGCGCCCCAACACCTTCCGGCGTTTGTGGCTGAACGAATGGGTGGCCAATGAGGCGCGCTTTGTCGATCAGGAGTCCTGGGATGCTTGCTATTCGCCGGATGTGAAGCCCTACTCGGAAGCCGACAAGCGGCGCATGGTGTTGGGCGTCGATGCTTCCACCACGCGCGATCTGACCGCCCTAGTAGGTGTATCGGAGCACATGGAGGTTGTGCATGTTCGCACCTGGAAGCCGCGCAAGGGGCTTCTGAGAGGTGGCAAACCAACTGTGGACCTGGGTCTGGTGAAAGAGGAAATCCTAAAGCTGTACGGGGTCAAAGTCGTTGACGCTGTTTACTACGACCCGATGCAAATGCACAGCATCGCCGTTGAGCTCGAACAAGCTGGCGTACCAATGGTGGAGCTACCTCAAACCGGGAAGCGTGTAGAGGCAGACCAGGCGCTCTATGACGCAGTTGTGAACCGCTCTATCAAACACTACAACGACCCTGTCTTGAATGAGCATATTCGCAACGCAATAGCAGTGGAAACGCCGCGCGGCTTCCGAATTGCCAAAGAGAAGACCAGTTTGAAGATTGACGCGGCTGTGGCTTTGTCGATGGCTCACTACGGAGCCGCTGAAGAATACATCCGCAACGTAGGCTCACCTGGAGAATTCATCTCCAACCCGTTCTACTACGATGGCGAGCCTTTCAAAATCATCTGCGGAGCGCGAGTGGCTTATGGCACGGAAAGGCACAAACCGGGAGTTACCTGGAAAACGTGTCGAAGGAGAAATGGAAATGAAGAAGGTTTAGGCTGTGAAGCCTGTGTACGCGAACTAGAAGCAGAAGGTTACTACGAACAACACTTTGAAATATAGGAGCAATAAAATGTCTTTGCTAATGAATTTAGTCGCTGGTCGCAGTCAAAGCCCGAAAGATTGGGCTTCGGCTGATAAGTACTTGACGGACCTGTTCAACGAATATCGAGAGAACACTGCTCGCTTTACTCCCTGGGAGCTTGATAATTTTTCTACACTTTTTAAAGATGAGAAAAATCGCATCATCCCCCAAATTGACGCAGGGGTTGCCTCCGACTTGAACTACTTTATCAGAGAGTTCAAGTCGGCAAAAGAAACCGCAGCAGCCCGGCGTGCAAAGGATAACCAGCGTTTTGACGCTCAGGCCCTGGCCGCTGAAATGTCAATCTTTGAAGGGCGCATCAATCGCCTGGTCAAGCGCGATGGCAAGAGGACTGGCACTTCTGCCACGACCAAAGAAATCCAAAAAGAATACACCCGCACCCTCCTGGAGGGCAGCGATCTTCAGAAGCGGGCTGCTGCGGAGGTACTGGCTAACATGGTGCCCAGCGGGTGGCCTCATGAGGAAGTGATGGAAATGAACCGCATCTCTCGGCAGGCGGCCAAGGACATTGACAACATCGTCTACACCGAAAGCACACGCCAAGCCGAGGCTAAGGTGCAATCCGGAGCAGAAGACCTTCGGAAGGCCTACGCGCGCTGCGATAGCTTGGCAAGCAAGTACAAGTACAACATGAAGCAGACGGAGAACGAGCTGAGCAAAATAAGCATCAGTTGGGATGCCTCCGAGGGTTACCAGGTGGATGTGAGCGACGAGCCGCAGCCAGACAGGATCCCGCAGTTTAGGTGATGAACATGCAAAGGACGGTGAATAATGTCGACTCAAATCGCTAGTTTGTTTGTGTCCATTGGGGCGCAAACAGCGGGCTTCAAACAGGGCATGGGTGATGTCAAGTCTGGCTTGCAGCAGGGAGGCAAGCAGTTTGAGCAGTTCAGCACGAACAGCTTGCTCAACGTAGCCAAGATTACCGCTGCTCTCTACACCTTGAAAAAGGGCTTTGACTTTGCGCGCGAAGGCGCCGAGTTGGATTACGCCAGCGTGAAATTTGAGCGCATGGCGGGGAGCGTGGGCAGTTTGAGCAACGTAATGCTCGGCGACCTGCGTGAGGCCACGCGTGGCCTGTACTCGGATGCAGAGTTGATGGCCCGGGCTGGCGACTTCATGGCGCTGGGCCTGGCCAAAACGCACGATGAAGCGGTGCGTTTGGCGACCGTGGCCGGCGCGTTGAATATGAACATGAACCAGCTGGTCTTGACCTTGACCAACCAGACCACGATGCGCTTTGACACGCTGGGCGTGACGGTGGATGGCTTCAAGGAAAAAGTTGCCGCCCTGGAAGCTGCAGGGATGAGCGCCAATGATGCATTCAACGAAGCCTTTTTGCAGCAGGCCGAGGAGCAGATCCTCAAAGTAGGTCATGCGGCTGACACCACGCTGGGAGCGTTCATGCGCTTTGAAGCGCAAAGTGCCAATACCTGGGACAGGCTCAAGACCAAGGCGGGCGAATTCTTTGAGCCGTTTTTGGATTACCTGACTGATGGCATGGAAAGAACCAATCGACTGGCTGAGGCCCAGGGCTTTTTGGGGGCGAGCATGTCCCAGGTGTATCAACAATCCCAAGGCGCTGCACAGATATTTCGGCTGACGAATGGCGAGCTGGTGACTGCCGAGCAACTGTTGCGCCTGTATGAGCAGGCGCAACGAGGCGCTAATTTTGAACTTGAGCGCGCCGCCAGGCTGCACGGGATGCTGTGGCCAGAGATTGAGAGCACGTCTAGGGCGGCGCTTTCGGCTGCTGATGCGATGGATCGTTTGAAAAGCGTCAACACCAACCTGTCTGGCGCGATCGAGTCGCAACTGGAGAAAGCGCGCTTGTGGGCGGCCGGCATTGACAGCCTTGAAGACGCCATGACCGGTCTCGTGGCCCAGCTGATGAACGGCGATATTTCGCTGTTTCAGTTTGAGCAACGGGCGCACGGTGCTCAGGTGGCCGCCACCTTGACCGCGCTGGCGGCCAAGACCATCGGCGATGATGAAGCGCAGAAGCAACTGGAAGCTTACGGGTTGCAACTGGGGCAAATCAAGTCTCTGCTGGAAGGCATTTCGTCTGGCAAATACAGCGCAGAACTCATCATTGATTTGATCGGGCCTGGCCGGGGCTTTGGCCTGGATGCAGCGATAGCCATTGCTGAAGATAAAGCCAATGGGTGGGCGGGTCAGGCGAACGCGCAGAATGTGGCCAAGTCTGTCGGTCGGTCTTATGATGGTCCTGGTCCTGGCGGAGCTTATGGCGGTTTCTTGCGGTATGGCGGCATTTTCGGCCACGCAGACGGCGGCTACTTGGGCAGCAAAGGCCCACTGGTGAAAGTCGGTGAGCAGGGCTGGGAGTATGCCCAATACGACCCCTCCACCGGTGCGTGGGAAATCATCCCCCACAACAAATCTGTGCAGATGGAGCGCGACCGTGCGCTTGGCATGGCCGGCGGCGGGTACTTGCTGGACGGCAACCAGTACGTGACCAAGCCTGGCAACAGCAGCGCGTATGGGACGGTGGGCAACATTGCGCCCAGCGCGGTGACGCGCCCGGGCCGGGCGGGGGGCGGTGGACAGAACAATCAAGTGCAGGTGCAGCAGGCGGCAGATGCGGCGGCGGTGGCGGCTTTGGCGGCGACGGGTGCGGCGAGCAGTGCCGCGGCGGTAGGCGCCGCCAGAGCAGTAGCATTGCAGGGCCAACAGCAAGCCGAGCGTGCGACGGCAGCATTTGTTGCAGAGACGCAGCGGTCGAACAAAGAGCTAGCGGCGGAGGTAGCACGCATGCGCAAGGCGATTGAGGGGCTACCCTCTAGGTATGACCTCAAAGCCGCTATCAGAGAAGCCGTGTCAGAAATAATGTAAAGACGCCCTTGCATTTTTGACTCGGCAGTAGTATCTTAAAGGCAACCGTCCCAAGTGCTGGAAACACCTGAGACGGTCTAACCAAGCAAACCGATTCGAGCGGTTTCCTGGCTGAGATTGATTCTAACAGCCCCGCTCCGGTACATGGAGTGGGGCTGTGTTTTTGCCCCGGGAGGGATGAAGTGTCAGAAGACCATAAGAAAAGCACCAACGTCCTGCTACTGATTTACGAAATCTTGTTAAAGGCCGCCGAGCGGGCCGAGAAGGAGAAATTGAAATGATCACAGAAGTGCAGAAGTTTTCGCCTGAGGCAATCGCCCGCGCTAAGCAACATTTCCCACTTCCCCACGGCCTTCTGGAAAGCATCGCTGATGGTATCAAAGCAAACAATCCTGAAGGATCTCCTCTATACGAGAAGGCTGTTAGATTAGGAGAACTTCTTGAACTTACACGCGATCATTTCCCCAACGAGCGGCGAGTTTCAGAAATAAGCGCGCTCACAGAGGAACTCCTCTGGCAGGTTGAGGAGTTTTACTCTCCCCATTGTTGCACACCCGCCTGGCCGAGCGCGAGAGATGAATTCAGCGATTACCTTGTCTTTGGGTTGGCCTAGTTTGCACTATCCACAACATAGCAGCGGGGGCATTGAAAACTCCCGCTGCTATGTTTTTGGGTTAGAATCCCGCGCGCTTATGTAGTTGAATTGGCGGGTGATGGGATCCGAAGCTGCGAATGCTTGCTTCCCGAAATCCGGCATGTAAGCGACGAAAAACGCGGGTGTCGCCAAGTGGTAAGGCACTTGCTTCCCAAGCAAGCATTCGTGGGTTCGAATCCCATCACCCGCTCTAGCAGCTGTTAGCAATAACAACATCATGGAGAAGCTAGCACGGCACAGCCGGGCGCTTTCTCTCGCGCTGGCTACGCCAGCGCGCATCACCCGCTCTAAAAGCAATGGCGTTTTTAATTTTAGCCAACAAGATCAGCCACTCTGGCCTGGTGTGCCAAGCACGAACACTCATCTTCCCCTCTCGACATTGGCTATATGTATGTAATACACTTAAGCTTGATAGCGTTGTCTCTAATACTTCCAGACAAAGGTGGCAATTTATGCGCACGATACTTCTGACTTCCTTACTTGCCCTAAGCTTGCTGCTGGGCGCCTGCAGCGGCGCCACACAGGACCTGACCAGTGTGGTGCAGACCGAGGCCATGGCCACTCTGAACGCTGAGGCCGCTGTAGTGCAGGCCGAAATGGCTCTGCAAACCGCACAAGCGCAAAACGCTATTCTTCAAGCCACGATAGACGCGCAAGCCAATGAAGCCGCCGCGCCCACCTCCCCACCGGCAGATACCAGCACGCCGCTGCCGGAACCGACGGCTACGCGCAGCATTCCGACCAACACGCCTGCGCCCACCAATCCGCCAGGGGTTGCCGTGCGTTTTGAAGCGACCTTTACTTGCAGCGGGACGCGCATGGCTTTCTTGAGCGTCCGCAACACCGGGCCGGAAACCTACCAGTCGGCAAGAGTGTCGGCAGCTGATGCAAGCAACGATACGGAGTTGGGGCGCTCAGATGGCAACAATGAATTTCTGCCGAGCAGCACTGCCTGTTCGGGTTACCAAGCTACCCTCGGCCCAGGGCAAACCAAGTATCTTTCGGTAGCAATTGGGTCATTGCCCCCGAATACACAGGTGATTGCCCGCATTGTGGTGTGCACGGAAAAAGGCTATGGCGGCAATTGCCTGAGTCAAGGGGTGCATTTCACCCCGTAATACGGTTCAGCGCAACCTGTAGAGGCGGAGCGGGTTATCATACCCGTATGGAACGCCGAGCCAAAATCGTAGCTACCCTGGGGCCAGCCAGCCAAGACGCCGGCACGATCGATCGTCTGATCGCGGCAGGCATGAATGTCACCCGGCTCAACTTCTCGCATGGCACGCATGCGGAATACGCAGAGCTGATTCAGCGCATCCGCTCCGCCGCCGAACGCGCCGGAAAAGCTATCTGCATCTTGCAAGACCTGCAGGGTCCCAAGATTCGCGTCGGCGAATTGCCCAAAGAGGGCGTGCCGCTTACGCCTGGGCAAACTATCGTGCTGGCCACTCATCACGCCGCACCCAATGAAAGCCACATCCCTGTAGACTTCCCCGAGTTGCCGCGCTTCATCCAGGTGGGCGGCATCATCCTGCTGGATGATGGCAACCTGGAACTGAAAGCCACAAAGATCGACACGCACACTGTCGAGACCGAAGTGATCGTCGGCGGAGTGCTCAAGTCGCATAAGGGCATGAACCTGCCCGGCACCAGCATAGATATCCCCGGCCTGACCGCCAAAGATGAGCAAGACCTGGCCAAAGGTCTGGAGCTGGGCGTAGACATCATCGCCATCTCTTTCGTGCGCAATGCGGCCGATGTGGCCCGCGCTCGCCAAGCCATCGCCAACCTGGCGCCGGACAAACTGGATACGCCGATCATCGCCAAGCTGGAACGCGCCGAGGCGCTGGAAAACCTGCACGAGATCATCGAAGTCGCAGACGGCGTGATGGTCGCCCGCGGCGACCTGGGCGTGGAACTGCCCCCCGAAATGGTACCCATCGCCCAGAAGCAGATCATTGACGCAGCCAACCAGCAGCGCAAACTGGTCATCACTGCCACCCAAATGTTGGACTCGATGATCCATAACCCGCGTCCCACTCGCGCGGAGGCCTCGGACGTCGCCAACGCCATCTTCGATGGCACGGACGCGGTGATGCTCTCCGGCGAGACCGCCGTGGGCAAATACCCGGTCGAGACAGTCACCATGATGGACGCCATTGTGCGCCAGGCGGAAAATCACATCCGTCAATGGGGCCATTGGAAGGGCTCTAACCTCGGCACCTTGCGGGATGATGCCATATCCATCACGCGAGCCGCCAATGAATTGGCCCAAGATGTCAACGTGGCGGCCATCACAGTGTTCACTTCTTCCGGCCGCACGGCCCGGCTGATGTCCAAGGCGTTCCCGCGTGTGCCCATCCTGGGGCTCACCCCGGAACCGCGCAGCTACAACCGCATGGCGCTCTATTGGGGCGTGATGCCCATCATGGTGGATCTGTCGAGCACGGTGGACGAAATGCTGGAAAGCATTGAAGGCACTGTGATGCGGGCCGCATCGCTGAAACCCGGGCAGCAGGTCGTGCTGACCTCGGGCTATCCGATCGGCGCCATGCGCCCTCCCAACCTCGTGATGATCTACACACTGGGCCAGCGCCTCTAGCCCCGACTTACAGACATAAAAACTAGCCCCGACTTACAGACATAAAAACTGCCGGCTAAGCCGGCAGTTTGTTTTTAAATGATGGCTCTATAGTCCCATTCGCCTGCGGCGAATAGGAATGCCCGGCGAGGCCTCCCGCTCATACAGTGAACGTGCCCACAGCGCCAGACCGCTGCCAGCCAGTGCCACCAGGATACCCTGCAACAGCAGCGGCCCGCTCACCCGCCGAAGCGCACCGTCTGCCAGGGCACCCGCCAAGGTGCGCAACACGAAGGTTTCCGAGCCCGTCCCAGCCAGCAGTTCGGTCAGAAACCTGAGATTGAACAAGAGGAACGCGAACCCCAAGGCCACCATCAGGATGCCGGCTAACAACAGTGGCAGACCCAACGAGGCCAAAAAGCTCTTTAGGTCACTGGCTGCCAGCACTGCGGCGAAAGCCATCAGCGCAATCACCACGGCCCAGCCCCAGCTTAGCCAAGTGCGCGTCACCAACAAGTCTTGTTTGAGCGCCTTCAACTGCTCCGGAGTTTGGCTGCCTTCGATCAGTTGATCCAGATCAATCGTATCTGGGGCTGAATTGGCCATTTGGCCCAAAAGTCGCCCCGACTGATCCACGAAGGTCGAGTACAGGGGTTCGGGCGGGCGGCAGGCGGGCAAATTCTGGGTCAGCGCCACGGGGTCCTGAATGCTTAGCTGCAGCATGCGGGTGACGTGCTCCATGGTGCAATCCGGCAGTGAATCGAAGATCAGCGCGGTTACTTCGCCAGCGCGCTGGACGGTGCTCGTTTTCCAGGCCGCCAAACTAATATTCAGTTCTGGCAGATCAGACTGCGGGTCGTTCAGCCATTCGGAAAAAGCATCCACCGCTCCATCCAAGGCATCCGAGACCAGGTGCTCCGGAGCGATGACTTCGGTGATCGCCTTCCACTCCTGTTCATCCAACTCTTCCAAGACATCCACCACCACTTGCACGCCGACTTGGGAGCGCAACATCTGCTCTGCGCCGCGCCGGGCCAGACGGCCGGCAATGTCAGAACTCATCAGCGTCTCGCGCACCAGTTGTTTGGTCGCATCCGCCTCAAAGAGTAAATTGCTCATATTGCGCAGCGCCAGGCTGGCGGGCAGGGCCAGCACCAGCACAATCAGGGCCAACCAGGCAAAGAAACGTAAAAAAGCTTTTAACATGGGTGTTTTTGATTCCTAACGAGAAGCAGAAATTCTATCTTCTTGTGAGGCCATCCACAAGCCAAGCAAGATCAGCAGACCGCCTAATAGAAAAAAAGCAGAAAGCTGCTCGCCCAGCAGCATATAGCCCAGCACAGCCCCAATCAGCGGCTGGGCGAAGAAGGTCAAAGAGGCCACTCCAGCTTCCAGAACCTCAAAGGCAAAATTCCAGAAATAGGCCGCGACCGCCGTAGAAATCACCCCCAGATAGAAAACTCCCAAGACCACATTCCAAGTGATTGGCCCAATTTGTTGCTGTCCCAACTCTAACGCCGCCGCGGGGAGCACCCACAGCAACCCACCCAGAAAAGTCACGAAGGACAGCCGCAGAGCATCGGTGAACTGCGTGGCCTTGCGCACCAAGACAGAGTACAAGGCCCAGGTGACTGCGGCGGCCACCAGCAGCAGGTTGCCGCGCCACAGGTCCGCATTCAGCTGCGCCTGACTGGGGTCCACCACCACCAAGACGCCCAGGCTGGCCAGCAACAGGGCCAGCCAGCGACGGCCAGTTACGCGCTCGCCCAGCAGCGGCCCGGCAAACAGATAGATGAACACCGGCGTGGCCGCCGTGATCACGGCGCCATTGGCTGCAGTGGACAGCTGCACGCCGCTGAACTGCAAGCCCAGCGAAACGCCATATCCCAACAGACCGATCAACAACAACCCGGCCCACTCTCGCCGGCCAAGTTGCAATGCCTGTCTGCGCCACAGCATCCAAAGGCCCAGGGAAAAGACGGCCAGCAGCAAACGCAGGCTCAGCAGCGTGAAGGGTGGGACGACGTCAAGGATGACTTTGCTGACCACGTACATGCCGCCCCAAATAGCGGCCGCGGCCAAGCCTGCGAGGATACCGGTGCGGGAGGAGGGTGAGCGCATCTGGTGATTGTAAAACAAGGATGAAGAATGAAGATAAGGGCAAAAAAAAAGAGCCTCCTTGCGGAGGCCCTTCATCCTTCATACTTTTGCCTTCATCCTTGCCCTTAGAACATCATCGCGTTGGCTTTTTCGATCATGTCCTTGCCGGGGCGCAGCTCTGCATCCGTCATGCGGTTCAGAGCGCGGCCCTGCGGCAGTTCGTAAATGTCGGTCAGTGACGGGCGCTCCGTATCGACATAGATCAAGCCGGTCAGCAGGACTTCTTCGTTCTGCGACTCTTCGATCACGCGCATGGCCGCGGCCCGGCTGGTGGGGTCATAGTCGCGGTCCAGTTTCTTGAGCACGATAGTGGAGCCGTCGTGCATCTCCACCTGGCGGGTGGTGCCTTCCGGGAATTCGCCCAGCTGGATCTCCTGCTCGCGCGGCACATAAGTGAAGTCGTGCAGGGGTTCCTGATGCTCGCGCCCCCAGCCATAAGAGTGGCGGGAGTCATCGTTATTGTTGAAGGTCACGCAAGGGCTGATGATGTCGATGATCGCCAGGCCATTGTGGCTCAGGCCGGCTTTGATCAACGCTTTGACCTGGTTGGCATCGCCAGCGAAGGAACGGGCCACGAAAGTGGCTCCGGAAGCCATGGCTTCCTGTACCACGTCGACCGGGAAGTAGTGGTTGACGCCCTGGTACTTCAAGCGCAAACCCATCTCCGCCGTGGCGGAGAACTGGCCCTTGGTCAGGCCGTACACACCATTGTTCTCCACAATGTAGACCATGGGCGCATTGCGGCGCATGATGTGCTTGAACTGACCCATACCGATATTGGTGGTATCGCCATCACCGCTGACCGCCAGCGCCCGCAGGGTATGGTCGCCAAACATGGCGCCAGTCGCCACGGAAGGCATGCGACCGTGCAAGCTGTTGAAGCCGAAGCTGCGGTTCAGGAAGTAGGCCGGGCTCTTGCTGGAGCAGCCAATGCCGCTCAACTTGATCACATCTTCCGGCACAATGTTCAGTTCATAAGCCGCGGCGATGATCTGATTGGAGATCGAGTTGTGGCCGCAGCCGGCGCACAGCGTCGTCTGTGCACCACGATAATCATTTTTGCTCAACCCCACCAGGTTCAGCTGGATGTTGGGCATGGCGGTTTCGGTTGTGTCGCTCATTTCTGCTCCTCAGCCTGAAGGGACTCTTTGACCCACAGGGCACTCAACGGCAGGCCATCATATTTCACAAGCGAACTTAGCTTGGCGGCCATCTCTGGGTATTCCAGCAACAGCAATTTGTGCATTTGGCCATCGCGGTTCATTTCCACCACATAGGTCTTGTCGTGCGAGGCAATGAAGTCACGCACCTCATCGGTGAAGGGCACGGCGCGCAGGCGCAGGTAATCGGTTGCCAGGCCATCGGCTGCCAGATAATCACCGGCTTCCAAAATGGCCGGGTCGGCAGAGCCATAGGCGATCACGCCGATCTTGGCGCCCGCACGGGTCTGCAGCACCGGCCCCGGCACATATTGGCTGGCGGTCTCGTATTTGCGCACCAGGCGATCCATATTGGCTTCCCAGTGGTCGGCGCGCTCGCTGTACTTGGCGGATTCGTCGTGACCGGTGCCGCGCGCAAACCAGGCGCTCTGAGGGGCGCGGTTGCCAGGCGCCGTACGGTAAGGCACGCCATCACCGTCGACATCCTTGTAGCGCATCCAGGGTTCTTTCAGCGCTTCCAGATCCTTTTCCCAAAGGATCTTGCCACGGTCCATGGGCTGCTCGGGATACTCAAAGGGCTTGGTCATCCACTGGTTCATGCCCAGGTCCAGATCGCTCATCACAAACACGGGCGTTTGCATGCGCTCAGAGATATCAAAGGAGCGCCAGCCAAACTCAAAGCATTCCTGGGCAGACCCAGGGATCATCAGAATTTGCTGCGTGTCGCCGTGACCTAAGAAATGGGTGGAGAGAATGTCGCCCTGGGAGGTGCGCGTGGGCAGACCCGTGCTGGGGCCGACCCGCTGCACGTCCCAGACCACCACCGGGATTTCCGC
This sequence comes from Anaerolineales bacterium, assembly GCA_019637805.1. Lineage (NCBI taxonomy): Bacteria > Bacillati > Chloroflexota > Anaerolineae > Anaerolineales > Anaerolineales bacterium. Next base: position 530,470 of record JAHBVB010000002.1, on the reverse strand, counting down.
ATAGTAGGCCAGGCCAGCAAACTCGGTCATCAGGCTGATGCCCGGGCCGGAAGTGGAGGTCACCGAACGCAGGCCAGACCAGCCAGCGCCTACGGTCATACCAATGGCAGCCAGTTCATCTTCAGCCTGCACGATGGCGTAAGTCTTGCCATCCTGGCCTTCCTTGTCGCGGAAGGCGGAAATGTTCTGCGAAATGGCCTCAGCAAAGCTGGAGGCCGGCGTGATCGGGTACCAGGCCACAAACTGCACGCCGCCAAAGATGGCGCCCAGCGCGCCGGCAGTGTTGCCGTCGGCCATGATGAAACCCGAAGTCTTGTCCATCGGCTCCACGCGATAGGGATCGGTCTTCTTGAGGTTGGCGGTAGACCAGGCGAAAGCGGCGTCGATCACACCCATATTTAGGGCGATCGGCTTCTCTTTGCCATCGAAGTGGTATTCCAAGGCCTCACGGATCTTGTCCATATCGATGTCGAGCATGTGCGCCAAAACGCCGACATAAGCCATGTTGGCTACGTAGTCGCGCAGGTTGGCCGGCGCACCTGATTCCTTGGCCAGCAATTTGGCCGGGAAAGAATGCACGGAAATGTCGTCACGGTTGATCTCGAACTTGAGGTGATCCCCATAGAAGAAGGCTCCGCCGGGCGCCACGCTGGCCAGGTCAGCCACGAAAGTGTCGGGGTTCATCGCCACCACGACTTCATGGGTCTCACGGCGCGCCAGGTACCCATCTTTGCTTACGCGAATGGTGTACCAAGTGGGCAAGCCCTGAATGTTGGAGGGAAACAAGTTCTTGCCAGAGACGGGAATGCCCATTTTGAACAGGGCGCGCAGCAAGGTCACGTTGGACGTTTGGCTGCCGGAGCCGTTCATGGTGGCGACCGTCATGGAAAAGTCGTTGACCACGGCCTTCCTTTGACTGGCTTTTGCTTCTTGGACTTGCGGTGTTGTCATCTGCTCTCCTTAGCGGGTCTTCCTGGTAGTTGTTCAATAAGTGCGAAGTGATCATTTAACAAGCGATGGCCGAGGTCGAAGTCCCCGGCGGCAATAGCCGCAACGATTTGATCGTGAACCGCCCAAACTTGTTCCAGATAGTCAATGCCTGTATAACGGTTCAAGCCCACAGCCTCGTAAGCAGACCAGTAGGCTTCAAGCAACCCAATCACAAATGGGTTGGCGACATGTTGATAAATGGCTAAATGCAATTGGCGGTGCTCGGAATGAGGGACTTGGATGGGCGTGTCGCTCAGCATCTGCTGCGCGCGCGTAACGAGCTGGCGAAGCTCGGCAATATCTTCTTGGGTCAGCTTTTCAACGGCTTCGGACCAATACGCCCGTTCCAAATGACGGCGCACATCAGCAAACTGGTCAAAGCTGTGGGCGTCTCGTGCCATGGCGTAAAACAGGCTTTGGCGCACGGCGGGGGCAAAGGAATACGGGAGACGCCGGATACCGGTGCGCGGGCGCACCTCGACCAGGCCTAGGGCCCGGGCTACCTGAAGCTGCTCACGCAGCACAGAGGCGCTAATACCGTGCTCGGCACTCAAGGCCTCCAAAGACGGCAAGCGCTCGTCCTGAATGCCATTGGCTAAATAGTCCAGAAAATGAAAAGAAGTGGTTGCTTTCATCATCAAAAATATAGTTAATCTGATGAATGTTATTAAAGCAATTATACGTCAAAGGCAAGAAACGTCAAGCCGTTGAGCTACACCTGCCGCTGAACAACCAAAATAGGAAGTTGTGTGCGGCCGGCGATTTGCTTGGCGACGTTATCGATCAACAGATCCTGCCAGGTGCCCCCTCTGTGGCTGCCCAAAACTACCAAGTCATAGTCGCCTTGGCGCACTTCAACGAGGATCTCATCCACCACCAAACCATGCCGGACTTTGGCAGTGGTGGTTACGCCCTTATAGGGCTCAAAGAAGGCCAGGCCTTGCTCCAGCCATTCCCCCTCCAGGGTCTTGTTCTGGATCAGCTCGTCCGCATCCGCATAAAGCTCCCAGCCGCTCACCTGGTGGCTGGCGCCGATCTGTGACATCACGTGCAGCAACACCACCTGGCTGCCTGGCAGCAGGATGCTGCCGGCCCGCTGCAAGAAGAGCGGCAGGGTGCGCAGCGCCTCGGCCCCACTGTGCAGTACCAGGAAACGTTTCGGCGGGCGGGCCGCGCCGCGCACCATCAGCACCGGACACGGCGCGTTGGCCAGCACGCGCTCGCTGGCCGGAGCAATCAACCGGCTAAGCAGCTTCTCTGGGGTCCCGCCGCCCATGACGATCAGGTCAATGTCTGTCTCGTAGGCCAGATGCACGATCTGCTCGGCGGGGAGCCCCAGACGCAGTTCAGCGCGGGGCTTCAGCCCCAGCTGCTGAGCCTGCTCCACCTGCGCCTGCAGGACGGCAAGGCCGCTGGGACGCTCTTCCGGGCGGTTAATCACATGCACCAGAGTGCAATTCGCCCCGGTCTGCTTCACCAAACCCAGGCCGTACTCCAGGGCCTTTTGTCCGTGTGGAGTATTGTTGGTGGCGATCAGAATATGCATGAAAACTCCTTTACACCAGGAGTAAAACCAGAGGGATGAGGAAAAGGAAGAAAACGAAAACGGCCAGGTTTCGTTTGCGGTTGACCAGCCAATTGACAAACTTCAGAATCACATGCTCATAACGAGCATAGAAGAAAGCCAAGATCAGCGCGGACACCAAAGAAATACTGATCATCTCTGCCAAAACCACGGTAAAGGCCCGCGGGTTGCGCAAGAGGACCGCCGCTAATAGCGTATCAATGAACGTCGTGATGTTGGCACCCATAATGTAAGGGATGACATTCTCGCGCCGTACGAAGCCGCGATTGCTGAGCGGCACAAGAATAGAGATGGATACGCTGACTGACATGGAAATCAGCGTGACCAGTGACCCCAACAGGAACATCACAAAGGGGCGATAGACCAGGCGAGACAGGCGCCCCAGTTGACTTTGCCGGATGGATTCTGTAGGCAGAAAGTCGTCGAACATCCGAAAACTGACCAGAATCACGCCCATCCCCAGCAGAAAGATCATCCAGCCCGACAGCCACTGTTCGGCCAGCACAACAATCGGTGTAAATAGGCCATCAATAAACGATGACAGCAAGGTGCCGCTCTGAAGCTGCAGGCCGTCCAGCATTCCGCTGGACAACATAAAATATCCTGGGAGCAACGCTACCAGGTAGGTACTGCCAGTGACACAGATCGACACCAAGCCCATCCCCAGGCTTTCTGAGCGGCCTTTCCCACGCAGCACATAGACGAAGCCGATCAGCAGCACGATCAGACTGGCGCCCAAGCGGCTGCCGGTGATCATCGCAAAAACATCCAGATCACGGATCAGCCCGGCATCAAAGAACGTGAGCGCGGCAGCCGCTACCGGAGAGCCGCTCATGACGCCATAAGCAAAGAGCCGCCAAAGCCCAGACTATTGGCGATGTTCTCAAGCGCAAAGGTAGACTGAATCAGCGGTCCAAGTTCCCCCGCCCCCGACTTCATCAGTGTAATGGCCAAGACAAACAACCACAAGCTGAACAACAAGAGACCGCTTTGACGGATGACTTTTAACGCACTGCCCATCCAAGGCTGCGAGAACAAACTGGGAGAATAATTGGATTCTTTCAATGGTCGATCGTATGGAAGCCGATTGTATTACAGGCCAGGGTTTGGTTAAGCTCTTTCTTAGAATTGACGTTTATACTCTTTAAATCCAGAAGCATCCAGGAGTAGCGCATGAAATCGACAAATCGCCTCATTGCCATCTCAGTTCTGCTAATGCTTTTGCTGGCTGCCTGCAGCGCGCCAGCCACCCCGGAGGAAGCTCCCGCCGAAACCTTGGAAGCAGAGCACACCGCTGCTCATACCGATGCGCCTACGGAAACCGAGGCACAGACCGAAACTGAACCCGAGACGCCCGACGACGAAGACGCCTCGATCACGATCAGCAATTTCAGCTTCCGTCCCGGTTCGCTGACAGTGAAGGCGGGCACTACGGTCACTTGGCGTAATGCGGAAGATTCACCCCACACTGTGACTGCCGATGATGGCAGTTTCGCCAGTGGCACGCTCAGCCTGGGCGATAGCTTTAGTTTCACCTTCGACGAGCCGGGTACCTACGACTACTACTGTGAATTCCATGGGGCGTCCGGACACACTGGCATGTCCGGCACCATCGTGGTCGAAGAATAACGCGCCTGTCCCAGGCAACAAAAAGCCCGCACTCCTGCGGGCTTTTTTGTTGTTTGCTCCTAAAGCAATGAGGCGTGCAGGGTACTCAAGTAATCCAGAGCTTTGGCCAAACGTGTGCCAGGCCAAGTCAGCAAGCTGCCATCCAGGGCAACGATGCGCCCGCCATCCGCAGCTGGCGTGCCCGCAAAAGCTTCCCGAAACATGGATAGATGAGCGCTCGTGTATTCGTAGGGCTCACTGGGCAGCAAAATCACTTCAGGCTGGGCGGCCAGGATCTCCTCCCGCGTCACGCGCGGGTAGCGCGTATCCCGGTCGGCGGCCGGCTTGGCTGGAGCCAGCCCCAGGTCGGCGGCCAGCGGGTAACGCCGCCCCCGCTGGGCAAATACGTTGACGAAACCACACAGGCGCAGAATATCGTGTGTGAAGGTTTCCTGATTGAAAGTCATCCACCAGGGTACTGCCCCATCTGCATCCTGCCAGATGGGGCAAAAGAGACGTAGAGGCTGCAAAGGGGCATGCCCAGCCTGGGCAGCGGCCAGTCGCTCTGCCAGCTCTACTACCCGCGCCGACGCTTCGGCATCCGCATACAACGTGGCAATACCTTCAAGGTCTGCGATGGCCTGGTGGACGGTGAGCGGAAAATGCACCAGCACGCGCAGGCCGGCAGCCTGCAAGGCATGCACCGCCGCGGCGGTGTTCTCCTCTTGGTTGGCAAAGATCAAGTCTGGCCGCAGGGCGATGATCTCGTTAATGCGCGGGTTCTTGGTACCGCCCAGGCGCGGCACACCCCGCAGGGCTTCTGCGGGGTGTATGCAGTAACCCGTGATGCCAACTACGCTGGATCCCAACCCCAGGTCAAACAGGCTTTCGGTGATCGAAGGAACCAGCGAGACGACCCGTTCCGGCGTCATGGCTGGGCTAATCGTCGGTTTTGGCCTTGTCGCCGTAATTGGCTTTGCCGCAGTCGCAACCGCCGTTCTCATGGCGGTCACAGGGGGCGGCAGACTTGCGGCGCAGCGCCTCCAGCTCGTCCCAGGGTTCCACTTCGTGCTTCAGGAACTCGGCGCGCTTGCCCTCGGGCAAAGAGACCATGATGGCTTGCTTCAAAGGCAGCACATCAATCACCTTGCCCTTGCCCATCGGCGTAACCACTTCCTTGCCGCGCTTGGGCAGGGTCTTGCGGGCTTCGACATACTGCTCGTATTCGTAGATCAGGCAGCAGCGCAGCCGGCCGCACATGCCGGTGATCTCGCTGGGGTCCAGCGAGATCCCCTGGGCTTTGGCCATCTTAATCGAGATCGGGCTGAACTCGGTGAGGAAAGTGGAACAGCAGCGGGATTCCAAACCGCAGGCGCCTAAACCGCCCAAGATCTTGGCCACGTCGCGCGGCCCCACCCGGCGCATCTCCACCTTGGGTTTCTTGTAGCGGCTCTGCATGGCTTTGCGCAGACGCTCCACATCGATGTCTTCTTCGTTGTCAAAGTTGTAGAGGAATATCAGCGATTTGCCGTCAAAGCTGTACTCGGCCTTGACCACTTTGATCGCTTCGAACTTAAGCTCCGCGGCGGTAGCGCGGCACTCGATCATTGCCTCTACTTCCTTCTTCTGCCAGTCTTGCAGGGTGACAATGTCTTGATCGGTAGCCTTGCGCTCAATCGCCTTCCAACTACCCTGAGGCGGCGTGGGCGGCGAATCGACGCGCTGGACCACCTGGCCCATTTGCACGCCGCGGCTGGTTTCTACAATGGCGTAATCGCCCGGCTTGATTTCGGGTTCTTTGCTGGCATCGAAATGATAGATCTTGCCAATTTTTTGAAAGCGTATCCCGACGATCTGAGGCGAAACAGTTTCGGTCGCTTGAGTGTCTGTCATAAGAGGTCTATTCTAACCACGAAAGCGGTTTGAGAGGGGCGTTTACTCATCCACAATTTGCAACGGGATGGTTTGGCTTTGGGTCTCCAGCGCGGCCAGAGAGGCACGCAGCGAGATCTCGCCGGCAATGGAACGCAAAGCGACAGCCGCCGGAGAGTCTGGTTGGCTGTGCACGATGGGTGTGCCGGCGTCACTGCCGGCGCGCACCTCCGCCTCCATGGGCACGGCGCCAATCAAAGGGATCTCGAATTCCGCCGCCAAAGCCTGGCCCCCGCCGCTGCCAAAGACCTCCATGCGCTGCCCATCCGGCAGCAACATGAAGCTCATGTTCTCGATCACGCCCATCAGGGGGACGCGCAGCTGGCGGAACATTTCCGCGCCGCGGCGGGCATCGTCCACCGAGACCTTTTGCGGCAGGGTGACGATGAAGCCGCCACTGATCGGGGTGGTTTGGGCCAGGGAGAGCTGCACATCGCCGGTGCCGGGCGGCATGTCCACGATCAAATAGTCCAACTCGCCCCAATCCACGTCATTGACGAACTGGCGCAAGGCGTTGTGTAGCATGGGGCCGCGCCATACCATGGCTTGTTCCGGACGCACCAGGAAACCGATCGACATCATTTTGACGCCGTAGGCTTCGGCAGGGGTCAGGCGCCCATCGGCGTCAGGCGGCTTGGGCAGGTGCTCCACGCCCATCATGGTGGGCACATTAGGCCCATAGATGTCGGCGTCCAGCAGGCCCACCCGGGCGCCGGCCTGGGCCAGCGCCACGGCGACGTTGACCGACACGGTGCTCTTGCCCACCCCGCCTTTGCCGGAGGCAATGGCGATGATGTTCTTTACGCCTGCCGCCAGGCCGCCGCGCTGGCGGCCGTCATCTGGCACTTCACTGGCATATTCAAAGGCTAGCTTTCCCACACCAGCCGTCTGCAGGGCTTGCTGCACGGCGGCCTCAATCTCTGCGCGCTGTGGATGCAAGGGGGTAACTTGTGCCAGCCGCAGGGTGACATCGCTGCCTTTAATGCGCATTTCCCGCAAGGCGTTCAGGCTGATCAGGTCACGGCCCTGGGCGGGGTCTTGCACGCCGCTGAGGGCCGACAGAATGGTTTCTTCGCTAATATTGGACATAGGCGCTATTATAAGGGTTGCCAGAAATTACACGGAGAGGCCGCCATGAGTCAGAAGTTTCAAAGTGTTGATGAGTACATCAGCAGCTTTCCTAGTGAAGTACAACCCTTGCTGCAGACGTTGCGCCAGACCATTCAAAAAATTGCACCGAAGGCCGAGCAAGTCATTAGCTACAACATCCCCGCCTTTAAGCTGGACGGGAAAACGATGATCTTCTTTGCCGGGGCCAAGAAGCATCTCTCACTCTATCCCTATTACGATGCGATGAATGAGGCCTTCCCAGAAGCTACGGCTTATGCGCAGTCCGGCAAAGGCACTATCCGCTTTGCGCTGGACAAGCCGTTGCCGCTGGACTTAATTACCAAAATCGTGAAGTTTAGAATGCAGATGCTGGCGGACGAACAAGCCTAACCGCCCCACTTATCCATGTCCGCGCGCGCTTTTTCTACCTGCTTGAGCAACGCCTTCTCGCCGCCGCGGTAACGGCGCACGGCGTCCTGGGCGCAAGCCGTGCAACCCTTCATCGCCCTGAACGAATCGGCATTGCAGTTGTGGCAGCTGGCCACCCGGGCCATGGCCAAGACGAAACTGACCGCCTCCAGCCCGTCGGCAGGCGCCTTTACAGCCTGATCTGCAACGGCTTGCCACGCCTCGCCATGCAGGTCGCGCAAGGCAGGGGTGACGCGCAGCGGGAAGATGATCTCAGTATCTTCGTGGTACATAGTCAGTCCATTATACGAAACAATCCCCTCTCGGGGATTGTTTGTTTTCGATGCTGTGTGCCTAGCTGGCAGCCTGTTCGCCGCCGCTTGCCTGGGCGGTCGCCGCAGCAGCCGCGGCTTTGGCGGCCGCGGCCTCAGCCTTCTTGGCCTCTTCGGCAGCTTTGACTGCCTCTTCGCGAGTGTAGTTGGCCGGACGGATGCTGGCATAGTATTCCACCGGCTTGGAGAGCTTTTCTTTGTTGTAGATATGCTCTGCATGGCGGTCGTACGAAGCCAGCTCGTAGTCGTGGTCCATCTTGATCGCGTCGAACGGGCAGTATTCGGCGCAGTAACCGCAGTTCATACAGATGTCGACGTCAATAAAGAAGTCCACCGGTTCCGGCACAGGGCGCTTGGTGACTGGGTCTTCGGTACGTACGATCCAGATGCACTGCGGGGGGCAGACCTTGGCGCAGATACCGCAGGAAGTACAGCGGTCGTGCTTATTGCCCTCCTCATCCACTTCATAAACCAGGAAGGGGATGAAGCGAAATTCTTCAGGCACCGGCAGCTTCTCTTCAGGGTACTGCACGGTGAAGATGCCTTTGGCGTCTTTGCTGCGGCGGGCAGCCACACCTTCTTCAGAATAGTAGCGCTTCCGGCCTATCCAGCGGAAGTCTTCCGTGAAGGTTTCGACAAAGTGGACCAGGGTCACCCACAAGCCTTTTAGGATACCAATTCCATACATACGTTCTTCTCCGTTATTGCCGCTGGCTTTAGCGGTCCACTTCGCCCAACACGATGTCGATCGAACCCAGATTGACCACCACGTCGGCAATCTTCTGGCCCACGCACATCTTCTCGAGAATGGTTAAGTTGATGAAAGATGGGGCGCGCACATGATAGCGGTGCGGGTTGGCCTTACCGGTGGAAACAATGTAGAAGCCCAACTCGCCCTTCGGACCTTCCACACGGCCGTAGGACTCGCCAGCCGGCACACGCACCTGGTAAGGGTTCTTGCCGTTCATGATCTCGCCCTCAGGAATATCCTTGAGAGCCTGGCGCAAGATGCTCAAGCTCTGGTAGATCTCGTCGATGCGGATCATATAACGGTCGTAGACGTCGCCATGCTGGCGCACAGTCACGTCGAACTTGAAGCGGTCATAAATGCTATAGGGATCGGCGCGGCGCACATCGTACGGCACGCCAGACGCACGCAGCACCGGGCCTGCAGCGGAGAAGGCAATCGCATCTTCGGGCGTGATCACGCCCACGCCCTCACCACGGCTGCGCACCAACTCATTGGCGCTCAGGTACAGGTCCAGCTCTTCCACTTTGCGCGGCAGGCGGTCGGTCACCAGGTCTTTGATCTTGGGCAGAATGCCTTCGGGCAGGTCGCGGGCTACGCCGCCAAAGCGGAAATAATTGCACATCATGCGCGACCCAGCCGTGGCCTCAAAAATGTCCAGGATCAGCTCGCGCTCTTCGATCGCATACAGCGCCGGGGTAAAAAAGGCGCCCAGATCGTTCAGCAGAAAGCCGATGGCCCACAAGTGATTGCTAATGCGGGTCAACTCCGCCATGATCACACGGATGTACTCGGCGCGCTCCGGGGGAGCGGCTTTCTCACCAATCAACTTCTCCACCGCCAGGGCATACCCGAAGTTGTTGCTCATCGAGGAGAGGTAATCCAGGCGGTCGGTGAACGGCATGTTCATCGTCCAGGTGTTGCGCTCGCCGATCTGCTCGTGATTGCGGTGCAGGTAACCCATCACCGGCTTGAGGCCCACGATGGTTTCGCCGTGCATGCGCACCGCCATGCGGAACACGCCGTGAGTGGAAGGATGCTGTGGACCCAGGTTGACTACCACCTGTTCGGTGTCGATCTGTTCAATGAAATCTTGGGAAGAGCGTTCCAAGCTTTCATACATGCGTGGGTCATCGGTTTCCTGGAAGCCGTCCGGGTCAAAGCCTTGAGGATAGCTTACGTTCTTGCCGACCGGATTGCGGTCTTCAATGCGATAGACCTGGCCTTCGGGCCAGCGGTTCTTGAACGGCTTCACATCCTCTTCAAAGTAAGGTTCTTTCCAATCCTTGCGCATGGGGTGGCCTGCAAAGCCTTCCCACAGCAGGATGCGACGCAGGTCCGGGTGACCCTCAAACTTCACGCCATACAGGTCCCAGGCCTCGCGCTCCTGAAAGTCGGCGCCGGGGTACAGATCCACCAGGCTGGGCACCACCGCGTTGTCACGCGGCACCTGCACGCGGTAGACCAGCGCCCCACCGCCGGTGGATTTGTAGAGGTGATAAACCACCTCAATAAAATTCTCGCCTTCGGGCGCCTCAGAGTAATAGTCCACGGCCGTGACCGAGGACAAAAAGTCATAGCCCATTTCGTCACGGATGGCGGCCGCCACTTCGTGCAGCTTGGCGACTTCAACTATATGGCCTTCGAAACCGGGGCGCTCGTCACGCTTGACCGCGCCGGGAAAGCGCTTTTCCAGTTCAGTCGGCGGATTGGCCGGGGCTTCTTTAACGGGAGTTTGTTCGCTCATCATGTATCTCTCTAAGCAGCCGGGGCTTCGGCAGCCTCAGGCTGGGCGGCCGGCGCAGCAGGGGCTGCTTTCCGGCTGGCCATTTCGCGGATGGCCGCGCTGTCACGTGGGTCAATAATGTCGGGGCCGAGGATGGGCACGGGGATGGCCGGGATCTCATCTTTCTGGTACCAGCGCACCTTGGTGATCGACTCACGGTCGATCTTCTCCTGCAGCTTCATCAAACCGTGAAGCAGCGCTTGCGGGGTCGGCGGGCAACCAGGGACATACACATCCACCGGGATGTACTGGTCCACACCAGAGACCACGTTGTAGCCTTCTTTGAAAGGACCACCGCCCGAAGCGCAGGCACCCATGGCCATCACATACTTGGGTTCCGGCATCTGGTTGTAGAGACGCACGATCTGCGGGATCATCTTCTTGGTCACCGTGCCGGAGACGATCATCAGGTCAGACTGGCGAGGGCTGGGGCGCATGACTTCCATACCGAAACGGGCCAGGTCATAGCGGCTGGCGGCGGTACAGATCATTTCGATGGCGCAGCAAGCCAGACCAAACATCATGGGCCACACAGAGTAACGACGTCCCATGTTCCAGATCTTGTCCAGGGTGGTGATCGCCACGCTTTGGCGCAGCTCCGGCGGCACGTCGTAGCCGGCGGAATTCACGGTTGGCGCAACAGTTTTCTCAGTCATACAGGGTTATTCTCCTCATACCATTCCTGGTAGATGGCTGCGAGGATATCGTCGTTCGCCAATTCAGGCTCATCGGCAAAATCCGGCAACGCGGTCGTCCACTGGAAGATGTCACCAAGAGAGACATCTTCCAGATCCTGCTGGGGTCGGCTGGCTTTGAGCGCCAGCGCGATCTCATATATGGCGTCCCAGTAGAGTTTGTGGGCCATGTATGCCCTTTGTTCCTTCGTTCACATTATACCTAAGTGAACATTCGTGTCAACCTGAGTTATTACGCAAACAAAATTTTGCGTAATTTGGTATAGTTATCGCAGATTTCGCCATGCAAAGCACCCGACAGCGTATTTTAGACCACTTGGAGCAACGCGGCCCGGCCTCTCCCAAGCAGCTGGCCCAGGCCTTTGGCATGAGCCCGGCCAATTTGCGCCGTCACCTGAGCATCTTGCAGGCGCGCGGCCTGGTGCAGGCGATCGCATTGCGTCCCTTGGCCGGCCGCGGCCGGCCGGAGCAGGTTTTCACCCTAACCGTCGCTGCCCAGCCCGAGGGGTTGGAGAACCTGACCCGCGCCTTATTGCGCCAACTGGGCGACTCGCCCCGCCCTGCACAAGTACGCCAATTGGCTGCCAACCTGGTCAGCACAGACAACCTACCCACAGGCCCGGCCCGCCGCCTGGTGTCCGCCATGCAAAGGCTGACCCCGCTGGGCTACAAGCCGCATTGGGAAGCTCGTCCTCAAGGTCCTGAAGTGGTGCTCAGCCGCTGCCCCTACGCCAACCTGGTGGCAGAGCATCCAATCTTGTGCCGCATGGACAAGGAGGTGCTGGAACAATTGCTTAGCCAACCGGTGGAACAGGTGAGCAAATTGCAACCCGGGCCAGACGGCCAACCGCAGTGCATTTTCATCACCAAAAACTAAACTGGGGAACCACAGCCAATAGCCCAAAATGGTACTATTTTGCTCATGCGTGTCCTAATTGCTTTCGCTCTGGCGCTGAGCGCGCTTGTCCCATTACAGACCGCAGCCGCCGCCAACCATGCCCAGCCCGAAGCCCAGGGCAGCGCCAGCGATGTGATCGCACTGATCAACGCCTACCGGGCGGAAAATGGCCTGCCGGCTTATGCACAGAACCCCATTCTGTCGCAGATCGCCCAGGGGCAGGCTGACTGGCTGATCAGCCAGGGGATGGGCGGGGTGAGCGATGTGCACGCCGGCCCGGGCGGCAGCCGCCCGATTGACCGGGCCTATGCCGCGGGCTATGGTGGCGGCAAAACCATCTTCATCTCCGAAATCGTCAAAGGCGGCTTCAACGAAACTCCCCAGGGCGCCTTGGCCTGGTGGAAGAACTCCCCCAACCACAACCCCACCATGATCGCCTCCACCTATCAGGAGATTGGCGCCGGCGCGGCCACAGACGGCAACGGCCGCTGGTATTACGTGGCGGTCACCGGCTGGGTCACCGGCACGGACTATTCCGGCTCCAGCGGGAGCACAGCCGGCAGCAGCGGCGCCACCATCGCGCCACAAGTTGTGATGATCCCGGTCACGATCGCTGATGCCCAGCCCGACGGCTCAGTCAAGCACATCGTGCGCACCGGACAAACCCTCTGGACGATCGCGGCTGTGTACGGTGTCCCGCTCCAAGAACTGCTGGAGCTCAACAATCTGCCGGAGTGGGCCTTCGTCTACCCGGGTGACGAGCTGCTGGTAAAGCCGCCGGGCTCAGTCGCCACAGCGACCCCCACTCCGCCTGAAGCGACCGAAACGCCCACCGGGCCGCCGCCTTCAGCCACCCCCAGCCAAACGCCGCAAGGTGCCGCGACCACGCCTACCGCCGTGGCAGCCACGCCGGCGCCAGACCTGGCCGCTGAAGCCCGTTCCGCAAACACGCCGATCTTCTTGATCGTTGGGGGTGCCTTGGCCACCATTCTGGGGGTCTTCGCCGCCAGCTTCTTCATCCGCCGGCCACAACCGCCCCAGCCCGACGAGAACGACCCCTTCGCGCCGATCGAGTAACATCGCGTAGAGGCGAGACATGTCTCGCCTCTACAATAGCTTGGCCAGCAGAACAGCCTCTGACGCCTGCTCTACTGCTGATAAAATCCCTTTCCCAAGCATGCACAGAGAAACAGATAACGACAAGTCTTCTGCGCGGGCCGCCCTGCTGGCCGGCATGCGCGATACTTTTCCCTTGCTGGTTGGCGCGGCGCCTTTCGGACTGATCTTCGGCGCGTTGGCGATGGCCTCCGGACTCTCCGCCTGGGGCGCGGCGGCCATGTCCGCCCTGGTCTTTGCCGGCTCTTCGCAATTCATAGCAGTGGGCCTGATCGCCGCCGGGACCCCAGTGCTGGTCATCGCCCTGACTACCTTGGTGGTCAACCTGCGCCATATGCTTTATTCGGCCACCCTGGCGCCCAAGCTCAAAGGGCTGCCGCTGCGCTGGCTGCTGCCGCTGGGCTTCTGGCTGACCGACGAGTCCTTCGTGGTGGCCGCCAAGCAATTTGATGAGCAGCCTCAAGACCCGCATAACCGCTGGTATCTGCTGGGCTCCGAACTGGCGATGTACACCAATTGGCAGCTGGCCACCTGGGTCGGCATCCTGGCTGGGTCGCAGATCCGCGACCCGCAAAGCTGGGGGCTGGACTACGCCATGGTGGTCACCTTTCTGGGCATGCTGGTGCCGATGCTCAAGGGCCGCCCAATGCTGGCCGCGGCGCTGGTGGCCGGAGGGACTGCATTGCTGGCGCAGGGCCTGCCCCACCAGCTGGGGCTGATGCTGGCGGCTCTGCTGGGCGTCACAGCCGGCGTCTTGGCTGAGCGCGTTTGGCCGCCGCAGGCCGCGGAGGCATCATGAACGAAGTCTTGCTCATCGCGAGCATGGCTGCCGCCACGATCGCCACGCGCATTCCGATCTTGCTGTTGCTCAGCCGTCGCCAACTGCCACAAGGCTTGTTCGCCGCGCTGCGCTACGTGCCAGCTGCGGTGCTCTCCGCCATCATTGTGCCCATGGTGCTCACGCCGGGCGGCGAGCTGAACTTGAGCTGGCAGAACGCGGCCTTGCTGGCCAGTCTGGTAGCCGCCCTGGTCTCCTGGCGTACACGCAATCTATTGCTGACGATTGTGGTCGGCATGACGGTCTTCCTGGCCTGGCGGGCATTCTTTTAGCCGCATTGCCCACTAGCCGGCAAACAATTGAAGCCTTGCATCCTGAATTGTTTTGGCTTATATTTGTAACCAAAAAGTTACATATTGGAGGCTATATGCGCAGCGCTCACGACCCTCAAGAACTCAGAATTCATTTCGAGATCGAGATCAATGCCCCACCCGCCAAGGTCTGGGCCAAGATGGCCACACTCGAAGGCATGCACCAATGGCTGGCGCGCAACCTGGTGTTTGAACACCAAGTGGGCGGACGATTTGAGATGAAGGGCAACCTGCCCGGTGAAGGCCCATATCGCTTCACCGGCGAAGTAGTGACCTTAATGCCGGAGCAAGAGCTGGCCTTCACCTGGAAGCACGACCCAGAGGAGGGCGAAGCCTGGCCGGTATCCACGCTGGTCACCCTGCGCCTGACGCCGACGGACCGCGGCACACGCGTGACTCTAACCCACACCGGCTTTGAAGAGCTTGGCACCGCATTGGGCAAGGGCGCCTACGAAGGTCACATCCAGGGCTGGACCATGTCTGAGAACCTGAGCGACTTGAAGGCCGCGGTGGAGGCAGATTAAGCCGTGAGCTCCCCTTTCCAGGCCATATCGGATCCGACCCGCCGCCAGATCCTGGATGCGCTGCGGGCAGAAGGCCCGCAGCGCGCCGGGGACCTGGCGGCGCGCTTCCCGGCTATCAGTCGTCCCGGAGTGAGCAAGCACCTGCGCGTACTGCGCCAAGCGCGGCTGCTGCACCAAGAACGCCGCGGCCGTGAGCTGTGGTATCAGCTCGACGCCGGGCCACTCTCGCAGGTCGAAGCCTGGCTGGAGCAATATGCGGCTTTCTGGGAAGAGAAGTTGCGAGATTTGAAAAAGGCCGCGGAAGGCGAATAGCCACAACAAAAGCGCCGCCTAGGCGGCGCTTTTGTTTTATCGCTACGGCTAACAGTTACCCAAAAAGGAACTGCGCACTTCCCAGTGGAAGACGGCGTGCCTGGGTTGCTCCAGCAGCATACATCCCAAAGCTTTCGCCTTTGACAAGCTGGTTCTTCATGTTATTGTGTAACCATTCAGTTCCGGTGTACAGGCAATAGCTCACGCAGTAAAAGCCTCCAAGTGGAGGGTGATAACAAGAAGGCCTGAGTCGCCGTCCACGTCTCGCAGCACTGAGGTGTTATGCCTACATCCGCCAGTCCAATACCGCACCGCGTTCCGCAGTGGTGGGCGACGGCCCTTGTTGGGCTTCCCGTCGCGGTGCTGCTGCTCCTCGTGCTGGCCGCGTTCGTCCCTATTCCCCTGCTCTCGATAATCGCTGCCGGCCTGTCAGCCCGCATCGTCCAGGTTGCCCTCTTCGCCATGGTCCTCGTGGGGCTAGCGCTGTGGCTGCTGCGAATCGCACACTCCCGCGGCCGTCGTGTCATTGCCGCTGCTGCCCTGCTCGCGCTGGCAGGGATCGCCGTCATCGCCGGCCGGCAGTTGGCGCTGGCCGCCCGTGAAGGCGTCACAGTTGATCTGTTCGCCACGCTTGCCCCGCCAACACCTGACATCACGCCGGACGCCGACATTGATTACCTGCTGTTCGACGGCGAGCCGGTGGCCCTTTCTGTCTGGAGGCCGGTCGGCAGCGCCGGACCGGCGCCTGTGATCGTCATCGTGCACGGCGGCGGCTGGAGCGAAGGCTCGCGCCTCGACGCTGCGCCTCCCACACACGCACGCTGGTTCGCCGACCACGGCTACCTCGTCATCAGCGTCGACTACAGCCTCTCGACGCCGACACGCCACCTCTGGGACGTGCAGGAGGCCCAGATCGGCTGCGCGCTCGTCTGGGCTGCGGCGAATGCGAGCGACTATGGCGGCGACATCGAGTGGCTTGGGCTGATCGGCGACTCGGCGGGCGGCAACCTCGTCCTCAACGTGGCCGCCCGCACCGCCGCCGGCACCCTGACGCCGGCCTGCCCGGGCGACCTGCCCCGCATCGGCGCCACGAGCACTCTGTACCCGGCGGCCGATCCGCATGCGCTCTATGCCAACCCGGATCCCGTCATGGGCTCGGTTGCCCGCTTATACCTCGAGAACTACACGGGCGGCTCTCCTGCCGAATATCCCGACCGCTATGCGGCAATCGACCCTGCCACGCACATCACGCCCGCAGCTCCACCGGCACTGATCACGCTGGGCGAAAAGGACCACTTGGTGCCGCCCGGCCCCACCCTGGCCTTTGCCGCGACCCTGCACTCGCTTGGCGTCGAAGTGAAGACCATCGAGATTCCGCACGGCGAGCACGTCTTCGATCTAGAAGGCGGCATCGGCACGCAGGTCTGGCGCGCAGCCACCCTCGCCTGGTTCCGGGCACACGGGCTTTGACCCCGACTAGAGAAAGCAAGAGCATCCAGCCCCGGAATACAACAAAAAACGCCGCAGTTGCGGCGCTTTTTGTTTACCGTGAGGAGCTTACAGCTAACGGCTATTCCACCGTGACGCTCTTGGCCAGGTTGCGGGGTTGGTCCACATCCAAACCGCGCTGGCTGGCGATGTGATAAGCAAGCAATTGCAGTGGGATGACGGTGAAGACCGGGCTGAGCATCCAGGGCACATCCGGGATCCACAAGACATGGTCGGCAAGTGCGGGGATGACCGTGTCGCCTTCGGTGGCAACAGCAATCACTTTGCCGCCGCGCGCTTTGGCCTGCTCGATCTGGCTGATCATTTTCTCGTACCACGGGTCACGCGGCGCAATGGCGATCACCGGCATTTCCGGGTCTACCAGCGCGATCGGCCCATGCTTCATCTCGCCAGCCGGGTAGCCCTCGGCATGGATGTAGGAGATCTCCTTCAACTTCAGGGCACCCTCGTACGCCGTGGCGGTGTTAATGCCGCGCCCCAGGTAGAGGCAATGGTCAATATTGACGATCGCTTCGGCCACGGCGATGACTTCACTTTCGCGTTCCAGGCAGGCAGAGGCCCATTCCGGCACCATGCGCAGTTCGGCCACCAGCGCCCGGCGGTCATCCTCGCTAAGCACGCCGCGCAGGTCGCCCAACAGGATGGCCAGCATGTACAGGTCCACCAAGGGGGCGGTATAGGCCTTGGTGGAGGCCACGCCAATTTCCGGGCCGCTCTGCATAGTGATGCAGCCGTCGGCAATGCGCATGGCCTGTGAGCCGATCGCATTGACGATCGACCACAGCTTGGCGCCGCGTGCCTTGCCCTCGGCCATGGCGGCCAGGGTGTCGGCAGTTTCGCCGGACTGGCTGATGGCCAGCACCACATGCTTGTCAGTCACCAGCGGGTCGCGGTAGCGGAATTCCGAAGCGATATCAAATTCCACCGGCACGCGCGCAATGCGCTCGATGAGCGTCTTGCCTACCATACCGGCATAGCCGGCCGTGCCGCAAGCGATGATAAAGATCTTCTCGATCTTCTTGGCAGAATCCGCATCCAGGTTCAAGTCGGGCAGAATGATACGCCCATTGTCAAAATCCACCCGGCCCGCGATGGTGTCGGTCAGCGAGCGCACCTGCTCGTGGATCTCTTTCTGCATGAAGTGACGATACTCGCCCTTCTCCGCCGCCACCGGATCCCAGGCAACCGTATCGACCTTGTAGTCCAGCGCCTGCCCGTCCAGCGTGCTCATCTTCAATCCCTCACGGGTGACCAGCGCCATCTGCCCGGATTCCAGGAAGACCACATCACGCGTGTGTTCCAGGATGGCAGGCAGGTCAGAGGCAACGAACATCTCACCCTCGCCAAAGCCCACCACCACGCCACCGGCATTGCCGATGCGGGCGGCCACGATACGGTCGGGCTGCTGAGAGCTGAACATGACGATGCCATGATGGCCGTGCAGATGGCTGAGCGCTTTGCGGGCCGCCTGCTCCAAAGAAACATCTTGTGAGAGGTAGCGTTCCACCAAATGGACGATGATCTCGGTGTCGGTGTCAGACTTGAAGTCCACACCCTCCGCCTGCAGCTCGTCCTTCAACTCCAGGTAGTTTTCCACAATGCCGTTGTGCACCAGCACTACTTCGCCGGTGGCGCCCATGTGCGGGTGCGCATTGCGCGCATTCGGCTCGCCGTGCGTCGCCCAGCGCGTGTGCCCAATGCCCAGCGAACCGGCCAGGGGCTCACTATCCACCAGGGTCACCAGGCGGCCCAGCTTGCCGGCATCGCGGCGCACCTCAATACGCTCGTCTTGCAGCACGGCAATGCCCGCCGAGTCGTAACCACGGTACTCCAAGCGTTTCAGACCGTTCAAAATAATCGGAGTCGCGTTCTGCTCACCGATGTAGCCAACAATTCCACACATGCAAAAAACCTCCGGGTTGTGTTCCAACCCAATCGTCAATAAGGCCGCCATGCCGTGTCTGTCCGCCAGATTGCTCTCGCGGTGTTATCGGGCATTTGTCAAATTGGAGGGAAAATGGTCGGGGGCGGTGAACTCCCGGAAGGCATCCGCTGATCTACCCAGATGTGCGTGTCGCACTGCGTGCATCAGGCACATCTGGCTCTTCGATTTTCGCAGCCTTGAGCTGCTTAGTCTCACCCAGGTGAGAAACCTTCATCCTCGTCACCCGGCATTGCCGGGCCATGCGCTGTATTCCCTCAGTCATCTCTCTTCTACATAAGCAACTCCAGTCCAGCGGATTATACCTGCAAGCCAATTGAGTGTGCACCGGGTACCATTAGGGCCAAATCGCTTGCAGAACTGCAAGGGAAGCCAGCATGGTAAAATTGCTTGTTTGGCAAGTACGCCCGCAAAATCCACACCGCAAGGGTATAGTACAACTCAGTGAATATTTCGCACCGTCCCTCCGACATTCTGTACACCTAGCCAGGCAGACCATTTATGGCCTTTAACCCACTCAATTGGATCCTGGGATTCTTCTCTTTGGACATTGGCATCGACCTGGGCACGGCGAACACCTTGGTGTTCGTGCGCGGCAAGGGCATCGTGATCAATGAGCCCTCTTGGGTGACTGTAGACCGCAAAACGCGCCGCCCCATCGCCGTAGGCGAAGAAGCCAAGGAAATGGCCGGCCGCGCCCCTAAAAACATCATCGTGGTCCGCCCGCTGCGCGACGGCGTGATTGCTGAATTCGAAATCACCGAAGAAATGCTGGCTTACTTCATTAATAAGGCGCACGAGCAAAGCATCGTGCCGCTGCCCCGCCCCCGCGTGGTGATCGGCGTGCCCACCGGCGTGACCGAGGTGGAAAAGCGCGCCGTGAACGATGCGGCGCTGTTGGCCGGCGCTCGCGAAGTCTATTTGATCGAAGAACCCACCGCCTCGGCCCTGGCAGTCGGCCTGCCCATCGACAAAGTCGGCGGCTCGGTGATCGTGGACATTGGCGGCGGCACCAGCGAGATCACAGTCTTCTCGATGGGCGGCGTGGTGGCCAACAAGTCCCTGCGTCTGGCCGGAGATGAAATGGACCGGGCGGTGCTGCAGTACATCCGCACCAAGTACAACGTGCTGATCGGTGAACGCGCCGCCGAGCAGGTCAAGATGAAGATCGGTTCGGCCTTCCCGCTGCCCGAGGAAAAGGTTACCTCGGTACGCGGCCGCAATCTGATCAGCGGTTTGCCTGAAACCTTGGAAATCTCGTCCATCGAGATCCGCGAAGCGCTCTCGCCCATCATTGATAGCATTGTGCAGGCGGTCAAAGAGACGGTGGATGAAGTGCCTGCCGAAATGATTGGCGACGTGATGGATGCCGGGATCTGCATGAGCGGCGGTGGAGCGCTGATCCGCGGCTTGGATCAGCGCATCAGCGAGGATCTGCGCATTCACTGCTGGGTGGCGGATGATCCGCTGACCTGCGTGGCGCGCGGCGCGGGCGTGGTGCTAGAAGATATCGAAGCCTATCGCCATCATCTGCTGCAGCTGGACTAACCAGCTCCGCCGCCAGATTAATAGTGTTTGAATGCGCCGGCGCGGCACTTAAGCCGCAGCGGGGCAGGATATTATCGAGCTTGTTGCACTTATGCGTCCAGGAAAAGACAGTCCCTATCGCTTGATCGCCTTGGTTTTGCTTGCCGCCGGCTTGCTGGTGCTGGCTCTGGGCGGTTACCTGAGCCCTGTCTTCAGCGGAGTGCTGCAACCTGTTTTGGGCGTGCAGGGCTTTCTGTTTGAGCGCTTCCAAGCCATTCAAGACTTTATCAACGCCCCTGCAGATATTGCACGGCTGCGCCAGGAAAATGCCGAGCTGCGCTCGGAAAATGCCACCCTGCAAACCCAAATCATCGCCCTCCAGCAGCAAGTCGCCGAGATCGAGCTGCTTTCGGCTCTGCTGGACTTTGCGCGCGCACGCCCAGAAAACACCTACCAGGCTGCCGCGGTGATCGGCCGCGACCCCAGCCCCTTCTTGCATTACATCATCATCAACCGCGGCTCGGACGACGGCATCCGCCGCGGCATGCCGGTCGTAGCTCAGCAGGGCTTGGTGGGCCGCGTGGCTCAAGTGACCGCCAATGCCTCACGCGTGGAGCTGATCACCGACCCGGCCTCCGTCGTCAGCGCCCAGGTGCAGCCGTCCGAGATGGACGGCGTGGTCACCGGCAGCATTACCGGCGCGCTCAGCATCGACTTGATCCCGCTCGATACGCAGATCCAACCCGGTGACCTTGTCTTCACCTCCGGCATTGGCGGTCTGTATCCGAGCGACATCTTTATTGGCCAGGTCAGCAACGTTCGCCAGGAGGCCCAGGCGCTCTTTCAGCTTGCCAGCGTGCAACCGGTGGTGGACTTTACCCGCCTAGAAATTGTGCTGGTCATTGTAAACTTTCAACCTGTGGACTTGACCCCTCTGCTCTCTTCGCCGTAATCCATGCGTATCGTCACGGGCGTTCTACTGCTGCTTGCCGCCACGCTATTGCAAATCACCCTGGCGACCCGCGTGACCCTGCTGCAGGGGTCGCCGGATTTAGTTCTACTTGTCCTGGTGGCCTGGTTGATGCTGCCGGGTAACCGGCCCGACTGGCGCTGGGGGTTGGTGGCTGGCCTGATGGTGGGCTACGCCAGCGCACTGCCAGACTGGGTTCTGATCGCAGGCTATGCCGCCGGAGCGGGCATCTGCCAACTGCTGTCAGAACGCATTTGGCAGGTAAAGCTCTTCAGCCTGTTCAGTGGCGCTCTTCTGGCCACCTTGGCCGTGCATGCAATCACGATGACTTACTTGCTGGCCTCGGCCCAACCACTGAATCTGGTCGATGCGTTTAACTTAATTACCATCCCTACCATGCTGCTAAACCTAATCTTTATCTTACCTCTGCACGGGATAATGAACGAGATGAGCAAACTAATTTCACCCGTAGAGGAAGCTGAATGAGCAGCACTTCGCAATCTGGCAGTCGCAGTTCACTGGAGAATTGGCGGCTGCTCACGGTGCTGATCACCTTTGGCCTGATCTTCTTCCTGTTCTTCATCCGTCTGTTCTATTTGCAAGTCCTGGAGCACAGCAACTGGCTGCGCCAGGCGGATGACAACCGCACCGAAGTGATCAGCCTGGCCCCGCAGCGCGGCGTCATCTTCGACCGCAACGGGGTGCTGCTGGCCAGCAACACAGCTTCGTACAACATCATTGCCGTGCCGGCCTTCCTGCCGGGCGACAGCGGTGAGATCGAGCAGATCATCTTCGAACTGGCCGAGCTTACCGGCCTGCCGGTGACGCGCGGCTCGCTGGATGAACCGCTGATCCCCTGCGGCACCAACCTGGGTTTGCGCGAGATGATCGCCATCCAAACCTCGTTTTCCCCCTATGACTCTGTGCAGCTGCAGTGCAATGTAAGCCGAGAGATGGCCATGGCCATCAAAGAAAAATCTGTGGATTGGCCGGGGGTTGATATTCAGGTTGAGCCGGTACGAGACTACCCTACCGGCGAAATGACCGCGGCGGTGATCGGCTACCTCGGCCCCATTCCGGCGGCGATAGAGCCTCAAATGCGCTCGCTGGGCTTTGTGCCCAACCGGGACAAAGTGGGCTACGGCGGTTTGGAGTTGTACTTTGATGAAGTCCTGCGCGGGATGCCGGGTCAGCGCGTAGTGGAGACGGACGTGGGTGGCCAGGTCCTGCGCGATATTGATCCGCCCATCGAGGCGCAGCCGGGCCAGAACATAGTGCTGACGCTGGATATGCGCCTGCAACAGGCCGCCTACCAGATCTTGAAACGCGACATTGAGCTGTGGAACAACTTTATTGGCGCCATCGAAATGACCAGCGGGTCGGTGATCGCCATGGACCCGCGCACGGGCGAGATCCTGGCCATGGTGTCCTGGCCCAGCTATGAGAACAACCGCATGGCGCGCTTCATCCCCGCTTACTACTATGACCAGCTTCTGGCGGATGCCACCAACCCGCTGGTGAACCATGCCGTAGGCGCCGAAATCCCGGTAGGCTCGGTATTCAAACTGGTCACCTCCGTAGGCGTCTTGAACGAAGGCGTAGTGTCTGTGGACCAGCTCATTCAAACCCCCGGCTTGATCACAGTCAGTGAACAGTTCTTCGAGGGCGAGGCCGGCCGCAGCCGCGAGTTCGTAGACTGGAACCGGGCCGGCTTCGGGCAGCTGAACTTCATTGGCGGCATCGCCAACTCCAGCAATGTGTATTTCTATAAAGTAGGCGGCGGTTTCCAAGAGGAAGTGCCGGAAGGTCTGGGCATTTGCCGCCTGGGCACCTACGCCCGCGCCCTGGGCTATGGCGATTTCCTGGGCATCGAGCAGCCGTACGAAACCCGCGGCCTGATCCCCGACCCCACTTGGAAACGCCGCTCACAGGGCGAGAACTGGTCCACCGGCGACACCTATATCACCAGTGTGGGCCAGGGCTATGTATTGGCCTCCCCCCTGCAGATCCTAATGTCTGCCGCCACGATCGCCAACGATGGCGTGATGATGAAACCCACCCTGCTGCGCGAGATCGTGGATGGCAATGGCAATGTCATCCAACCCTTTCAGCCGACCATCATCCGGGATTTGACGCGCGACGCCGTGATCGAAAAATACGAGAACCCCAGCGGCATCGGCGCCTGCCGGCCGACCGGCGAGAAAGTCACGGTGGAGCCTTGGGTGATCGAAGCCGTGCAACAGGGCATGCGCGGGGCGGTGCAATTTGGTACCCTGCAGCAGGAGTTTGACAACAACCCGATTGGCGTAGCCGTGGCCGGCAAGACCGGCACCGCAGAATATTGCGATGAAACCGCCTTCAGCCAGGGACGCTGCCAATACGGCAACTGGCCCAGCCACGCCTGGACGCTGGCCTATGCGCCCTATGATGACCCGGAAATTGCCGTGATCGCCTTTGTATACAACGGCAAGGAAGGCTCTTCCGTCGGTGGCCCGATCGTGCGCCAGCTGCTCTCGGCCTATTTCGGCATCAAAGAAGTCGATAATCAGTTGACTGCTCCCTAGGGCTTTGCCATCGCGCGGACCCAGCGTGGGCAGGTACGCGATGCTATAATTTTTTTTAATGACGGACAAGGTACAAATCAAAGGCATCCGCGAGGGTTTATTGGTCTCTGTAGTGGAAAATGAAGGAGACTGGAGTCTGGCGGAAAAAGAGCTGCTCAGCGAATTGGACCGCCAGAAAGGCTTCTTGCAGGGCGCCAAGCTGATCCTGGATGTGAATGAGCACGGCATCAACGCTGCCGCGATGGGCCGCCTGCGAGACCAGATCTCGGACCACGGCCTTTCACTGTGGGGCGTGCTCAGCCGCTCACCCCTGACCGAGCGCAGCGCCCAGGCCATGGGCCTGGCCACTCGCATCCACCAGACGGAGCGCGAAGCAGAATCGGCAGAGGGTCACAGCTTTGACCCCAATTCCGACGCGGTGCTGGTACGCCGCACGCTGCGCTCCGGCGCCAGCATCACCCACGCCGGGCACGTGACCTTAATCGGCGACCTGAACCCCGGCGCCGAGATCATCGCCGGCGGTGATGTGATCATATGGGGCAGGTTGCGCGGCTTGGTGCACGCCGGGGCCGAAGGCAATGAGGACGCCGTGGTGTGCGCGCTGGACCTGGCCCCCACCCAACTGCGCATCGCCGGACACATTGCTATTCCGCCGCAGGAGCGCGGCCAACCCAGCCCAGAAGTGGCCTTTGTCCGAGATGGACAAGTCATTGCCGAGCCCTGGGAGCCCGGCAAAGCAATCAAATAACCCGATAAGGATGACACGATGAGTGGACGCGTAATTACTATTACTTCTGGCAAAGGCGGCGTGGGCAAAACCACGGCCACAGCAAACATTGGCGCCGCCCTGGCGGATATGGGCTATAAGGTCGTCTGCATTGACGCGGACATTGGTCTGCGCAACCTGGACGTAGTGATGGGCCTGGAAAATCGCATCGTCTACGACCTGGTGGACGTGGTGGAGGGCCGCTGCAAGCTGCGCCAAGCCTTGATCCGTGACAAGCGCATGGGCGAGCTGTACCTGATCCCGGCAGCACAGACCCGCGACAAAAACGCTATTTCACCTAAGGACATGCAGCGCGTTTGTGATGAGCTGCGCCCGGAGTTCGACTTCATCTTGATCGATTCGCCGGCAGGCATTGAGCGCGGCTTCAAGAATGCGATCGCCCCGGCAGACGATGTAATCATCGTCACCAACCCCGAAGTTTCCGCAGTGCGCGATGCCGACCGCATCATTGGCCTGGTGGAAGCAGACCAAAAAGGCCCCGCCAAGCTGATCATCAACCGCATCAACCAAGAACTGATCGAACGCGGGGACATGCTGGCCGTGGCCGATGTACTCGAATTGCTGGCGGTGGATCTGATCGGCATGGTGCCGGATGACCAGGCCGTTTTGGTCAGCACCAACCGCGGCGCACCGATCTCTCTGGAGCAGAAGAGCCGCACCGGCCAGGCCTTTCGGGATGTGGCCAAACGGCTCAGCGGCCAGGAAGTTGCCTACACGGAAGAAAACGGCAGCGGCGGCCTGTTTGGCCGCTTGTCCAAGCTGATCCGCACAGGCGGAGGCTAAGATGAGAAATCTGAGTGACCTGTTCGGGCGCAAGGGCAGTGCCAGTACCGCCAAGGAGCGCTTGCGCCTGGTGCTGATTCACGACCGCAGCACCCTGGCGCCTGGCGCCATGGAAGCCCTGCGAGACGAGCTCGTCGAAGTGATCTCTCGCCATGTGGATGTGGACCCAAGCCAAGTGCGCCTGGAACTGACCCAAGAAGGCCGCTCCCAGCGCCTGCTGGCAGACATCCCCCTGAAACGCAGACCAGAACGCCAGTCTGAAGACTAGCACTAACCAAAGTTGCATAGAGCATGAGAACAGCTGTTTGGCGTCACTTTGATTTTTGGCTGCTTGGCGCAGTCGCCGTCCTGATCACCTTTGGCCTGGCCATGATCAGTTCTGCCATCGCGGGCAACCCCGAGCTGATCGAACTGGATGTACTTGGCCGCCAAATCACCTTTGCAGCGATTGGCTTCGTCGTTATCCTAGTCTCAGCCTCGTTTGATTACCGCTTGTGGATCTCGATCAGCCGTGTGCTGTACGCCTTCCTGTTCATTCTGCTGCTCTTCGTGGTGGTGGCTGGCGAAAGCAGTTTCGGCGCCCAGCGTTGGCTCAACATCGGCCTGGTCGTGCTGCAGCCTTCAGAGCTGGCCAAGATCACCATGATCATCATTCTGGCGGATTTCTTTGCCCGCAACCGGGACGCCGCCAAAGACTTCAAATGGATCTTCCGCAGCGCCATTTCGACTGTGGCGTTGGTGGCGCTGATCCTGGCGCAGCCCAACCTCAGCACCTCCATCGTGCTGATGACCGTGTGGTTTTCCCTGTTATGGGTCAGCGGCCTGGAAGTCAAGCACCTGCTGATGTTCATTTTTGGCGCGCTGCTCATCGCGGTGGTCAGCTTTCCGCTGCTGGAAGACTACCAACGCCAGCGCATCATCAACTTTGTGGCCCCAGACCCTGAAGCGGCGCTGGATGCCAATTACAACGTGACACAGGCGCTGATCACGATCGGCTCGGGCGGCGTGCTAGGCCAGGGCTACGGGCAAAGCACGCAAGTCCAACTGCGATTCCTCAAAGTGCGTCACAATGACTTCATCTTCTCGGCCATTGCCGCAGAGTTTGGCTTGGTGGGCGCTATGGCGGTTCTAGGCGTGCTATTCTTCATCGTATGGCGCTGCGTACGGATTGCCCAGCTTTCGCAAGACACGTTTGGTTCGCTGATCGCTTATGGTGTCGCCGTGATCATCGCCCTGCACACGATCGTTAATGTAGGCATGAACATCCAAGTTCTGCCTGTCACCGGTTTGCCGTTGCCCTTCATCAGCGCCGGCGGCTCTTCACTACTCACGTTCATGTTTGGTATTGGCCTGGTCGAATCGGTTGTGGCTCGCCACCGGGCGCTCAATTTCTCATAAGGAATAATGACAAAAACAGACCCCTCCCAACCGGCCCGGGTGCGCTTTGCGCCCTCCCCCACCGGGCTTACCCACCTGGGTAGTGCCCGCACGGCCTTGTACAATTTTCTGATCGCCCAGCAGACCGGCGGCAGTTTTATCCTGCGCATCGAAGACACCGACCAAAAGCGCTACGACCCCAACGCCGAGGCCGACCTGACCAACAGCCTGAAATGGCTGGGCCTAGACTGGGACGAAGGCCCCGGCGTGGACGGCCCGCATGCG
The DNA here is from genome assembly GCA_019637805.1 of Anaerolineales bacterium. Classification (NCBI taxonomy): domain Bacteria; kingdom Bacillati; phylum Chloroflexota; class Anaerolineae; order Anaerolineales; species Anaerolineales bacterium. The sequence goes on along the minus strand of JAHBVB010000002.1, from coordinate 503,533 downwards.
CCCTACCACCAGTCGCAGCGCATGGGCATTTACCGCCAGCACGCTGAAGATCTGGTGAGCGCCGGCAAAGCCTTCTATTGTTTTTGCACCCCGCAGCAGTTGGAACAGGACCGCAAGGAACAGCAGGAGCGTAAAGAGCAGCCGCACTACGCCGGCCGCTGCCGTGAATTGCCGCTGGAAGAAGCCCGTGCCCGCGTGGCCGCTGGGGAGACGCATGTGGTCCGTTTCAAGGCGCCCAAAGAAGGCAGCATCACCGTGGTGGACCGGCTGCGCGGCGAGATCACCGTGGAGAACCGCAACATTGACGACCGCGTGCTGTTGAAGTCCGATGGCCACGCGCTTTATCACCTGGCCGCCATGGTGGATGACCATTTGATGGGCATTACCCACGTCTTCCGCGGCGAGGAGTGGCTGCCCAGCCTGCCTCTGCACGCCCACATCTACGAAGCCTTTGGCTGGCCGCAGCCGGAATGGGTGCACCTTTCGGTGTTCCTCAAGCCCAGCGGCAAGGGCAAGATGAGCAAGCGCGACACGGAGCAGATGCGCCTCTCCGGGCAGTCGATCTTCGTCAAAGACCTGGCCGCCATGGGCTACCTGCCTGAGGGCGTGCTGAACTGGATCGCGCTGATGGGCTGGAGCTACGACGACAAAACCGAATTCTTCACCCTAGCTGACATGGTGGAGAAGTTCGACATCGACAAGCTCAATCCCTCCCCTTCTGCGATTGACTTCAAGAAACTGGACCACTTCAACGGGCTGCACATCCGCGCCCTGTCCGTGGAGGACCTGGCAACCCGCCTGCTGCCCTACTTCGCCGCAGCGGGCTATCCCGTCTCCGTCGAGCAGCTGCTGCCCATTGTGCCCCTCATCCAGACCCGCATGACCACGTTGGATGAGGCTCCTGAGTTGGCGGGCTTCTTCTTTAAAGAAGAGGTGTCTGCGCCTGCAGACACTCTTCTCGGGCAGGGGTTGGATGCGGCCCCATCGGCAGCGGCCGTGCGCAAGGCCATCGAAATCATTGAGGGCTTGCCAGACTTCACGGCCGCCAGCCTGGAAGAGCCGCTGCGCGCCGCCGCCGAAGTGCTGGGCCTGAAAGCTGGGCAGTTCTTCGGCATGCTGCGCAATGCAGTCACTGCCCAACAGATCAGCCCGCCGCTCTTCGAGAGCATGGAGATCGTGGGCCGCGGAAAAGTGCTGGCCCGCCTGCGAGCGGCGGTGGAGAAGCTGGAAACGCTACACTAGATTTAGCGAAGACAAACAAAAAAGACCGGCGAGCCGGTCTTTTTTGCTGTCCAAGAGTGGCAGGTACCCTAAAACCAGCCACCATCTACATCCAAATTGACGCCGTTGACACCCTGGTTCTCCAGCAAGAAAATGGCTGCGTCTGTAACGTCCTTGACCGTCACCAGCTTGCCGGTCAGCGTGCGGGCAGACAGCGCTTCAAGCACGCCGGCAGGCTTGTCGGCCCAGTAAGGCGTCTCGCCCACCACTCCCGGGTGAATGGCGTTAATGCGCAGCGGGGCCAACTCCACAGACATGGCGCGCACCAGGGTCGAGACGCCGCCGTTGATGCTGGTCACTGTGGTGGAGCCGGGGTACGGACGCTCCTTGGCCATGCCGCCATACATCAGCACGGCCCCATCCGGGCGCATGTGTGGCAGCAGGGCATGCACGACCTCCGGGTAGCCCACCAGCTTGAGCGTCACCAGCTCCACTGCCTGCTTGATATCGTAGTTCTTGACGCTGTTCTCGTCACGTGAGATAGAGACCAGCACCAAATAAAGCACATCTTTCACATCCGCCAGGGCAGTCGCAATTTCCTGGGGCTTGCTCAGGTCGAAGTTAATGCCGACCGCGTCATGACCGATCTCGGCAGCGATTTGCTGGGCGCGGCCCGGCTCCCGGCCGGTAATCACCACCGGGTGCCCTTTCTCAGCGTAATGCACGGCCACACTCTTGCCCAGTTCAGAAGTCCCCCCAACCACCACTACAGTGCCTTTTCCAGCCATTAGTCCACTCCCGTCCGGTTACTTACTGATCTTGTCTTCAAAATAATCCCAGTCACGCCCAAAGCGATACGCATAGCGCGCGGGCGACTGCGGCGCAGAGGTTTCCAGCCACTGTACCGTGGTATCCGTCTTGTTCTTGAAGCCGTGCACGCAGCCCACTCCCGCCCAGGCCACGTCGCCCGGCTTAAGCGTGAAAGTTTGATTGTCGAACCAGGCTTCTACTTCGCCATCCAGGATCATGTAGGTCTCTTCGAAGGGATGGTCATGGCTGCCGGCGCCGCCGCCTGGGATGTATTTGACCATAAACATGGTATGCAAATAAGCGCCCAGGTCGCTGTCCACCATCATCTTGACGCTGATGCCGGTGTACACCAGCAGCGCCGTGCGCATGCTGCCGGAGACCGCCAGCAGCTCCTGCGACTGCTTGCTGGGGTCCATGTGCTGGGCGGTGATGTTGCCAAAAAAGCGCGTGCGTGGGTCACGCGGGTCCACTTTGATCGGCTCGCCGGTTTGAGCGATGGCCGCCTGAATGGGGAAAACGTCGCCTTCTTTCCACAGACGCGGCTGCGGGGCCAGCATTTCTACCCAGCGCACTTTCGCATCGCTGCGGTTGCGGTACCCATGGGCCGCCGCCATATGGATGACGCCGTAATCACCCGGCCCCAGCGCAAAGGCGCCGTCGCCGGTCTCGCAGATCAGTTCCCCTTCCAGCACATACACGCTCTCTTCGAAAGTGTGCAAGTGGGTGTCGATCGAGCCACCGGGCTCCAGTTCGCAAATGTTGAACTCCTGGTGCACAGAACCGGACTCGCCATTCACGATCGACCAGCGGCTGAAGCCTTGGCTGATGCCTTCAAACTCCTTGGGCAAGACAAAATCTGCCTGGTCGGCGGTGCGGACCAAAAACCTCGCTTGCATCTTATCTCCTTAGATAGTAGGCAGCCTGAAGCGCGCCTTCTTGATCACGTGATCACGCGCATCGTAGACCATGTTGCGCACGGCATTCAGGTCCACATTCACCAATCGGCCGCTGTTCTTCAACACTTTGCCCGCCACCATCACCGTGTCCACATTTTTGGTGTCCATACCCCACACCACGGCTGCATAGGGATCATTCAGCGGGGTGACATTGACCTGGTCTGTGCGCAGCAAAATAATGTCGGCTTCCTTGCCGGGCGTTAACGTGCCCACCTTGTGGTCCAAGCCATTGGCCTTGGCGCCTTCAATGGTGGCATATTCGATCACGTCCTTCTCACTGATCAGCTTGGGCACCTTGGACTCGCCTGCCAGGATACGTTCATGGATCAGGCTGTGCTGCAGGGAGAGCATGGTGCGCATTTGGGTAAACATGTCCCCAGGCACGTTGGTCTCGACGTCCACGCTGAGGGCGGGTTTCAAACCGCGGTCCAGGAACTTCTGGGTCGGCGGCATGCCGTGGCCCATCATCATCTCCACCGGGGCAGCCAGGGAGACGGTGCCGCCGGAGTCGACGATCATTTGGATCTCGGTGTCATTCAAGGTCGTGCAGTGGATGTAGGTGGTGTCCGGGCCCATCAGTTCCGGCCCCTTGCGGCCGAACTCCTCCACCTTGCGGCGCTGGCCAAAGGTGCCTACGCCCACGTGGGCGGTCAGGCGTGCATCCACCGAACGGGCCATGTTCCAGTGGGCGCGGGTGACCTCGAATTCGGTGAACTCGGGGCCGGCCGCGGCCAGCGCATAGGTCAGCAGCTGGTCCTTGCTGGTGAAGTGCATGCGCGCCGCGCGTACAAACCAGCCCGGCTGCTTGGGTTCGTACTTGCCCCACCAGGGGAAGCCATAAGCGAACACGACGCGCATATTGGAATCTTTGATCGCCTGGATGACCGCATCCGTGTGCTCCGGCGAGGCCTGGATATGCGACCAATCCAGCAGGGTAGTAATGCCAGCGTCGATGGCGCCGAAAGCGCTGACGATGTTGCCGGCGTACACATCTTGGGGACGATAAGCGCGGCCCAGGCGGCCGAGCACGAAGCGGATGTAGCTGTTGCGGCCCTCCAGCGGCACATCGGTGCCGATGTTGCGCAGCAGGCCCTCCCAAATGTGGCGGTGGGTGTCCACAAAGCCGGGCATCACGATCATGTTGCTGGCGTCGATCACTTGGGCGCCGCCAGAGGTGATATTGGCCGCCACTTTGACGATCTTCTTGCCTTCGATCAGGATATCGCCCTTCTGGAAGTCGCCGAGCTTGGCATCCAGCGTCAGCACCGTGCCGCCCTTGATCAGCACACGCTGGTCTTCTGGCACCGGCGCAACCACCCCGTTGCCGCTGTGGCCGTTGAGGAATACGTTAGCCACGGCGTAGTCCTTGCGCCGCTCACGCGTGGCGGTAAAGACACGGCGCAGCTTCTTCCAGTTCTCTTTGATCAGCAGGCGCAGGTCTTCCACCTGGTACAGGATGAGGCCGAAGATGGTCAGGGCGCCCATCACGATCGGGTCGTTGATCCAGGTGGCGGTGATGATGCGCAGCGAGAACATATTGCTGATCAGCGAGAGAAACAGGCTGACCGCCAACGCGCCGGTGAAGTGCCCCAGGCCGCCCATCAGGCTGGTACCGCCCAGGGCCGCGGCAGCGATGCTGATCAGCGCGAAGTTGGTGCCGGAACGTGGGTCGCCCACGCCCACTTGCACCGCCAGAAAGTAGGACGCCACGGCCGCCATCAGGCCAGAGAGCACCAGAGCACGCACCTGGATGAATTTGGTCTTGATGCCCAGGCGGCGAGCGGCGCGCACATCACGACCGGTGGCTCGCAGGCGCAGGCCGCCTGCCGAACGGCGCAGCCAAATATCCCACAGGATCGCCACGACCAGCGTGACGATGAAAGCCGTCGGCACCCAGCCGACCTTGGCCTTGAAGATACTCAGCGCGTCGAAGTTGATCTGGCCGCCAGCCACCGGGCGCAGCACCAGCGAGACGCCGTCCAGAATGCTGAGCGTGGCCAGGGTTGCGATGATGGGCGGCAGTTTGACGCCGCGCACCAGGAAAGCGTTGAACAAGCCCACCCCGCCGCCGATCAGCAGCACCAGCACGAAGGCCAGCAAGACCATCTCAGGTGTGGCGTTGTTGGTGGCGATAAAGGACAACACCACAATGCAGAAGGCCATGATGGCGCCGACCGAAATATCCAGGTAGCCAACCAGCATGGCGTTGACCTGGGCCATGGCCACAAGCGCCAACGGTAGGGTCGCCTGCAATAGATTGTTGAGGTTGTATTCGGATAGGAAAGCGCTGGACTGAGAGCCGGAATAGGCGCCCAAACCATAGATCAGCAAGATCATCAGCATCAGGGGATACCACTCCCTGATGCGGATAGCGGCTTTCTTGAGGCGTTCCTTGTTCCGGTTCAACTAATCCTCTCTTCCGCTGATCGTAAATTGGTCTTCCACATTGCCTACTTTCGCTCCGCCCACCATGGCTTCGATGATGGTGCGCTCGCTGAGATGTTCCTGGGGCAGATCGTGCACGATCTGCCCGCGCGAGATGACCAGTACGCGATTGCACAGGCTGGAAAGTTCGATGGGGTCGCTGGATTTGATGATGATTGCCGTGCCCTGCGAAGCCTTGGTATGCAAGGCTTCGTAGATGTCAAACCGCGAAGCCACATCGACGCCCTGGGTCGGTTCATCGGTCAGAATCACGCGCACGTTCTCGAACAGGAAGGGGCGCGTCATGACCACTTTCTGCTGGTTGCCGCCAGACAGAAAACTCACCGGCTGCTCCAGCGATGGAGAGCGCAGTTTGAGTTGCTGGGTCATTTCAGAGACCAGTTTTCGTTCCAAGCCCGGAAGCAGCCAGCCCGCCCGGCTAAATTTGTCCAATACTTGAATGGAAGCATTGCTGGTAACACCCAACACCAGGAAGAGTGCATCCCGTTTGCGGTCGCCGGCCAGCAGCATAATGCCGGAGCGCAGCGCTCCGGTGGGCGAAGTCAGATTGACGTGCTTTTCGTCTACCTGAACAATGCCGCCCTTGGGCGGGATGGCGCCGGACAGCGTCCAAAACAGGTCGCCCTGCCCGTTGCCCTCCACGCCAGCAATGCCAATGATCTCGCCCTTCCTGGCCGTGAAGCTCAGCGGGCCAAAGAATTCCCCATGCAGATCCGTGACCGAAAGGACGACATCGGTCTCTTCGCCGATCTCAATACGCGGCGGGAAGGCGGAGTCCAGCGGCCGGCCAATCATCAACTCGACCAGTTCGGCCTCGCTGACCTTGCGGGCATCATAGGTGCCCTGCGTGCGACCGTCGCGCAGTACAGTCACCCGGTCGGCCACTTCCAACACTTCCGGCAAGCGATGGCTAACATACACCACACACACCCCGCGTTGCGCGTGCTCCTTGATGGTACGGTGCAGCCATTCCACCTCAGCCGGGCCCATAGCCGTGGTGGGTTCATCCAACAATAAGACCTTGGGTTCGGAAAGCAGAGCTTTGGTCACCTCGAGCAGTTGCCGCTCGGCCAGCGCCAGGCTCCAGACTGGCGCTTCGGCAAACAGGTCATCCAGTTCAAACTTGGCCAGGATCTGGATTGCCCAATCTTTGAGTTTCCAATAAAAAGGACGCTGCTTCTTGGAAGCAGCCATATACAGATTTTCGGCCACGGTCATCATGGCCACCTGAGAGATCTCTTGGTAGGCCATGCCCAGGCCAAGTTCACGCGCCTTGGCCGGCGAATCGGTCGTCAGCGGTTTGCCCATGATGTGGACAGTGCCTTCGTCCAGTTCGACAAAGCCGCTGGCAATGCCCAGCAATGTCGATTTGCCGCACCCGTTCTCACCCACCACTGCGTGGATCTCACCGGGGCGGCATTCCAGGCTCACATTTTGCAGAGCCTGGACGGTGCCATACCGTTTAGAAACTCCCAGCAGCGAGAGCGCGAGGCTCTCGCTGCTGGGGTTCTGATTCTTCTTTGCCACTAACTTAGCGGTTCCTGTTAGTGGTTAGGGGTACATGGCCCGCACGACATCATGCGGCACCATCGAGGAGATCGAGGCATCATCCGGCAGATCGCGATAGCAGTGGCTCTCGTTGACCTGCTGCATGTACGGCGGGATCACAATGCTGGACGGAATTTCATAGCCGTTCAAGTGCATCATGGCAGCCGTCAGGGCGATGCGGGACTGGTAGTTGCCACCCGAACCAAAGTAGATCTTGAAGTTATCGGGTTTGCCCATGTCGATCCATTCGCAGAACAGGACAGTCTCGTCCGTGCGCAGGGTCAACACCAGGTCTACCGGCAGGCCAGCCGCTTCGTAAGCGCTCAGGCCACCCATGAAGGAGCCAGCGGCTTCGTAGCTTACACCAGCCAGATCAGGATGAGCGCTGAGGAAGCCGGACATCGCATCAAAGGAGCCCTCACGGGTCCAGAAGGTGTCGGCGGCGCCAACCAGCTCAATGCCCTCGCCCAAGGCGGGCTCTTCGCAGCCCTGCCAGTAAGCAGACAGTGGATTGCCCGGCGTGCCACCCAGGAAGGCGACCTTACCGGTGCCCACTTCCTCGTTCAGGATGCGAGCAAACTCCTGGCCCAGCAAGCAGACGTCTTCAGACACCGAGGTCAGGTAATCACTGCCGTCACCCAGCACACCATAGGAGTGGGTCACATACAGGACACCAGCCTCAGTGGCCTCACGCACCACCGGGATCAGGGCATCGCCCGCATCCGGGAAGCCCACGATGATGTCAACATCCTGAGCGATCAGGCCGCGGATATCGGCAATCGCCTGCTGGGTGTCGAACATAGCCGTGGTGTAAATGATGCGGCCAATCTCAGGATAGGTCAGAGCCTGCAAGACCATTTCCATGTGGGTCACTTCGCGCCACAGGTTCTCGCCAAAGCCATCAGCCAGAGCCACGGTCACATCACCACCTGTACCGGTGTCGCATTCCTTCTCACGCCAACACTTCAAGGCCAGTTCGGCCATCTCATCGCTGACGGGGAGGCCGGCGCGGTACATGGCGGCCAGCACGACCTCATTGACCTCAGACGCGTCAGAGACACCCATGGTCTTCATCAAGACCTCAGGGTCGGCGTCAAAGGTTTCGCTCGAGCGACCAGCCGGAACGCTCTCATCTCCGGCCGCCGGAGCAGTGTCCTCTCCAGAAGCTGCCGGCGCAGAGGTTGGGGTCCCAGCGCAAGCTGCCAAGACCATTGCAAACAAAGCAATGAGAATGGCAAATTTCTTCATGTCTACCTGTTTCATAATCAATCTTCTCCTTTTAGCTAGCGGGTTACGAACTAGACGGCCTGCAACTTATGTTGATTGACCGTTTGTCCCATCTGACCTCCTTCATGTGGCTAAGTGGCTTTCTTCTGAATTTTTGCTGAAACGTTTCTGGAATAAGAACTCGACCATGTCTACAATACGATCACCCGAGACAGCCATGCCGCCAATGATCGCCAGGCCAAACACCACGAATTGCAAGTCGGTGGAGAGGCCCAAAACTCGCAGCATCTGGCTCAGCACCGTCAGGAAAAAGGCCGCCATGGCCGTGGAAGCCACGCTGGCCAGGCCGCCGCTGAGCGAAGCGCCGCCAATCACGACGGCCGCAATCGGTCCCAGCAGGTAGGGCGACCCCAGGCCCTGGGTTGGGCTGCGGATGAAAGCGGCGGCCAGGAAGCCGGCCAGGCCATACAGCACGGCGGCCACCACATAAGCCATGACCACATAGCTGGTCACACGCAAGCCGGAAATGCGGGCCGCCACTTGGTTGGCGCCCACGGCGCGGAAGCGACGGCCGATGCCGGTGTTGCTTAGCACCAGGCTTACAATCACCACGGTGATCAGGGCGATCCAAAAGATCCAGCCGGCGCCAAACACCTGCTGGATGGCCCATTGTGACAATGCGCCAGGCACAGAGGCCTCATTCGCCACCGTGGTGGCATAGCGCAGCAGAATGCCGCGCACCAGCTGGCCGACTGCCAGGGTCACGATCAGCGCGTTCAGGCGAATGACACCCACCAGGAAGCCGTTCACCAAGCCAATCAGGGCGGAAACACCCAAGGCCATGCCCAGCGCGGGCAAAATATTGTCGCTGGAGCCGCCGGCGACACCCACGGTTACGAAAGCGGCCAAAGTCATGGTGCCCGGGATGGATAGATCAATACCGCCGGTCATCACAACCAGCATTTGGCCCAGGCTAACAATGGCAAGAAAAGCAGTAAGAGGAAGAACAGCGGTGAACGAAACGGTGGAAAGAGTGCCGGGAGCTATAAAATACGCCAACACAAGCAAAAGAACGGTCGCGATCCACACGGGGATATAACGCGATGAGATGACAACCGAAGTAAGAAAGTCTCTAAAGGCTTGATCGGTTCGTGTGCTCAAGGTGTACCCTTAACACATTGCTTCAAGGAAAGTCATTGGCATAACCATTGGGGAAGTTGGCTTCTGGAGATGTTGCATTGTAAGCGCATACTGAAAGTTTAGTCAAGTCCTATCAAACAAAAATCCCAAGTTGTTCACTAAGACTTGACAAGACCATGCTTCTATTCGTGAAAACAGGCGCAAACCGAGCTTTTTGCGCCAGAGTGTTTGATTGCACTAAACGCTTGGCGGAAATCTATTACAATAAGTAATACTCTTAACACATGGGCAGAGGTATTGATGGAAGATCGAAAATTGCTGATCAAGTCCGGCACGGTGCTCAGCTTGGACCCCCAGGTTGGTAACTTGGTGGGTTGTGATGTGCTGATCGAGGGTTCCAAGATCGCCGCGGTTTCACAGGACTTGATTGCGCCTGGCGCAGAAGTGATCGATGCCACCGGTATGATCGTGATGCCCGGTTTCATTGACAGCCATCGCCACATGTGGAAGGGCGTGCTGCGCAACACTGGCAGCCAGTTCTTCGCCAAAGACAGATCAGCCGCCAAGGCAGCCAGCCAGCTGGCTGCCAGCTTTCGACCCGAAGACGTCTTCGCCAGCACCCTGTCCAGCGCGGCAGGCGCCATTGATGCAGGCATCACCACCGTGCTTAACCATGCAGATGTAGGCGGCTCCAAAGAACACATGGCCGCCGACCTACAGGCTCTGGTGGACTCCGGCATCCGCTCCGTATTTGCCTTCAACACCAAATCGCTCAAAGCTGGCGAACAGCCTAGCGACCAATTGGATTCCAACCAGGACCTGATCAGCTTTGCGGTGGCCTCTGCCGACCTGGACACGGCTTCATTAGACCAGATCAAAAGCGACTGGGGGATGGCCCGCCAGCTGGGCATCCGCATTTCCGCCCAAGTGGGCATGGCCGCAAAAGACAAGGAACCGCTTGCCGCGTTGCAGAAAGCCAAGTTGCTTGGGCCGGACGTGCTCTACGCGCACGGCAATACGCTCTCGGACAAGGAACTGCGCCTCATCAAAGACAGCGGCGGCGCGGTGGCGATCAGCGCCAATACGGAAATGCTGGCCGGCTACGGCGCGCCGACGATCCAGAGGTTCCTGGACGCCAAGCTGCAACCCAGCCTGGGCGTCGATTCCGAAATTGCCAACCGCGGCGACCTCTTCTCTCAAATGCGCGCGGTGATCGCCATGCAGCACGCCATGTCTTTTGAAAAGAAACTGGCCATGCGCCTGTCACCCGGGCACATCACCACCCGGGACGTGGTCGAATACGCCACGATCAACGGAGCGCGCGCCCTGGGGCTGGAGGCGCAGATAGGCACCCTGACCCCCGGCAAGCAGGCAGACATCATCCTGCTGCAGGAGCACCACATCAACGTTATGCCGGTGAATGACCCGATTGGCGCGGTGGCCTGGGCCATGGACGCCAGCAACGTGGACACGGTGCTGGTGGGCGGCAAGATCCTCAAACGCGGTGGAGTGCTGCTGAATTTTGAGCTGGGCCGCTTACAAGAACTGGCTTTCAAAACGCAAAAGCACGTCCTGAAAGCCAGCTAGTAGATCCTGCTGAAATTTTCGTTCTAGCTGCGGTGGTTGAAGGTAAGCAGTTTGAGTTCGCTCATCTCTTCCATCGCATAGCGCAGGCCTTCGCGGCCCAGGCCAGACTGTTTCACGCCGCCGTAGGGCATATGGTCCATGCGGAAGGTGGACACGTCGTTCACCATCAAGCCGCCGACTTCAATTTCCTCAAAGGCCGCGTGGATGATGCCCATATTCTGGGTAAAGATGCCAGCCTGCAGCCCGAATTCACTGCTATCCACGGCGCGAATGGCCTGGTGCACATCAGTGTACTGGTATAAACCCAAAATGGGGCCAAAGGCTTCCTGGCAAGACACGGACATACTCTCGTCGATCGAGCTGAGCACTGTGGGCTGGAACAGCGTGCCCTTGCGGCTGCCGCCCGCCAGCACCTGGCCCCCGCCGGTCTTGGCTTCGCCCACCCAGTTGTCCAGGCGTTCGGCCGCTCCCACGTCGATCATCGGGCCCACGTCGGTCTTCTCATCCAGCGGGTCACCCACCACCAACGCTTTTACACGCGGGACCAGGGCTTCGGCGAAGTCTTCATAGACCTTTTGGGCAATGTAAACGCGCTGCACTGAAATGCAGGATTGGCCGGCGTACGAGAAGCCGCCCCAGGCCACCCGCTCGGCGGCGTAGTCAATGTCGGCGTCGTCGTGCACAATGACGCCGGCGTTGCCGCCCAGCTCCAGGGTTACGCGCTTCATGCCGGCCTTGGCCTTGAGCGCCCAGCCCACCGCCGGGCTGCCCGTGAAGGTCAGCAGCTTGATACGCGGGTCTTCCACCAATGGCGCAGCGTCCTTGGTGGCTGAAGGCACCACGGCATAGCCGCCCTCCGGCCAGCCGGCTTCCAGAATGATCTCGCCCAGCTTCAGCGCGCTGAGCGGCGTGGCGCTGGCCGGGCGCAAAATGATCGGGTTACCGGCCGCCATGGCCGGGGCCACCTTGTGGGCAACCAAATTGAGCGGGAAGTTGAACGGGGCGATGCCCGCAATTGGTCCCAGCGGCACATGCATCACATGCGCCACGCGGTTCTCGGCGCCGGGCAGCCAATCCAGCGGGACAATTTCACCGTAAATGCGCTTGCTCTCTTCCGCAGCCACTTGAAAGGTGAAAGTAGCCCGGTCCACTTCCAAGCGGGCGGTGCGAATGGGCTTGCCGGCTTCCAGGGCGATGGTGCGGGCCAGCTCTTCACGGCGGGCGGCAATCCCCTGGCTGACCTTGGTCAGCACCTCAGCCCGCTTCCAGACCGGCATTTTGCGGGTGGTCTGGAAGGCGGCGGTGGCCACCTGAATGGCCTGCTCGATCTGCTCGGGGCCGGCGCGGTGTACCACAGCCACCAGGGCATCGTCGTAGGGGCTGTGCACACCAATGGCATCGCCGGTCTTCAGCCACTTACCGTCCAGCAGCACGCCGAATTCGCCCATCTCGGTCTTGGCGGCGTCTTGCTCTGCAGCGCGGGTCTGCGAATCGCGCAGGCGTTTGCTTTCCATGAGGCTCCTTAATCCAAATTCGGATCTTCGATCAGTTTAGCCAGCGTATCGAGGAACTCGGCCCCGCGCAAGCCGTCTACCACGCGGTGGTCGCAGGAAAGCGTCATGGTCAGGATGGGCCGCACCACCGGCTTGCCCTCCTGGGCCACCACGCGCTCCACAATGCGCCCAACCGCCAGGATGGCGGCTTGGGGCGCATTGACGATGGCGTTGAATGCATCAATATTGTACATACCCAGGTTGCTGATGGTGAACGTGCCGCCCTGAATATCCTGCGGGCCTAGGGCCTTTTGGTTGGCGCGTTCCACGATCTCGCCGCGCCGCTGGGCAATTTCCTGCACGCTGAGCTGGTCGGCTTTGTGCACCACCGGCACCACCAGACCATCCGGCACGCCCACCGCCAGACCAACGTTGATGTCTTCGATCAAGGCCAGTGTGCCGCGCATCCAGGTGGCGTTGACGTTGGGATGCTGCTTAAGCGTCTTGGCCACCAGCTTCACCAGCATATCAGTAAAGGTTACTTTGGTTTCGCCCTGCCCCTTGAGTTTCTGGCGGGCGGCCATCAGCGCCCCGGCGTCCACTTCGCGCACCAAATAGAAATGCGGCACATCCTGCCAGCTCTGGGTGACATGCTCGGCCATCACGCGCCACAGGCTGCCCAGGCTGACTTCGCTCATCCCGGCCGGTAATGGCGGCGGAGTCTGCGGCCCCGCCGCGGCCAGCGGCAGGTCAATCACCAGCACAGCCCCTTCCGGACCGCTGCCGGGGATGAACGCCAGGTCCAGCCCGGCCTCGCCCGCCAGGCGACGCGCCTTGGGCGAAGCCAAGACGCGCCCACCGGGGCCGACCGCAAGCGGACGCTGCCGCTGTTGCAGATAGGCCTGCACATCTTCGCGGGTGACGCGCCCCCCGCCCGGCTTGACCAGCGCCAGGTCGATGCCGTTTTCGGCCGCCATGCGCAGGGCCACCGGGCTGGCATTGACCACCACGGCGCGCCCATTGCCCGCCGGAGCTATCGGTTGGGCGGCAGGTTGGCGCGGCTGAGAGGCTTGCGGGCGTGCGGCGGCAGGTTTGCCCGCTGGCGCACTGGGCGCCGCGCTGCGGATCACGGGCGGCGGTGGGGCCGCCTCACCCAGCGCCAGCAAATGAGCAATGGTTTCGCCCACGGGCACATCCTGGCCTTCGGTGGCAACCACATTGGCCAGGGTACCGCTGTCCGCCGCCTCGATGGTGACGGTGACCTTGTCGGTCTCCACCTCCATCAGCGGCTCCCCTTTGGTGACCTGCTCCCCGGCGGCCTTGTACCACTTCAGCAAGCGGCCGGTTTCCTGGGCCATCCCCAGGGCGGGCATAATTACGTCAATAGCCAGGGTGGGCTCCTAGTTGCGGCCGCAAAGGGCCTTGGCGGTCTCCACCACGGTGTCCGCAGTGGGCACGGTCAGGTCTTCCAGCGCGGGCGAGAAAGGGATCGGCACGTCCATGGCGCCGATGCGCTTCACCGGCGCATCCAAATAATAGAAGGCGCCATCGGCAATCACCGAAGCGATCTCGGCGGTAACGCCGTAGCGCTCGTAGCCTTCATCCACCACGATCGCCCGGCTGGTCTTCTTGGCCGATTCGATGATGGCCTCTTTGTCCAGCGGGAAGGTGGTGCGCGGGTCGACCACTTCGGCCTCAATGCCGATCTCAGCCAGCATTTCGGCGGCGGCCAGCGAAACCTGCACCATACTGCTGGTGGCCACGATGGTGATGTCCGTGCCAGGGCGCTTGATGTCCGCCACACCGAAGGGGATGGTGTATTCCTCCTCGGGCACTTCGCCCTTGAGTTGGTACATCATCTTGTCCTCGAAGAAGGCTACCGGGTTGTCGTCGCGGATGGCGGTTTTGAGCAGACCCTTGGCGTCGTACGGCGTGGAGGGCACCACCACCTTGAGGCCGGGCACATGGCTGAACCAGGCATGCAGCGACTGCGAGTGCTGGGCCGCCGAGCGCCGCGAGGCGCCCATCGTAGTGCGCAGCACCATCGGCACCTTGAGTTTGCCGCCGGACATGTAGTGGATCTTGGCCGCCTGGTTGACCATCTGGTCCATGGTCAGGGTGATGAAGTCGCCGAACATGATGTCGATCACCGGACGCATGCCGGTCATCGCCGCCCCCACCCCTAGGCCGGTGATGCCCGGCTCGGAGATCGGCGAGTCGATCACCCGCTCGGGGCCGAACTCGTCCACCAGGCCCAGCAGCACCTTGAAGGCGGTGCCCGCCTCGGCCACATCCTCGCCCATCACGAACACGGTCGGGTCGCGGCGCAGCTCTTCGGCCAGGGCCTCACGGATCGCCTCGCCCATGGTCAGCACCCGCACCCCGGTTTTCTCGGCACTAAGCGTAGACATTGGTGCTCACCTCGCTGGGGTCGGGATATGGAGCGTCCAAAGCGAACTGGGCGCCGCGCTCCACTTCCTCTTTGACTTCTGCTTCAATGCCGTCCAGCACGCTGCGGTCAGTCAGCTTCTTGGCCAGCAGCCAATCGGCAAACAAGGCCAGGGGGTCACGGTTTTCCACCCAGTCGCGCTCCTCTTCCTTGGAACGGTAGTACTCGCGGTTGATATCGCCCACATGGTGGCCGTGATAGCGGTAGGTGTGGAACATTAGGAAGGCCGGGCCTTCGCCGCGGCGGGCGCGCTCGACGGCGGTCAAGGCGGTTTCATATACCACTCGAATGTCTTGTCCGTCCTGTTCCTCGGTGTGCATACCCAGCGCCCGCGCCCGGTCCGCTGGGTTGCCGGCGGTGGTTTCAGAAAAGTGCGTGTACTCGTTGTACATGTTGTTTTCGCAGACGAAGATGACCGGCAGCTTCCACAGCTGGGCCAGGTTCATCGTCTCGGCCAAAAATCCCTGTCCCATGGCGCCCTCGCCAAAGAAGCACACCGCCACCCGGCCATTGCCCAGCCGCTGGGCCGAGAAGGCCGCGCCCACGGCGATGCCGGCGCTGCCGCCGACGATGGCGTTGGCGCCCAGGTTGCCATTGGCCTGGTCGGCAATGTGCATCGAACCGCCCTTGCCTTTGCAGTAACCGGCGGCTTTGCCCAGCAGCTCAGCGAACATAATGTCCACGTCGGCACCTTTGGCGATGCAATGCCCGTGGCCGCGGTGCGTGCTGGTGATGTAATCTTCGGCGTTGAGCACCGAGCACACCCCGACAGCGATGGCTTCCTCGCCAATGTACAAATGCGCCAGGCCAGGCATCTTGGCCGAGGTATACAGCAGGTTGACGCGCTCCTCAAAGCTGCGGATGCGCACCATCTGCTCGTACATCGTCAGCCACTCTTCGGCGTCGGGCGTGGCGGACTTGCTGGTTTTGGGTTTGGTCTGCTTGGCTGCTTTTGCCATATTGCTCCTAAAGGGCCTCGATCACTACGGCAAAATCTTTGCCGCCCAGGCCCAGCTCTTGAACGCGTTTGAAATAGGCCTGACTGGTTTGTGTCACGGGTAAATTCGCGCCGACTTCCTCGGCCAAATCCAGGGCCAGACCAATATCTTTGTGCATCATATCGGCCGTGAACCAGGCCTGGTCCGGCATTTCGATCAGGAAGGGCGACTTGTACTTGATCAGCGGCGAGGCGACCACACTGTTGGTCAGCACATCCAACGCGGTCTGGCGCGGGATGCCGGCCTTCTCAGCCAGCAAGACGGACTCGCTCAAAGCCAGCACCTGGGCCGCAATGTTCAGGTTGACGGCGATCTTCATCGAAACCGCCTGGCCGCTCTCGCCCACATGCGTGGCTTTCATGCCAATGTCGAGCAAGACCGGTTCGACCTGCTTGAAAGCCTGAGGGTCGCCGGCCACCATCATGGTCAACTGACCTTGCTCCAGCGTGGCCACGCTCCCCGAAACGGGCGAGTCCAGCATGGCCGCGCCCAGCCCGGCCGCCTTGGCCGCCAGCTCGCGGATGGCCGCCGGGCTGACCGTGCTCATGTCCACATAGATCTTGCCGGCGGAAAGGCCGGCCAGCACGCCTTGCGGCCCTTCAGCAATCTGCTGCAGGGCCTTGGTATCACTGACAATGCTGAGCACGATGTCGGCCGCTTCGGCGGCGGCCCGCGGCGTATCCGCCCAGCTCATACCGGCGGCAATCAAGTCCTCCGCCTTGGCACGGGTGCGGTTGTAGCCGGTGACGCTGTGGCCGGCCGCCAGCAAACGCTGCACCATGCGGCTGCCCATCACGCCCAACCCAATAAAGCCAATTGTCGCCATCTTGCTCCTAACTGCTCTGCGGGTACTTGCCCGCCCAATCGCGCTCAAAGCGGAAAGCCTCTTTGGCCGGCGGCAGGGAGGCCTGCGTTTCCAGCCAGGTCACTGGCTCGTCCCCGGCGTTCTCAAAGCTGTGGATGCAACCCACGCCAGTCCAGATCACATCGCCCGGCCCCAGTTCATGGGCTTGGCCATCGGCCAGGGCGCGCACGCGCCCGCTGAGGATGTAGTAGGACTCTTCAAAGGTGTGGTCGTGCGGATCAATCTTGGCGCCAGGTTGGTACTGGATCAGAAACAGGGACTGGTGCAGGGCGCCAGACGAACGGTCCACAAACATCTTGATCGCCACGCCCGTGGTGGGGTCAAAGCCTTCCATCTCTGAGGGCGCGCCGGGTTTGGGCAGCTGGCTCTCGTCGAAGTGGCCCAGCATCAGCCCGCCCGCCGCGGCCGGATCCAGCGGCTGCGCGTTGGCGGGGAACTCGCCGGGGACAAAGAACGTATCGCGTCCGTAGTCTAGTGAGCGTGGCTGCGGGGCCTGCATCTCCAGCCAGCGCGCCGGCGCGTCGCCGGCGTTGCGCCAGGCGTGCGCGCTGCCGGTAGGGATCAGCCCGTAGTCGCCCGGGCGCAGCACAAAGGCCAGGTCGCCGATCTGCACGCTGACCTGGCCTTCCAAAACGTAGAAGCTCTCTTCAAACGAATGAAGATGATGCTCGATCGCCCCACCCTCATCCAGCGCGCAGATGCCCACACCCATGTGCACCGAGCCCTTGGCGCGGTCCACATAGGTTTGCCGCGTGAAACCTCGGCTGGCGGTTTCATAACCGTCCGGCGTTTCGGCGGCGATCTGGCTCAGGCTGGAGACGAAGTGCATGGCTGGCCTGATTACTTCTTCTTGGCGTTGGCGGGTTTGACTTTGCCGTCCACCTTGCCATCCAGGCCGGGCGCATCATCAGGCAGGCCTGCGCCGCCGTAACTGACGCCGCTGTAGTCAATGTTGCGGTGCGACTGCGTGTCGCGCATGGTGGGCAGCCAGCCCTCGGTGGTGAAGTAGCGCTTGCCGGCCACCATCAACTCCTCAGCCGGGAAGCGGGTAATGACCTCCACACCGTCCTTGGTCACCACCATCTGCTCTTCAATGCGGGCGGCAGACCAGCCATCGCTGGCCGGCCAATAAGTTTCCAAGGCAAAGACCATGCCCTCTTCGATCTCTTGCGGGCTGTCGAAGGAAACCAGGCGGCTGAAGACCGGCTTCTCCCAGATCGCCAGGCCAACACCGTGGCCGTATTGCAAGGCAAAGCAGGACTCTTCGTTGGGGAAGCCAAACTCCTGCGCCTTGGGCCACAGCTTGACCACATCAGCAGTGGTCACACCGGGGCGGATGGCGTCGATGGCTGCATCCAGGTAATAGCGACAGCGCTTATAGGCATCCACCTGCGCTTGTGAAGCAGAACCGATGGCGAAGGTGCGATAGTAGCAAGTACGGTAGCCCATATAGGAATGCAGAATATCGTAGAAGGCCGGATCGCCCGGGCGCATCACGCGATCGCTGAAGATGTGCGGGTGCGGGCTGCAGCGCTCGCCAGAGATGGCGTTGACGCCCTCGACATGCTCGGAGCCCAACTCGTAGAGCACCTTGTTCACCAGGGCCACCGCTTCGCTCTCGCGCACGCCGGGCTTCATGAAGCGATACAGTTCCTCATAGGCGGCGTCCACCATCATGCAGGCCATATTGAGCAGGGTGATCTCATCTTCGGTTTTGATCACGCGAATGTCTTGCATCAATTGCTGGCCGTCTACCACGGTAATGCCCTCGGCCTGCAGAGCGAACAGCACCGGTGGCTCGACCACGTCCACGCCCAGCGGTTCGTTCTGCAGGCCGCGCTCCTCAAGCTCAATGCGGATCTTGCGGGCCACATCCTCGGCGCGCATGGCGCCGGGAGGCATGGCGCCGCGCAGTGTGGAGATGCCCGCTCGCGAGCGCCCCTCACCCAGCCAGGGCGCATGGAGAGTATGGTGTTTGGCCGCCGAACCGAAGTCCCAGTTGATCGGCTCATCGTCCTGGGCCAGCAAACAGAAGCGGCCCAGCTTGTCGATGGCCCAGGTGCCAATCGTCGTGTTGGTGATATAGCGAATGTTGTTCATGTCGAAGCACAGCAACGCGCCGATCTCCGACTCCTTCAACTTCTGCTTCACCCGGGCTAGGCGGGCTTTGCGCAGGCGGTCAAAATCGACGCGCTGCTCCCAATCCACACCCATGGTCCCGTACGTTCTAAGCATGGCGGCCTCTCATCTTCTGCTGTAGTGGAGTTTGAACAAACACATCGGCCCAAGAGGCAGATGCAGATAAATAAAAAATGATATAGTTGCGCGCAGAAAGGCAGCTCGAAACCAAATCATGAGTCTTGCCTTGAGTTTTCATTGATGATGATCATTACGGCCCGTACAAAGCCGCTTTTGTTGCGTCCTATTGAACAAATTATAGGGGAAACCCCGTTTTTGTCAATTTCTATTGAACAATCGGGTACCATTTAGCTATGCAAGAAGAACTCCGCCAAGATGCAGTAAGCATAGGCAAGAAGCTGCTCGCCGCGCGCCAGGGCCATAAAATGAGCCTGCGCGAGTTGGCCAGCACGGCTGAGATCAGCGCGAGCATGCTCAGCCAGATCGAGACGGGCAAGGCTTACCCCTCGGTACGCTCCCTGTACAAGATCGCCGCAGCGTTGAACGTACCGCTGGACTACTTCTTCCCTTCTGAGAACGGTGAAAACCCTGAGGCCAGCGAAGCCGTGCTGGAACCGCAGGAATACACCGCCAGCAAGCTGCGCGAAGCCATGCTCTCAGCAGGCAGCGATGCGCGCGTGGCCGGGTTTGACCCGGTCAATAAGCAAGAGCCGATCATGCAGCGCGACAACCGCCCGCTGATCGAATTGCAAAGCGGCATTCAATGGGCGCGCCTGACCACCGGCGCGGAACCCGACGCCGAATTTCTGGAGATCAGTTACCAGCCGCAAGCCCAGTCCGGCAAGACCATGTCCAGCCACAGCGGCCGCGAATTTGGGCTGGTGCTGGAAGGTGAGCTGCTGGTGGAACTGGCCTTTGAAAGTTACGTGCTCGGACCCGGCGACAGCATCATCTTCGACTCGACCACTCCGCACCGCCTCTCCAACACCGGCGAAACACCCATGCGCGCGCTGTGGGTCGTGCTGAGCCGCGACTAGCCTCACACCTTAAATAAAAACGCCGCCTGACCAGGCGGCGTTTTCTGTTGTTAGGCCAGGCTGCTGGCTTTGACCAGCAATTTTTCCGCCATGGAGCGGATCTCCGCCCGTTCCTGATCCGTGCAGGTAGCCACGGTCTTCGCCACCAGTTCACCACAGTAAGCCCGCACTTCGTCCACTTCTTTTTCAGGACGGTTCTTGAGCAACTCACCCAACCAGTGGGCTCCATAGCTGGCATGGATGGTTTCATCGGCCCAGTCATAGTCCATGTCGTGGCGGCTGACCTCGTCGTTATACTCGGTGAAAGCTTTGATGCGCACGTTCTTGTGACCGATGTTCTTGGTTTCAAAGAAGAAAAGCATGCCGAGGCGATAGATGGGGTCTTCTCCGTGGGCGCTTTGGTAAATATAGTCGCCCAGCGGAAGTTCGGCTGGGTCAAAGCCCCAATGGATTAGGCGGTTGAGGCCCATTTGAGTATGGCGGGCTTCATCATAGGCCCAGTGAGCGGCGTCATGAATGAAATCCCAGCCCAGCTCGTCGGCAAAGGCGTGCAGAATGGCGCCGGCCGTCTCCACCGCCCAGACTTCATTAAAATGGCTGATGGCGCTGCGCATCTGCAGGTTGATGCCCTCCCCATAAGCAAAGTTCGGATCGACGATGTCAGGCCAATAAAAGCGCACGCGGTTGAAGCGCTCATCCCGGGCCGGGTCTTGCGCCAAGGCAAAGGGCTTGTGCTCGGGCAGCTCCGGCATAGCAATCTGAGGCATCTGTGGCTCGAGGCTCACGCCGCCCAGAGCGTCCAGCGCGGCTTGCAAACCAGCCGCCCAGCGTTCAGCCTGCTCGGCCATCGCTGGGTCGCCCTCCAGCAGCTCCGCCGCCCAGATGCCCAGCTTTTCGATCTGCTCGGTCTTCTCCCGCTCGGCCAAGCGGATAAAGCGCAAAGTCGGCCCATCCGCAATAGC
This sequence comes from Anaerolineales bacterium, assembly GCA_019637805.1. NCBI lineage: Bacteria > Bacillati > Chloroflexota > Anaerolineae > Anaerolineales > Anaerolineales bacterium. The sequence goes on along the minus strand of JAHBVB010000002.1, from coordinate 482,656 downwards.
GTCCGTGTTGGTCAGGTATTGGCGATAGGCATCCCGTAGGGCGGGCTTGAGCACACGTTGCAGGCCCAACAAGAAGGCGCCGGCGCTGGGCGCATGGATGGCCGCCTGGTACAGGTTCACCAGAGCCGCGTCCTTATCGACTTCCATCAAGCGGCTGGGGAAGCGTAGTTCAAAGATGCGCTCACGCAGATCATCGGCGGTTTCGGCATCCTGCCAGGCGAATTCCGGCAGGCCGGTTTTAATAGGTACCGGCGCAATGCTCGCCAGCCAACCGGATTGGGCCACCACCAGGGCGCGCTCCAGAAAGAAGAAGCGCTTCAATATGCCTGCCGCATCCATGCGCATCCACTGTGCCCGCGGGTGTTGGCCGGGGAGGTACTTGGTGGTCGTGTTCATCACAGTTCCCTTCTTGCCTGAGCACTTGTAAGGGCTTCAATGTCTGAGCGGCGGGCCAGCGCCGGCACCACCCCCAGTTTTGTACAAGCCAATGCGCCGGCCGCCACCGCGAACTGAACCGCTTCCAGCAAAGGCTTGCCCTCCGCCAGGGCCGCCCCCAAAGCGGCGTTAAAGGCATCGCCGGCGCCCGTGGTGTCCACCACGTCCACAGTGTATCCGGGCACCTCATGCACGCTGCCGTCTTCGGCCAGCAGCATGGCGCCCTGCGCCCCGCGGGTCAGCACCACATTGCGCACCCCACGCGCTTGCAAGGCCTGGGCCATCTGGACGCGATCTATTTCCGCATCCGGCGCCAGGCCGTTCAGCAGGCGCAGCTCAGTCTGGTTCGGGGTAATCACATCCACCTGCTCCAGCAACTCATCCGGCAAGCTCTGGGCCGGGGCCGGGTTTAGGATGGAAATGGCGCCATGCTTACGAGCCAGGCGCATGCCCGCCAGCGCGGTCTGGATGGGGATCTCCAACACGGTCATTACCACCCGGCTGCCGGCGATCAAGTCCTCGGCCGCGGCCACATCGGCCGGGCTGAGCAGTTCATTGGCGCCCATATCCAGCACGATGAAGTTCTCGCCGGCCTGGTTAAGCACGATCAGCCCGACCCCCGTGTTGCGCTCAGCAGAGGTGATCAGGTGGCTGGCATCCACATCCTCCTCGGCGTACAGCGGGGCCGCCATTTGGCCCAGCTGGTCCTGGCCGATCTTGACCAGCAAAGCGCTGGGTACCCCGAGGCGGGCGATGCCAATCGCCTGGTTGGAGCCTTTGCCGCCCGGCCCCATGTCAAAGTCGCGGCCGGGCAGGGTTTCGCCCGCCACGGGGAAACGTGAAGCCCGTAGGGTGATGCCCACTGCAAAGCTGCCCACCACAGTCACCCGCCCAGTGTGAGCCATGATCTAGTTGCGCTTCCAGGCTGCGGCCAGGTTGGCGTTCAACCGCGCCGTGTCAACCGTGTGCATTACCTGCACCAGCTTGCCATCCGGCGAGGGTTTGGTGCGCCCCTGGCTGGCGCCGTACGGCACGATCTCGACGCGCTCTTCCTTCAAGGTGAAAAGGTCCGGCCAGGCCAGATAGGCAGTGGTGAGCACATCCCACATGTAGTAGGGTTGGTGACGCACCAGGGCATAGGCCTGCCCGGCCAGGTCGGAGATCTTGTAGTCGTACTGCGCGGCCAGCATGCTCATAAAGTCCTGCGTCAGCGGCACGGTGTTGGTGATGTCCAGCGGGCACAGCACCACCGGGATGTCCGTCTGCCAGATGTCGTAGGCCGCCTCAGGATCCCAGTAGACATTCCATTCCATGCTGCCGTCAATATTGGCATCCTCATGAGGGCGCACATTGCCGGGCACATGCAGCGCCCCACCCATCCATAAGATGCGGCTCACCTTACTGGCCGCCTCCGGCGCGATCTTCAGCGCTTCGGCCAGGGTGGTCAGCGGGCCGGTCTCCAGGAAGGTGATCGGCTCCTCCAGTTCGCTGAGCACCCGCGCCAGGTACTGCTGGCCGGGTTCACCTACCAGCGGGGCACTCACTTCGCCGCGCGCATTCAATATCGGCAGATTGTCGATCTGCCAGGATGTGCGCCGCAGGCGGCGCGGGAAGGGATTGCGCGCCCGCACGGTGCTGGCCGCCACGGGTATATGTGCGCCGTCCATCAAGTCCAGGATCTTGCGCGTGGCTCCCACCGCTGGATCGATATAGCAGTCGGCCTCAGTAACGACCACACCCAGGGTTTCCACGTGCGCCAGGCTCATCAAAAGCATGACACACAGATAGTCGTCTAAGCCCCCATCATGGCTAAAGAAGACTTTTTCGATTTTCAAAACTACTCCTTTGTTTTTTGTGCGGACTTCAGGCTTGCAGGCTGGTGGTTTTTTGGGTGACGCGCTGGCGGCTCACATTGGCAGAGATCCGGTAACGGTCGGCGCGCAGCCACAGGTTGGAAAATTCGACTGGCGTGCCATCCGCCAAAGAGGTGACCTGTTCCATATACATCACCGGGCTGCCCTCGCCCACCTGGAGCAATTCCGCCACGCGTCCCTCGGCCAGCTGAGCTTCAAAGGTGCGCCGGCCGCGTGCGGGCAGCACGCCATAGGTCTCTTCCAAAGTCTCAAACAGGCGGAAGCGGGTGAAATCGACTTGCTCAATGCCGGTGCACTGTGGACTGTATACATAATTGTCCAATACCACCACCGGCTCGCCTTCCACCACGCGCACCCGGTTTAGATAAAAAACCGTTTCACCCGGTGGCACCTGCAGCACATTGGCGGTACGGGCTGTGGGGGCAATATAGTGCTGCTGCAAAACATGGGTTTGGAAATCAATGCCGCGGGCGATCAGGTCTTCGGAAAAAGTGATCAACTCCTCAGCCAGGGGTTGCTCCACCAATTTGGACGAGACAAAAGTGCCCCGGCCGTGCACTCGCATCAGCAAGCCTTCTTCAACCAGTTTCTCGATCGCTTTGCGGATGGTGCCCCGGCTGACACCCCATAGATTTACCAGATCTTCTTCAGCGATGAGTTGGTGGCCGCGCGGCCACTGCTCGCCCAGGATCTGAGAACGCATCCAGTCTGCCAACTGCAAGTAAATTGGCACCGGCCCCTGATGATCAATCGTTGGCAAACCGCTCAATGGCTATACCTCTTAATCTTGCAAGAATTTGCAAATTTGTATGGTATACTGCCCAAACGTTTGTAGACGTATATCCATTACACCATCGGTATTCAGTACCGTCAAGCGTGAGAGATTTCTACTATCTCCCCCACGGAGTTGCTGCAAGTCACATCTGCAGTTGTCGCTCCGAAAAGCAACACCCAGGGCTTGTACTTCATATTCCACCAATCTAAGTCTACTTAAAAACACCATTCTTGCTCTTATGCAAGAGTGGTGTTTTTGTACCTAGTATCAGGAATGGAGGTGATGCGCACAAGTTACGTAGATCCATAGCCGCTTTTATCTTGGAGCGCTCCTCCACGGAATTGTTACCGTGCGCCCCTGCGATTGGCTAATCCCCGAGGAGAAACCCGCGTCCATGGGGCTGCAACACTCATTATCGTTGCAGGGACACTAAACTACACATTTTATGTAGGAGGATCTCAATATGGCTTCAAAAGCAAAGACCCGTGCGGCTCGCATTCCGTTGACCTATGTGGTCGCACTGGTACCCGTGGCTGCCGCCCTTAACATCGTTGGTGGCACCATCCGCAGCGCTCTGCAACTGCCGATCTTCTTGGACATGATCGGTACCGCCGTGACCGCGATCGTGCTTGGCCCCTGGTGGGGTGCGCTGGTTGGCGCGATCACGAACATCGTTAACTCCTTCCTGTCCGGCCCCATCAGCCTGCCTTTCGCCGTAGTCAATGTGGTGGGCGCGCTGGTTTGGGGTTACGGTCACCGTTGGGGTTGGGGCAAGACCAATGTGGGCTTCTTCCTGCTCAACATTCTGGTTGCCTTCCTGTGCTCCGTTACCGCAGTGCCGATCTACGTCTTCATCTTCGGCGGCGCTACCGGCCACTTCTCCGATGTGATGACCGCTGCCTTCCTGGCGATGGGCCAGAACCTGATCGTCTCGGTGTTCTCGTCCAACATCTTGGTCTCCCTGGCTGACAAGATCATCTCCGGTTATGTGGCTCTGGCGATCATCGAGGCCCTGCCTGCTAACCTGACCCAGAACCTGATGCTGCCGAAGGCCGAAGGCCTGAACCGCATCATTCTGCCGGTTGTCGGTGTGGTCATCGGTGTGGCGGTCATGCTGATCGCTATCGCTGTGGCCAACTAAGAACCAGAAAAGGATTTCAAGAGATGAACAAGACTGTTGGTGCAAAAGAGGGTTTGGGCGCCGGCGTGATCGGCATCGGTCTGATGATGCTCTTTCTGCCGGGTGCCTCCCAGAACATCGCTGACCTGGAATTCGTGGGCAGCGAACCGTTCTCGATCTTGCTTGGTGCTGTGTATGTGCTGGGTGTGATTATCATCCTGGCCGGCCTGGGCGTGATCTTTGGCAACTTTGATAGCGAAGAATAGGCTTTAATTTCTTTCGCTAGTGAGTAAGGAGCGAGGGCAGGGCGTACTCCGTCTTGCCCTCGCTCTTATCTGAACCAAGGAGCCACAATGGCCAAAGGAAAACCTGTTATCGAGTTTAAAGATGTGAGTTTCGGGTACGCAGCCGCCAGCGACCGTGAATTCGCCATCGAAAACATCAACTTGACGATTTATGAAGGTGAGTATGTGGCCCTGTTGGGCCTGAACGGCGCGGGCAAAACCACTTTGCAATTGTGCATCAATGGCGTTATTCCAAACAGCATTATGGGCGAATTCTCTGGCGAGTTCTCTGTCTACGGACAGGATACCGAGGTCACCTCTGTACGCGAGATGGCCAAGTTGGTAGGGATGGTCTTTGACAATCCGGAATTCCAGTTGAGCCAAATGAGCGTGGCAGAGGAAATCGCCCTCGGTATGGAAAACATCGGCTTCAGCTTCGAAGAGATGAACCGCATCATCCCGGAAGTGTTGAAGATCGTGGGCCTGTCCGGTCTGGAGGAACGCTCGCCATTCGCCCTCTCCGGCGGGCAGCAGCAGCGCCTCTCGATCGCTTCTGCGCTGGCTATGCGCCCGAAGATCCTGGTGATGGATGAACCCACATCCAACGTGGACCCGATCGGCAAGGAAGAGATCTTTGCGGTGGCCGCCAAGCTGAACAAAGAAGAGAACATGACCATCGTCATGGCCGAGCATGAAGTGGAAGTGATGGCCGCTTATGCCGACCGTGTGATCGTGATGGACGAAGGCAAGATCGTACTGAATGGCACGCCCAAGGAAGTCTTCAGCGAAACCGCGTTGTTTGAGCGCTTGGGTCTGCGCACTCCGCAGGTCACTGAGCTGTCGGCCAAGCTCGCCAAGAAGGGTACCCGCAAGTTCAGCAAAGGTTACCCCGTGACCCTGGACGAAGCTGTGGCCAGCCTGCGCTGAGAGAGGAAACTATGAGCGCTAAACCCATTGTTCAAGTAGAGAATGTCACCCATGTGTACTCACGCGGCAACGTGACCGCGTTGGATGATGTGTCTGTGACCATCAACCGCGGCGAGATCGTGGGCCTGATCGGCCAGAATGGCTCCGGCAAGACCACTTTAGTCAAACACCTCAACTCGCTGCTGAAGCCCACCAGTGGCCGCGTGTTGATCGATGGCGAAGACACCGAAAAGCAAAGCGTACAGGCCATGTCTGCCAAGGTGGGCTATGTGTACCAGAACCCCAACCACCAACTGTTCGCCCGCACGGTGCAGGATGAGCTGGAGTTTGGGCCGCGCAACTTAAAAGTGGACGAGTCCGAAATTGAGGCCCGCCGCGAAGAAGCCATCGAATTCTTTGGCCTGGAAGAAATGCGCGACCTGCACCCCTACCGCATCGGCTTCCCGCTGCGCAAGCTGGTCGGCATGGCCTCAATCTTCACCATGCGCCCTGACATCTTCATTTTGGACGAACCGACCACCGGCCAGGACAACATCACTACCCAGCGTGTATACAAGCTGATCCATCGCCTGCGCGAGAACGGCCACACCGTGATCTGCGTGGCACACGACATGATCCTGCTGGCCGAAGTGGTGGACCGCCTGCTGGTGATGCGCGACGCGCACTTGATCGCCGACGATACCCCGCGCAAAGTGTTCGCCATGAGCGAGGTTATGGAAAGTACCCACTTGGCCCCGCCGCAGATCACCCAACTTTCCCTGAACCTGAAGAAGGGCAAAGTGGTGCTCTCGGTGGACGAGATGCTGAAAGAGCTGAAGTCCTAGCGGCTTCCGGAGGAGAAACTCATGCAAGGCATTGCAGTCCCCATCTCTGTAGTTCCCGGCAACTCGCCGATCCATCGCATCAACCCCATCCCCAAGATGGTTTGGGTGTTGGGCATTCTGGTGATCTCATTCATCACCCGCAACCCTGTCATCCTGGGCGGCGTCTTTCTGCTGGGTCTTTTGTTCGTGACCATCGCGCAGATCTGGCCTTCTTATCTGCGCGTGGTGATGGTGCTGTTCCCCATCAGCCTTACGCTGATCCTGCTGCAAAGCATTGCCCCGGCCTTCCCGCAACCGTGGACGCCGATCGTGGCGGTGGGACCTTTCACTATCTGGCAAGAAGGCATCTACAGCGGGCTTTCACTTTTGCTGCGCATCATGTGCATGACCACCTTCGCCATGGTCATGATCATGACCTCGCACCCCAGCGACATCTTTGCCTCCATGCAAAAGGTGGGCCTGCCCTACACGATGAACTTCATCCTGACCATGACCCTGCAGTTGATCCCCATTCTGCAGAGCGAGTTCAACACCGTGCTCAAGGCGCAGAAGTCACGCGGCCTGAAGGGCACCGGCTTTGCCGCGATTCTGCCTAGCATGGTGCCGGTCTTCGTCGGCGCCATTGAGCGCGTGCAGCAGCTCTCCATCTCGCTGGAATCACGCGCCTTTGGCAGCAGCGGCCAGAAGACCAGCTACCGCCAGGTTCAGTTTGGCTTCAAAGATGCGCTGGTGCTGGCTGCTGGCGCGCTGTTTAGCGGCGCCATGACCTACTGGCTGCTGGTGGACAAGACCCTGGACTGGAGCCGCACGCTGACTTTCTCGCCGACCTTCGCCTTGATCCTGTTCTTCGGGGCAGGCATCGGCTTCCTGCTCTTCATCGCTTTTGCCCTCAGGCTGGTGCTGACCGCCTAGGCCGGGATGCTGGTAGCCCGAGACGATGAACGCTGCGCAGCGAATGCACCACATCGACATGCAACCCGGCGATGTGGGCCGCTATGTCTTTTTGCCGGGTGATCCCGGCCGCACAGAAGCCATCGCGGCGCGGTTTGAGAATGCGCGTCAGGTAGCCTACAAACGCGAATACCGCACTTTCACCGGCACCCTGCTGGGCGAGAAGGTCTCGGTAACATCCACAGGGATTGGCAATCCCTCGGCGGCGATTGCCATCGAGGAATTGATCATGCTCGGGGCGGACACCTTCATCCGCGTGGGCACCTCCGGCGCCATGCAGCCGCACATCATGCCTGGCGACCTGGCGATTGTCAGCGGAGCCGTTCGGGATGAGGGCACCAGCAAGCATTACTTGCCGGTAGAATTTCCGGCGGTGCCGCATCTGGATGTACTTCTGGCGCTGCGCCAGGCTGCCCAGCAGCTGGGGCTGCCCCACCATGTTGGGTTCTCGCACAGCAAGGACTCCTTTTATGCCCAGCATGCCCCCGAACGCATGCCAATTGCCAGCGAACTGCAAGAGCGCTGGCAGGCCTGGACGGCGGGGGGCGCGATCTGTGCCGAAATGGAATCAGCCATTCTGTTCATCCTGGGCAGCATCTACCGCAAGCGGGTAGGCTCGGTGCTGCTGATGGCCATCAACCAAACCGCCGCCACCCCGCTGCCTGCGGCGCGTGACCAGGGACAAACCCTGGACACCGCCATCGAGGCCATGAAGATCCTGATCCAACAAGACCATATAAAGGAACAGCACTGATGGACCAACAAAAGCAACACCACATTGACTTGAAGCCCGGTGATGTCGGCCGCTATGTGCTGCTGCCCGGCGACCCAGGCCGCACCGAAGTCATCGCTTCGTACTTTGATGACGCCAAAGAGATCGCCTATAAGCGCGAATATCGCACCTTCACCGGCACCCTGCTGGGCGAAAAGGTCTCGGTGACTTCCACCGGGATTGGCTGCCCTTCGGCGGCGATCGCTATCGAAGAGCTGATCGCGCTGGGGGCCGACACCTTCATCCGCGTCGGTACTTCCGGCGGCATCCAGCCAGACACGATCAACGGCGAGGTCGCCATCGTCAGCGGCGCCATTCGCGATGAGGGCACTACTCTGCACTACATGCCGGCCGAATTCCCCGCCGTGGCCGACTTGGACATCACCCTGGCGCTGCGCAAGGCCGCCCAAGACCTGGGACAGCCCTATCGCGTCGGCATCAGCCAGTCCAAGGACTCCTTCTACGGCCAGCACGCGCCCAAGCGCATGCCGGTCGCCAACCGTCTGCTGGACCGTTGGAAAGCCTGGACCGATGGCGGAGCGATCTGCTCCGAGATGGAAGCTGCGGTGCTCTTCGTCATCGGCAGCATCCACCGCGTGCGCGTGGGCGGCGTGATGATGATGGCCAAGTTTGAGAAGCACCCCGAAACACCGGAAGAGATCGAGGAGTTCGCCAAGGCCCTCGATATCAACAAGCCGATCCGCGTAGCGGTCGAAGCCCTCAAGACCCTGATCGAAGCGGACCGCGCCAAGGCCTAGCAGCCGGAGCACTTGGGACAATGAAACAACATCACATTGACTTGCAACCTGGCGATGTCGGCCGCTATGTATTGCTGCCCGGCGACCCCGGCCGCACCGAGCTGATCGCCTCCTACTTCGACGACGCCAAAGAAGTCGCCTACAAGCGCGAGTACCGCACCTTCACCGGCACGTTGCTGGGCGAGAAAGTCTCAGTCACCTCCACCGGCATTGGCTGCCCTTCAGCGGCGATTGCCATCGAAGAGCTGATCGCCATCGGCGCGGATACCTTCATCCGGGTCGGCACCTCCGGTGGCATGCAGCCCCACCTGATCCCCGGCGAGTTGGCGATTGTCAATGCCGCCATCCGCGACGAGGGCACCAGCAGCCACTACCTGCCCATCGAGTTCCCCGCCGTGGCCGACATTGATATCGTCGCCACACTGCGCGAGGCCTGCGAGAAGCTGGGCACGCCCTACCACGTCGGCATCAGCCAGTCCAAGGACTCCTTCTATGGGCAGCACGCCCCCCAGCGCATGCCCGTGGCGGACCACCTGCTGGACCGCTGGAAGGCCTGGATCGCTGGCGGGGCGATTTGCTCGGAAATGGAAGCCTCCACCCTGTTCGCCATCGCGGCCATCCATCGCAAACGCTGCGGCGGCGTGATGCAGATCATGGCCAACCAGGAAGCCCCTCAGAAAATGGAACCCTATCGTGACCTGACCCGCATGCTGCAGACGGTCACCGAAGCCTTAAAGATCCTCATCGAGCGCGATCGCGCCCAAGGAACATAGATCATGGACCAAAAACAACACCACATTGACCTCAAGCCCGGTGACGTGGGCCGTTATGTGCTGCTGCCCGGCGATCCTGGCCGCACCGAGTTGATCGCTTCGTATTTTGACGATGCCAAAGAGATCGCTTACAAGCGTGAGTACCGCACCTTCACCGGCACGCTGCTTGGTGAGAAAGTCTCGGTGACCTCCACCGGCATTGGTTGCCCTTCGGCCGCCATCGCCATGGAGGAGCTGGTCGCCATCGGCGCCGACACTTTCATCCGCGTTGGCACCTCCGGCGGCATCCAGCCCGACACGATCAACGGCGAAGTGGCCGTGGTCAGCGGAGCCATCCGCGACGAAGGCACCACCAGCCATTACATGCCCATCGAGTTCCCGGCCGTGGCCGACCTGGATGTGACCCTGGCGCTGCGCAAAGCCGCCCAGGACCTGAGCTTGCCCTATCGCGTCGGCATCAGCCAGTCCAAAGACTCCTTCTACGGCGAAGTGACCCCCGAACGCATGCCGGTCGCCAAGCGCTTGCACGACCGCTGGAAGGCTTGGACGGACGGCGGGGCGGTCTGCTCCGAAATGGAGGCGGCTGCCTTGTTCGTCATCGGCAGCATTCACCGCGTACGCGCCGGCGGCGTGATGCTGATGGCCAACATCTACAAGCGCCCGGAAACTCCGCAAGAAGTCGAGCAGTTCAACCGCGAGTTCGACATCAACAAACCCATCCGCGTAGCCGTGGAAGCACTGAAGACCCTGATTGAGGCCGACCGCGCGAAAGCCAAAAGCTAAGCAAGTCGCACTACGATGCTAAGCACCGATATCCAAAAAATCAAACAGGATTTCCCCGACTACATCGAGGCGGTGGAGAAGAACTATCGCTGGAATTTCCTGATGCTGGCGCTGGATTCGTCTTTCTTTTCCTTCTCCGTGGCGATGCTGTCGCAAGATACGATCATTCCGTATTTTGTCTCCAAACTCACCGAGCACCCCGCCTATATCGGGCTGGTGCCAGCCATCTACTACCTGGGCTACTTCTTCCCGCAACTGATCGGCGCCTTTCTGGTCAACGGCCGCCCCACCCGCAAGTGGCCGATCTTCTGGATCGCCGCCACCGAGCGCGTCGGCATCCTGGCGATTGCCCTGGTGGCGCAATTCACCGGGCTGATCAGTAATGAGCTGGCGCTGTTGATCTTGATGATCTCGTTCCTGGTCTTCTCCGTGACCAACGGGCTGATCGGCCCGGCCTACGGCGATTTCACCAGCAAGAACATCATCCGCAACCGCGGCCTGTTCTTTGGCTTCAACGGCGCCCTGGGCGGCCTGATCGGCCTGGCCGCCTCGCTCATCGCTACGCACCTGCTCAACAGCTACGATTTCCCCATCAACCTGCGCTACTTGTTCTGGTTGGGTTTTGGCACCTCGTTCATCTCGCCGTTCTTCATCGCCAGCTTCCGCGAAGTGCCTTTCCCCATCCAAACCAAGACGGAAGACCTCAAAACCTTCCTGAAGACCATCCCTCAGCACATCCGTAAATCGCTGGGCTTCAAGCGCTACCTTTTGGTGCGCAGCTTTATGAACTTTGGCCTGATGGGCAATGCCTTCTTTGCCATCTACGCCATCAGCCGTTTCGGCCTGGACAGCGGCGCGGTCGGGGTCTTCACCATGATCATCCTGCTCACCCAGACCCTGATGGGCTTCCTGCTGGGCTGGCTGGGCGACCGCCACGGCTACAAGATGGTCTACGTCTTCGACTGCGTATTGTTCATTCTCACCGGCGTCCTCTCGCTCACCGCCGCCTCGCCGTTGGCCTTCTACATCATCGCCGTCTGCATGGGCGGCATGTATGCGGTCCAGCGCGTAGGCGACGCCAACATGGTCTTCGAGCTGGCCCCGCCGGAGCAGACCAGCCGCTTCATCGGCATCAACAACACCTTTATGGCCCCAGTGCTCACTATCGCTCCGCTGGTGGGCGGCCTGATCGTGGACGGCCTCTCGCACCAGGCGCTCTTCGCCACCGTGCTGGCCGTAGGCATCGCTGCGCTCTGGCTGTGCATCAAATACCTGCCAGACCCGCGCAAGCAAATTATCGCGGCTTAGAACGATCAACGGTATATGGATTGTTAGCGGATAGGTGCGCCTTAGCTAGTGAAAAACCCGTTGTGATAATCTAAACATTCGCTGGTGAAGCAGAATTCGAATTCTGCTTCACCAGCGAATCCTCTAGAAAAAGCCTCTCTTAATTTGGTACTTTCCACCCAATACCCAATTACCCCCATTGCTATCAATAACAAGGCCTTTCACGAAATGATAGTAATCACCCTTTGCCGGAGTGGGCATGTTGTCCAATAAATACAACTGAATCTCCTGGGATTCTCCGGGCCCTAAGCTGATCTGGGTCTCAGAAAGTAGTATCCAGTTTGGTCGAGTTAACTTGACCTCTACTTTCTCATGCCCCGTATTCCTAATTAAAATACTTACCGCATTTGCAATTTGCCCTTTCTTTCTAGAATCGACTGTACCAAAATCAATCATGGTTGGTGAAACTTGCAGAGTTGGTTTCTGCGAGACCGCAGATGTCTGCGGTTTTGGTAAATTTGTAGAACTTTTATCCAAATCTTGGATCGCATGGTGCCAACTAGCTAATGAAGCACATCTTTCAATCTTCGAAGCCGACCAAGTCTGGACAAACAACTTCTCCAACTTTTTGCTTAGCGCGTTAAGCCTATTCCTGATGAGGGTAAACCGGTGGCTCGTTTTCGTCCCACCTACTTCATCGGCGTAGAAAAATGTCTCTCCGGCAGAAGAAGAGCGGACTTCGCCATCTGACCAAGCAAGAATCTCTGCCAAGAGAATAGCTCCTGCAAAGCGATCAGCCTCCCTTTGCCACAGTCCATACTTGCGAATCCAACCCGGCGAATAACCTGGGCTGCCCGCTGGCATTCGATCTGCGCTAGGTGGAACAAACCCATCACTATATATTTCCTCAATGTCGACAAATTGAATGTCCTCTCCCTTGCCTTTAAACACAATATTCTTGCTGGATAAATCACAATGAGCTATCCCTTGCCCCTCGAAATTAGCCAGCAAAGTAGCCAGCGATTTCGCTAATTGCAAGCTTTCCTCTCGGGAAAATGCAATCTTACTGTCCAGAAAATTGGCCCATGCTTGTCCTTCTACCCAAGGCATAAGGATACTGTTTTCAAGGGCGCCATGTTCTTCAATCAATTGACGATATTTAGACTTCGCCAAAATCTTGCGTTGAGCAATACGCAACCCCTGTATTTGCGACAGTTGCTTAATCTTATGATTGTTGTTGAGCAAACGGGCGCCCCGGAAGCCGGGAAAGAAGACCTTAAGAGCAAAAAACGCTCCCTCTGAATTCTTTATTCGAAAGGTCTTGGCTGCTTTGCCGATTTCTGCGTAGACAACTCCGCGCTGCTGTGTAAAAGCATATTCTTCTCCATCAATCAGGAGTTTAGTGTCTGGCGTGGGATCAAACTGACTCAAGTTATGACCACCAATTAGGAAAATTCTAAATCTTGCTGAAAATTGTTGAGGAAAACGACTAAGGCAAGGCCAGCACCGAGCATTACAAAAAAGGCCCCGGCTGCAAATTTGCTCGCATCATAGCCCCACCCGATTTGCCAGCCGACGGCGTAGATGATTGCCGAACTAAGAGAATTATAGGTAACCCACGTTGAGACACTTCTCTCTCGGCTCATTAGTAATGTTTGAGTATATCCAGCAACGAGACCCATAACCCCGCCAACAATTGCACCTGTAGAAAACCCATCAACAATTATGTAGCTATCCAGTAGCCAGCCAGCGACAAGTCCTCCCAAAAGACCCCCGGCACCCGCCAAGCCGACAAATAAAAGCTGCCGAGATTTTACTCGCTGCCTAAAAACGCCGACTTGGATGGCAGCCACGAGAATAGAGATCAAACCACCGACCACAATTTGCAGATACATAAAATTGCCCCCTTGCCTCAATCCGGCGGAAATTAAAGCGAGGGAATCCTTGAACAAGAGTATCAGCAAGGCAAGCAGCACGCCGCCAGCCACAAAGTAACCCAGGTACTTCAATATACGATCGTGTTTGACTGGCTTCGGAAGGCCCTTATGCACAGTCGTCTTCTTTGTTGCTGACATTCTCAATCCTCGCTTTCTGGCGTGGCAGTGTTTTCAGCTTCCACAGCGGGCGTTGTCTCTGCAGTTCCCGTAGGCGTAAGCGTTTCGGTTTGACTCTGCTCCGCTGAGGCGGCATCCAGGGTAAACCCGACGGCTGCTTCGATGTCCGCTTGCATCGTAGACTGTGCAGCCTGCACTTCAATCGATGAGAGTGTGGATAGAGTCGCCACTATGTTCTCGATCATCGCGCTTGATGTTTGTGCAATTGCTGTACGATGGCTGTCTCCTTGAGTGATAGAGTAAATGGCGGGTCTGCCACCCAGCACCAAGCCAAGACCAAGAGAAAGCGCCATTGCAATTGCGCCAAACACCCATTGAAGTGGCTTGTTCTTCTTGCCGATGTTCTCCTTTACCCCGAGTTGACTCGCTTCACCCAATTCAGCGGTTTGTCCAGTTTTATGGGTCTTCTTTTTTGCTTCCGGCGGCTGATTCAACAGGCTGCGGATTCGAGGTGCAAGCTCATCCAAAGATTGATAATTATTTTTCAGGAGTCTAATCTCCAGAAAAGAAACATCATCATCCTTTTCCTGCTGGGAGTCACTAATGGCCTTGGTTAGATCCCCATCGCTGATGGGGCGATCCAAAAGAGTCGCAGCGGGGTCCAAACCATCCGAATAGGCAATGATCTGGTCTACCTGGTTTAGGCTAAAGGCAGCTGTTTCTATCTGACCCAAAACCCCAAGATGGCTGGACCAAGCTTGCTGGCCTGCCCCAGTTAACTCCGGACTCTGCAACTTCCCCTGTTGATAAACCCTTAATCTGGCATCCCCGAGCCACAGCAACCAGATGGAATTGGAATTTTCCACATCCAGGTCTACCAATCCACAAACAAAATTAGACTGGGAACCTGACTGTTCTTGAAGCCCCACCAAGCGCTTGCGCAGATTTGGGCTCAACTGTTCGGTCTTTCTGCGCAACTCGGTATCAGCTATCTGCTTGCTTTGTCTGGCATTGAGGACATCCAAAAGTTTCTTTGTTAACCCACCATGGGAGGCTGAACTGACAGAGGACTCCTTCCACAAAGTATCAACTAATATTTCTCCTACTGTTTGAGCAGCTACACTGCCGTAATAAGATCCGCCAACCCCATCACACAGAGCAAAAGCAAGTCTGTTACCCTCAACCCGGAATACCAGATAATCTTCTCCTCTTTCCCCACCCTGAAATAGCTCAAGCTTGGGATAAAACGCATAGCGAATCTCAAAATTGCCATGTTTGATGGTTGGGATGGGAAGTGTTCTTGAAGTTTGGTCAATTGCAATGGTTGTCATGTTAGTCTCCTAAACGGCTGCAGGGGGATAACAAGCAGACCGCCAAGCAGCTTCATTCAGGATAGACATCTCTGCCTCTTTCAGGTGCAGCCTCATCTTTATAAGCTCTAGCATCCGCAACTCTACTGGCGCCGCTCACAACAAGGCCGCCTTTAATAAAGTCGGCGTTTATACCGGGGTAGAACATGAGCGTGCCTGGCTTCAATCCAGCATGCCCATCTTCTTTCAGTGCTTCGTGATATGCCTCTGGCAAGGGGGAGGACATCCTAAGCAACTTATCCCCAAACACATCCCCACTGCTGTCTTCAGGATAAAAACCTTCCCACTCACTGAAATTCTCGGCGTTAATTTTCAAATATGGCGATATGTAGATGTTGGTTAGCAACACATTTCCATCAGGCACTTTCAACTGCCTGATCTGTTCGGCAACCGGCTCGGGGTCTTCAAAATTTTCTGATACTTCCGCGTCAGTCAGGTGAATCACTACCGGTGCCGGGCAATAGCGCAGGTGTTCATCACTCCATTTCGCAATATCTTCAGCCAATACTTCTCTGACATGCTCCAAGGCTGCAGCTGGATTGGTCTTCGTCATGGGTGGCAGCTCGGTAATATTGAACTCTTCGTCGCTAATGTATTTAATCCCACCAAAAATATCCCAAATCTCTTCTGAATAAGCTAAAACCAAAAGCCTGTAGCGAGGTCTTACCTGCCCAGACTGAAAGGAGTTCTGAACCAACTTGGAAATCGCCACCTGCAGAGCATCCTGCACGACCACATGCCGTGGCCTTCCGTCCGGCATCTTTGCCGCCATCGATCCGCTGATGTCGATCAGGAATACAACCAAAGCGGGATTTGTCGAAGAAGCTCTATTTTGATAGTTCATGGTCACCTTCAGAGCGAGTATTAACTTACTTTAGCCTTTTTGGGGCGTGGTCGAGTTTCCGGCTGCGGTTTCAGTTCGTCCAGCCTTTGTTTAAGATGCTGCTTGGCGTCCTCCCCCTCCGGCCAGTAAGCCATGGTCTGAAAGGTACTGACAACGCCATTGCTGATCATATAGCCACGCCCCGGGGGCAGGTTGGCAGTTTTTTGGCCGTAGGGCATTTTGGCGTTAAAAGACTCGACGCCGTCGGAACCACCCAGCAGTATCCCGCAATTGCTGCTGCTCAAATGCGGAACCACTGAGTTGTATGTCGAACCAAGCTGACCAATGTTCTCGGCGGCAAGTAAGCGCAAACCGCAATCAGCGCCGATGCTGAACAGCTTGTCAAGCTCTGTCTGTTTTGGTGATCCGCGTTTTCGATAGTTTGCCATATCATCAATGACCACCAATACCATACCCAATTCGTTGACGATGTTATATTCATCAAACTGCTCTGGGGATTTTGCGTAGGCTGCATCGATCTTCTTTTGCCGTTTCGCAACTTCCTCTTCCAGATCTTTTACTGCTTCTTCCATCTGCTCGCTGGTACTGACAAATCTGCGGACATTCGGCAGATCTCGGAACTGACCATATGATTTTGAATGAAAATCCACAATCACAAATTGGACTAAGTCTTTGCTGTAGGAGCGAGCTAGTTCCAACAACCAGGTTTGAATGAATGCGGTCTTGCCCTTGCCACTAACAGTTGAGGCAACCAATATAACTGGCCCATCTTTCGCAAGTGAGATAGTGACTTCATCCAAGCCGTCAAGCCCTAGCCCAACCGGAGTGGTCAGTGAATCGCGCTCCGACCCATTTGAATGCTGCAAGTAGTTGTCCACAAGTTCTTTAGAGTACACATGGGTGGGCAAGACCTTCACATCCTGCGGGCGCCTCCTGGACCAAGCCTTCGCCATTGTATTGATAACTTCTTCAAGGTTGCTCTCCCCTTCTTTATCTGTCTCAGCAGCAACCGGGAAAGCCAACTGCACTTCCATCACCGGATTGGTGTTGACCAGACCCCACCCGGGGTTCTTGAGTTCGCCAACCGGAGTAGCGGTTAAATGTTTAGGCACTGGCCCGACGATCTCGCCATACAGCCGGTCATCAGACTGTCGCAGAGAGACTTTGGCATCAATCAGGTCTGAGATCTCGTAGGGAATTCCCGCCCAACTGCCCGCAGTTATAGCTACGTGGATACCCAACCCCTGTCCCGAAGAGACGATTTCCAGAAGTTGATCTTTGAAACCGGGCAAAGCTTCATTTACCTGTTTACTCAGGTTATCAATAAGCAGGTAAATACTGCAAAGCTTGTCTGTTTTAGCCGCTTTGTCGTTGAATTCGTTAATATTGGTTCCACGCAACACGGAACTTCTATGAACGATCTCAGAGCGCAACATGCTGAACAACCGCGCAATACGCTCATGTTCTTCTCCTGAGATAAGGCCGCCCTCCCGGGCTGTATGCGGCAGGTTTGCCAAAGCCTTCAGCGAGTTCTTCATACCGAAGTCTATGATGTAGATGCTGGCTTCTTCGGGAGAATATCTATAGGCTTGATCCAAGGCTATGGCAGCCAATGCCGAACTCTTGCCAGCGCCGGGTGCACCTATTATGACTAAATGAGCACTTTGATCCGGCCCGCCAAACTGGAGCATTGGCTGCCTTTGATTCGTCGGATCGTCATAATATCCAATCGTAGCAAAGCGCGGATTGCCAGCGGCCCACTTTTGTCCATCCCAGCTGACTTGGATCTTCTCGTTTTGATAAAGCAAGGTCAGGTTCAGCCTGGAGGGCAATGGTTTTTCCCAAACATTGGGCGGAGTAGGGATCTTCAACCTCTCATTGAATTGGATGATGTGGTCAACAATGCCACGCAGCTGCGTTTTATCTTCCTCGCCTTCGGTATAGCGCCCGCCAGCGTAGGCAGTTTGGAACAACTGGGGTTGCCTGATGCGGAAATAGCCCCTGCCTGCAGGCAGCCGATAAGCATCGGGAATACCAATGATCTCACGGCTGTCCTCAGGCGAATTCATGTTCAGGCTTATGCGGAAACGAGAGTTCTGCTTCACCTGGTTATCAACCGCCGCGCCGGGATTCTGCGTGCAAAGGATCAAGTGAATGCCTAGAGAGCGCCCCACCCTGGCAATACTGATAAGTTTTTTGGATTCCTCTGGATGCCTGTCTTTAAACTCCGCAAACTCATCAAAAATGATCACCAGGCGCGGCAGTGGTGTTTTAACCGGCAACAGCTCATAATCGGCGATGTTCGTTTTCTCCAAGCTGCCTGAAGATTGAGCCTGCGCCAGAATACGTTTACGCGAATTGACTTCTCCAGTTAGTGACTGGATGACCCGCGTCGCATAACTTTCATTGTGCTCAATATCGGTCATCAACCCCACAACGTGCGGCAAGCTCTCCAATTCCTCGAAAGCTGCGCCCCCTTTAAAGTCGATCAAAGCAAAGTTCAGATCAAAAGGATGATGAGTTATGGCCAGAGACAGGATAATGGTCTTCAACAATTCGCTTTTGCCGGAGCCGGTTGCGCCGCCAATAAAACCATGCGGGCCGTGCGCATCGTCCTTATCGCTGAGGTCCAGCACCAGATCGGCAGTTGGCGAGAATTTTCCGATCAGGGCCTTAAGCCGGCCCAATTGCTCATAGGGCTTTTCAAATTGCCCATTCCACCATTTTTCAAGCGGCAACTCGGCGGGCTTCCTAATGCCAAACATTGAAAAGAAAGAAATCTGCGCGGGCGGTACAGATGCATCTTCTACTGTCTTCCAATTCACACCTGAAAGCAACTTAGCAAACTGCAGCTTGTCAATAGAACTGGCGCTGTCGGTGGTTACATCCAGTACCGCGGTTCCTTCCGGGCCAGTCTTTTCGAATTTCAGGCCAGTGCTGCTTACCGTGATCACTCCGCCACAATCGCTCGGGCTATCCTCAAATCGTTCCGTGAGGAAGACACCGTAGATGCCGAATTGCGCGCCCTTTTTCAGAATCTGGACTATCGCAGGGTAATCATAAACACTGGACACATTGTCAAAAAAGACAATCAGTGCGGGAAGAGAATTCTTTGCCGCCTCGGCATCTTTGGTTGCAGGTGGTTTTTTGCCTACCGCTTCCCTGGCTAGAATCTCTCGCTCCAGTTGCAGCATGGCTTCCTTACGAAGCTCATTCACCGGAGTGGGCAACAAATGGCTTTTGTGGGGAAGTATTTCGGCGAAACGCCAATCGACTTTCAACGCCGAATTGCAATACACCAGAAAATTGCACTCGCCCGGCCAGTGATGCGTGGCCAGTTGCACCAGCATTGCCTGGGCGACCTCCAGGCATTCGCTCCTCTTTCCGCTGATCCCCACATTGCCCACTTCTCGCAGACTAACCGCCACCGGAACGTTTGTCAGTTCTGAGAAATCCTTTTTTAGTTGCTCACCGACCTTGACCATTCTGATCAATTCATTCTTTCGGTCAGTAAGGGTTGGCCCTTCGAATTCGATCTCTGAAGGCAGGCTGCCCGCGCCAATGCGCAGGCTGAGGAAATCCGCATCCTCAGGACGGCGCTCACCAAGGCGATAAGCACTACTTTCGGCAAGTTCAAAACAGGCTGCCAGATCAGGGTTGTTGTATTGAAGAACCTCGGTCTGCGCCTGAGTAATGCGTATCAATTCCTTGCGGGTGTCTTTCAGTTCTGCTGAATAGAACTCGCTGGCCTCTGCAACCGATTTTTCGTATTGCTTGACTTGGGAGGAATAGGTGAAGACAGAAGCCACAACCGAAGCCAGGATAAAGGGCAGGAAAGTGACATAGGACAGGCCTCCGCCGGCACCGCCGGATACCCATATCATCACTACGATGGCCAACCCGACCCCGACGATCGGTAACCCCACCGTGAGCCAGTTGATTGTGGGCTTGGAAGGCAAATTTTCTGGAGAAGGAATTTTTACTTTTTCCTTCTCGATGGTCTTCTGAACGCGTGGAGGGCGGTTAAATGTCATGGCTCACCAATCCCAAACAAGAGTTTGGCGCAATAACGCCAAACTCTTGTTTCATGGACTACAAATTTATGGACCCGTCTTCGCTATCTGTTGGCGTCCTCGTTGGCCTGGCCAATCGCCTGGAGCTCTTTCGAAGCTTCGCGCAGGGCTTCGACAGCCTGGTCAATACTGTCTTTCAGTTGGTCCCAGGTTTCAATATTCCGTTTCAGGCGAGGGCTGACCATCTCGCGGATGCGAGCCACCTGGCCATTGGCCGCCACAGTAGCGCCACTGATCTCCTCGGCCTTTGAAGTCAATTGGCTGGACACATCAAAGATATCAGTTGTTGTTAGCTTAACGTCGGTCATATGTGAGATTCCTTTCTTGTTTACCGGTTAGTTTCTCGATTAGAAAAATTGCTCGGCGGCCCAATAGCCTTCCAATGCATCGTCAAGTTCAGCCTTAAGCCTGTCCAGCTCATCAAATTCTTCAAGAAGTCTTGCCTTGATGAGTACTCAAAATCATTCTTTGGAAATCCCGCCACTACCCGCATTACGGAAATCGACCACCGCTTCATCGAGCTCGGCCTTAAGTCTGTCCAATTCTTGAAATTCCTTAACCAAGTTGGCTTTAACCGCCATAAAAAATTCGATATCCGTCCGCAAGCGGTCACTGACCATTTCACGAATCGCGTTCATTTTGTTATCAAGATTATTTAGTCCATCATGCATACCCGCTTTGGCCTTCATTAAATCATTCGCTGACGATTCCATCTGGTCAAGATTAACCCGAATATCTGACATTTTTATCTCCTAGCTTTCCTTGTGGATTGCCTTTTCTTTTTTCCGACTAGCTATCAGCCTTATACAGACTTTCAGTCACAGCTTCAAACTGCTCGGCAATCTTGTCCAAATTGGTCGCAAATTCCCCAATCTGAACTCGCCATTCTTTATAAATTTTAATAAGCTCGTGTTCCGAAGATTGCTCCCAAGTTTTGGCCAAGGTCTCGATTCTTTCGTCCAGGCGTCCCCCCATTTCAACCAACTGTTTGGCAGCATCGCGAAACTCTAGTGAAGTCTTTTCAAACTCCTCCGGCTCAAGACTTAATTGAGGCATTAGAACTGGTCCTCCACCCAACGAACCACTTGCACGATCACTCGAATCACTTTTATTTGGGTGACTTTGCCCCTCAGATCTTTCGAGAAACTGGTAATTTCCCGTGGAAGCGGGGCAAAAGCCAAAAAGAATTTCGTCTTGGCCGTGCCTATCCAGCCGCCATCCAACTCCTGCCCGGCCCGCGCCACCTGCCAGGCGATCTTGTCCACCTGATCAGCGAGGTATTCAACCTCTCGCGCAATCGCATACACTTCCTCGGGCGTTGCTTCAGATTCGTGAATTTGCTGGTTCATTTTGAGGCACTTGCCACCTAACCTCAGTGTTAGTTATGTTAGTATAACATGAGTGCAACAAGGTGCCGAGGGACTTACATGAGCAAGATTGTTGTAAACACTGAGCAACTTAGGAAGCAGGCCCGGGACCTTCAAAAAGCCTCGGACGATCTCCGTGCGGTTTCAGGCCAGATCTCGGTTCTGATCAACAGCGTGAACAATGACGTCTATGAGGGCCAATTGACCCAAAAGATCAGGGAGCTTTTAGGGGGTGTGGAGAGCCGGGCGGGCCAGTTGGCAGGCGGTTTAAGTGAACTCCAAAAGGAGTTGAACCGCAGAGCTGCCCTCTTTGATGAAGCCAACCGGCAGACCCTCCAGTGCATTGCTCCACTTACGCGCATTTCCAATTTCACTATCGACCAGACTACTGGAGAAATAAAGTATGCGCCCCCACCTATAGAAAAGCCTTTCCCTCAGGCGAGGCAAAAGGAAATAACAAAGCCTGTAGGTGAAGGGGCGAAGTTTGAGCGTGGAGTTACAGAGAAACACAAAGGAGTAGACATTAGTGGCGGTGGCCAAAACCTGCCAATTGTTGCAATGATGCCGGGAACCATTGTCTGGACGAGCATAGTCAGTGCAGGGACTATTGCCCCAGATTCCGTTGAAGGAGAAAATGCCCTCAAAGATAGCAGCATAAATTATGGATATGGGAATTCATTAATAACGGAATATAAATACGATAACCAAAGTAAAGAAATTCAAAAGCAACTAGAGCAGGAGTACGGCCTTTCCAAAGGACAGTCGCTGTATGCTTACCATGCACATCTGGACTCCATCAGTGTGAAAGAGGGGACGAAAGTAAAACCCGGGGAAGAGATAGCAACCATGGGAAATGATGGCCGATCTACAGGCATCCATTTGCACTTAGAGTTTGCCGTGGGGTCTTCCGACAGTGTTGGATCGTATGATGAGTGGAAAGTGTTAGGAAAGCAAGATCCCAATAAGCTACTCAAAGATTGAAATCATAACTAATGAACAAAATAATCATCGGCATCCTCTTAGGCAGCAACAAGCACCCTGCAGAACTTGAGATCAGGGCAAACATTCCAATCAGGGAACTGATCCTGCCGATCCAGAAGTTTTTGGATTGCCCCGCAAATGATGCCGACGGACAACCTTTTCAATATTGGCTTACTACGCTGGGGGGCGAACCACTGAACCAGAACCTCTCACTAGAAGAGGCGGGCATAAAAAACAGCATGACCCTAATCCTCCATCAAGGCAGCAAGCTGCCTAAAGAAGTTACCCAAAAGCCGGAAGACGCAGAACCGCTCTTCACAACCACGTCACAACGCAATAGCGAGCGCGCCCGGCAGCAAGCCGTCCAGCAAGCCGCGTCCTTGGACCCACAGGAGCGGCGAAAAACGCCAAGCGTGCCCGCTTCTTGGAAGAAGATACGCCCATCAGGCTAACCAGGAACACGTCATGAGGACTTGGCTTAAGATCACTCTGACCACGATCGTCGCCCTGTTTGCCATCAGGTTGGCGGTTGGCCTGATTCAGCCATTCCTCCCCTCGGCGGCCTCAGAGCCAACTCCCTCTTTCACCCCACATCCCACGAAGACCACAGCCCCTACTCGTACGCCAAGTAGTCCGACCAAGACTCCCACGGCTACAATTTCCCCATATTCTGAATATTTTGGATTATGGAACCTTACCGCTGCGCAACCAGAGTACTATCCGATCCCCGCCAGTTTTGAGATCTTTGCCGACCCAGACAACGTCAATCACATGACCATTATCGTCAAAGGTCTTGATCTGGGAGGCGACCCCTCAAACCGTCATTACGTAGCGGTGGTCAGTAGATATTCGATCACGCCCGACCAAATCAGCACGAACAATGGTATCCATCTTGTCTTCAGCGGATACTACCGAAGACAGGTCTATCTTTCAATTCGAGATGGGTCCTTAAGAGCCTATTATCCACGGGTGATTGGGTGGGGTGATGACCTGACATTGTTTTATTTTAGGAAATAGCCCGATTATTCGAGATAGCAAATTGGTTAGCGTTAGCATTAACTGCCAGACCTACGAGTCCAAGGCGATTTGTACACTGTTTGCTTACCACCCAGGAACTTGGAGCGCACCGAATGAGCACTTGGCTTAAGATCACTCTGACCGCGATCGTGGCGCTGTTCGTCGTCAGGTTAGCAATTGGCTTGATCCAGCCATTGCTGCCCGCGGCGGCCCCAGAGCCAACCGCCTCTTTCACTCAATTGCCGACCAACACTGATACACCACGGCCCCAACCCACAAACACGCTGCGCCCCACTCGCACGCCGAGCCCAAGCCCCACGAATGTCCCGTTGTCAAGTATCCTCTACGAGGAGGATTTTGAAGACGGACGAGCCCAAGGCTGGGAAACCTACTTCAGCACATGGACAATTGAACAAGAAGGCAGCAACTATTTCTGGGTTGGCACAGGTCCTGAAAATTATCCGCAAGCCTGGTTAGCTGAAACCTCACAATGGGAAAATTACGCTTTTGAAGCTCGCGTGCGTATCCGCAGCGGTGGAGTATTTTTCTGCGTCCGGGCTGATACGGGCAGTTCTTTCTATAATGTTTTTATTAACAGCAACGACACCAATATTCAGTTTGCCCAATACCTGAATGGGAATTACGAGTTGTTTGGGAATGGTCGTGTATCCATTCTTCGAAATAAATGGTATACGATGCGCTTTGAGGTTGAGGGTACTGATCTCCGATTTTATATAGATAACAAGCTTATCTTGAAGACAAACAGCAATGGCATCTCTAGCGGTGGTGTTGGCTTTTACATGGGCGGAGGTGACGAGATACATTTCGATGATATGCTTATTTGGCAACTCGATTAAGCCGTCCACACACTACTCGCGTCGCTTATTTTAGGGTAAAATGCCAACATATTGGGGATTCGTCTAGCGGTAGGACGACTGACTCTGACTCAGTAAGCTCTGGTTCGAATCCAGAATCCCCATCCTCAAAGTTGCTGGCTTGTGCCAGCAGCTTTTTTGTTGCCCGCCCAATCCAGCAATCTAGCATATTCCCGGTTCACCTCGGCAAAGCTGGGCGGCTGCGGCGGCTGGTGGTAAGGAAAGTCGAAGCGCTGCACGGTCAGGTTGGCGAATAGCTTCTGGGCGGCGGCCAGGGTGGTTTCAAAATCCAACAGCGGGTCGCGCACGGACATGCCAAAGTAGCACGGTTGGGTGAAGGGCGGCTCCGCCTCAGGGAATTCGTATTCCAGCGTCTCGCCGAATTGATAGGAAAGCGTTTCCAGTGTGCTGTCGGTGAGCTTGGCAAAGACTTCGCGCATGGGGATGGTGCCCTCGACGCGGCCGAACCAACGCAGCAAGCGGCCAAAAGCCCGGCCGAAGGCCGGGCTTTTGGCCAAGCGCAGTACGGCAGAGCGGGCGCCTGGCCGGCGCAGCAGGCGGGCTGCCCGCAGGATCCCGCGGCGGCGGGCCGGCGAGAAGGTGAAAGCCCGCCAGGTGAGCGCCGGCGAAGCCAGGATAACCTGCTCGACGCGCGGCCGCAAGTGCTGCAAAGCAGCCATGGCCAGCATACCGCCGAAGGAAAAGCCCATCAGTGAAAACCGGGAATGCCCCAGCGCATCGGCCAAGGCCCCAACTACCTCCGCCAGCCGTGCCGAACTGAACGGCCCAGGCGAAAGCAGGCTGGATTGGCCATGACCGGGAAGCTCGAAGAAAGTGACGCGAAAGCGCTGCCCCATGAACTGGGCCAGCCCCACCCAGTTCTCGATCTTGGAAATCGTCGCCGGAACCATGATCAAGGGCGGCCCGTCCCCGCAGTGCAAGCAATGCAAGCGCGTCATGGGCAAATCGACAAAGCCATAAGTAACCGGCGGCGGCTGAATTTCCCCCGTTTCAAGTTGTTGTGCGGACGAGCTACCGATCACCGGGCTAACACCATCAGCGGAAAGTGTACCCTAATCCCAGCCTGCACTATAATCAGCGCTGTGAACCCTTCTTTCAAGCTTTTCCGCTTACAGCAAATAGACAGTCAACTGGACCAGGCCAACAACCGCCTGGCCGAGATCGCCCGCGAGCTAGCCGAGGACTCCGTATTAAGTGAAGCGCAGCAAAGCCTGCAAACAGCCCAGCATGCCAACTTTAGCGCCGAGGACGAATTGCGCCAGGCTGGCGAAGCCGTCAAGGCTGTGCGCGACAAGTTTAAGGAAAACCAAGACCAACTCTACGGCGGCAAGGTAAAGAATCCCAAAGAGCTGCAAGACCTGCAATCTGAGGCCGAAGTCCTCACCCGCCAGCTAGGCGCCCTGGAAGATGCTGAACTGGAAAAGCTGGCGGCCAGTGAAGAGCGCAGCACCGCGCGGGAAGCCGCCCAAGCCAACCTGGAAGCGGTGATCGCCCAACGCGGCGCCGAGAGCCAAACCCTGGGTGCTGAACAGGCTGAACTGCAGGTTGAGGTGGAGCGGCTAACAGGCGACCGCCAGTTGGCCCTGAACGGCGTTGAGGCCGAGGCGCTGGCGCTGTACACCCAGCTGCGAGGCAGCAAAGCCGGGATGGCGGTGGCCAAGGTGACTGGCGACAGTTGCAGTGCCTGCGGCATGGAACTCTCGGCAGCGCTGCTGCAAGCCGCCCGCTCACCCAGCGAGCTGTCCCGCTGCGCCGCCTGTAAGCGTATTCTGTACGCGGGCTGATAGCGATGACTGAATCAGCATGCAACGGGCCGGTCTGAAGACCGGCCCTACATTTTTGCTCGACTTCGCGAGTCTATCAGTTGGATTTGTGGGGTTCAGAAGTTGGCTAATCGCTAAGAACTACAGCACTTGCAGCCTCTTCAAAATACGCGCTTGCGCTTCTACGCTGTCCAGATCCATGATGGTAACCAGCTTGTCGCGGCCGGTGTCGCCGGCGATGATCTCAATATGGGAGCGGGGCACATCCAGCACCTCGGCCAGGAAGGCAATCAGCGCCTCGTTAGCCTTGCCCTCCACGGGCGGCGCAGTCAGGCGGATCTTGATGGTGTCATCCGGCAGGATTTCGACGATCTGATTGCGCTTGGCACGCGGCGTGACACGAATGGCCAAGGCGGCCCCCCGTCGGCCGTCAGACAGTTTGTTAAACTTGGCCATGCCTAGAAAACCAGCAAGCGGGTGAGCATGTTTCCCAACAGGTGCAGCACAAAGATCAACACCAGCGGGCTGAAGTCCAGCCCGGCCATGGGAGGCATAAAGCGGCGGATAGGCGCCAGCATCGGCTCCACAAGGCGTTCCAGTGCTTCACGCAGGGCATGATATGGCGGAAGTATGTACCCCAATAGGACATGCAAAACGACCATCCAAGTGAGCACATCCACGATCAAGCGAATCAATTGAACCATGCCTTCTCCGTCAGGGGCGCGCCCCGAAGACGGCGGTGCCCACCCTGACCAGGGTGGCGCCTTCTTCGATGGCTGCCTCAAAGTCATTTGTCATCCCCATGGAAAGTTGATCCAAACCAACCTGGGGAAAGCGCCGAGCCAAGTCTGCAAGTAAGTCTCGGGTGCGGGCAAAATAAGGCCGGGCCTGCTCGGCCGTGTCCGTGAACGGGGCCATGCACATTAAGCCACGGATGTCCAAATCCGGCAACTGGAGCGCCTGCTCGATTTCAGGCAGCGCCCGGGCCCAATGCGTTTCATCGTGAGCCAGCCAGCCGTGCTTGCTGGGCTCGGCGCTGGGGTTAACCTGCAGCAGCACTGCCAACCTGCGACCAGCGGCGCCAGCCGCAGCGCTGAGCTTGCCGGCCAGCCGCAGGCTGTCCACCGAATGCACCCAATCGAAATGCTCAGCCACGTCGGCCGCCTTGCGACTTTGCACATGGCCGATCATGTGCCAGCGCAATCCTGGCAAGTGTGGCAGCTCAGCTCGCTTCGGCAACGCTTCGCTCAGGTAGCTCTCACCCATGTCATGTACGCCCAACTGATGCAAAGCTGCCAAGTCCTGCGCCGGATGGCCTTTGCTCACCGCCACCAGGCGCACATCGGCAGTATCCCGACCCGCCCGCTGGGCGGCGGTGGCGATGCGCGCCTGCAGCGCATCCAAATTGCTGCGCAGTTCTTGCAAACGGCTCATGCCAGAGCCAGCAAAGCGCCGAAGCGGCCGGTTTGGCCACCGGAGCCGCGATGGGAGAACCAATCCTGCGAGTCCGCGTAGGTGCACAGCCCGGCTTGCTCTATCTGCCCCACCCCAGCCTGCTGCAAGATGAGCTGATTGGCGGCGGTCAGGTCAAAATGCGTGCGCTCGTTATACTGCGGCAGCAAGTCCGCCGCCTGGCCGCCAAAAGCTGCCTGTACCTCGTCCACGACTTCAGGGCCGATCTGATAGTGCCGGGCAGAAATCGAAGGCCCGATGCCTGCCAGCAGATCACCCGGCTGGCTGCCGTATTGCGCTTGCATGGCTTCCACGGCCCGGGCGGCGGCGCGCTGCACCGTGCCGCGCCAGCCGGCATGCGCCAAGGCCACGGCACGCCGCCGCGGGTCCACCAGCAGGATCGGCGTGCAGTCGGCATAGCGCATGAAAAGCGTCACATCCGGTTTGTTGGTCAGCAGGATATCTGCCTGGGGCGGCTTGGCCTGGTCGGCCGGGCGCGGGTCTTCGGCCACCAGGGCGTGGGTACCGTGCACCAGCCAACTGTCGAACAGGGAGTGGCGCGGGCGGCCCAGGGCGGCAAAACTGCGCTCCAAGTTCTGGCGCACGTTCTCGGGGTCATCGCCGACGGTGGCGCCCACATTCAGCGAGGTCCACTGCGCCTGGCTCACCCCACCCTGGCGGGTGAAGATCGCCTGAGTGACCCCGCTGGACTTGAACAGGTCAAATTGAAAGAAGCGCAGTCCAACAGCGGTCTGAAACGGCATGACGGCTAGCGGGATTTGCCTTTGAGGCGCGCCTGCTTGGTAGCGGCAGCCAGGCGCGTCTCAGCCATTGATTCTTCCAGGATGGGGAAGCCGAACCAGGCAGTAGTTAGGCCAAACAGCGCTCCGGTGATGGTGCGGATAAGTGGCGTGCTCTCGCGGTGCACCCACAGGTTGAAACCGGGGATTTGGCTGAAGAGCTGGCTGAAGCCGTCTACCGCGATGGGTGCAATGCCCACCAGCACCCAAAGCCACCAGGGCAGAGCGCGCAAACGGCGGCCCGAGGCCGCAAACACCAGGCCGAATATCAGCATGCTGCCGTAGATGGCGATGTCGCGTTCGCAATAGGCGACTTTGTAGCCCATCTGCTCGTTGCCGATGAAACGGCGCGCTTCCAAAAGACTGGAGGGGTTGTCTTCGTTGATCCCTGTAGCTTGCTGGAAGCTCTGGTAGCCTTCCAAGCCCGCCGCGGCGCGCGGGTAGAAGGGCTGCTCGCCGAAGAGGAACCAGGAGCGATAGGCCAGCTGGTGGCACAGTGCGCCATACATGCCATAAATCGGCCGGGCCAGTTGCGGGTAGCCGGCATTCATCAGTGTCGGGGCCAGGAAAGGCAGGCCAACGTACAGGAATAAGAGCAGGTTGAGCAAAAGCATATAACTGCGGCCGAGCCAAGCGGTGAAACGGTCGCTGCCGCTGATCTGGCCGCCGCGCGCCTTGCGGGCTTCAAACTTGGGATCGCCGGCCATCTGTTCCTGGCGGTCGTTGGCGGCCGCCAGCGTAGCTTCCAGCTTGCGGCGGTCAAACGGCGCCTCAACCGTATACGGACCGGCCTGTACCACGGGCACACGCGTACCAAAGGCCGCTTTCAGCTCAGGGTCTTGTTCAATATCGACCAGGGCCAAATTATGCGGAATCTTGGCCTGCAGGGCCAGCAAATCCTGCTTGGCCGTTTCACACAGTGAACAGTTGTCTTTGGTGTAAAGGGTCACAGTGATCAAGGCAGCACTCCCAATTCGGCAAGATAATGATCCAGTATCGCTTCGCTCATCTCACCGATGTGAAAGAAGCGGATGACGCCCTGGGGGTCCACAAAAAAGCTGGTGGGGTAGCCGCGCACCCGATATAGCTCCTGCACAGCACCATCCGGGTCCAGCAGAATGGGGAAGGTGAGCCCCAATTCATCGGCGAAGGATTGCACTTGCGGGGCCGGCTCGGCAAAGTCCACAGCCAGCACGCTGAACCCGCCGTGATTATAGCGCGCCTGGATGGCGGGCATCTCCAATCGGCAGGGGCCGCACCAAGTGGCCCAGAAGTTGATCAGCACCACCTGGCCGCGTAGTTGGCCGAGGCGGACAGTTTCACCCAGCAAGTTCTGCAGGGCGAAGTCCGGGGCCAGCGCCCCGACCTCAGGCGAGGGCCGGTTGAAAGCCGGCGGCTGGCAAGCGGCTACAGCCCAGATCAACAGCAAACCCAGCCACCGCAACTTCATGGTCAAAGCGTGAGGAAGGACAAGGCCCCGGAAAAATAGAGCGCGGCAAAAATCAGCAGGCTGAGGCCGGCGCCCAGGAACCAATACTCCACAAACGGCTTGCCCTGGCGGCGGGCCCACCAACCCGGCACAAGTCCGAGGAGCAGCGCCAGGCCGATGGCGATCAGCAGCCACAGCCCTACACGGCCCTCATCCAGAATATCGAAGAAGGAGCCCAGGGTCCCCAGCGTAGCCAAGCGGCCGCTGAAGAGCAGCACGCCGACAAAGGCCAGCACCAGGCCCATTGCGCGCTGAACACCCTGCCCCAGCCGAGGGAAACGGCGCAGCAAATAGGTGACCCAGCCGATCTGGCCGGCGGCCAGCAAGAACGGGATGGCCAGACCAGCAGAGTAGGCCGCCAGCAGCAAGGCGCCCTGCACGGGCGAGCCGCCATTGGCAGCCAGCGTGAGGATCACGCCGAGCGCCGGGCCGATGCAGGGCGTCCAGCCTGCAGAGAAGAAAATCCCCATCATGGCAGAGGAGAGGTAGCTGCGCTCCTGCTGCAGTTTGTTCTGCGGACGCAGGTCGTAAGCCAAAAAAGGGATGTGGATGATGCCGGCCAGCTGCAAACCCAGCACGATGGCAAGCAGGCCGCCGATCTTGGCGATGGTGCCTTGCAAGCTGGCTAACAAGGCGCCCAGGGCGGAAGATACTAGACCGAGCAAGATGAAGACCAGGCTGAAGCCAAGCACGAAAGCCAGACCATGCGAGAGCGCCTGGCGGGTGGCCGGTTGTTGGTCACCGACCGCTGAAGTGCGCCCGCCCAGGTAGCTGATGTAAGCCGGCACCAGGGCGAAGACGCAAGGGGAGAGAAAAGAAGCCAGTCCGGCCAGAAAGGACAAGCCGAAGCTGGGGGCAGTCAGCATGCGTTAGCCTTCGATCACGCGCACGCGCGTGCCGGCCAGTTCAGTTTTGCCGGGATAGTACGGCACTTCGGGCGAGGTCCAGCGGTAGATGTGCTTGGCGTCTTCCTGCGTGACATTGACGCACCCGGCCGAGGTGCGTTCGCCAAAGTTGTTGTGCCAATAGGTGGAATGGATGGCGATGCCGCCCGTGGCAATGAAAGTCGCCCAGCCAATACCGCCCAGGTCGTAGCCCGCGCCGGTGCTGCCCCCCTCCATATGGGTGGAGAGGTACTTCATGAAGACTTGCAAATACTCGCCCACCGGAGTGGCGCGGCCTTCGCCATAATCGCCTGTGGACACGCGGCAGAAGAAGACCTCGCGTTCATCTTCGAAGCACGAAAGCGTTTGGCGGGCCAAGTTGATATCAATGCGTTTGTTCTCAGCGTTCGGGGAGATGGGCGTGACGTCTTCAGGATAGATGGGCTTGAAGGCTTCGGCAGCGGCCCAGAACACGTCACCGCGATGGCCGTGCAACTCACCGACGCGGTATTCCACCACGCCATTGTCATTGGTGCGGATATCGTCCACCCAAAGCACCTGGCCATAATAGAAGCGCACCGGCAGGCGATTTTCGACCAAGAAGGAGACCCGGAAACCGCGGGGGGGCGAGTTGATCAACTGGGCATTGACGTAGGGAACCGTGACTTCCATCCACAGGCCTGGAGAATCACCTACGGAGAGACTGCTTAGCGGGGTGTTGGGCAGGTTGCGCACAGGTTGCAGCAGCGGCGACCAGATGTACCCTTGCGGCGTCTCAACCCAGCGCTGGTTGCGGTACGGCGTGTAGCCCACTACTTCGCGCAGCCATTCGACAATGTCGTCGCCGGTGATCTCGCCCACCAGGGCTGCGTCAGAGTTGGGGGCGGCGCGCACATTCACCGGGCGGCCGAAGTCTTCCACGGCACGGCCCAGGCGGGTTGCGGTAGGGAATTCGTTCTCGAACGGACGCCAAATGCCGGTGGTCAATGACTGAGGCAGAGCAAAGGCGCCCAAACCCAAGCCGCTCAATCTAAGGAAATCTCTGCGGGAAAAGGACGAAGTTTGTCGCATAGCAAACCCAATTCTACCGTGGCAGGACGCAGCCTGACTTAATAGCCTGCTTAATGGCCCGGCTTCCAGCCCCGCAAGCGCAGACTGTTGCCAATCACAAAGACATCGCTAAGCGCCATGGCGGCGGCCGCCAGGATGGGGCTGAGCAAGCCGATCGCCGCAGCGGGGATGAGCAGAATGTTGTAGATGAAGGCCCAGAACAAGTTTTGCTTGATGGCCTTCAGCGTATCGCGGGCCAGGGCAATCGCGCGGGGCACGCCCATCAGGTCGCCGGTGATCAGCACCACCGGCGCGGCGGCCATGGCCACGTCCGTACCGGTGCCGATGGCGATGCCCAGGTTGGCTTGCGCCAAAGCCGGGGCATCGTTGACCCCGTCGCCGACCATGGCGACGACTTCGCCCTGCTCCTGCAGGCGGCGCACTTCGGCCACCTTTTGGTCGGGCAGCACCTCGGCCACTACCGTGTCCAGGCCCAATTGGCGGCCGATGGCCTCGGCCACGGTTCGGTTGTCGCCGCTGAGCAGGCCCACCTTGAGGCCCATGCGGTGCAGGGCCTCAATGGCCTGGCGGGCGTCGTCCTTGAGCGTATCGGCGATGCCGAACAGCCCGCGCACTTGGCCGTCCACGGCGATCAGCACGCCGGTCTTGGCCTCGGTCTGCAGGCGCTGCAGGCCGGCAGCCAGGTCGCCCAGATCCAAGCCAAGCTCCTCCATCCAACGGGCGGAGCCGATGCGCACCTGGCGGCCGTCCACCTCGGCGGACACGCCGCGGCCCTCCTCGGCCTGGAACCCGTCTGGGCGAGTGAAGGCGATCTGGCGGGCAGCCGCTTCAGCCACGATGGCCTCGCCCAAGGGATGCTCGCTGGCATCTTCCACGCTGGCGGCCAGGCGCAGGATCTCGTCCTCCGGCAGGCTGCCGTCGGTGAGGAGATCCGTGACGGCCGGCTGGCCGCGGGTGACCGTGCCGGTCTTGTCCAGCAGCACCATACTGATGCCCGAGGCGCGCTCCAACGCTTCGCCAGACTTGATCAAGATGCCCATCTCCGCCCCGCGGCCGGTGCCGACCATCACGGCTGTGGGAGTGGCCAGGCCCATGGCGCAGGGGCAGGCGATCAGCAGCACCGCGGCGGCGTTGATGATGGCCCGCGTCCAGGCCTCCCCCTGCGGAGCCAGGAAGAACCAGGCGACAAAGGTGACTAGCGCGATCAAAATGACAACCGGTACAAAGACAGCGGAAATGCGGTCACCCAGCTTTTGAATGGGCGGCTTGCTAGCCTGGGCATCCTCCACCAAACGCACGATCTGCGCCAGCGCCGTAGCTTTGCCGACCTTGGTGGCCTCAAAGCTGAGGCTGCCCTGCTTGTTCAGCGTGGCCCCGATCACCGCGTCACCCGGGGCTTTGCTGACCGGCATCGACTCGCCGGTGATCATCGATTCGTCGGCGGCGCTGCGGCCTTCGGTGACCACCCCATCCACCGGGAACTTTTCGCCCGGGCGGACGAGCACACGGTCCCCTACCAGCACATCGGCGCTGGGGATCTCCAGCTCCTGGCCGTCACGGAAGACGCGCGCCATTTTCGGGCGCAGGTCCATCAGCTTGCGGATCGAGTCGCCCGTACGGCCTTTGGCGCCGATCTCCAGGTATTTGCCAACGCGGATCAATGTGATGATCAGCGCCGAGGTCTCAAAATAGCCATGATGGCCGGGCAGCAGGCCCAGCAAGAGCGCCACAGAATAGAAATAGGCCGCGGACGAACCCATCGCCACCAGCACGTCCATATTGGCTTCGCCATTGCGCAAGGCCTTGAAGCCATTGATGTAATAACTGAGGCCGACATAGAACTGTACCGGCGTGGCCAGGGCAAAGAAAAGCCATTCGATCCAGGGGGCATGCGCCAGGCTGGCGGGCAGCAGGCCAAAGTCACGCGACATGGAGAGGATGAAAAGCGGGGCGCTGAAGAGCACGCCGATCCACATGAGGTGCGCCTGGTGGCGGGCTTCACGCTGGCGGGCAGCCCGCTCCACGTCTTGCACTTCGCCGTCCTGCTCGAGCACTTCGAAGCCGGCCGCCTGGGCAGCGCGGCGCAGTTCAGCGTAGCTGGCAATCGTAGGCACATAGCGCACATGCGCCCGGCCGCTGCTGAGATTGACCTGGGCTTCAAGCACACCGTCCGTATCGGCCAGCAGCTTCTCCAGCCGCAGAGCGTCGTTGGGGTCGTGCAGTTCGGCGATCGGCAGGTCGGCTTCGCCGCTGGCCAGGTCGTAACCGGCGCGGCGCAGGCGGGCCAGCATGTCTTGCAGGCTGGATTGGGCCGGGTCAAAGTCGACTGCGGCGCGCTCTGAGGAGAGGTTGACCTGGGCGCTTTGTACGCCCGGCAGCTTCTTAAGGTTGCGCTCCACCGTAGAAACGCAGTTGGCGCAGGTCATCCCAGTAATGGGCAAGCTGTATTGTTTGGTGTCAGCCATGGCTAACTGTCCTTCTCATTGATGTTAGATCGCGCCCAGGCGCACCCGGCGCAGCAATTGGGCATTGATGGCCACGACCACCGTGCTGATCGACATCAGCACAGCGCCCATGGCCGGGGAAAGCAGAATGCCGGCCCAGGCCAGGGCTCCGGCGGCCAGCGGGATGGCGACCAAGTTGTAGCCGGTGGCCCAGACCAGGTTTTCGATCATCTTGCGGTAAGTGGCCCGGCTCAACTCAAAGATCTTGAGCACGTCCACTGGGTTGCTGTTGACCAGAATAATGCCGGCCGATTCCACAGCGACGTCTGTGCCCGAACCGATGGCGATGCCCACGTTGGCGCG
Organism: Anaerolineales bacterium; assembly: GCA_019637805.1. NCBI lineage: Bacteria > Bacillati > Chloroflexota > Anaerolineae > Anaerolineales > Anaerolineales bacterium. The sequence continues at coordinate 448,225 of JAHBVB010000002.1, read as the reverse complement.
CGCCAGCGCCGGAGCATCATTGACGCCATCCCCCACCATGGCCACACGTTGGCCGTCAGCCTGCAGCTCGGCCACCTTTTGCTCCTTATGCTCAGGCAACACTTCGGCAAAGATGTGGTCAATGCCCAGCTCAGCCCCTACCGCATCCGCCACGGCCTGGCTGTCTCCCGTGATCATGGCCACCTGCACGCCCAAGGCGTGCAAACGCCGGATGACCTCAGCGCTTTGCGGGCGCACCACATCGGCCACGCTCAGGGCGGCCGCCAGCTCACCAGCCACCACCAAATAAATCACGGTCTGAGCCTTGAGCCCGGCCTGTTGAGCAAATTCTGCGGCCTCCGGCGGCACTGGCAGCCCTAAGTGCTGCAGCAGGCGCGGGCCGCCCAAATGGACTTGCCGGCCTTCGCTCAGGGCGCGCACGCCATGCCCTTTGATGGCTTCGAAGTCCGATACAGCCGGCAGCGCAAGCCCGCGCTCGGCGGCGGCAGAGCGCACAGCGGCAGCCAGGGGATGCTCGGAATCGCCCTCCACGGCGGCGGCTAAAGCGAGAGCCGTATCCTCATCCCAGCCCTGCAGAGTGCGCATCCCCGCCAACCCCATCTGGCCCAGGGTGAGTGTGCCGGTTTTGTCAAAAGCGACCACGTTGATTGCACGCGCCTCTTCCAAAGCCAGCCTGTCTTTGATCAGCAGACCATGGCGCGCCGCCAAGCTGGTGCTGGTGGCAACCACCAGGGGAATCGCCAAGCCCAGCGCGTGCGGGCAGGCAATCACCAAAACGGTGACGACGCGTTCCAAGACGACCAGGTCAAAACCCTGAGCCAATGTCCAGGCCAGGCCGGTCAGCAGCGCGGCGGCCAGCGCGATATAGAAGAGCCAGCCGGCGGCCCGGTCTGCCAGGATCTGCGTGCGCGAGCGGCTTTGCTGTGCCTGGCGCACCAGGCGCATAATGCCGGCCAGGGCCGTGCCTGCACCCGTAGCGGTGACGCGCACCCGCAGGCTGCCATCGCCGTTCAATGCGCCGGCGATAACCCGGTCACCCGGAGCTTTGCTCACCGGCGTGGATTCGCCGGTGAGCAAAGCCTCGTTGACCGTAGAAATGCCTTCGACCACTTCGCCATCGCTGGGGATCCCCGCGCCGGGGCGCACCAGCACCAGATCACCGGCCTGCAAAACGGCGGCGGACACAGTTTGCAGGCTGCCATCTGGGGCCATGCGCTCAGCCTGGTCTGGCATCAGTTTGGCGATCTCGTCCAGGCTGCCGGTTGCCTGGCGCACACTGCGCATTTCCAGCCAATGGCCGAGCAGCATAATGTCGATCAGCGTGACCAACTCCCAATAAAAGCCCTCACCCAGCTGAAAAAGGAAAGCGCCAGAGCTGTAGAGGAAGGATACGCTGATGGCCAGGCTGATCAGCAGCATCATGCCAGGGCGGCGTTGGCGCAGCTCTGGCACGGCCATTTGCAGGAACGGCAAACCGCCATAAACAAAGACAATGGTTGAAAAGATGGGGGCGACCCATTCGTCTCCGGAGAAGCCTGGCGCCGAAAAGCCCAGCCAGTGCTGCAGCATTTCGCTGTACAGCAATACCGGAATAGAAAGAAGCGCAGAGACCCAGAAACGTTGGCGGAAGAGCCCTTCGTGCCCGCTGTGATCTACATGGCCAGGGTGGGTCTCATCGTGGCTCGTATGGTCCTGCCCCTGGGCGTGATGTTCCTGCTGGCTGTGTCCATGATGCGCGTGCGCATGCGCATCATGGACATGCATATGATGCGAATGATCTTCGGGATCGTGCTGGGGCTGGTTCATGGTTCACGCAGCGGGTACTGGTGGCTGAATTCCTGTTGAGCTTGCAGCTGCTCGGGGGTCCACCAGGTCTGGATGTAGCGGATCACCGCCACCACTTCCTCGTGGTTGAGCTGGCCGCCGAGCGCCGGCATGGTGGGGCCGCCCAGCACGATCAGCTGCTGGATTTGAGCATCTGGGTGGTGCCAAGCGTGTTCGCTGTCATCCAGCGCCGGGGCGGCGGGCAGGACATGCCCCTGGCCGCGGTCGCCGTGGCAAACCGCACAAGTCTGCGCGTAGACCTGCTCACCCAACTGCAGTTGGGCGGCAGAGGCCAAAGGTTCCGGCTGATCTGCACAAGCGACCAGCAGTATCGCCACCAGCAGGAACAAGCTGGCGAACAGCCAGACGCGTGACCGCGCTGGCTGTTCGCGCTTGTCAGCGGACATTAGGCTTCAGCCGGGTAATTGATCTCAGCCAGAGCCGCGCGAATCTGGTCGTCACTGGCCGGGGCATCGAAGCTGACCATGACCTTTTGGTCAACATTGTTGGCTTTAACGCTTTCCACACCGGGCAGTTCCGAAAGCTCAGTTTCCACGGTGTGGACGCAGTTGGCGCAGTGGATCTTGGGGACAGTGTAGACAACAGTATTCATGACATCTCCTTTAGATGTGGGGAATGGGATTAGTTTTTGGTGGCCGCCGCATAGACTTCGGCAATTTCACTGAGAACACGCTCGCGCTCGTCTGGGTCATCGCCGCGGATGGCAGAGACCATGCAAGAATGCATGTGCTCCTCAAGCACCATCTGGCTGACCTTGCCCAGCGCGGCCTGGGCCGCCTGCACCTGGCGCACAATGTCGATGCAGTAGACACCGTCGTCCAGCATGCGCTGGATGCCGCGGATCTGGCCCTCGATGGTCTTGAGCCGGCGTTTGGTTTGATCGCTATGGTGCATTGGGCCTCCTAATACCCCCAGGGGGTATGGGTATCCGAGATGATACTCCCTTCAAGAGTGGTTTGTCAAGCAAGCAAAAAGCCTGGCCTTACGGCCAGGCTTTCTCATCAGCAGCCATTCAGTTATTCAATCGCTTGCAGGATGGCTTGCTGCAGGGTTTCACCCTCAACGTACCCGCGCCACTGCCCTAGCAGGCTGCCCTCAGGCCCCAGCAGGAAGAAATGCGGCTGGTATACGTAGCCCAGCTGGCTGCGCAGCGATTGGGTGGCCGGATCGTCCCGGTCCAGGTAGGTGAAGGTCATGCGGTCGCCATACAAGTCTTCCAAGCCATGCACGGTGGGCGCCATCGCCTTACAGGTGGAACACCAGTAGGCAAAAAACTCGATCAGCTGCACCCGCCCGCTGTCCAACCGCACCGCAGCCGGGTCATCAGCCCGGAAAGCGGAGCTGCCCATGGGGATACGCGGCAGTTCCTCGGTGGCGGTAGACTGACTGGAGGGGATGTTGAGATCCTCAAAGGAGAGCTCTGCCGCGCCCGCACAAGCACTGAGCAAAGCCAAGGCCACAAAAGGCAAGAGGATCTGGGGATTGATGCGCCGGTTGTTCACAAAATTACTCACTGCTCAGATGTTAACCCTGCCAAACGCGCAGCCTCTCGCTATCGGCGGGCCTTTAACTTGTTCTTAATCCCTGACGGCGACAGGTAGAATACAAGCCATGGATAGTTTGGAAGGCAAACTGGTGCTGGTCACCGGCGGCGCGGTGCGCGTCGGCGCCGCCCTGGCCCGGGCGGTGGCGGCCGCGGGCGGCAACCTAGTGCTGCACTACCACAGCTCGGCTGAAAAGGCAGAGGCGCTGCAAGCAGAGCTGAGCGCCACAGGTGTCACAGTGCATATGCTGCAGGCCGACCTGGGCGACTTGCAGCAAGCCGGCGAGCTGGTGCCGCGCGCCAGAAAATTTGGCCCGCTGTACGGCCTGGTGAACAGCGCCGCCATTTTCGAAGACCTGGATCTGGACAGCAGCGACTTGTCCGCCTGGCAGCGCCACCTGGACCTCAACCTCAGCGCGCCCTTTTTGCTCAGCCAGGCTTTCTGGCGCGGCCTGCCCGCACAGCAGCCCGGTCGCATCGTGAACATTTTGGACTGGCGCGCCCTGCGCCCCGCCGCCGACCATCTGCCCTATACGATCAGCAAGGCGGGCCTGGCGGCCCTGACCCGCTCACTGGCGGTGGCCATGGCACCACAGGTAACGGTCAACGGCATCGCCCTCGGGGCGATCCTGCCCCCGGCGGACGGCGGCGCGGCGCCCAAGCTGATCGACCAAACCCCGGCCGGACGCTGGGCAGAGCTGGACGAAGTGGGCCAGACGCTGCGCTTTTTGCTGACTGGCCCGGGTTACATCACCGGAGACATCATTCACCTGGACGGTGGAAGGCATCTTGTCTAATGGATAAAGTCATCATCAAAGACCTGTTGGTGCGCGGCATCATCGGCATCAACGACTGGGAGCGCGAGCACCCGCAGGACATCCTGATCAATATCGAGATCGGCGCCGACCTGCACGCAGCCGGACAGAGCGATGCGATTGAGGATTGCGTGAACTATCGCACGGTAAGCAAGAAGGTCATGGCACATACTGAACGCGCTGCGCGCCTGACCGTGGAAGCCCTGGCGGCAGACATTGCCGCGCTGTGCCTAGAAGAACCCGGCGCCTTGAGCGTTAAAGTGCGCGTAGAGAAACCCGGCGCAGTGCGCTTTGCCCAGTCCGTGGGAGTGGAGATTGAACGCAGCCGGGAATGAGCACATCGTTCATCTGGGGCTGGGCTCCAACATCGAGCCAGAGCGCCACATGCTCCTGGCGATTGCGGCACTGCGGGAACGCCTGGATGTGCGCTGCGTCTCCGGCGTGTGGCAATTCCCGGCGGTCGGCTCGGAGGGACCTGATTTTCTCAACGCGGCGCTGACGGTAGCCACCAACCTGCCCGCCGAAGCGCTGAGGACGCAAGTGCTGCATCCACTGGAGGCCGAACTAGGCCGGCAGCGCACGGCAGACAAGTTCGCTCCGCGCAGCATGGATATTGACATCTTGGTCTATGGAGACCAGGTATTGGACTTCGAAATCTGGACGCGGGCGCATCTGGCCATTCCACTGGCCGAGTGCGCCCCGGAACTGGTGGAGCCGCGCAGCGGCCTGAACCTGCGTCAGATCTCGGCGGACTTAGGCCGTGAGGTTAAACTAAAACGGGCCGCTATAGACTAGCGGCCCGTTCGCTTCATAGCCAACTAGGGGGAGGGCAGAAAATCCACCAGGTTTTGCAGCACATTGCCCATCGTGCTGCTGAGCAAGGTGAAGCCGCCAATTACAAACAAAGCAATCAGCACAAACAGAAGGGCATATTCCACCATGGCCTGCCCTTTTTCCGCTTTATTGATGCGCTTGTCCATTTGTGCCTCTGCTAGCTTCAAGGTGGCCCATTATTGCACAAAACTGCAAACACGCACAAGCGCAGCAAACCTACAGTTTTTAGAAGTGCAGCGGCTGCGCGCCGCGTGAAATGCTGTCCAAAAATTCCTGGCGAGTGATCGGATTGCTGCGGAAGCTGCCCACCATGGTGGAGGTGGTCATGCGCGCGTCATGCTTTTTCACGCCGCGCATCATGGAGCACATATGCAGCCCTTCCACCACCACGCCCGCCCCGAGCGGGTTAAGCGCCTGGCACAGGAAATCGGCGATCTCACGCGTCAGCCGCTCCTGCACCTGCAGGCGGCGGGAAAACATATCCACGATCCGCGGGATCTTAGAGAGGCCGATGACTTTGCCGCTGGGGATATAAGCCACATGCGCCCGCCCCATAAAAGGCAGCATATGGTGCTCACATAAGCTGAAGAATTCAATGTCGCGCACCAGCACCATGTCATCGTAGTCCACGTCAAAGAGTGCCTCATTGATCAGCTTGACGGGGTCGGTGCGGTAGCCGGCCAGCAGCTCCTTGTAGGCTCCGGCCACGCGGTGCGGCGTTTTTCGCAGACCTTCACGTTGCGGGTCTTCGCCCACCGCATTCAGAATGCTCTCCACAGCCTGTTCGATCGACTCGGCGTCAAAGCCGTTTTCCAATAGGCGCGCAGCCTCATAGACTTTTTTACTCATTCAATTCCTCTCGTCCGAGATTTTCAGGCGATCTCGGTGTCAATCAGGCCGTAGCTGTCGTCGCCGCGCCGGTAGAGCACGCTGACGCCATTGGCATCCATATTGTAGAAGACGAAGAAGTTGTTGTGCCCCAGCAGGCGCATCTGCTCCATCGCTTCGGCGGGCGACATGGGGTGCAAGAGAAAGCGTTTCTGACGGACGATCTCGCTCAGCGGCTCGTCCTCGATCTCAAATTCGGCCAGTTCCTGGTCGGCAAGCACGGGCTGGGCGCTCTTGTTGCCCTGGCGCTTGCCCTTGTAGCGTTCCATCTGGCGCTGGATCTTTTCCAAGGCCAGGTCAAAGGCGTTGCTGGGCTGGTCGGAATTTTCCTCGGCACGCAGTACAAAGCTGGCGCCGCGCAGGGTGATCTGAGCTTTATAGCGGTCACCGGCGGCTTTGGCCGCTTTGCGGTGAGCCAGGTCCACTTTGACGTCCTCAACATCGGGCAGATAACGGTCCAACTTCTCTGCGCGCGAGCTGACGTAATCGCGCAAGGTGTCGTCTACCTGGAAGTCTTTTGCGGAAATATCAACCACTGTGGTCATGTCAGCCTCCTTGCCGGAATAGGGAGCTATCTTACCAAATTCGCCTGGTGGTCTTGGAAGAGCGAGCGCCCCACCGTGAGGACATACACTTGTGCAGCGCCGGCTTCCAGCAAAGCCAGCGAGATCGCTTGTGCTGTAGCTCCTGTAGTCATAATATCATCCACCAGAAGCACGTGCGTCCCCAAGATTGCCTGTTTGTCTGCAACAAATGTCCCTTGTAAGTTCTGCCAGCGCTGCGCAGCGGTCAACCGGTGCTGAACCTTTGCGCCGGGCTTGCGCCGCAGCGCGCCGGCCGGGAGCGGCAGACCCAAACCCTGGGCAAGCGGCCCGGCCAGCAAGCCCGCCTGGTTGAAGCCGCGCTGGGCCTCCCGTTGGGCATCCAAAGGCACGGGCAGCACAAGGTCTGCCTGCCAGGCTTGCTGCTGATAGAGCAGCTGCAGCTTGGCGGCAAAGATCTGCGCCAGGGCCATGTTCTGCTGGCGTTTGAAGGCCAGCAATGCTTGGCGCAGCTCAGCGGCATAAGGCGCCAATGAACGCGCCGAAGTGAAGCGATAGTGATTGACCCGGCAGGCCTCACAGCTTGCCGCCTGTTCGGCAGACGGAAGCCCGCAATGGGCGCAGAGCGGCGCGCGCAGCCAGTGGGTGCGCTGGTCGCAGGCCGAGCACCACGGACCACCCAGCGCGCCACAGCCCAGGCAACGCGGCGGGAAGAGCCAGTCCAGCACGGTGGTCCCAGCTCTGCGAAAGGCGCCCCTCAAAATGGATAGTCCCGGGGGATGTTTTAGAAGCCGATGCCGGAGCGCATGATCTGCAGCACGGCAGGACCCATCAGCAAAATCACGATCGTAGGGAAGATCAGCAGCACCATCGGCATCAGCATTTTCACGGGAGCCTGCTGGGCTCTTTCCTCAGCACGCTGCCGGCGCTTAATGCGCATGGAATCGGATTGCACCCGCAGCACGCGCGACATGCTGACACCCAACTGCTCGCTCTGGATCACGGCGGCTACAAAGCTGTCCATTTCCGAGAGATTGAGCCGGGCGGCCATGTCTCGCAAGGCTTCACGGCGCAATTTGCCCAGCTGCACTTCTTGTAACACGCGGCTGAAGGCTTCGGAAAGTTCGTTGTCCCACTTCTCGGTCACTTTTTTGAGGGCAGCGTCAAAACCCAGGCCGGCTTCCACCGAAATGGTGAGCAGGTCCAGCGCGTCTGGCATGGAGTTCAGAATGGTGCGCTGGCGGCGGGTGACACGGCTGTCCACCAGTAGGTTGGGCATGAAGAAACCTACTACGGTAGCGGCCAGAATGATCAGCGCTGTGTTGAAGGTGATGTCATTGGATATGGAATAGACCATAAAGAGCAGGCCGCCCAAGCCAAAGCCAAAGACGAAGCGCGAGGCGAGGAACAAGCTGGGTTCCAACCAGCGCGGCGCGCCGGCCATCTCCAACCGGCGGCGAGCATCAATGATGGCCTGCGCCGGCGTGAAGCGCTGGGCAAATTCGCCCAGACGCCGCGCCGTGGGGTACACGACGCGCTCCATGAAGGGCTGCGAGAGCTCGATCTCTTCCAGGCTGGCGATCTCGCCGCGGGCGGCATATTCAGCCAGCCGGGTGGCCAGCGGGTCGGAATTCTGGCGGTCGCGCAGGCCTACCACCACCAGGGCAACCGCCGCGGCAATGATGATGAAGATGATCAGCAGACCGATCCAAGTCATGGGCTAGATCTCAATCTGCGCCAGGCGGGTGAGGGCTACATAGCCAACCACCAGCATCACGCCGGCAGTGATCAGCATCGAGATCCCGCAGATAACCGGCTCTTCAAAGAAGCCCATCATATAGTCGCGGTTGACCGCCCAGAGCACGCCGGAAATGATCAGCGGCATAAACGCCAAAAAGCGGCCGGAAAAGGCCACCTGGGCGGTGGTGGCGCGGATCTCGCCCTGCATGCGCACCCGCTCGCGGATGGTGTATGAGATGGTGTCCAGAATTTCCGCCAGGTTGCCGCCAACCTCACGTTGGATGTTAATCGCCGTGATGGCCAGGTCCAAGTCGCCGCTGGCGATCCTGCGCTGCAAATTGTCGAGGGCGGTTTCCATCGGCACGCCCAGCTGCATTTCCTGCACCACGCGGCGGAATTCGTCGCTGATCGGCGAAGGCATTTCCTGGCTGACCGCTTCCATAGCCTGCAAGGCCGAGAAGCCTGTGCGCAGGCTGTTGACCATTAGATTGAGCATGTCTGGCAGCTGTTCATCGAATTTGCGCAGACGCTTGCCCTGTTGATAGCGCACAAAGAGGCGCGGGATCCCGGCCCCGAGCAGGGCGCCCACCAGGCCGAACAGCCAGGAGCCGCCGCCGAATAGATAACCCAGCAAACCCATCAGGCCGATAGCGATGACGATCAGGGCAATGTATTCACCGATCTTCAGCTTGAGATCGGCACGGGCCAGCTCCCTGGCGGTGCTTTCGCCAAAATTGGTGGGCTCAATGCGCTTGGTGAGCCAGTTGACCAGCACACCTTCCCTGTTTTGCTTGGCGCCCTCTTGCCGGGCGTCCTGGTAAACATCATCCAGGTATTGTTCCAGACGGCGATCCACCAAGGACTTTTCACCGCGCAGGGCCACTACGGTACCCAGCAGCAGGAGCAGAATGGCCAGCCCCAGTCCGATCCAAAACACCAACGGCATGCGTCTAATACCTCGGGCGCTGGCCGGCGCCGAACAATGTGGTTGGGATGTGAATGCCAGCCGCTTCGAAGCGATCCATGAACCCGGGCCGCAGTCCGGTGGGCAACATTTGCCCCATGATCTTGCCCTCTTCAAAGCCGCTTTGCTCGAAGACGAAGATGTCCATCAGGGTGATCACATCGCCTTCCATGCCAAGCACTTCGGTGATGTTGACCACCTTGCGGGTGCCGTCACGCATACGGTCGACCTGCACGATCAAGTCGATGGCAGAGGCAACCTGCTCGCGGATGGCGCGGATGGGTAATTCGTAGCCCGCCATGAGGGTCATGGTCTCGATACGAGAGAGCACATCTCGGGGGCTGTTGGCGTGGGCCGTGGTCATGGACCCTTCATGGCCGGTGTTCATCGCCTGGAGCATGTCCAGCGCCTCACCGGCACGAATTTCGCCGACGATAATGCGGTCGGGGCGCATACGCAGCGCATTGACCACCAGCTGCTGAGCGGTGATCGCCCCAGTGCCTTCTACGTTCGAGGGGCGCGTCTCCAGCGTGACCACATGGTCCTGGCGCAGTTGGAGTTCCGCCGCATTTTCGATGGTGACGATGCGCTGGTCCGCCGGGATGAAGGTCGAAAGCACATTGAGCAAAGTGGTCTTACCAGAACCCGTACCGCCGGAAATCACTACGTTCAGGTTGGCTTCTACACAGGCTTTGAGGAACAGCACCGCCTCGGGCGAAATGGAGCCGAAGCCGATTAACTGGTCAATCGTGATCGGGTCTTTGGAGAACTTACGGATGGTGAGCACCGGCCCACTGAGTGAGATCGGCGGGATGACAGCATTGACGCGCGAGCCATCCGGCAAGCGGGCATCCACATACGGGCTTTGCTCATCCACACGGCGGCCCAGCGGAGAAACGATGCGGTCAATGATGCGCATGACATGCTCGTTGCTCTCGAACTTGAGCGGGGTGCGGTACAGCTTGCCGCCGCGCTCCACATACACGCTCTGGTAGCCATTGACCATAATTTCAGAGATGCTGTTATCCGCCAAAAGCGGTTGCAGGGGGCCGTATCCCAGAATTTCATCGGTGATCTGCTCCAGCAAACGCTGGCGCTCCGGCCGGGTGATAACGATGTTCTCTTCGACCAGGATTTTTTCAAACAAGTCCTGGATGGTACGGCGGATCTCATCCAGCTTGCTGACGTCCATGGTGATGTCCACTTCGCTGAGCAAGCGAGTCTGAACACGCGTCTTCAAGTCTGTGTAGGAGGTGCGCCCGGCTGGGGTAGCGCCGCCGGGCCGGCTGGGCCGCAGGTTGGTCAGGCGCGAACCGCCAGAGTCATTGCCGTTTTCCGGCTTCTCTATCGGGCGAGTGACCGGCTTCTTGGGTTCCTCGTTCTGGTCGCGTTCCAGTCTGCGCATCAATGACATGGCCAGATTCCTTTAAGCTAGTTGGCCTCGACCTGAGAGCGAACCATCATCTTCAGCTTGGCGTTCACTTTATTGGCCAATTCCGTAACGGCCTTGCCGCTGGGCGTGTTGGCGCCGCGCAACAAGAAGGGTTCCCCGCGGTCCATGGCGGGCACAACCAGGCGTTCATCCAACGGCACGACCACATCAATATCTTTCTTGAAGTTGTCACGCACCCGCTCAGGGGTAATACTGCGGCGCTTGTCGTAACTGTTCATCACCAAAAGAATTTGGTCGCGGGGCATGCCCAGCCCCTCCGCCAGGTCCAGGAAGAGGCGCACGTTCTTGATCGAGGGAATGTCCTGGGTGAAGACCAACACCAGAATATCGGTGGTGTCGAGGACGGCCAGGGTCAGCTCGTTGAGCAAGGCGCTGGTATCCACCACCACACGGGGATACATGCGGCTCAGGTAGCGCAAGACGGAGGCGAGCTCAGGGCCTGTGACCGCATCGGCATATTCCGGGCGCATAGGCGCTGCCAGGATGTGCACACCGGAGGCTTCATTCTTGATCACGACCTCGCCCACGATCTCGCGATCGAGTTCATCGGCCCGCGGGGTTAGATCCGTGATGTTGGTGCGACCCTGCTCATTGAAGAAAAAGGACAGATCGCCAAACTGCAAATTGGCATCCACCGCGGCCACCGCCCCGCCCTGCTGGCGCAAGGCCACGGCCAGGTTGGTGGCGATGGTGGTTTTGCCGATGCCGCCCTTGGGGCCGAACACGGTGACCACATAGCCCTGGTCGCCAGGGATGAGCTGGCCGCCTCCGGCCGACCCGCCGCTGACCTCGGACATGCCCACACCGGAGAGCTTTTCCTTCTCGTTGCGGGCCACGCGGCCGGCGCGGTGGATGGCGGCCGTCAGCTCGTCAATATCAATCGGCTTGGTGAGGAAGTCCCGGGCGCCAGCCAGCATGGCGCGGCGCATATAGTTCGAATCGCCCTGAACGGAAAGAATGACGATCTGGGTGAAAGGCACCTTCTTGCGAATGGCCTCGGTGGCGGTAATGCCGTCCATGTCCGGCATGTTGATGTCCATGAGCACCACATCCGGCTGGGTCTCCATGGAGAGCTCCAGTCCTTCTGCCCCGGTGCGCGAAGCGCCGACGACTTCAATATTGGCATCGAACTGCAAAAGCTTGCGGATGTTTTCGCGCGTTTCAGCGACATCATCCACAATCAGGACGCGAACTTTATCTTCAGCAGACATGAGGTGATCGACTAAGGCGCGCTTTCCACTTGCGGGAACACATTCACCCGAGTAGGAGAGATCAGTGCGTCGATACGCGGCTCCAGCCCGTAGGGCAGCTTGGACGGCACTGGAATATTGTAGGTGCTCAACAAGTATTCCAGCGTGACCGCTTCAGTGATAGTGGTGCTTTCATCCGTCGAAGAGCGCAAAGCGAGGGTCAGTTCACCGCCGGCGTAGATCAAGTAGTTGAGGGTCACCGCATCTTGAGGCGAAACGATGAGCGTGATCAGGTCTGGCGGAGAGACAACCACTGCGGCGCCATCCTCTGCAGTATCCGAACTGGCATTGGCGTAAGGGAAATCGCCGACATGCAAAATGACAATATCTTGCAGCAAGGTTTGGCTGACGAGGCGCGGGCGCTGGTTTTCAGAGGGCACCAAATAAAGCACCTGGCCGGTCAGCTCGTCCAGCACGGCTTCACCCTGCGGCAGCGGCACGCTGCCGATCACAACCTCGGCGGTAAGCGCCTGGGAGCCGCCCTCTTCAGTGCTGGTTTCCGGTGAGCGTAGAACACCCGTATTGTTGGGGAGGCGGGTCTGCGTGTCCGGGTCCAGGTCGGTAAGCAAGAGGGTCACGATCACGTTGACGTGATCCCCGGAGCGCAGGCCATAGGCCAGGCTGGAGAAGCGATCAATCGGGATGGGGAAGGCCACCATGCCGGCCGGGATGGCCAGCGAAGTGTCTGAGCCGCCGGTGGCAACCTCTTCCGCGGTATTCACCACCATGTTGACCAGCAGCGGCTGGTCGGGCTCCAGGTCATAGCGCGCCAAGCGGCCCACAGCTTGGCTGGTGTTGGTCAGCATATTGGCGCTGGTGTGCTGCGTGGGGTAAGCCAGATAGCCCAGAGCTTCTTCCGTGATCAAACTGCCGCGGCTAATCGGTTGGACGACGATCACAATATCGGTCGTTTGGATTTCGCCTTGCGAATCACCCGTCAAACCCAGGTTTGTGGCAGCATACAAAGCCACCAGGGCCAGAATAAGAATAACGGAAACAATAATAAGAGCTCTACCCAATCGCATTTAGCTGCCTCCATCCAGGCGGCGAATACCAGCACACGTCCGCTTGGCTGTCATGATTCCAGTATACAGTCCAAGTCTACCTGAAACTGCCATCAGCCGCAGAAAAATCCTGCGGCTGAGTTAAGCTACGCAGCCCTGAAGACCAGGGCTGCGTTTGCTTATCAAATCACTTCGTGGCAATTACCGCCACTTTGATACAACGAGATCTTGCTCGAAAGCAGATCGGACTAGCCGGCACCACTCAGAGCATTAACAATGGTATTGAGTGTATTCTGAATGCCGTCGCCCAACAGACCCCAAACCACGAGGCCAACAATAGCGACCAACACAATGATCAGAACGTACTCCACCATACCCTGACCCTTTTCGTTCAACTTGAAGAACATGGCAATTTCTCCTTTCTAATAAAGGCTCCTTACGGAACACCGTAAGTGTATTGACATTATAGTATTTTTGGCTTTCATCGCAACAAAAATACGGTTTGAATTAATGAGAGATTAGTACTAGCGCAGTTATCTGTTCAAAGACGGCTGAAGTGGAATGGAGAGTTGGAAATGGGCTCCCTTGCCCGGCGAAGTTTCCACCTCAAAGGTGCCACCCAACATTTCCATGCGCTCGCGCAAGGCCTTGATGCTCAGCTCGGCCTCATCTGGCAGGCTGTGGGCTTCAAAGCCGTTCCCGTTGTCGTCCACAGTGGCGCGCACATGCTGTTCAGCAATATCCAGTTGCACGCGGATAGTGGTGGCTTGATTGTGCAGGGCGGGATTGCTGATCAGCTCCTGCACCACACGGAAAACGATGACTTCAACATACGGTTCCAGACGCCGCTCGGCTCCAGTCACGCTGACGTTGATCTCGGTGCCGGATTTTTCGGCCAGGTGGCTGGCGTAGCGCTTGACGGTCGGCACCAGGCCGAGATCATCCAGCATCATGGGGCGCAGGTCAAAGATGAAATCACGCACTTTTTGGAACGTGGTGGCGGCCGATTCCTTGAGGTTGTTCAGCTCTTGGCGCGCCTGGTCCTGGTCCACATCGAAGAGCCGCAGGGCAATTTCCGCCTGCAGGATGAAGTTGGACAGCGCCTGGGCTGGGCCGTCATGCATCTGGCGCGAAAGACGCTGGCGTTCGGCTTCCTGCGCCTGGGTGATGACTTCGATGGAGCTTTGTGCATTGCGGCCATCGCCCTGCGGGGCATTCAGATCCTGGTTGGCCTGCAGCACTTTCTTGTAGGTCTGCAGTTGGTGCTCCAAGTGAGCCCGATCGCTGGCCAGCTTTTCCATTTGGCCGCGCATCACCACCAGGCGCTGCTGGGCCTCCAGTGCTGCCTCGTAGGCGACGCGGATATCGGCAGCCGGCAGATCGTCGATTTGTGACTCCATTTGCTGCAGGTGGGCGTTGATGGTGGCATTGCGCTGGGTAAGCTTCTCCACCTCGCTTTTGCTCTGGTCAAGCAACAGGTCGACCTCGCGCAGTTCGCGCTCGGTCTGCTCGCGCTCCTGGTCCAGCTGCTCCAGCGCCGCGGCCAGCGTCAGGGCACCTTCTTCCTTGGATGATGAACTAACGGTCAAGCCTATCTCCTGCCCAGGCACGCACTACGAAGGTTTTTCCACCTGCACCCACCCCTGGCGCAGAGCAAATACAGCTGCCTGAGTACGATCTTCTACTTTTAACTTACGCAACACAGCGGTCACATGGTTTTTTACGGTTTGATGGCTGATGGCCAGATCGCGGGCGATTTCCTTATTGCTCAGACCGCGTGTGATACAGGCCAACACTTCCATTTCACGGCCAGAAAGCGGCTCCAGGCCCACCGCCTCATTCAGGGGCGAGATGGGGTTGGCCCGCTCTGCCTGCCAACGCTGCAACGCTTCGCGGTCCAAGACCTGCTCGGCGACGACATAGCGCCCTTCGGCTACGCTGCGCACGATGCGCACCAAGGTTTCCGGGTGCACATCTTTGGCGCAGTAGGCCGCCGCGCCGGCCGCGATCGAATTCCATTCCTGCGAACTGTCATCGTAGGCGGTGAGCAAGACCACGCGGGTATGGCTCTTGGCCTCATGCAATTGGCGGGTGAGCTGCTGGCCGTTGAAATCGGGCAGGTTTAGATCCACAATGGCGACAATCGGTGAAAGCTTGGAGACCAGCTCGAGCGCTTCTCCGGCACTGGCGGCCTGCCCGACAATGGCAAAGTCGGGCTCCAGGGAAAGCGTATCGACAACCCCCTGCCGAAAAATGGGATGGTCATCCACCACCACAATGGAAATCTTTGCCATAAGTCCTCACGCGCCGCCCGCGGTCAGTCAGTATAGCATAGGCACTTTTGCGCGGCCATTCTCAGCGCTGCGCAGTCGCCCAGAGGTTGAGCCCCAGTTCAAAATAGCCCAAACGGATATTGTGCATGGCAAAGCCGGCCCGGCCAAAACACCACCCTAGAGTGGGCAGGGTATAGGCGTAGGCATGCTCATCAATCTCCTCGGCGCTGACCAGGCTGAGGCGCGCCATCCAGTGCAGCAGATTATCTGTCCAGCCAGCCGGCGTGGTGATGATGACCTTGCCGCCCGGCTTGAGAGCCCGGCGGGCTTCAGCCAGCAGCTGCGGAAGGCTGTTTGGATTGAGATGCTCCACCACGGCCAGCAGAGTAATGATGTCAAAATAGCCATCGGCATAGGGCAGCACGGGCTTGGCGTTCAGGTCCGCCTGGTGCCAGTGGATGCCCGTGCCCTCCAGCTTAAGCGGCAACTGGTCTATGGCGTATTTCTCGCTGAAATTGGTGTGAGTCAGGAAATACGGATATGAGCCGCAGCCAATGTCGAGAATGCGGCCGCGGCGCGCTTCAGCCGGGATGAGCTGATTGGCCTTGTTGGCGCGCAGCCGGGCCAGGAACGGCTCCAGCAAGCCTTTGCCGCGTGTGGCCTTGCTCTGCTCAACGGACATGCAGTTCACCGCCCATAGAGGATTGAGAGCTCATCTTCATACAATACCTGCCAATCATAAAAGGGCAACAGTGGCACGATCGGCCAGTGCTTTTCCAGCAGAATGAGGTCAATAGCGTAGCTTTCCAATAGAGACTGCCATCCCGGGTCAGCGCGCACCACGTCCAGCCAGTCGGTGAGCAGCTCATCGCCGTACAGGTCGGTGCGCCCGTCGGTGAAGACCGGGTATTCAGGCAAGGCCCAAATCAAGTAGCCTCCCCAATTGTAAGAGTTGAAAAGCCTGCCCTGCGGGCGCTGCTTGCGCAAGTACTCCACCGCACCGATGGGCAGATTGCTGGCCAAACGCTCGGCGCGGGTCTCTTCGTCGAAGTGCTCGGCGGCTTTGAGGCCGATGACCAGCACGCCCAGCAGCACCACGGCCAGGTGCAACCCACGCGTCCAACGAGCGGTGATCGGCGGGCCAGGCTGCCAAGCAAACTGCCGGGCTAAGCGCGCCAGGCCGGCTTCGGCGTGGCGGGCGAGCACCAGCGGGGCCGCCAGGGCAAAGGCGGGGATGTTGCGGGCGGCCAGCAGGCTCATGTACCCGAAGCCGGCCAGCAGCAAGAAGTCGGTGAGCGCCAGGCCCAGACCAGAGGCGCCCACCACGCCGAGCGCCAGAAAGAGCAACAGCGCAAAGGGCAGCGTATTGAGAGCGTGAAAGTTGGGCGACTGCCATTCAATGATATGGTCTTGCAAAACGCCGATCGACACGGTTTGGAAAGGATAGGCCAGCATGGCCGGGCCGCTGGGGTTGAGGCAAGCGCCCAACAGCAACCCCAGAACGACCAGCCCAAGCTGCTTGAGGCGGCGCAGCGCCTCAGCATCGGGCTGACGGCGCCAAAGGCCCACCAGCCAGGCGAGCAGCTGCGGAGCCAGATAAGTCCCCACGACCAAGAATCCCATCGCAAAACCAGGATGGCTGTTGACCCACACGGCCATCAGCAGCGGCAGCCAGAGCAGCCGGTTGGCCCGCCCCCAGCGATAGTCCTCCAAAATCCAAAGAAAGGCGGCGCTGAGCACAAAACTGACCATATAGGGTCGGGCCGCCCAATACAGTCCCGAGGCAGTCACTGCCAACACCAGCACAAAGGCACGCAGCAGCGGTGGCCCGCTCATCGCGTTATAAATGAAAGCGAAGGCTAAAGTCACAAGGACGGCCGCCCAAAGGTTGAGGCCGCCCAAGCCCAGCAGGCTGTACACGGCGTACAACTGCACCTGGCTGAGCCAGGCCATGCTGGGGTACAGCCAGGGCTCTCCGGCCCGGGTGAAGGAGTAGCTATCTGTCTTGGGTATCGCCCCCGTCTGCAAAACGGCTTCGCCGGCGCGCAGATGCCACCAGGTGTCTGGGTCCAGAGGCGTATTGAGGCCCATGTAAAAGACACATAGGAACAGGAGGGTGATAACAAAGCTGCGAAAACTCATGAGCTAAGCATTATACGGTGGGATGAAAGTATTAATTATTATCATGCTGCCCCGGGGCGTCCAAGCCAACAAAAAAACAGGCGCCTTTGGCGCCTGTTTGGTTCTTGCCCGTTTAGGGTTAAGCCTCACCCAAGTATTCCTTGAGTTTTTTGGCGACCACAGGATGGCGCAAGCGGCTGAGCGCTTGGGCTTCGATCTGGCGCACACGCTCACGCGTGACGCCCATCTTGCTGCCAACTTCTTCCAGCGTATAGGCCTGGCCGTCCATGAGGCCATAGCGCAGCTGCAGGATGCGCACTTCACGCGGCGGCAGCCCATCGAGCACTTCGTAGAGGTGCTCACGCAGCAGGTTGTAGGTGGCCGAGTCGTCCGGGGCCGGGGCCTCATGGTCCTGGATGAAATCGCCCAGCACGGAATCTTCTTCATCGTCGGTGGGCGTCTCCAGCGAAAGCGGGCGGCGGGCCACCTGGATCATGTTCTCGACCTTCTTGGGCGGCACATCCAAAGCCTCGGCCAGCTCTTCCACCGAGGGGTCACGCCCCAGGCGCTGGGTGAGCTGGTGCTGCACGCGCAGCAGCTTGTTGATCTGGTCGCCCATGTGGACCGGCACGCGGATCGTGCGGCCCTGGTCGGCAATGGCGCGGGTGACCGCTTGGCGAATCCACCAAGTGGCGTAGGTGCTGAACTTGTGGCCGCGGCGGTAATCGAACTTCTTGGCGGCCCGGATCAGGCCAATGTTGCCCTCTTGAATAAGGTCCTGAAAGGGTACACCGCGGCCCATGTACTTCTTGGCCACACTGATCACCAAGCGGGAATTGGCGGTGATCAGGTGCTCACGCGCGGCCCAGCCGTCTTCGATCTGCTGGCGGTGCTTGGGGCGCTGCTCTTCGCTGAACTTGCCGGAGGCGAGTGCCTCGCGGGAAATGCGGCCTTTTTCGATGCGCTTGGCCAGCATGACCTCTTCTTCGGCGGTGAGCAGCGGTACGCGGCCCACTTCCTTAAGGTACAGGCCGATCATGTCATCGGTATCAATATTGGCCAGGTAGTTGTCGTCGGCTTCCTGCTGGCGGCGGCTTTCCTTTTCGTCTTCCTCGTTGTCGTCGTCCCCGTCCAGACTCAGCTCGTTGTCGTGGCCCTCAATCACTTCGGGGTCGTCCACATAGGCAATGCCGGCGCCCAGCAGGGCAGCAAAGGCCTCTTCGAGTTTGTCTACGTCACGCTCTGCTTCGGGGAAGAAGTTGAGGATATCGTCGATGGTGACATAACCCTGCTTGCGGCCCAGCTCAATAAGCCGGGCGATGGCGGGGTGTTCACGATCGGACTGGGCATCACGCCCTGCGATATCTTCGAGGAGTTTCTCGTTCAGCACTATGTTGTCTTTCTCCCAGGCTAAAAGCCCGGTAATTGAATTTACTCCTGAGAGTATTGCGCCAAGGAGTTGCTGCTGCCGGGGAGTAAAAAGTCCAGCAACGAATGTTGCTGGCGCTTTGTTACCCCAACCGAGTGAAGACCACTATACAGTGAATCAAATCGGCGAGTCAACATCAAATCCTTGACATGCTACCGGTTAATGCAGGCTTTGTGCCAGAAAATGAGATTCTCTAATCTTGGAGGTCTATAATGTATCCATGTATGGATTACACGGAAAAATCAGCGCTATAACAGGCAAACGCCCCGCCCTGCTGGAGCTTTTATTGCAGGCGGCGGAAGCCATGCAGGCCAACCCCGATTGCCTCATCTATATCGTGAGCGAAGATGCGGCCGACCCAGAGGGCATTTGGGTCAGCGAAGTGTGGACCAGCGCCGAGAGCCACCAAGCCTCGCTGGCTCCGGAAGAGACCCAGGCGCTGATCGCCCAGGCGCGCCCGCTGATTGCCGGCATGTCTGACCGGGCGGAACTGCGCACCCTGGGCGGCAAGGGGCTGTAGCTTAGAACCAATCGTGGCTGAGGTACTGCCAGGTGGGGTTGGTCGTCTCGATTAGATTGCGCTTCTTTTCTCTACGCCAGGCTTTGATTTGCTTTTCGCGAGCAATGGCATCCTCGACAAAGTCAAATTCTTCATAGTACATAAGCAAATCGATCTTGTATTTGCTGGCAAAACCTTGATTGGCGCGCGCTTTATGCTCCCAGATTCGCCGCTCAAGGTTGTTAGTGACACCGGTGTAAAGCGTGCCCGTGGGGTTGCTCAGGATGTAGATGTAATACTTCCCCTGCTGCGCCATGGATTTACTATAAGGCATACCAGTCGAACTGATAAGGCGTGTTTGTCATTTCGAGGAGCGTGAGCCACGCCCAGCTGGCTGCGACGAGAAATCCGTGCCGGGCGACTGAGAAATCAGCCTTGTCCGGAAGAGGCCGCCCATGTGATGGTGTTTCTTACAAACGCAATACGGATTCCTCGCTACGCTCGGAATGACACGTTTTTGTCATTTCGAGGAGCAGCAGAGCTGCGACGAGAAATCCGTGCAAAGACGGTTGAGAATCAGCCCTATCTGGAGGGGCAGACCTCATGTGATGGTGTTTCTTACAAACGCAATACGGATTCCTCGCTGCGCCCGGAATGACAAACCCAGAGTAGTGCAACTTGACACAAAGTACCCCCCAAATTACAATCTTTTCGCATTCGTAGGCGCCGGCGGCTGATGTCCTCCGGCGCTTTTTAAGGAAGCAAACCTTTTTTCATAGGAGTTTTTTGCATGCAACAATTAGGTTTATCCCCTTTTGAGATCTGGGCGATGTGGGGCGTGCTCGGTGTGGCCATTGTGGGCCTGCTGTACGCGCTGCTGCTGCGCAATCAGATCCTGGCTGAGGACATGGGCACACCCAAGATGCAAGAAGTGTGGGGCGCCATCCGTGACGGGGCAGATGCGTATCTGCAGCGCCAACTGCGCTCCATCCTGCCGCTGATCGCCCTGCTGACCGTGGCCATGTACCTCTCGGTAACCATCGTGCCTCCCACTCCGGAGGCGATCGAGCGCTTTGAGGGTATCCCCCTGGCCCAGGTGAGCAATATCATCGGCATCGGCCGCGCTGTCGGCTTTGTGCTGGGTGCCACCTTCTCGCTGGCTGTGGGCCAGATCGGTATGCGCATGGCGGTACAAGGCAATGTGCGCGTCGCTTCCGCCGCCCGCTATTCTTTCGGCGAAGCTCTGCGTATTGCCTACCGCACCGGTACCATCACCGGCATGCTGACCGACGGTCTGGGCCTGCTGGGTGGTACGGTCATCTTCATTTACTTCGGCATCGCTGCGCCAGACGCCCTGCTGGGCTTTGGCTTTGGCGGCACGCTGCTGGCGCTGTTCATGCGCGTAGGCGGCGGCATCTACACCAAGGCGGCTGATGTGGGCGCCGATCTGGTGGGTAAGGTCGAAAACGACATCCCCGAAGACGACCCGCGCAACCCGGCCGTGATCGCTGACCTGGTGGGCGACAACGTGGGCGACTGCGCTGGGATGGCGGCCGACATCTTCGAGTCTTACGAAGTGACCATCGTGGCCGGCCTGATCCTGGGTGTGGCCCTGTATCACATCACCGGCCATGTGGAATGGATCATTTACCCGCTGATCGTGCGCGGCATCGGTGTGCTGTCCTCGATCTTCGGCACCTACGCTGTCAAAGCCGGCAAAGAAGGCAACGCCGCCAACGCGATGAGCGCCATCTTCAGTGGCTTCCTCTCCTCCGCGGCGATCTCCGTGGTGCTGTTCTTCGCCGCCGCGTATTACTACCTGAACGTGTTGTCCACGGATGGCCTGCCCGGCGGCTGGTGGCGCACGCCTTTGGCGGTCGGCATCGGCGTTTTGCTGGCGATCCTGATCGATCGCATGACCGAGTACTTCACCGGCACGCACCAAAGCCCGGTGCAGGACATCAAGAAGGCTGCCAACACCGGCCCGGCCACGCTGATCTTGCAAGGTGTGTCCGTAGGCTATGAATCCTCGGTGTGGGCGACTGTGGTGATCGCCGCCACGATCTTCTCCTCCATCGTGATCTTCGGCGGCATCAGCGCCGACCCGGTCGAGAGCATCACCTACATTCTGTACGGTGTGGCCATGACCGGCATCGGCATGCTGACGCTGACCGGCAACAACGTGGCGATGGACTCCTTTGGTCCCATCGCCGACAACGCCAACGGCATCGGTGAGATGTCCTGGGGCAACAAGAAGGACAAAGAAACCCTCAAGGCCAAGCAGATCATGGCCGACCTGGATGCAGTGGGCAACACCACCAAGGCGATCACCAAGGGTGTCGCCATTGGCTCAGCCGTGATTGCGGCCGTCTCACTGTTCGGCTCCTATCTGGTGGACGTGAGCCGGGCCCAGGCTGCCTTGGGCATCCCTCTGGCCCAGCAGATCCAGTCCATCGGTATCCGCGTGGACGTGCCGCAGGTCTTCGTAGGTATGCTGATCGGTGGCGCTCTGCCCTGGCTGTTCTCCTCCTTCGCCATTCAAGCGGTGAGCCGTGCGGCTGCGCTGATCGTGGAAGAGGCTCGCCGCCAGTTCAAGAAGGGTGTGCTGACCGGCAAGGTCAAGCCGGACTACCGCCAGGCGGTGAACATCTCCACCACCGCGGCGCAGAAGGAACTGGTGCCCCTGGCCGTGCTGGCCGTGGTCACCCCGATCCTGCTGGGCCTGCTGCTGGGTGTGGAAGCCCTGGGCGGCGCCCTGGCAGGCATCATCCTCTCCGGCCAACTGCTGGCGGTGTTCATGAACAACGCCGGCGGCGCCTGGGACAATGCCAAGAAGCTGATCGAAGACGAGCCCAAGGACCCCAAGAAGAATCTGGGCAAAGGCTCCGAGCGTCACAAGGCCAGCGTGGTGGGCGACACCGTGGGTGATCCGATGAAGGACACCGCCGGTCCGGCGCTGAACCCGATGATCAAGGTGGTCAACCTGGTGGCAGTGATCATTGCCCCGGTCGTGGTGCAGATCACCAACTTCGGCATCGGCGAGTGGATCGCGGCAGTCGTGATGGTTGGCCTGCTGGTCTGGTCGATCAGAACCAGCAAGCGCACCACCCCTGTTGTGGCAGCCAAGTAGCTGACTGACTAAATACCAAAACAAAGAGGCGCACCCGCGGGTGCGCCTCTTTTTGTTTTTCTTGCAGCCGGCTGCCGTTAGGCCGCGGTCTCGCTGTCACGCTCAAACTGGCTGTTGTACAGCTCGGCATAGAAACCGCCCGCAGCCAGCAGAGCAGCGTGGTTGCCCTGCTCCACGATGTCGCCATCGCGCATGACGAAGATGTTGTCGGCATTGCGGATGGTGGAGAGGCGGTGGGCAATGACGAAGCTGGTGCGCCCTTCCATCAGGCGGTCCATGGCAGCCTGGATCAGCAGTTCGGTGCGCGTGTCCACCGAACTGGTGGCCTCATCCAGGATCAAGATGGGCGCATCGGCCAGCACGGCGCGCGCAATGGTCAGCAGCTGCATCTGGCCCTGCGAGATATTGCTGATCTCTTCATTGATGACCATCTTATAGCCATCCGGCAGGGTGTTGATGAAATGGTCGGCG
Organism: Anaerolineales bacterium; assembly: GCA_019637805.1. Classification (NCBI taxonomy): domain Bacteria; kingdom Bacillati; phylum Chloroflexota; class Anaerolineae; order Anaerolineales; species Anaerolineales bacterium. The sequence continues at coordinate 425,424 of JAHBVB010000002.1, read as the reverse complement.
TAGGCCGCCTTGGCCGCGGCGATGACGTCTTCATCGCTGGCCCCCGGCACGCCGTAGCGGATGTTGTCCATGATGCTGCCGCTGTACAGCCAGGTATCTTGCAAGACCATGGCAAAGTTGCGGCGCAGGTCTTGGCGGGTGTACTGGCGAATGTCCTGCCCATCCACCAGGATCTCGCCGGCGTTGACATCGTAGAAACGCATCAGCAGCTTGACCACGGTGGTCTTGCCCGCCCCGGTGGGGCCGACAATGGCCACTTTCTGGCCCGGCTTGACCAGGGCGGAGAGGTTGCGAATCACAGGCTGGTCTGCTTCGTAGCCGAAGCTGACATTGCGGAACTCCACTTCCCCGCGCGGCTGGGTGATCTGCTGTGGGGTTGGGGTGTCTGGCGTCTCTTCTGCTTCGGCCAGGAAGTCAAAGATGCGTTCGGCCGCAGCGGCGGTCATCTGCGAAACATTAGTGACGTTGGCCAGCTGCGCCAGCGGCTGGTTGAGCATGCTGACGTATTGAATGAAGGCCTGGATGCTGCCAACCGGTACGCGCCCCTGCACAAACATCCAGGCGCCCACAATCGCCACGATCACATAACCCAGGCTGCCGACCACAGTCAGCACTGGGATCATCAGGCCGGAGAAGAACTGCGACTTCCAAGCCACTTCATGCAGGGCGTCGTTGCGGCGTTCAAACTCCGCCACGCTGTCGGCCTCACCGTTGAAGGCCTTCATCACCAAGTGGCCGCCGAACATTTCCTCCACATGGCCGTTGACCTTGCTGATGAAATCCAGCTGCTGCACGAAGTATTTCTGCGAGCGGCTGGCGATCACGATGATCGACACCAGAGAAAGCGGCACGATGATCAACGCAGCCAGGGTCATCTGCCAGCTGATCACCAGCATCATTCCCAGAACGCCGACCACAGTGACCAGTGAAGTGATGATCTGGGTCAGGCTTTGGCTGAGGGTCTGATTGACCGCCTCAACATCGTTGGTGATGCGTGAGAGCACTTCGCCGTGAGTGATCTTGTCAAAGTATTTGAGCGGCAGGCGGTGGATCTTGTCGCTGATGTCGCGGCGCAGGCGATACGAAATGTCTGCCGAGATGGCGGACATGACCCAGCCCATGATGTAGGCGAAGGCCGCCGAAGTCAGGTACAGGCCCAGGGCCTGGAGCAGCAGGCGGCTGATGGCGGCGAAGTTGATGGCACCGCTGCCGGCCAGCTGGGCCAGCGCGCCGTCGTACAGCTCGGTGGTGGCCATGCCCAGCAGCCATGGACCCATGATGCTGAACAAGGTGGAGGCCAAAGCCAGGATGACCACCCCGACCAGGCTGAGCTTGTAGCGGCCCAGGTAATCGAGCAGTTGGCGAATGGCGGGCCAGAAATTGCGCGCCTTTTCCGGGGCCACTTGGCCCATGCCATGAGGACTGCGGCGTTGCATTAGGAAAGCTCCTCAGCGCTGAGTTGGGACAGCGCAATTTCCCGATAGATCTCGCTGGTTTTCATCAGTTCCGCATGGGTGCCCTTGCCCACCACGCGCCCCTGCTCCAGCACCACGATCTGATCGGCATTGCGGACCGTGGAGACGCGTTGGGTAACCACCAGCACGGTGTGCTCACGGTAGGCCTGGCGCAGATCCCGGCGCAAGGCCGCATCGGTACGGTAGTCCAGAGCCGAGAAGGTGTCGTCAAAGATGTAGATCGGGGCCTTTTTCACCAAGGCCCGGGCGATGGACAAGCGCTGCTTCTCACCGCCGGAGACATTGGCGCCGGCCTGGGCCACCTCGGCCTGCAGGCCATTCTCGCGCTCGGCCACGAAGCGGCTGGCCTGGGCGATGCGCAGGGCTTCGTCCAGCGCGGCTGGGCTGGCGGCCCGGTCGCCGTAGGTCAGGTTGCTCTCGATAGTGCCGGAGAAGAGCGTGGCCCGCTGCGGCACATAGCCGATCTTGTCGCGCAGCTCGGCCTGGCGCACTTGGCGGATGTCGACACCATCCACCAGCACGGCGCCTTCGCTGACGTCATAAAAGCGCGGGATGAGATTAATGATGGTGGATTTGCCCGAACCGGTGGAGCCGATGAAGGCCGTCATTTGGCCCGGACGGGCGGTGAAGCTGATGTCGTGCAGCACATCCTCCTCGGCGCCGGGGTAGCGGAAAGAGACGTTGCGAAACTCGACTTGGCCGCGGAAGGGCGCACTAAAGCTTTTCGGCTGCGGCGGATCCACGATGCGCGGCTGGGTCTCAAGCACGTCTGCGATGCGGTCGGCTGAGATGGAGGCGCGCGGCAGAATGACGAAGAGCAGCGAAAGCATCAGGAAAGACATCACGATCTGCGTGGCGTATTGCAGGAAGGCCATAATGTCACCGACCTGCATGCTGGCCTGGGCCACCTGTTCTGCCCCGACCCAGACGATGACCACGGTGAGCAGGTTGAGCACCAGCATCATGATCGGGAAAATAATGACCATCACCCGCGAGGTAAAGAGCGTATTGGCGGTCAGGTCCTGGTTGGCCGTGTCAAAGCGCTCTTTTTCAAAGGATTGCCGGTTGAAGGCGCGCGTGACCAACATGCCGGACAGCGTTTCGCGCGAGACTTGATTGAGGCGGTCAACCATCTTCTGCATCAGCCGAAATTTGGGCATCGAGAGGGAAAAGGCGACCGCGATCACGCCGGTGAGCACCAACAAAGCCAGGGCGATCGTCCACCACATAGAGGAGCCTTTGCCCACGGCGCGCAAGATGCCGCCAATGCCCAAGATGGGCGCGTAGACGCCCATGCGCACCACGATCTGGGTCACCATCTGCAGCTGGCTGACGTCGTTAGTGGTGCGCGTGATCAACGAGGCGGTTGGGAACTTGTCAAATTCGACGCTGGAGAAGCTCTCCACCTTGCGGAACAGCGCGGCGCGCACGTCGCGCCCCACCCCGGCCGCCGCCCGCGCTGCGAAGTAGCCCACCGCCACCGCGCATATGCCAGAGAGCAGCGTGAAGAGCAGCATCAGGCCGCCGATGCGGAAGATGAAAGCGGTTTGGCGCGCCCCCAGATCCATGCCCAGGGCGGCATACTCGGCTTTGAGCGCCTGAATGGCGCCTTGCTCGAGGGCTTCTTCACCCTGGGCGTCAAGCTGGGCCAGCAGGTCGGCCACGAAGGCCGACCGCTGGGCAGGTTGGGCGGCCCCCAGGCGGGCCCAGATGTCGGCTCCGGCGGGCAGGCCGGCCAAGTCTAGCTGCAAAGGGGTCTGGTGCGCTTGGGCCGCGGCCTGCTCCAGGCTGGCGGCGGCCCATAAAGCCCGGCTGAGCGCCGGCTGCGGACCAGCTGCGCTGGGGCGCAGCAGATACGCGGCCTGGTCTGCCAGGCCGGGGTAGTCTGCCAGGTAGGCCTGGGCCGTCGGGTCGCCCGGCTGGGCCAGGTCGTAGTCTGCCAGGGCGCGGGCTTGCTCATCGGCGGTCAGGAAGTGGGCCAGGTGTTCCATCTGGCTGGCGCGCAGCACCGCGGGCTGCGGGCTGGCGATGCCGCTTTGCTGGATGCCGATGTTGATGATCTGCGAGAGGTAGTCCGGCAGAGCCAGCTCGAAGTTGGCCTGGCCGAACAGCAGCAAGACCGACAGGCTGAAGAAGAGCCAATACGGCCGCAAGAATTTGGCGATACGTAACATGGCTGTGGCTAGAGGACTGTCAGACCGCTGAGCGCGGTGGAGTTGGGGATGTTATGCAAAGTTGAGTTCTCCGTTCTTCTAAGAGGCTGATTATATCCAGCAGATCGACTACAGCTTGCGTCATCCCTAGAGAGATGGCATACTAACTTTTTGGAGATCAATGTGGCCGAAATTGCATTACGAACCTATCTAAGCCAGATCGAGAGCTTGATTGATGCTGGGCAGACCAATGAAGCGCTAGCCCACTGCCGCCACATCCTGGAACGCTTCCCCAAGAACATCGCCACCTATCGCTTAATGGCCAAGGCCTATCTGGAAGCGCAGCAGCACACAGAGGCTGCAGACATCTTCCAGCGCGTGCTGGCCTCCTGCCCGGATGACTTCGTCGCCCATATCGGCATGAGCATCGTGGGGGAAGAAGCCGGCGATGCGGATGCCGCCATCTGGCACATGGAGCGCGCCTTTGAAGCGCAGCCCTCCAACCGGGCGGTGCAAGACGAGCTGCGCCGGCTATACACCGCCCGCGAGGGCTATGCACCGCCCAAGGTGCGCCTGACGCGCGGCGCCCTGGCGCGCATGTACGCCCACGGCGACCTGTTCAACCAGGCCATCACTGAACTGCGTAGCGCGCTGGCCGAGGACCCAGAGCGGCCGGACCTGCAGGTGCTGCTGGCCGAAATGCTGCTGAAAAGCCAGCGGCAAAACGAAGCCATTCAGGTTTGCCAGCAATTGATCGAAAAGATGCCTTATTGCCTGTTCCCAAACCGCGCCATGGCCGAGATCTTGGGCCGTGAACAGCGTGATATTGAGGCGGCCCCTTACCTGGAACGGGTGCAGGAGATGGACCCGTACGCCGCCCAGACCGACACGCGCGAGGCGGTCGACAACGTGCCCGCAGACAGCGTGATGCTGGAAAAATTGGCCCGCGAGTTGGAAGACGAGGAAAACCCCAGCCCGTATGCGGCTGAGGTAGCAGGCTCTGAAACGGAAGACCTGCCGGACTGGCTCTCCGTAGAGATGGAAGACGGTGAAGTCCAGGCCGAGGACGCGGCTCGCGCTGAAGAGACACCGGTAGAGCCGCAAGCCGGGCGCACCAGCTCCCTCTTGGAGAGCCTGGAAAGCCTGGAGCCCGGCCCGGTGGCCAGCGAAGATGAGCAGCTGCAGATGTACGGCACACGCGGCACCGCCGCCCTGGTGGAAGACGCCGTGCCGGATTGGCTGCGTGAGCTGGGGCCGGCCATGCACACAACCGGCGATCTGCCGGAAGACGAAGCGCCACAGCCGCGCAAGCTGAGCTGGACTGAAGAGCTGCGCGATGCCGGCCTGCAACCCACGAGCCTGCCGGAAGACGAGGAACCTCTGCCGGCAGCCGATGAAGCCGCGGACGAAGCCGACCTGCCCGACAGCCAAGCCACCCAAGTCGTGGACGATGAGGAAAGCCTGAGCTGGCTGGAAAACCTGGCGGCCAGCCAGGGCGTCGAGGAAGAAGAACTACTGACCACGCCGGAGGAGCGCCAGTTGGCCAAGCCGGACTGGGCGCCAGAGGTAGAAGCACCCTCCGAGGAGCCGCAAAGCGCCAGCCCCGCCCTAAGCTGGCTGGACAGCCTGGACACTCAGGACGAGGCCCCGGGATCCGCCGAGAGCAGCGGCCCGCCGCCGGCATTTGAGGCGGCGGAGCATGTCCCTGCGGCCAGCCCGGCAGACCCCGACCGGGGAAGCGCAGAAGCGCAAGCTGAAGACGATCTTTCCACCGACAGCCTGCGCCAGATCTTCACCGAAATGCCAGAAATCCCCGCCGAGGCGGAAACGCCCTCCTGGCTGCAAGAGCTAAGCGCCGAAATTGAAGAAACCCAGGCAGACGCCCCGGCCCCACGCGCCTTAGAAGAAACGCCGGACTGGCTGAACGAATTGCGCTTGCAGACCGGCGAGCTGAAACCGCTGGACGCCGAGGGCCAGCCAGCTGAAGAAAACGCTCCTGCAGAGTCTGAACCCGCGCCGGCGGAAGAGAATGAGCTGAAGAAGCTGGACTGGTTGGATGAGCTCGGTCCGCCCAAACACCAACCCGCCAGCGAGTGGGTGCCGGAAGCGGAACTGAGCACCGAAGAGGCCGCGGCCAAAGCGGAGGCCTGGGAAACGGAAGACCATCCAGGGATAGAGGCTGCCAGCGAGCCGCTGGCCCCCAACGGGATAGAAGAGGAAGCCCAGCCCATCGAAGACTGGCTGGCTGGCCTGGACGAAGCTGGGGTCGCCGAGACTGACACAGCAACCGATGAAGCAAACGACCGGCTGGCCGAGCAGGCCCACCGCTCAGCCGCACAGGCGGCTGAACCCCTGGCGACCCGCGCCGCGCCGGAGCAGCTGCAGGAAGCCCGCCGGGCGCTGAACGGCGGCGACCTGCAGTTGGCCCTGCGCCACTATGACGGTCTAACCCGGCGGCGGCGCCAGCTGGCGGAAGTGATCGCCGACCTGCAAGCCGCCGCCAGCCTGCAGCCGGACCAGATTGCCTTGTGGCAGGCGTTGGGCGACGCCTATATGCGCAATAACCAGCTGAGCCAGGCCCTGGAGTGCTATACCCAGGCTGAAGACCTGCTCTAGCGCTGGTAGAATTCGACGCTGGCCCGCTGGGCCACAGATTTTTAATTTCGGAGGACTCTTTTGGAACGCAGTTTGGTACTGGTAAAACCCGATGGTGTGCAGCGCGGTCTGGTGGGCGAAGTCATTTCCCGCCTGGAACGCCGCGGCCTGCGCCTGGTAGGCGCGAAATTCATTGAAGTCAGCAAGGATCTGGCGGAAAAGCATTATGCCGAACACAAGGGCAAAGGCTTTTACGACGGCCTGATCAAGTACATTACCTCCAGCCCGGTGATGGCCATGGCCTGGGAAGGCCCCAACGCGGTGGCGGCCATCCGCCAGACGATGGGCGCCACCCGGCCCACGGAGGCGGCCCCGGGCAGCCTGCGCCACGACTTCGCCCTGGAGGTGGGTCGCAACCTGACGCACGCCTCGGACCAGCCGGAAAGCGGCGAACGCGAGGTCAAGCTGTGGTTCGACTCAGACGAACTGGTCGACTGGAAGCGTGCGGTGGACCGCTGGGTCTTCGAAGACCACGACGATTAGGTAAAAAAAAAACGGGCCAATGGCCCGTTTTTTGTTGGCTATTGCACGTGCAACAACACCTTAGCTTCGGACCAGAGGTCTTCCAAGCGGTAGTACTCGCGCTGGTGGTTGGAGAAGACATGCACGACCACGGAGCCGTAGTCGGCCAACAGCCAGCCTTCTTCCGGCTTGCCCTCGCGGCGCGGCTTGACTTTGAAATTCTCGCGGGCAACGTCCACCGCCGCATCCATCAGGGCTTTGATCGTGCGGTCGCTGCTGCCGGAGCAGATCACAAAATAATCACTGAGCGGGGCCAGTTCCTGCAGGTCGAGCAGGATGATGTCCTCGCCTTTTTTGTCTTCCAGGGTTTCCGCCAGGTTGCGGGCCAGTTCAATCGGTTCCAATAGATCCAAAACTCCTAATTTCCAACAAGTGCACTGCGTACCAAAGGAGTATACACGGAGCCGCCCGGTTTGAGGTCGCTGCTAAACAGGGCCAGGCTGTCCAGTGCAATGCTTTGCGGCGGGTTGACCCTGGCCTCAGCCAGCATTTCACTGATGCGTTTGATGTTGGCCGGGCGATGTTCCCGGCGCACGCGCGCCAGAGTGAGGTGCGGGCGGAAGGGGTGCGGCTCGGCCGGGAAGCCCAGGGCGACCAATTCTCGCTCCAGGCTGGCCTGCAGGTCATGCAGCTCCGGCGGGGTTTCCAAGCCGGCCCACAGCACGCGCGGTTGCGCCGCATTGGGAAAAGCGCCGACGGCGGCGATGTGCACCGGCAGCGGCGGCGTTTGAGCCGCCAAAGCCTGCAGCCGCGGGCCGATCTGAGCAATCTGCTCCGGCGCGACCGGCCCTAGGAATTTGAGGGTCAGGTGGATGTTGGGGATCTGCACCCAGCGCAGGGGCAAGTCTTTCATTTGGCGCTGGATGGGCAGCGCCAGCTTATGCAGCTCGCGTTGCATAGGCTCAGGCATTTCAAGGGCGACGAAGGCGCGGGTCAGGGACATGGGCCGGATTGTACCTGTGCTAGCCTGCGGCGCGCTTAAGCCGCTCGTAGTCCTCGAGGGTGTCCACGTCTATCGAGAGTGAAGCATCCAGCCACGGCACCCAGGTAACTTGGAAACGGGAGAACAGGGCGCGGCCGCCCACGTCGCCCTGCAGCTCAGCGAAGTGAGGAAAAGTGACGCGGTCGAAGAGCACCGGGTTGCTGCGCTGGTCATCCACCAGGGTGGCCACGATCGGCGCGCTGCTGGCGGCATGCTGGGCGCGCAACGTGTCGATCAGCGCCACGGGCAGCTGCGGCTGGTCGCTGACCAGGAAAAGCGCCGCACGCGCCTGCGGCGGCAGGGCCGCCAGCCCGGCCTGCACGGAAGTGCTTTGACCTTCGGCGAAGCGCGGGTTGTGCACCAGGGTGACAGGCAGGCCGTCCAACGCCGCGCTGACTTCGGCGGCGGCCGCGCCGGTGACCACGATCACGGAGTCGAGCAGCGAGGCCAGTGCTGTTTCGGCCACCTGGCGCACGAAAGGCTTGCCCTTCCAATCGAGCAGCTGCTTGGGCTGACCCAGACGTTTGGACTCCCCGGCAGCGAGCAGGATGCCGGCTACATGGTTAGGCATAGCGCAACTTCGTCATGATCAATGCGTGTCATCCTGAGCGCAGTGAAGGATCCCCGCATAGCGCTTTCGTCATTGCGTGGCCTGCAACGAGCACGCTGTTCAGGATGACACAAGGTTGTTGTCATTGCGAGGAGTGTACCAGCGCGAAGCGCTGGGGCGACGACGCAATGACAGGTCAGGCTGGCGTGCGAGCGAGAAACTCAACCAGCAGCGGGTTGACCAGTTCAGGGCGCTCAAAATGCGGCAGGTGGCCGGCGGCCGGGATGGCGTGAAACTCGGCCTGAGGCACCAGCTGCTGGAAAGTCTGATGGTGGTGAAACGGCACGGTCTGGTCGTGCTCGCCCCAGACCAGCAAAACCGGCTTGCCGCCCTGCCCCAGCCGTTGGTAGACCTGCAGATCTTCGTCCAGCAGGCCGCGGCGGAAAGTGGAGAGTATGGCGCGCTTGAACCCCCGGTACTGCATCTGCTCCTGGTAGCGCGGCACAAAATAGTCCAGCATCACCTGGCTGGGCTGGTAAAAGTCCGTGAGCATGCTCTCGATCAGGCTGCGCCGCCCGAAGCGGCCCAACACGCCCAGGGCCAGCTCGCCGACCAGCGGCAGGCGCAGAGCTTGCACCGCGGGTGGCAGCCCCAGCTCAAAGCCCGCCGGGTCGATCAGAGCCAATTTGGCGACGCGCTTGGGAAAACGAAAGGCGAATTCGGCGGCCAGCGGCCCGCCCATCGAGAGCGCCACCAGGTCTGCCCGCGGCAGCTTGAGCGCATCCATCAGCTCCGCCAATTGGCGCATGAACAGAGCCTTGTCGTAAGGCTGCAGCGGCCGGTCGGAGTAGCCGCGGCCGAAGAGGTCGTAGCGGATGACATGCAGGCCGGCCGCAGCCAGCGCATCGAAGGTCGGATCCCAGATGAACTGGGGGACGGAAAAACCGTGGATCAGGATGACTGGCCGACCGCGCGCCGGCCCGACCTGCTGATAATAGGTGGCCCCGTCGCTCAGGCGTACGACTTCGCCCGGCAGCGCTTCCCACACGCCGGCGTCCAAGCGGCGCTGTTCATCGCGGAAGAAGCGCTTGAAAAAGGCCAAGGCTTAGAGCTTGCCCAGGGCCGCCAGGACGCGTTGCGGGGTGAGCGGGAAGCGGTCGATCCACACGCCGGTGGCGTCATGCACCGCGGCGATGACCGCCGGGGCCAGTGGGATCAACGGCATTTCGGCCATGCCGCGCAAACCCCAGGCGCCTTCGGGGTCGGGGTATTCCAAAATCAGCGATTCAACCCGGTCTGGCACATCCAGCACAGTGGGGATCAAATAATTGGAGAAGAAAGGTGTTTTGACGTAGCCGTCCTGCTGGATGAAATCTTCCATGATCGCATAGCCGGCGGCCTGCACCACGCCGCCCTCGATCTGGCCGATGATTTGCTGTGGGTTGATGGCCTTGCCGACATCGTCTGCGCAGAGCACATCGGTAATGTGCACATGGCCGGTCTCGGTGTCCACTTCCACCGCCACCGCCTCGGCCACATAGCCGCAGGCGAAGTTGGGGTCAGTGGCCCCGGTTTCGGGGTCCAGCGGTGTAGTGGCGGGCGGCACATATTTGTATTCGGCAATCGCCGGGCGCTCTTCATTGGCCCATTGCTGCAAAGCTTGCTGGGCCGCGCCGCGGATGGCGTTGCCCGCCATGAAGGTCAGCCGTGAAGCCGAGGCGCTGCCCGAGTCACCGGTGACGGCCGTATCGGCCACAACCATCTCGACCTTCTCCAGCGGCAGGTCCAGCGCTTCGGCAGCCATCTGCTGGAAGACGGTGTGGGCGCCCTGGCCCACGTCTGAGCCGGCATGGTGAACCACGGCGCGCTCGATGTGCGCATCGCCGTGCAGTTCCACGGTAGCGTAGCAGCGCTCCGGGAAGCCGAAGGAAAAGCCCACATTCTTGAAGCCGGAAGCGAAGCCCACGCCACGCTTGATGTGCGCGCCGGCGACCGGCGGCAGCTGCGGCCAGCGGGCTGCGTCACGTTGCCAGCCCGCCGCAGCCCGCGACCAGCCCGCCGCCTGGGCGCCCTGCTCCACGACTTTGTCCATGCTGGAGCCTTTGGGCAGCGGGGATTGGAAGAAAAGTACATCGCCATCGCGGGCGATGTTGCGCATGCGCAGCTCGATGGGGTCCATGCCCAGCGCGGCGGCCAGTTTGTTGACCTGCGTCTCGGCGGCAAAAGCGCCCTGCGGGCCGCCAAAGCCGCGGAAGGCGCCGCCGGGCACATTGTTGGTGAAGACGGCCCGCGCATCGATCTTGACGTTGGGGATCAGGTAGGGGCCAATGCTCATCAAGGTCGCATTGCCCAGCACCTTGGTGGATGTATAAATGTACGCGCCGCCATCCGCGATCAGCTCGCACTGTGCAGCCACGATCTTGCCCGCACGCGTGGCACCCCACTTGGCGCGCAGAGTATAGGCGTGGCGCTTGTGGTGGCCGATCATCGACTCAGCCCGCGACCAGATCAGCTTGACCGGGCGCGGCACGCCGCGCTGCGCCAGGCGCCAGGCGGCCAGCGCCAGCACGATCTGGATGGACATGTCCTCGCGGCCGCCAAAGGCGCCGCCAATCGCCGGGTGGATCACGCGCACCTGCTCTTCAGGCAGACCCAGGGCATGGGCCACAGCCAGGCGCTCTTCATGCGCCCACTGCCCGGCGACTTCCACAGTAACCCGGCCTTCGTCATCGATATAGGCCAGGCCGGATTCGGGCGCCAGGTAGGCATGCTCCTGCACCGGCGTGTGGTACTCGCCCTCGACGATCACGTCGGCTGCGGCAAAGCCGGCCTCCACATCGCCCTGGCGCACGCGGTACTGCACGAAGGTGTTGCTGTCTTTCTCCGGGTGCAGCACAAAGGCCTGCGGCTGCTCGGCCTGGAAGACATCCCCGATCACAGGCAGGTCTTCGTATTCCACCTGGATCAGGTCACGCGCCCTGGCAGCGATGGCCTCGCTCTCGGCAACGATAAAGGCCACCTGGTCGCCCACAAAGCGCACGCGGTCGGCGTGCGGCTTGCTGGAGCCTGGGCCGCACAGCACCGGCTGGTCGGTGTAGATCAGGCCGTATTCGTTGACCGGCACATCGGCGGCGGTGAAGACCGCCACCACGCCAGGCAGAGCCTCGGCGGGGCCGGTGTTGATGGAGAGGATGCGGGCGTGCGGCCGGTTGGCAAACAGCACCTTGCCATACAGCTGGCCGGGATAGTTGATGTCGCCCGGGTACAGCGTCTGGCCGGTGACCTTGCCGCGGGCGTCAACCCGCTGGGCCGATTTGCCGATGGCGCTCATTGCTCGTCCCGGGGTTGGGAACGGCTGAACAGGCGGTCGGTCTGGTCGACCAGCGTGTAGAGCAAAGCGCTGAGGAACGAGAGCAGCATGTACAGTACCAGGCCGAGCACGATGGCCAGGCCGACCCGGATGTAGATGACCTGCTCGCCGCCGCGACGCACGATGCGGGCGAACTCCGGTAACCAGACCTGCAAATACTCCATGGCCTGCCCGGAGAGCCACCAGGCCGCCACAGGGATCAAGATCATCAGGAAGCAGCCCACCCCGCGCCACAGGGGGTGCAGGGTGCGGCTGGGGTCACGCTGCTTGCGCCAGACGTTCATGCTTGCGCTCCGTTTTCTGCGGCCTGCTGAATGGCGTCGAGGATCTTGTAGTAGCCCGTGCAGCGGCACAGGTTGCCGGTTACGGCCACCTGGGCATCTGCCCGGCTGGGCTGTGGGCGCTCTTCGAGCAGTTTGGCCGCCGACATGATAAAGCCCGGCGTGCAATACCCGCACTGCACCGCAGCGTTATCAATAAAGGCTTGCTGCACCGGGTGCAGCTCTTCGCCCTGGGCCAGGCCTTCAATGGTGATGATCTGCGCGCCGTGAGCACGCGGGGCAGGTACCAGGCAGCTCATCACCGCCTTACCGTCCAGAAAGACGGTGCAAGCGCCGCACTCGCCTTCGGCACAGCCCTCTTTGGTGCCGATCAGCAAGGCATCCTCGCGCAGCAGGCGCAGCAGGCTTTTCTCCTGCCCGTTTTCCAGCGTATGGGCTTGGCCATTGATGGTGGTGGTGATCGTCCCATCCGCAGAGCTTTGCGGTTGGCTGAGCGACGCCGGGGTGGCCAACAGCACTGGCTGGGGGGGCACCCGCTGCGGCTGCGTCCCAGCCGCCAGCTCGTCGAGCACGCGCGCCACGGCCACGCCGACCATGCGCTGGCGGTAGACCGCCGTGCTGCGAATGTCGTCGATCGGTTGGGCGGCGGCGATGGCTAGCAAGGCGGCTTCTTGAATCACCTCCTGGCTGAGCGCTTTGCCCAGCAAGAAGGCCTCAGCTTGGGGGGCGCGCACGATCACAGGCGCCACGGATCCCAGGGCTATTGCAGCCTGGATGATGCTATCGCCGTCAAAGTGCAGCACGACGGCCGTGTTGACCACCGAGATGGCCTGGGCGCGGCGCAGCGTGATGCGCAGGAATGCGCCGCGGGCCAGTGCAGGCTCCAGCGCCGGAAAATCAATATCGACCAGCATTTCATCCGGCTGCATCACGGTCTTGCGCGGGCCGGTGTAGAACTCCGCCAGGTGCAGCCTGCGCGTCCCGGTGGCGGAGCGCAGCTCCACACTGGCGCCCAGAGCCACCAGCGCCGGGATGGTGTCGTTGGCTGGCGAGGCGGTCACCAGATTGCCGGCGATCGTGCCGCGGTTGCGGATCTGCGGCGCGCCGACCTCGTAGGCTGCCTGGGCCAGCGGCAGGCCATGCAGGCGCAACAGCGGGCTGGCGGCGCAGTCGTTGTGGGTCACCAGCGGGCCGAGATGGACACGCCCGTCTTCCAGACGGATCTCGTCCAGGCCGGGGATGCGCGTGATATCGATCAGCGTCTCCAGGCCTTTACGGACGCCCAGCTCGATCTCGATCATCAGGTCAGTGGCGCCAGCCACCAGACGGGCCGAGGGACCGCGTTCAGCCAGAGCGGCGAGGGCTTCGTCAATAGTGCCGGCGTGAATGTAATCGGACCACATGGCTAGCCGTGATTATAAGCAGTTCCTACAAGTATTAGAGGCTAGAGATCGGCCGAGGACACACAACTTCATTTGCCTGCCAAGTTCTTGAGAGCAGAGCGGTTTTCATTAATGGATTCATCCACTTGACCAACAAAGCCTAGTTTTTCTTCCACGCCTGTTTTCAGATGCGGGATCAGTCCGTTCATCCAATCTGCATGGCGGTTGTGATGAATGGATAACCAGGCGCGCTGCTCTTGCGGCCAATAAGTGACCTCTAACGTTCCTGAACGGCTGCCAAGTTTGTAATGCCAATGCGTGGAGCCAGGATACTTAGACAGGTCGGTTTTGATCATCTGAATCAAACCCAATGCGCGGCAGGTGGACTCGACGGCATCTTCAATCTCAGTCTGTGCTGAGCATTGGTTCAAGTCAATATCAAATGTGAACATTAGGTTATCGAAACCCCTTCAGACAGCCACGGCTGCCAACAACTCCAGCGCGGCCGGCAGATGCTCTGGCACAGCGCTGAGTGTATTCTCCAGCGCCTCCTGCAGCCCGCTGGGCTCTCGGCCGTCCATCGCCAGGGCTGGCGCGGCGGCAAAGCCGCCCACCGCCAGGCGCGCCCGGCCGGAGGGCCAGCGGGCCAGGGCCAGATGCAGGCCAGCCGGGTCGGCGGCGAAGCTGAGCTGGGGCTGCGTGCTGAACTGCAGCGCGATCCATTCCGCCTCCCCCAAGGCGGCGGGGCCTAAGGCGAGGAAGTCACCATAGCCCAGGGTCTTGTCGGCCGAGAGTTCCAGCTGGCTGTCCAGGGCCAGCAAGGCGCAGGCCAGCCGGTTACCGGCGGGCTGCAGCGCGGCGGCCAGGCTGCCGCCGGCGGCCGGTTCTTCCGCCCGCGCCAAAGCAGGCGGCAGGCCGGGGAAGGCCAGCAGGTCCGCCACAGCGGTCTGGGCGGGAATACGCAGGAAGTGGCCTTGCTGCTCGATCATGCCTGGTCGGGGTATACGCCCCAGCCCAATTCTTCAAGATCGGCGGCCTGCAAGTCCCCGGGCGGCAAAGCCACCAGCAAGGCTTCCGCCTCGGCCAGCAGTTCACCGTCGGGGCCATAGATGTGCGCCTCGGCCTCAGCCGTGCGGCCGCGGTCGCGCAGGGCTCGGCCAGTGATGCGCAGCGGCTGGTCCACCGGGACATGCCGGCGCAGGCGCGTGGTCAAGCGGCCGGTGTACATGAAACGGTTGTGATCCGCCACCATGAAAACCCGGCTGACGGCTTCATCCAAAATAGACGCCACGATGCCGCCGTGCGTGATGCCCGGATAGCCTTCGAATTGGGTGGGAACGATGTATTCGCCGGCCACGCTGCCATCCGGCTGGGCATAGAAGGCCAGTTTGAGGCCAATCGCATTGTGCATGCCGCAGGCAAAGCAATTCCGGGAGTTGGGCAGCTTGTGTTGGTGTGCAGTTTCCATACTAATAGTCCAATTCACCCAAGAAGCTAAGGTCCTCAGGCACATCCACATCGTGGGCCAGCGATTCCAGTTCCAGTACTTTGACCTGCAGACCCGCTTCTTGCGCCAGACGGCTATGCCGGGCGAAGGAATCCGGGCCAAAGTCATAAGGGAAGTCACCCACCGGGTTGAGCAGCAGCGCATTGGTGCCCTCGCGGCGGTGGTCCGGGGCAATCACAGCCACCCCGGGTTCGCTGGCCGCGTCGATCAGGGCCTGAATATCAGTGGTGGTGATTTGCGGCAGATCAGCCGGCACGATGAGAATGCTGGTGGCCATGTAGGTCTTGGCCACCACGGTGGCGCGCTGCAAGGCGACGTTGAGGTGCGGTGCGCCGTCTTCCTGCAGCGTCCGAGCGCCCTGCTCACGGGCCAGGGCCAAAGCCTCCGGGTCGCGGCTGATCACCAGGATGTTCTTGACGTCCGGCACGCGGCTGAGCACATCCACCGTTTGCAGCAAGAGCCGCTGGTTGAGCGCGGCGCGCTCATCTTCGGAAAGTACGCCAGCCAGGCGCGACTTGCCGCGGCGCAGGGGTTTGACAGGGACAATCGCCCAAAGAGCCATGGGGTTGCTCCTTATTTGCGGGTTTGTACGCAGGGGGTGGATTTACGCATGGGTGAGCAGGCTTTGGCCAAACTCCAGCACTTCTGCGGCCAAGCGCGCCCGGTCAGCCGGGCCTTGCATGATGGACGCAGTAGCCAAACTGATTATACCGAGTTCGCGCAGCGCCTCCTGCTGGGCGGCGTCCAGCGTGTCCAGCACCAGGCCGGTCAGCAGGTCGCCATAGTATTCGGCCACGGCCAGCGCGCTGGGGGCGATGCCCAGTTCGCTGAACATCTTGGCTGCGGGGCCTTTGACCGCCTGCCCGCCGATGATGGGCGAGACGGCCAGCACCGGTTTGACGGCCAGGGCGGCTTGCAGGCCGGGCAGGCCTAGGATGGGAGCGATGCTGACCCAGGGGTTGGAGGGGCACAGCACCACCAGGTCGGCAGCGGCCACGGCCTCCAGCACGCCGGGGGCGGGCTGGGCCGCCTCAATGCCGGCGAAGCGAAAGCCGCGCACCTGTGGCTCGCAGCGCAGTTCGACGAAATAGTTTTGAAAAGCCAATTCGCGGCCGTCTGCGGTGCGCACCATGGTGCGCACCGGCTGGTCGCTCATCGGCAAGACCTGCGGGCCGATGCCCCAGGCGCGGCAAAAGTCGGCGGTGATGGCGCTGAGCGCCTCGCCGCTGCGCAGGCGGCGGGTGCGTTCCAGGTGTATGCCCAGGTCGCGGTCGCCCAAGCTGAACCAGCCCGGTGCGCCGAGCCGCTTGGCCTGCTCCAGTGCGGTCCAGCTTTCGCCGGCCAACCCCCAACCGGTTTGCGGGTTGGCCAGGCCCGCCAGGGTGTAACAGACGGTATCCAGGTCCGGGCTGATGCTCAGACCAAAGTGCTCGAAATCGTCGCCGGTATTGACGACGATGGTCAGGTCTTGGGGTGGCAGCACTTGGGCCAGGCCGTGGGCCAGTTTGGCCCCGCCCACCCCGCCAGCCAGTGCAAGGATCTTCATGGTCGGTATGCTATCACGAGGGAACAAGCTGATGACTATCAGCTTAGGTGCGAATCAAGTCCTTCGCTACGCTCAGGATGACACTTGCTTATATGCGACGGAAAATCTGGTCCACATCCAGCCGTTGGCGCCGCTTAGGCTCCCCAGCCGCGTAGCCCAGCAAGATCATGCCCTGCGCCTGCCAGCTGCGCGGCAGTTCCAGCGCCTGCCCCACCGGTTCAGCGGCAAACAGGGGCGCGCAGACCCACACGCCGCCCAGACCTTCGGCGTGGGCGGCCAGCAGCAGTTGGCCGCCCGCCAGGGCCACCGATTGCACGCCCATCAAATATTCCCCCTGATTGCGCTGGGGGTCTTGGTAGTGATTGAGTACTTCGGTATCGAGACATAGCAGCAGGACTTCCGGAGCGTCAAGCACCCGCTGCCGAGAGCGGGCCACTTGGGCCGCGCGACTCGCCGCATCCAGACCTTCGGCCAGCAGGGCGGCCTCAAAGCCGGGCTGCATGGCAGCCAGCAGAGTCTGGCGGCTTTGTGTACCGGCCAACTGCACAAAGCGCCAGGGCTGGCGGTTGTGAGCGTTGGGCGCCCAGGTGGCCGTCTCCAGGATGCGCTGCAAGACCTCGGCGGGCACGGCTTCCCGCCGAAAATAGCGGGCCGAGCGCCGCGAACGCAGCCAGGCCAGCAGGTCCAGGGCTTTCAAGAGCCCGGCGGCCAGAGGGTGATCCGCTGCGGTTTTACCTTGTACATCACGCGCACAGAGCCGGGGGCGATGTTGAAATCCTGACCGGTGTATTTGCGTGAAAGCGCGTGCGTGTGCTCAACTGCGCCTTCTTCGGTTAGCTCCACCCGACCACGCAGTTGAATGTATTTGTAGGGGTCGCGGGGGTCGGGGATGGAAACGGCCACGCGGTCATTGGCCTTGAAATAGCGATACTTGGCGGCGCCGGTGCTGGTGCCGAAGAGGATATGCTCGCCGTCGGTGTTGAACCATACGGCAGTGAGCTGCGGCCCGCCGCCGGGCATCACCGCGGCCACCCAGGCGAAAGCCTGGGTCTCATCGGCCAGCAAGTAACGATGCGATTCGGGGATGCGCTCGACGAGGCTCTGCTTAGCCATTGGTGAACACCTTTTGCGGCTTGATCTTATAGATCACACGTACCTGGTCAGGCACTTTAGGGAAGTCCTCCCCTTTGTAGATATGCGAGAGTTTGTTGATGTGCTCGTAACCACCCTCTTCGCTGACCTTATCCACCACGCCGCGGATGAGAATGTAGCGATAGGGATTGGCTGGGTCGGGGATGCTCAACGCCACTTGAGGACGGGCGGACATATTGATGTCCTTCAGGCGACCGCGGGCGGTGTTGATGACGATATGTTCGCCTTCCACATTGAACCATACCGGGCTGACCTGCGGAGAGCCGTCGTTGAGCGTAGTCGCAAGGAAAACGAAGGCCTTGGTTTCATCCTTCACCAGGTCCTGAAAATTTTCGGGGATGTTTTTCATCTTGATTCTCCTTACACAGTTTGATTAATCCATTGGACGATGCTCGCCAGCCTATCTTACCGAAACTCGTCGCGCTCGCGAGGGCGAATAAGTTCGGCCAGGCTTCCTTCACGCAGCGGGTAGGGGAAGCCGCGCACATGCACCGCCGGGCAACCCTCCGCCGCCTGGCCCATGGCCAGCGAGGCCGCCGCGGCCAGTTCGTCGGCGGCGGCCAGCAGGCTGGCGCGCAGCTCACGGCCAAACAGGTCTGGCCGGCCGCGCAGGTCCACCAGGCCGGGCAAGCCGGCCAAGCCAATCGCCACGCCGACCGTGCCCTCACGCCAGGCGCGCCCGTGCGAATCGATGATCAGCACGCCAAGCTCGCCGCCCGCGGCCAGTTGGCCGCGCAGGCGCCCGGCCGAGGCGTCAGGGTCCTGCGGCAACAGCAGCACGGTGTCGTCGTCCGGCGCCCCGACGTTGGAGTGGTCGATGCCGGCATTGGCGCTGACAAAGCCCAGACGGTGTTCCACCACCAGCAGGCCGGGGCGGGCGCGCAACACTTCGCCGCTCTCGTCCAGGATCAGCTGCACCAGGCGCGGGTCTTTATCAACCTGCCCGGCCAGTTCCAGGGCTCGTGGGCTGGGCGTGACCGTCTCCAAACGTACCAGGCGGCCTTCGGCCTTGGAGACGATCTTCTGCGCCAGCACCAGAATGTCACCGTCTTGCAGATTCAGGCCGGCGCGCGACAAAGCCGCCGCCAGCAGCGCCGCCAGGTCGTCGCCCGGCTGCACCATAGGGATACCCTGCAAGGGGGTGATGACTAAAGGCTTCAAGGTCGGGCTTTGATGCCAGCCACTCTGAAAGCGCCGTGGCGGCTTTTGTAGTGCTTGTTCATCGCCACCAGCAGCGAAGTGAGCCCTTCGACCACGATGGCTTTATCCAACCCGCCCACATAATAGCCACGCAGGCCGGCGTCGCCCGCCAGGGTGATCACGGCTTCGGCGTCCGCGGGGTTTGCGGCGCACACCAGCACGTCTGAATTCACCGGCTGGCCAATGTCTTTGCGCAGGCCGGCAGCCGGCACGGTTTGGAAAGCGGCCACCACGCGCACAGCCTGGCCCACGATCTGCTGGGCGAGCTGCGCGGCCGCCGGCGCGGCCGGCGGGGTCAGGTCGGGGAAGCTGAGCCGTGCCGTAGCGTCGATCAATATCTTGCCCGCTAGCGGCTCGCGCACCGCCTCCAGCGCCGCGGCGTGGGCGCTCTGCTCCACCGCCAACAGGCCGATGTCCGCCGCAGCAGCGGCTTCGAGATTGCTGAGGCCTTCGATAGCCGCGCCGCCCAACTCGGCGTTCAGCTCGACTGCGGCGGCCTGGGCCTTGTCTGCCGTGCGCGAGCCGAGCAGCACGCGGTGTCCGGCGTACGCCCAGCGCAGGGCCAGGGCGGAGCCGAGCTGGCCGGTGCCGCCGAAAATGGCGATGGTTTGTGGGTTGGCTGTAGGCATCGCGGCGATTGTAGCATGGCGGCTCAAGGATGTATCGTATACTGGCTCTAGCTTATGCGCGCGATGAAGATACACACCCAACCCGAGGTTGAAGCCGTGTTTCGGCACTATCCAGATTTTGCTCGCCAAAAATTGCTGGATCTACGAGAACTTATTCTGGAAGCGGCAGGCGAAATCGAAGAAATTCAGGAAGTTGAAGAGGCGTTAAAGTGGGGTGAGCCCAGTTATCTGGTCAAAAAGGGAAGCACCGTTCGAATTGACTGGAAAGAACGGTCTCCTGAGCAATTCGCCATCTACTTCAAATGCACCAGCAAGTTGGTGCCGACCTTCCGAAAACGCTATGCAGAAGTCTTCACTTTTGAAGGAGACCGGGCGATTGTTTTTGCGATCAACAAAAAGCTTCCCAAGGCTGAACTAAAAGACTGCATTAAAGCGGCTCTTTCCTACCATCGAGTAAAACACCTGCCCGATCTGGGCATGTGATCCCAGTCGGGATACCCAGCCAGCCATGTCCTCACAAATCATCATTGAGCACTTCCACAGCACAGCCTTGGAAGGCAACGCCCTAGGCGACCCGGCGGTGCGCCGCGTCCCTGTCTATCTGCCCGCGGGCTATGACCCCGGCCAGCGCTACCCAGTGCTGTATTTGCTGTCCGCCTTCGCCAGCCGCGGGCTCAAGTTCCTCAACGATGACCTGTGGGAAGAGAACCTGCCGCAGCGGTTGGACCGCCTGATGGCGGCTGGCGCCGTGCGCCCCATGATCGTGGTGATGCCAGACGCCAGCACGCGCTACGGCGGCTCGCAATATCTGAATTCGGCGGGTACGGGCAACTACGAAGACCACATCCTCGAGTTGGTGGCAACCATCGACGACCGCTACCCCACCCTAGCTGCCGCAGAGACGCGTGCCGTCGCTGGGCACTCTTCCGGCGGCTTCGGGGCGCTGCAACTGGGCATGCGCCACCCCGACACCTTTGGCCTGGTCGCCGACCACAGCGGCGACAAATATTTCGAACTGACCTATCCGCCGGACTTTGGCGAAGTGCTGCGTTACGCCGAGCGTGGCGGCGAGGCCGCCCTGGGCGAGCTGCTGCGCGACCCCGGCGCAGCGCTGCGCAATGGCGCCCCCTTCGGCGTCCTCAACATCCTGGCCATGGCGGCAATCTTTTCCCCCAACCCGGCCGCACCCCTGGGCTTTGACCTGCCCTTTGACCTGCGCAGCGGAGCGCGGCAACCCGAAATTTGGCAGCGCTGGGCCGCCTACGACCCGCTGAATTGCGCGGCGCAATTCAGCGACGCATTGCGCTCACTGCGCCTGCTGTACTTCGACTGCGGCCGCTTCGACGAGTATAATTTGCTCTACGGGGCGCGCCAGCTGGCTGAACAACTGCGCGCTCAAGACATCCCACACCAGTACCACGAATACGACGGCGGACACCGCGGCGTACAACACCGCTACGATGTGTCGTTTGCCGCCATCTCGGCCGCCATGCCGAACTGAAAGGAAAGCCATGAGTGACCCCCGCAACGCTGCATTGAAATATTCGCAAGACAACCGCGCCCGCACCCTCGAAGAACTGAAAGAATTGGTTGCGATCCCCTCCGTCTCCGCCGACCCGGCCTACAAGGCCGATATTCTGCGCGCGGCAGACTGGGTGGTGAGCAAGCTCAAGGCGCTGGGCTTCCAAAACGTGAAAACCCTGGACACTGGCGGCCACCCGATGGTCTACGGTGACCTGATGAATGCCGGCGAAGGCGCGCCGACCATGCTGATCTATGGTCACTATGACGTGCAGCCCGCCGACCCGATGGAACTGTGGGAGACGCCGGCCTTTGAAGGCGTGCAAAAGGGCGATCTGCTCTTTGGTCGCGGCGCTTCAGACATGAAGGGCCAGGTCATCGCCAGCATCGCCGCGGTGGAAGCCGCCCTGCATGCCGGCAAGGTTCCCGTCAATATCAAATGGATGATCGAGGGCGAAGAGGAAACCGGCTCGCCCACCATGGCGCAGTTCATCCAAGAGCACGCCGACCTGTTCGCCGCCGACTTCGCGCTCAACCCCGACGCCGGCATGCTGACCCCCACCCAGCCGACGATCACCTACGGCTTGCGCGGCATGTCCTACTTCGAACTGCATATCACCGGCCCGACGCTGGACCTGCATTCCGGCTTTTTCGGCGGCACGGTGCGCAACCCGGCCAATGAGCTGGCCCGCGTGCTGGGCAGCATGCAGGACGCGGATGGCCGTGTGACCATCCCGGGCTTTTACGACAAAGTGCGCGAGCTGGAAGAGGCCGAGCGCGCCGACTTCCGCCGTCTGCCGCAGGACGATTCTTTCTACTTGCAGCAGTCTGGCTCCAAGGCCTTGTGGGGCGACAAGGACTTCAGCGCCTACGAGCGCGCCACCGCCCAACCCACTCTGGACATCAACGGCCTGCTCTCCGGCTACACCAGCGAAGGGCCCAAGACCGTGCTGCCCGCCAAGGCGATGGCCAAGTTCTCCTGCCGCTTGGTGCCTGACCAGGATCCTTTCGAAATCGACGCCCTGGTGCGCAAGTATATTGAAGACACCATCGACCCCAGTGTGAGCTGGGAACTCAAGCTGCTTTCAGATGCCATCCCGTCCATCTCCGAGCGTGACTCGGCCGCCGTGCAAGCTATGGCCAAGGCCCAGGAGACGGTTTGGGGTGTACGCCCCATCTTCCGTCGTGAGGGCGGCAGTGTGCCGGTGGTGGGCCACCTGCAGGGCTTGGGCATCGAGTCGATCAATGTAGGCAGCGGCCTGCCGGATGACCAGCTGCACTCCCCCAACGAACGGCTGCACCTGCCGACCTGGGAAAAAGAGATCGATGCCATGATCCATTTCATCTACAACCTGGGCGAATAGCATGACCGACAAGCCGCTCTACGGCGGCCAGGCGGTAATCGAGGGCGTCATGATGCGTGGCCGCAGCCATATGGCTGTGGCCATGCGCGCCCCGGGTGGCGAGATCGTGCTGCACAGCGAAACCCTGGGGCCGATTTACCGCAGCCGCTGGGCCAAAGTGCCCTTTCTGCGCGGCCTGGTGCTGTTGTGGGACGCGCTGGGCCTGGGCTCACGCGCCCTGACCATCTCCGCCAACCTGCAAACCGGCGAGGAAGAGAGACTGGAGGGCTGGCCGCTGACGCTGACCATGCTGATCTCGTTCGGCTTTGCGATCGGCTTGTTCTTCCTGCTGCCCGCCGGCCTAGGCCAGTTGGTGGACGGCGCGCTCAACCTGCCGCCGCTGGCCAGCGCCCTGGTGGAGGGCGGCTTGCGCCTAGCCATCCTGATCGGCTATCTGAGCGTAATCGGCCGCATGCCCGAAATCACCCGCGTGTACGGCTACCACGGTGCGGAACACAAGACCATTCACGCCTACGAAGCCGGCGTCGCCCTGACCCCCAAGCAGGTCGGCCAGTTTCCCCGAGAACACCCGCGCTGCGGGACGGCCTTTTTGCTGTCGGTGGTGGTGCTCTCGATCCTGGTCTTCGCCCTGTTGGGGCCTATGCCGCTGCTGACCCGCCTGGCAGTGCGCGTGCTGCTCATCCCCGTATTGGCCGGGCTGGCCTATGAGTACCTGCGGCTGACCGCCCGGCACATCGGCAACCCGCTGGTGCGCCTGCTGGTGGCGCCCAACCTGGCGCTGCAGCGCCTGACCACCCGGGAGCCGGATGACAGCATGCTGGAGGTCAGCATTGCCGCCTTCAAGGAGATGAAACGCCTGGAAGACGAAGCCGACGTCGCTTAACTTCAACTCATCGCCGCACTTTTGCTTTTGCGGCCGCAGCAGATACAATCTTTCTCATGTTGCACAACCTGATGACCAAACCCACTGCCCGCTTTGCGGCCTTTGGCCTGTTTGTGCTGTTGGTCGGCCTGGCCTGCGACCTGAGCGCCATCAACCCCATGGGTGTGCGCCTCAGCCAACCGGAGCCTGAGAAACGCCAGCTGTTCAAGGGCATCCAGTACGAGCGCATCGTGCGCCAAAGCCCGCGCCGCTTGGTGATCCACATTGTCACTATTGACCTAAAAGCTGACGGCTTGAAAAGCCTGGTCTCACCCGGCAACCCAGACCGTGACCAACCTTCTTCGGCCAAAACAACCTCCGCCTTTCTGAGCGAAGCCGGGCTGCAATTGGCCATCAATGGCGACGCCTTCACCCCCTGGTACGACCTGGGACCTTTTGGCTTTGCACCCAAACCCGGCCAGCGTGTCACCCCGCTGGGCTTTGCCGCCTCGCGCGGGGTGATCTACAGCCAGGATACAGATGAGCAGCCCACCTTGTATTTGCAGCCCAACAACAAGGTAACCATCAACGCATTGGAAGGCAAGATCAATAACGCCATTTCCGGCTACAAGCTGCTGGTTTGGAACGGCGAATTGGCCGACGGGCTGAGAAGCTCTGGAACGGAGCCGCGTACCGCGGTCGGCCTGAACAAGGGCGGCAACAAACTGGTCATCATTATTGTGGACGGCCGCCAAGCCGGGTACAGCGAAGGCGTGACGGAGCTGGAACTGGCCCAACTGATGCTGGAGCGCAATGTGCACTCCGCCATAAACATGGACGGCGGCGGCTCCACCACCCTGGTGATCGAGGGCGAAAATGGCGAGCCGCTGATCTTGAATTCGCCAGTGCACCAGGGCATCCCCGGCAACGAGCGCCCAGTAGCCAACCACCTGGGTTTTAGCGCCAGACGATAGGAACTCATTTGACCACCCTGCCCCCAACCCAAAATCAAACGCCATTACCTGCGCAATGGCGTTTGCTGCGCCACCCGGCGGCACGCGGCGCACACAATATGGCCGTAGACGCCGCCATCCTGGAAATGGTGGTGGAAGGCAAATCGCCCCCCACCCTGCGCTTCTACGACTGGGAACCCGCCTGCCTCTCGCTAGGGTTCGCCCAGCACTATTCCGATATTGACCTGGCTGCCCAGGCAGCCCGCGGCTGGGACGTGGTGCGCCGGCCCACCGGCGGGCGGGCGATCCTGCATACCGATGAGCTGACCTATTCGGTGATCGGCGCCTCCGACGAGCCGCGTTTGGCCGGCGGCGTGCTGGAATCCTACAAGCGCTTATCCGAAGGGCTAATGGCCGCCCTAAAGCTGATGGGCTTGCCAGTGGAGCGCCAGCCGATGCACGAAGGTCCCGGCCTGGGCGATGCGGACAACCCGGTATGCTTTGAAGTGCCGTCCGACTATGAGATCACCCTGCACGGCAAGAAGATCATCGGCAGCGCCCAGGCGCGCCGTAAAGGCGGCGTGCTGCAGCACGGCAGCCTGCCGCTGTTTGGCGACATTGGCCGCATCACCGAGATCTTGACCTATCCCAGCCCGGAACGGCAGCAGCAATCTGCCGAGCGAGTGCGCGCCCGGGCGGCCACCGTGGAAGAAGGCCTGGGCCGCCGGGTGAGCTTTGATGCGGCGGCTGAGGCGTTCATCCAAGCCTTCGCCGAGACGTTGAACATCGAATTTATTGAAGGGGAATTAAGCGCAGACGAGCATGCCGCCACCAAGCGCTGGCTGGCGGAACGCTACGCCAACCCGGCCTGGACCGAGCGCAGCTAAGCGCTATTCGAAAATGACTTCCTGGAAGCCCAGGCTCAGCAGCAAGCGCAGCAAATAGCTCTCGGCGTTGACCTGGGCCTGCTCCAGAATGCCATCCTCCAGAGCCGCGTTGAGGATCTCTTCTTCAGCCACCCGGCGGGTGCTGGTCTCCAGGTTCACATCGCCGCGGGTCAAGAAGCCCAGCTGACGGTCGTAGATATAAGAATCCTCATTGTTCAAGCTGGCGATAAAAATTTCCGCCTCGGGCAGATTGACGTAAAGAATGCCCTCTTCGATGCGGATGTCCTCGGGCTGCAGCTTCTGCAGATCCACGCCGGCGATCACCGTGCCATGAGCGACGAAAAGCAGCTTATCGCCCACCAGGAAACTCAATGCACCCTGGCGGCTTTCCGCCGTGATCACCTTCTCCACCGAGTACTGGATGGTTTCCAGGCGCGCTAGGCTGCGCACCTTATGGATGATGCTGACGGGGTCAGGCAGAATGGTCGGCGTGGGGTGCAGCACCTGGGCCACCTGGGTACTCATCGCGCCAGCCATCTGGCTGACTTGCTGCACGCCGGACGAGGCCATATCGGTCACCGAGTTGTACAGGTTGTAGACCAGCAGCAAAGGGATCACCGCAGCCATCAGGGCCAGAACAGCAATAATCGTGGGCAACCAGGGACGGATACGTTGCATAAAGAAAATTATATACTAGGCGAGTTGAAAATGATGAACGCCAAAGTTGCCATGCTGATCCTGTACTTGCACATCCCCGGGGCCGATTCGCTCAAGGCCAAACGCAGCCGGCTCAAGCCGCTGCTGGCCCGCCTGAGGCGTGAGTTCAACATCGCCGCTGCCGAAATCGGCTACCACGACCGCTGGGGCGAAGCGCTGCTCGGCTGTGTAGCCCTCAGCACAGAAGCCGGCCATGCTCAGCGCGCGCTGCAGCAAGTGGCGGCCTGGGTTGAAAGACATTGGCAGGATGTCGAAGTGCATGGCGACGAGATCGAGATGCTCCTCTAACCCAACGGCTCGATAACATCTACAACACCCAGGGCAAGGCAAGCCTTGCCCTGGGTTGAGATCGACTTGGTCGCCTAACCCTTGGCCTGTCTGCCCGGTTGGGTGAACAAGCCGGCAGCCAGGACCAGCAAGAAACCGAAGAAAGCCAGGTGTGTACCGACCAGCAACTGCACTAGTCGTTCAGGGTCACGCAAGCTGGAACTGTATTCCAGGCCAATGGCGGCCACACCGGCCAGGCCGGAAACGATCTGCGCATTGCGTTGAACAAAGGCCACCGCCGCCACCGCGGCTACCAGGGCAATGAAAAGCAGGATCTTGTGACCTTCGGAATTCTCAGCCTGGAAGACATCCAAGGCATGGAATTGCGTATCACCACAGCTGGCCAGGGGCAGAAAGATCAAAGACAACGTGGCGATAATGCCGCCAAAACGACCCAAAGCTTTACCAGACAACATGTTTGCCTCCTTTGTAAGCAGAATGTAGGCTGGCTAACGCAGCACTTGCGCATTCTGTTGCAGGCAGGCTAGTCGGGTATAGCGTCCAGGTAGGCTTGTGGGTTGTTTTTGTAGGGGTTGTGCGCCGGATTGTCCGACAACAGCTGGCTAAGCGTTTGAGACAGGAAGGCGTTGACCGGCGTCGCAATCCCCAGGCGTTCGCCGGCTCTTGCCACGGCGCCATTCAGCCAAGCCACCTCGCTGCGGCCACGGCCGTTGTACAAGTCGATATGCAATGAGGGCATTTTGCCGCCGCGGCCGCGGCTGACCGCGCCGCGGACCAGCAGGCGGCACAGCGGCAAAGGCAGGCGTGCGGCCGCCGCCAGCGCCCGCACGGGGGTGCCGGGCACATCTACCACAGGCACACCCAGGGCTCGCATCACCGCCAGCGCTTCACGCAGCTGGCGGATTTCGACGGCGAACAGTCGCGCATCGGCCAGCACATCAGCCGGCGGCCTATCCAGCAAGGCACAGGAAGCATTCACCAGAATGTTAGTGAGCAGCTTGGACCACTTCAAGGCGGGGGCATTGGCATACAGACGTGGACGCAGGCCGGCATCCGCCAGGACGGCAAACAAACGCGGCGACAGAGGATGTCCGCCATGCAGCCCCACCCCGCGCAAACGCTCCAGGCGCAGTTGGCCGGGGGCGTCTTTGGCTACGGCTGTGGTTACCGTGCCGGCGATAACTTTGTCTTCGCCCAGCACAGCCGCCAGGGCAGTTTCATTGTCCACGCCATTTTGCAGGCAAAGGAAGGGCGGCAGAGCAGCCGCATGCGGCTGAATGCTCTTCAGGGCCTCGGCCGTGTCGTAGGATTTGAGGGCAAATAGAGCGACATCAAAAGGCGCAAAGGCCAAGGCTTCTTCCACCGAAGTCACCACGCCAAAATCCTTCAGTGTTTGAGTTTGGCCACCCAGATCCAAGCGCAGGCCGCGTTCACGCAGCAGCGGGGCATTGTGCCGCCGTTCCAGGAAGACCACTTGGTGCCCTTGCAGGGCCAAGCTGCCGCCCAGATAGCCGCCGATGGCGCCGGCGCCAAAGACGAGCACATTGAGCGGGTTGGCCGTTGAAGGACTCATATCCCCATAATAACGGCTAGCCAGTGGCCTGGCTAGCTGCTGTCTGTGACCAACCCAGACTCTGAGAGGATCGTGGGGCCGACCACCAGGTCTTCCAAATGACTGAGGTCATTGAAGGCGAAAAGACGCCACTGGTGTTTCTGAGTGTCATAGGTCAGCCGGGCAAAACCGGTGTTCTGGAAATGAAAGCGCGGGCCCTGGAAGTTGGCCTGCGGGGCAATGCCCAAAATGGCGTACATCAGCATGCCCAAGAAGCCGCGGTGCGAGACGATCAAGTACTTGCCCTTGGGCAAGGCCAGCATCTTCTGCAGGCCGCGCCCGGCACGCAGAAAGAGCTGCCATTGCCCTTCACCCGTGTTGCCGTAAGGCTCATAGGGGGTGAGGAAGGGCGGCGGGGGTACGCTGTGGCTGGCTTCTTCATGCGTCAAGCCGGTCAACTGCCCCAGGTCGCGCTCAGCAAAGTCCTGGTCCAGCTCCATCGGCGCGCCGATGAATTTGTTGGCGATTTCGGCGGTTTGGCGGGCGCGCTGCAGCGGACTGCTCAGCACCCGGTCGAAGCCGCGGCGCTCGCGCTGCCAGCGTTCTGCCAGGGCCAGCGCCTGGTGGCTGCCCAGGTCGGTCAAGGGCCAATCGGATTGGCCCTGGTGCCGGGATTCGATATTGCCCTGGGACTCGCCGTGGCGTAGCAAGGTGAATTCATACATAAAAAGAACCTCTTTGCGTTGCAAAGCGATGACCAGTTCTCGGTTGGATGCTTGGGGAGAATCACCGCCAGCCGCTAGCGCGACTAGCCCTGAATGAACCCTATAGGCACTTCGATAATGATCAGCAATTTGCGGTCGGTGCAAAAGTCACCGCTTTAAATTCGGCGCATTGTACCGCTGCTTACGAGAAGCGCAAAGGCCTGTTTTGCGTTCTACTTCGCTGGCGGGCGGCCATTGCACGGCCGCCCGCCGCTGCAGCTATTTCTTCAGCAAAGAAGCCACACCAGCCGCCAAAGCCGCGCCGGCGAAGGGACCTACCAGGTAGATCCACAGATGTTCGAAGCCGGTGAACAGCGCCGGGCCGATAGTGCGCGCCGGGTTGAGCGAGGCGCCGGTGAGCGGGCCGCCCATCAGAATAGCGGCTACCAGGGTGAGACCGATGGCCAGGCCGGCGAAGGGCGCACTTTGCTTATCCTGCGTAGTGAAGAAAATGGCATTGACCAGCAAGAAAGTAAGCGCCGCCTCGACCGCGATAGCCTGCAGGGCGCTGACGCCGCTGGCGGGCAGCGTGGCGCCCAACCCGCTGGAAGCGCCGCCCAAGACGAAGTAGAGCAGGGCTGCGCCCGCCGCGCCACCCAGCACCTGCGCCAACATGTAACCGGCAGTCTGTCCCCAGCTCTGTTTGCCGCGCAGGGCCATGGCGAAGCTCACCGCGGGGTTGAAGTGTGCGCCGGAAATGGCCCCGTAAGCATAGGCAAAGCTGACGATCACCAGACCGTGGGCAAAGGCGGCGCCCAAAAACGCCGCCGGCGCCAATCGCCACTGCGCCGGCGCCGACAAAGATCAAAGCAAAGGTGCCGATAAATTCTGCAAGGTAGGCTTTGTTCATCTATTTCCTCTTTCCATATATAAGCTATATCAGCTGCTAGGCCCAGTCCCGGCCAGCGCCGCGCAGGAAGTCCGCGCCAGACATGGGCTTTTTGCCAGGTGGCTGCACTTCTTCTAAAAGCAAAAGACCCTCGGTGGTGCTTAAGGCCGGCAAACCCTGGTGCACCACGTGTGCCCCAGGGTTGCCGCCGCCCGCAGCCGCCTCGGCGCGCTGCACTTTCAGCGCCCCGCCCGCCCAGGGCAGATAGGCCCCTGGCCAGGGCTGGAAGGCGCGCACGCGGCGGACCAGCGCTTCGGCGGGCTGGGTCGGGTCCAGTTCGCCATCAGCTTTGTTCAGCAACGAGACGACCGTCACCCCTTCCTGCGGCTGCGGCCGTGGCAGCACACGCCCGGCCAGGTAGCCAGGCAGGGTTTCCGCCAGCAGCTCAGCCCCCAGCCGCGCCAGTTTGTCGCTGAGAGTGCCGGCAGTCTCCTCTGGTTGGATGGGGATGGCGCGCTGGCTGAGCATGGGGCCGGTGTCCAGGCCGGCGTCCATGCACATGATGGTCACGCCAGTCTGAGCGTCGCCATGCAAGATGGCCGCCTGGATCGGGGAGGCACCGCGCCAGCGCGGCAGCAGGGAGGCATGCACATTAATACAGCCGTGCGGCGGCAGGTCCAGCACCGCCTGGCGCAGGATCTGACCGAAGGCGGCCACCACGATCACGTCTGGCGCCCAGGCGCGCAGCTGCTGCATGGCCGCGGGTTCGCGCAAGCGCTCTGGCTGGATCACGGGGATGCCCAGCTGCAAAGCCAGCTCTTTGACCGGCGGCGGGGCCAGCTGGCGGCCGCGGCCAAAGGGCCGGTCTGGCTGGGTCACCACGCCGACCACCGCATGGTCAGCCGCCAGCCGCTGCAGGCTGGGCAGCGCAAAGTCCGGCGAGCCCATGAAGACAACACGAGTAGACATGCCGGCATTCTAGCATGTCAAAAAGGGCTGCTGCTACGTTCTCCAAACAACCCCACCCCGCTATTCTTCTGGAGGAAGATATGACCATGAAATCTGGATCTTCAAATTATCGTATGGATGTGCCCACCGCCGGGCGCAGTGCTGCATGGGCCGGCATTGTGGCCATTGCATTCTTTTTGATCATGGGTGTTTTGGACATCCGCCAGGCCAACGAACTGGCCTTTGTCTTCGCCATCATCGCCGGCTGGATGTATGCCACCCACATCTACAAGAAGATCATCCCCAGCTACCTGGAAGCTGCCGGCGGCGGTGCCCTTTCTGGGGCGATCTATGCGGTGTTGGTGGCCATCGTCGGCTTGCTGCTGGCGCAGATCCTTTCGGACTCTGGTTCGCTCGCCCGAGCGTTGCGCGACCTGACCGCCACGTACTCCATGGATGACCTGGCTAACCAAGTGGTCACCTCGGCTCTCTTAGGCGCCCTGGGTGGCGCCGGCGTGGTGCTTTTGCGCACGCAAAAGATCGACTAGGGCGATTCTCGCCGCAAAAGGCCGCTTGACGTATGTCAAGCGGCCTTTTAGAATCTCGCCACAATTTAATCGAACGGTTTAGGAGAGCGTTTGAATGCTGCGCATTCAAAGAGCAGAACGCCAAAAAAGCGGCGTTCTGCTGGTGAATTCAAGTGCAGCAAACGAGCCACCGAAGGGGCAAGTGCGAAAATAGCTTCGCATGAAACTCTCAGGTAAAAAGGACTGGCCGTTCTTCTCACTCTGGAAATTTGGCGGCGGAAATCGCCAAACCCGATGGTGCAAGTATTTTGATACTGCTCTCGCAAAAGAAGCGGTGGAAAAATATGAATCTCTCAGGGCCAATACAGAGGCGCACACCGTTTGTGTGCGCCTTTTTGTTTGTCGCCACAGGGCGACGGAGGACTGATATGAACTTTCCCGCGGAACTGAAGTACACCACCAACGATGAGTGGATTCGTGTAGAGGGCGATAGCGGGGTCGTGGGCCTGACCGACTATGCTCAGGACCAACTGTCTGACATCGTGTATGTCGAGTTCAGCGGCGCGCCCGGCCAGCAGATCGCCAAAGGCGCCGGCTTCGCCAGCGTCGAATCAGTAAAGGCAGCCGCGGACGTTTACATGCCGGTGGATGGCGAAATCCTGGAGACCAATGCCCAACTGCCCACCCAGCCCGAAAGCATCAACAGCGATCCCTACGGCGCGGCCTGGCTGGCCAAGATCAAGATCAGGGATGCAACTCAGCTGGATGGCTTGATGGATGCGGCAGCCTATGAGGCCTTCTGCCAGGAGCGCCAGGCGTGAGCAAAGCCACCAAAACCGGCTACGCCGGCTCCTTCATCCCACATACCGAGGCTGAGCGGGCAGAGATGCTCAAGACCATCGGCGTGGCCGAGGTCAGCCAGCTATTCGCCGGGATCCCCGCCAAGGCTCGCTACCCCAAGCTGAATCTGCCGGAGCCGCTGACCGAAATGGAAGCGCGCGGCGAGCTGGAAAGCATTGCCGCGGCCAACGACAGCACCTACGACCTGGTCAGCTTCCTGGGTGCGGGTGCCTACAGCCACTACATTCCTTCCGGGGTGGACAGCATTCTGCGCCGCGGCGAGTACTACACCGCCTACACCCCTTATCAACCCGAGATCTCGCAGGGCACCCTGCAAGCCATCTTCGAATACCAAAGTTTAATCGTGGCGCTGACCGGCATGGAAGTCAGCAACGCATCGCACTACGACGGCGCCACGGCGCTGGCCGAAGCGGTCAACATGGCCCGCGTCATCCAGCGCGGCGCCCGCAAGAAAGTCATCCTTTCGCCGGGCCTGCACCCGCAGTACCGCGCCACCGTGCACACCTACGAGCACGGCTCTGATGTGCAACTGCTGGGCGAAGACCTGGACCTGAGCGCTGGGCCTGAAGCGTTGATCGAGCTGATCGATGAAGACACCAGCCTGGTGGCGGTGGCCTATCCAGATTTCTTCGGACGCATCTACGATTACACCGCCCTGGCCGCCGCGGCGCACGCCAAAGGCGCGCTGCTGGCCGTCTCGGTGAACCCCACCGCGTTGGGCCTGCTGCGCCCGCCCGGCGAATTCGGAGCGGATATCGTCACCGGCGAAGGGCAGCCCTTGGGCATCCCGCTGTCGTTCGGCGGGCCGTATCTGGGCATTCTGGCGACCAAGCAAGAGTACGTGCGCAGCCTGGCGGGCCGCCTGGTGGGCGAGACGCTGGACAACCGCGGCCAACGCGGCTATGTGCTGACGCTGAGCACACGTGAGCAGCACATCAAACGCGAGAAAGCCAGCTCCAACATCTGCACAAACCAGGGCCTGATGATGCTGGCGGCCACGGTCTACACCAGCCTGCTGGGGAAGCAAGGCCTGCGCCAGGTGGCGGAGAGCTGCTACCACAAAGCGCATTACGCCGCGGCGCAGATCGGGAAGCTGAAGGGTTTCTCGCTTGCGTATGGCGACACGCCCTTCTTCCATGAATTCGTGGTCAAAGCCCCACTGCCGGCCGCGGAATTGAATCGCCGC
The DNA here is from genome assembly GCA_019637805.1 of Anaerolineales bacterium. Classification (NCBI taxonomy): domain Bacteria; kingdom Bacillati; phylum Chloroflexota; class Anaerolineae; order Anaerolineales; species Anaerolineales bacterium. Next base: position 392,761 of record JAHBVB010000002.1, on the reverse strand, counting down.
CTGCTGGAGCGCGGCATCATCGGCGGCTATGCGCTGGGCGCGGATTACCCCGGCCTGGAAGATTGCAGCCTGCTGGCCGTCACCGAGGTCAACAGCAAAGAAGAGATCGACTTCCTGGTGGAAAGCCTGAAAGAGGTAAGCCGTGGCTGAGCTTCCAAATTCTTCGAATTCAGAGTTGATTTACGACTTGGGCGCGCCCGGCCGCCAGGGCGTCCAGTTTCCCGCGCCGGATGTGCCGCTGGCCGAACTGCCCCAGGTACATCTGCGCAAAGACCTGCCGCTGCCCGAAGTCGGCGAGCTCGAAGCTCTGCGGCATTACACACGCTTGTCCCAGCTGAACCACAGCATCCTGACCGGCTTCTACCCGCTGGGCTCCTGCACCATGAAGTACAACCCAGTCATCAATGAAGATACTGCCCGGCTGAGCGGGTTCGCTTACGCCCATCCGCTGCAGCCCGCCGGAATGGTGCAGGGCAGCCTGGCGATCATGTACCACTTGCAAGAATGGCTGGCCGAAATCACCGGGATGGCGGCCAGCAGCCTGCAACCCGCCGCCGGCGCCCACGGCGAACTGGCCGGCGTAATGATGATCCGCGCCTACCACCAACAACGCGGCGACACAAAACGCAACAAGATCCTGATCCCTGATTCGGCGCATGGCACCAATCCGGCCACCTCCGCCATGTCCGGCTACCGCGTGGTTGAGATCCCCAGTGACAGCCGCGGCAATGTGGACTTGGCAGCGTTGAAAGCCGAGTGCGACGACACCCTGGCCGGATTCATGCTGACCAACCCCAACACCCTGGGACTGTTCGAAGAGCAGGTTGTTGAGGCGATTGAGGCAGTGCATGCTGCCGGTGGTCTGGTGTATGGCGACGGGGCCAACATGAACGCCCTGCTGGGCGTCTGCCGCCCTGGCGACCTGGGCTTTGACGTCATCCATCTCAACCTGCACAAGACCTTCACTACTCCGCACGGTGGCGGCGGCCCCGGCTCCGGTCCAGTGTGCGTGGCGCAGCACCTGGCCGACTTTTTGCCCGGCCCAATTGCCGGCATTGCCCAACAGGCCAGTGAAGGAGAAGCCCCTGAGTACGACTGGGTGATGCCCAAAGACAGCATCGGCCGGCTGAAGGCTTTCCACGGCCAGTTTGGCATGCACGTACGCGCCTTCACCTACATTCTGATGCAAGGCGCTGAGGGCTTGAAAGCCGTGGCCGAGCACGCGGTGCTGAACGCCAATTACCTCAAAGCCCGCCTGGAAGGCGCCTATAAGGTGGCCTACGACCGCCCGTGCATGCACGAAGTGGTGCTGGAAGGCCGCTGGGCGGATACGCCGGATGTGCATGCGCTGGACATTTCCAAGCGTCTGATGGACTACGGCTTCCACCCGCCGACGAACTACTTCCCGCTGATCGTGCGCGAGGCGCTGATGATTGAGCCCACCGAGACCGAAGACAAGGCTACCCTGGACGCCTTCGCCGAGGCGATGCTCAAGATCGCCGAGGAAGCGCACAGCGAGCCGGACACCCTGCGCAACGCGCCGCACACCACCAAGTTCGGCCGCATGGACGAAGTCAAAGCGGCCCGGCAGTTGGTGCTGTGCTGCGAGTTCCCGCGTAGCGGGGAGGCGTAGCCGGATCCAATGCCCCACCCTCTCGTCTTGCAACTGCGTTTCACCCGCAAAGAATTCGAGCGCGGCCTCAAAGACGTGACCGCCGAGGAGGCCGCGCGTCAGTTTGAGCCGCTCAACCCGATCAGCTGGATCATCGCCCATCTGGCCTGGCAGGAGCAGCTCTATTGGCTGACCCACGCCCAGGGGCTGATGCCGGCGCCGGGTGTGCGCGCCCAAGGCAGCGGCGCGCCGTTGGCGGTGCCCGCATTGGAAGAGGCTTGGGAGGGCTGGCATACCGTCACGGCCGCCAGCGACCCCTGGCTGGACGCGCTGACCAGCCAAGACCTGGTTACGCACACACTCAACGACAAAGGCGAACCCTACAAGGAGAGCATCGGCTCCCGCTTGTGGCGCACAACGCATCACTATTGGTACCATCTGGGCGAAGCACAGGCCATCCGCCAATTGCTGGGCCATACAGGCTTACCCACTTTCGTAGGCGACCAACATGGCAAAGCGCCCTACACCCCTGAACAGTAATTTTGGCCTCATTTTGGTTCGCTATAATGGGATTAATCTTGATTGGCTAAAATAAAGGAACTATGAAGACAAAAACCTTTTTAACACTCGCTTTGGCCGCTTTGCTGCTGGCGGCTTGCGGCTCTTCCGGTCAGGCAGACCAGGATGCCGTGAACACCCAGGTGGCGCTGCTGATGGAACAGCAAAACGCCGAAAACCAGGCCCCGGTTGAAGAAGCGCCTGAGGCTACCCAACCCGCCCAAGACGGTCCGGGCGTGCAGGGCGGCGTGCTGCTGCCCCCACTGCCCAGCGACGCAGGGTGTGTACCCAACAGCACTCTGCGCGTGCTGGCGACTGTCACCGAGATCGTCACGGGTGACGCCATCATGGTACGCATAGACGGCAGAGAATGGGAAGTGCGCTACATCGGCATCGACTCGGGTGACCTGCCCACGGACGTCAACGCACAACTAGTGGCTGGCAAAGAGGTCATGCTGATCAGCGACGAACAAGACACCGATGAATGGGGCCGCCTGCCTCGCTACGTAGTGGCAGACGGCGTCTTTGTCAATCTGGAATTGGTACGCCGAGGTGCAGCCTTCGTCTCCGCCGAAGAGCCGAACACAGCCTGTGACAACGCCTTTGCACAGGCCGCGCCATAGATTTCTGACAACAAAAAAAAAAAGAGCCTCGTAAATACGAGGCTCTTTTTTTGTTGTTCGAGTGCTTTACTGGCGGGTGAAGACCAGGGTGTATTCGTTGGAAGTGATCGTCAGCGTATTGCCGGAGACCTCATAGCCGCTGGCGGCTTGCAAAGCCGCAAAGAAGCTTTGCTCCACCGCCATAATGTCCTCTTGGCAGGCCATCAGCGTGGATACCAGCGGCGAGAAGAGCAGGCTGCCGTCACGCGTGTCTGACTCGTAGCTACCGCCATAGCCGTTGCAGCCAGAAGAGCCGTTGACCTGGGTCTCATCAGCGAAGCTGATCGTCACCGGCTGGCCCCTAAGCGCTTCACCCACCTGAGTGTTGCCATCCAGGCTTTGCAGCACCCAGGAGGTGCCAGCCAGTTCCTGCCCGGCTACTGGGGCGCAGGCAGCCAGAAGGAGCAGCAAGGCAGATAACAATACAAGCATGCGTAGTTTCATAATTAAAATTCCGTCCTTTCACAAGTATCTTACTTACTAAACGCCAGCTTGCGCAATTTTGTTCCTGACAAAACTGGCAAGTTACAATGCTGCCAATGAATTCCCGACAATATCGCGTTTTGCTGGTTTGCCTCAGCCTGCTCGGCATGACCTTGGTCTGGCTGGCCACAGCGACATTCGGCCCCGGACTTTCCACGGACGGTGCTCGCTATCTCTCCACGGCAGAAAGCCTTTTGGCGGGGCGGGGCTTGTTGGATTATTTCGGCCGGCCGCTGACCAATTGGCCGCCGCTGTATCCCCTGCTGCTGGCTGCCACCAGCAGGCTGCTGAAGACAGAGGTTCTGGTCAGCAGTCAAATTCTTAATGTCTTGTGTTTTGGCGCCATCATCCTGCTCAGCGGCCGGCTCTTTGAGCGCAGCCTGCCCAGCAAGGGCTGGGCGGCGGCCGCCAGCCTGCTGGTGGCCAGCTCGCTGCCTTTCATTGAAGTGAGCGCCAACATCGCTTCAGACCCACTGTTTGCGGCGTGCTTGTTGGGCTTCTTGTTGGTGGCACAGGGCTACGTGGAAAAACGCCAACCGGCACAGTTTACTGCCATGGTAGCCCTGGCCATCGCCAGCACTTTCCTGCGTTACGCCGGAGTGTTGTTGATCGCCGGGGGCGCCCTGCTGGTGCTGCTGGCTTGGCGGCCGAACTGGCCAGCTGCCTTGGCGCGGGCGGCAAGCTTTGGCCTGGCCGCCAGCGCACCAATCGCCGCTTGGGCGCTGCTCTTCAATCTGCCCAACAGCGGCACACTGCTGGGCACACACCGCCCCGCCGAGGCCTGGACGAATTTCCTGGTGCTCTTCGAAAAAATAGGCGGCTGGTTTGTGCCGCTTAGCTGGACAAACGGCCCGGCAGTGGCCCTGGTGCTGATCGTCGCGCTTGCCGGCCTGCTGGCAGCGGGCCGCAAGCGCATCCCCTCCCTGCTGGCGGACCTGCAAAGCCATGCTGTGCTGCCCTCACTGGTGATGTTCCTGGTCTACGCCGGAGTGCTGATCTTCACCATCAGTACCAGTGAACACCGCGTACCCGGCAGCCAGCGACTGCATGTGCTGCTGCTGCCCATGTTCCTCGTGCTGGCCTTCACAGTCTTGCAGCGGATGCTTCCGCAGACAGACCGCAGACTCCTGTTGACCGCACTGGCGTTCGTGATGCTGCTACCGGTGTATCGGGTGCAAGCCTATGTGCGCGCGTCACTGCGTGAAGGCGACGTCAGCTTTTATAACCTGTACAATACGCGCACCATCCGCCAGTCCGACATTGTGGCCTATTTGCAATCCGAGCCCTTTGAGGATGATGTGGTGGTGTACAGCAATAACGAAGCCGCCGCTTGGTTCTACCTGCGCCAATGGATCCGGCGCCTGCCGCGCTATGAAGTGGACTTGGGCGAAGACGCGGCCTTAGCCATCCAAAGCTTTGCGGAGTGGCCCAAGCAGGACGAGCAGGCCGTGCTGATCTGGTTTGAACGCGACCTGGATTACAAAGACCAGGTGCCCACGCCGGATGAAATGGCGCAGCACCTGGTCTTACGTCTATTGTTCACCGGGCGCTATGGGGATGTGTATTCGCTAGGCAATTAGTGTTCGGGCTCTTCCGGGGCCGGCCCATCCTGCGGCACGAATTGCGTCCACGGTCCATGAATGCCATCTTCGGTGACGCCGAAGTAGTAACGCAGATCACCATCCACGCGCTGCACCAGGTCAAAACGCCGCTGCTTATACTGGGTATGGGCTTTTAACAAGCCGAAGTTGCCGCGCCAATCCGCAGACGGGTTCGGCTGTAGTTCAGCATAGGCCTTGATGGCGTAGTGCCACAACTTGCGGGCCGATTTTTCGGTGACGTTGTTGACCACCATGCCGTTGCGCAGGTCACGCACCACGTAATACGAGGCGCCATCGCGCTGCTCCATGCTGACGACTTCGACACCCGTGCGCGGCGCGTCTTCTGCCGGGGGTGGCGCCTCTGGGCGCGGCCGGGCCGGCTTAGCCGCCGCCGGTTTGCTGCGGGTGGCGGGCGGCTTGGTGGCCGCGCCATTGCGGCCCGTCTTGCGCCCTCCGCGCTCTTCACGTGCCGGGGGCGCCGGTTCAGGCTCAGCCTGCTTGGCGATCAGACGCACGATTTCATCGCGCACGGCCAGGCCGGTTTCCGCCTCGGAGCGAATATAGATCTTGTTGTCATCAATGGCGTACGGCCGTTCATCCCCGCGCGGCACCAGGATACGGATGATGTCCTTGCCGCCGGATTTGTGCACATCCACCGTGCAATGCAGTTCCGGGCTGATGCGCTGGCTGATCTCTTTCTCCAGGCGTCGCACGGCCATGCCAGCCACGCGCACCCCGGCCACCGGCCGGCGCGGGTCGTCGCTGACGCCAATGAACAACGAACCGCCGTTGGTGTTGGCGAAGGCGCATACATCCGCAATCACATCATTGAGGCGTGCCCCGCGCAGGCTCTCATGGAATTCCTGCACGATGTTGCTGCCCTCTTCACGGGCGGCTTGCACGAAATCGAAAGCGGGCTCTTTGTCCTTGGTCTGACGCTTGCCCACCCGGGGGCGGGTGCGAGCAAAGTCATTGCCCTCAAATAGCTCTTTTAAGGCCGCAAAGCTGCGTTCCGGCAGCAGGGCTTCCGTGACACGCCCGCCGATGCCCAGGTTGGCACGGCGCACGGGATCATTGTCCAAGCGATGGGCATCTGAGCCTTGAATGCAGTGCATGCGCCGCGGGTATTCGGGTTTGCTGCCGCTGAAGAAAGCCGCCGTGGAAAAGCGCCCGCGTTTTTCCAGATCTGTGATCTCCAAGGCGTGCAAGTGCAGGTCCTGGGTATAAGCAATCTTGGTTTGGCCGCCAAACTTGATGCCGCGCATGGCGACGCCATTGCTGGAATTGGCATGGGCGGCAATCGCCAGTCCGCCGGCCTCATGAATGGCATGATAGGCGGTGAGCACATCCGCAGAGGCGCCCACCGTGACCGAACCATCCTCCAGTTGGTTGGCAGGAACATTCAAATCCAGGAGGATGTATTCCAGCTCACGCAGCGATTTATCAGGCGGGAAAATGCCCAGGATGTGAAAACCGAAGGTGGCGGTGAATTCAAAGCCCGGCAGAACCAGCACTTTGCCGACCAGGCGTTCAAATTCTTGCAGGCGCTGTTCCTCTTCGGGCAGGATGCGGTTGAGCGAGCGCAGCAAGCGCAGCTGCTCCATCTCCGCTTCCATGGCCCGGCAGCCCGCCACGGTGTTATGGTCGGTCAGGGCGATGATATCCAGATCACGCGCCTCAGCCCTGCGCAAAATGTCCAGATAACTGGCTTCGGGATTCTGATAATCGCTAGATGCCGGGGTGTGAATGTGCAAGTCCATGGAATACCAGTTCATGGACGGGTGTGGGTTGTCGTTGTTTTTTGCTTCTGTTTTCTTTTGTAGTAGGTTTTTAGGCCACATAAATATACTCTAGCCTCCCTGTACCCCTTGAGACTCTAACAGGTCTAGCAAGGCGCCGGGGGAATATGGTTTCATCAAAAATGCGTTCGCGCCAGCCTGGTGGGCATTTTGCCGGTAATCCATGCCGGAAGAAAGGATCACGAACAGGTTTTTGAGGTTGTGGTCTGCGCGTATCTTACCCAGCAAATCCAATCCATTGCCGTCTTGCAAGTTTACATCCAGCAGTAGGGCATCGGGTTTTTCGGCGCGCAGAACTTCAATGAGGGTTTGAGGGTCGCTCAGGCAGGTCGCCTGGTGACCTTCCAAGAGGAGAACCTGCTGCAGCAGTTCAAGCAACAGCGGTTCGTCTTCCAGTAAAACGATGTGCTTAGGCATGGGACGCAGGCGCGGTGCTGGGCTTGCGTTTGGCTCCATTGGCCTGCTCACGGCCGGGTTTGGCTGGTCGGGCTACCAGTGCGAACTCCAACACTTCGTCCATGGTGCGGACGAAATGGAAGGTCATTTTGTCACGCACTTCTTTGGGCAGCTCTTCCAGGTCGACCTGGTTGCGTTCAGGCAGGATCACGGTCCTGATGCCAGCACGGTGGGCAGCCAGGACCTTTTCTTTGATGCCGCCGACTGGCATGACCTGGCCGCGCAGCGTAATTTCGCCGGTCATGCTGACATGCGGCTTGAGCGGCCGGCCGGTGAGCAGCGAAACCAGCGCGGTCACCATCGTGACGCCGGCCGAGGGGCCGTCCTTTGGCTGGGCACCCGCCGGCACATGCAAGTGGAGGTCGGTCTTCTGGAAGAAGTCAGCGTCGATGCCCAATTTCTCCGCCCGGGAACGCACGAAGGACAAGGCAGCTTTAGCCGACTCTTGCATCACATCACCCAGCTGGCCGGAAAGCTGGAAACCCTTGCTGCCCGGCATACGCGTGGCTTCGATGAAGAGCACATCGCCGCCACTCGGCGTCCAAGACAGGCCAGTCACCACGCCAGGCATGGCGGTGCGCTTGGCAATATCTTCGGTGTGGTAGAACTTGGGTGGGCCTAAGTATTCACGCACCAACTCAGGGGTGATACTGACGGATTTCACCACGCCTTCGGCGATCTTGGTCACCACTTTGCGGCACACCGCGCCGATCTGGCGCTCCAGATTGCGCACGCCCGCCTCGCGAGTGTAAGAGCGGATCAGGCTGCGCAGCGCTTGGGGGCTGAACTTGGCCTCGCCCTTGCGTAGACCGTTCTCGGCCAGTTGGCGAGGCACCAAGTAGCCTTTGGCGATGGCCAGCTTATCGTTCTCGGTGTAGCTCGAGAGACGAATGATCTCCATGCGATCGCGCAACGGTCCGGGGATCGATTCCAGCGAGTTGGCGGTGGTGATGAACATGACCTGCGAGAGGTCAAAGGCGACTTCCAGGTAATGGTCGCGGAATTCGTTGTTCTGTTCGGGGTCCAACACCTCCAGCAAAGCGGAGGACGGGTCGCCGCGGAAATCGTTGCCCAACTTGTCAACTTCGTCGAGCATGAAGACCGGGTTGCGCGTCTCCACCCGGCGCAGGGCCTGCATGATGCGGCCGGGCAAAGCGCCGATGTAGGTGCGGCGGTGGCCGCGGATCTCGGCTTCGTCACGCACGCCGCCCAGCGAAATGCGCACAAATTCACGCCCCAGCGCGTGGGCGATGGAGTGGCCCAGCGAGGTCTTGCCGACGCCAGGCGGGCCGACAAAGCACAGGATCACCCCTTCCCGTTCGCGACGCAGCGTGTCCTTGCGTGTGGTTTTGCCCAGCTCGCCAGCGCGTTCGTGGCGCAGCTTGCGCACAGCCAAGTACTCCAAAATGCGCTCTTTGACGTCGCTGAGGCCGAAATGGTCACGGTCGAGCACTTTGCGAGCGTGAACGATATCCAAGTTGTCGTCTGAAGACTTGGACCAGGGCAGCGCCACCAGCCAATCGAGATAGGTGCGAATTACGCCGTATTCAGCGGCCGCGGTATTCAGCTTGGAGAGCCGGTCGAGCTCACGGCGGGCTTGTTTATCCGCCTCTTCAGGCATCTTGGCCGCATCAATCTTCTTGCTCAGCTCTTCCACTTCGGCGGCGGTCTCATCGGTTTCGCCCAGCTCGCGCTGAATGGCCTTGAGCTGCTCACGCAGGAAGTAATCGCGCTGCATGCCCTCGATCTCGGAACGCGCTTCATTCTGAATGCGCTGGCCGACTTCAAGCACTTCGATTTCACGGGTCAGAAATTCGACCAGTTTTTGCAGTTTGTCACGCAGCGAGTCGTATTCCAAGACCTGCTGGGCATCTGCCAGGTCCATGCGCTGCAAATTGGCGATCAGATAGACCGTTTGCAGCGGGTTCTCAATCTCCAAGATCGAGGAAATCAATTCCTGGGGGATGCTGCCAATCAGTTCGGCAATGCGTTCGAACTGGCTGCGCACACTACGGGCCAGCGCTTCGATTTCCAGGTTCTGCTCGCTGGTCTCCGGGTAGGCCTCGACTTTGGCCTTGAGGTACGGTTCGCTGGCCACGAATTCGCCGATGCGAATGCGCGAAAGCCCCTGAACCAGCAAGCGGATGGTGCCGTCTGGGGAACGGAAGAGGCGATGCACCGAGGCCAAGGTGCCCACACGATACAGGTCTTCCGGCCCAGGGTTTTCTTTTTCAGGGTCCTTGGAAGCGACCAGGCCCACCAGGCGGCTGCCAGAGACGGCATCGTCCACCAGGCGGATGGAGCGTGGCTGCCCAATCGTCAGCGGCACACCAGTTTGCGGGTAGACCACCACGCCGCGCAGCGGCAGGATGGGCAGTTCCGCCGGCACTTCCGTGCCCTCGGTTTGGCCATCCCCGCTGGGATCGGCGTCGTCTTTACCGGGTACGACCTTGGTCACAGTTGGCCCCAGCAAGACTTCATACAGCTCCGCCTCGCTATTGGCCTCGTTCCATTCCCAATCGGGGTTCAAGTCATCCCACCAGTCAAAAGGCATTAGCGGCTGCCCGCCTTAGGCAAGGTGACCAACAAAAAGCCGTCGGCGTATTCTGCGGTGATGTGGTCACTGTCCACTTCGGCAGGCAGGTCCAGCACGGAGAGAAAATCCCCATAGCGCACTTCGAGCTGGTGATAGGCGCCTTGCTGGCTGGGCGGCTGGCGCAGCCCGTACAAAGCCAGCTGGCGTCCCTCCACCGCAATGTGCAGTTCGGCGTCTTGCATCCCGGCGATTTCCATGCGTACGACTAAGGTCTTGTCAGTTTCCTGCAGGTCCGTAGGTGGACGCCAGAGGTGCGGCCGGGACTTCCACTGCCGCGTCACCGTGGTGACGCGGAAATGCACTTCCTGGGGTTCACTCCAGGAAGTGGAAGACTGCCGAATGGTCAGCTCGCCCCGGCGCATGCTGATCGCCTAGAGCGCTCCACGGGCGGCGGCCAGCACGGCCTCAAAGTCCGGCGAGTCTCCCAAGGCAGCCATATAGTCGGAATAAACCACCTTGCCCTCTTTGTCCAGGACGAAGACGGCGCGGCGCAGGATACGGCGCTCTTTGACCAGCACGCCGTACTTCTCGCCGAAGTTGGTGTCGTAGGCATCGGAAACGACCTTGACCTTGTCGACACCGCTGGCGGCGCACCAGCTCTTCAGCGAGAACGGCAGATCGGCGCTGATGCCGTAGATGACCACATCGTCGCCCAAGGCAGCCGCTTCTTCATTAAAACGGCGCGTCTCGGCATCGCAAACGCCAGTGGCCAGCGAAGGCAGAGAGGCGATGATGCGCACCTTGCCCTGCGTGCTCTCAAGCGCCTTCACTTGGTTCCAGTCGTGGTCGTGGACGGTGAATTCCGGGGCATTCTGGCCGACTTCAATGTCGGGACCAATGACAGTCACGTCCTTGCCCCCCAGCTGCAATAAACCAGTTCTTTCCATATATAGTGCTCCTCAATTGACGGAAGAATATTAGTGCTCAGGTATTGTACCCAGCTTCCCTATTGCGCATGTAAGAAAAGCATCAGATGTACCAGCGAAAGTGCTAGAATCGCCGCCATGCTGCCTGACTATTGGCTACTGTTGGCCCTGGTGTTCGCCGGCGGGTTTGCCGCCCTGATCCTGCAACAAGCCCGATCACAAAGTGACCCCAGCCAGTCTCTATTGGGCAGCGGCCTCTTGGCTTTGGCGCTCTTGCTGGGCATCCAGATCGGGCTGCGCTTCGAACTCAATGAGACTTTGGTGAAGCTGTTTTATTGGGGCCGCGGCATGCTGCTGGTCGCCTGGCTGGGCCACGGCTACACCAACCTAGTACTGCCCGGAAACAGCCTGCTGAGGAAGCTGACCCCCGCCCTGCTGGCTGTTTCCGCCGTGGCTCTGGGGCCGGCCCTCAGCACCCAACTGACCCAGGCGCAAACCTGGTATGCCCCAGCCCAGCCGATCTACAGCCAGCTGGGCGACCTGCTGGCCACCAACCGCCCCACACGCTGGCTGGCTCTGGCGCTAAATCTGTACGGGCTGGCGACGGTGGGCGCAGGCCTGTGGCTGACCCGCAGCCAAGGGGCGCCCAACCTCTGGGCAGGCCTTCTGGCTTTGCTAGCGCTCGGCTTGCTGGCTTTTGCCTGGGCGGTGCCCAGCCCTGAACTGCCCCGCCTGTATGCACTGGAGTTGATGCCGCCCTTCCTGCTGTTTGCCGCTTGGCGGCTGAGGCAGGCCAGATGAAGTTGAATGCAAAGTTACTGGGCTTCCTGGCGCTGGTTGCACTGGCCCTATGGCTGCGGATAAGCCAGTACCCGCACCTGAGCCTGTCTGTCTCCAACTACGACAGTGACCGGTACGGGGAGGCAGGTCAGCTGGGTTTCCCCTCTCTGAGATTTTTCACGTCCATCCAACAGCCTACAATTGCCTGGGCCTACCAGGCTTTGGAGCCTGACAGCGGTTACCAGATCACCAACATCAGCAGCCCGGGTGACCAGCTGCACCCGCCGCTGGTCTGGCAGCCCGGCTTTGAGCGCATCACCACTCTGCAGGCGATGGTGGCCACGCTGGCTTGGGTGGCTTTGGCTTGGGCGGTTTTCCGCAGTATTGAGACACCGCCATTGCAGTACCTGGCCGCCGGTTTAGTGCTGCTGTTCGGCTTAAGCCCGCAAGTAGTGGAATGGGACTATGTGATGCTCTCCGAACCGCTGGCGATCTCACTGCTGGTGGCTTTGCTGGCTGTATCCATCGAACTCATGCGCACATTGGGGGCTGCAAAGCCTGCCGGGCGCGGCAAACGGCTGGCCCTGGGAGCGTTATGGCTGCTGATCACCGTGCTGTGGGTGTTTGCGCGCGACACCAACAACTACATGCTGCCGGCCTTTGTGGCGGCCCTGATCGCCATGCGGTTCTGGCAGCCAGACCGCAGCCAGCTGCCCACGGCAGCCCTGGCCGGGCTTGGGCTGGCTCTAGTGCTGCTGTTCGTGACCGCCTCCAGCCTGGCGCAGCAGAGCGGCCGCTGGATCAACCCGTTCTTCAACAATCTGCTGGACCGCGTCCTGCCGGTAGCGGAGCACCGCGCCTTCTTTGAAGCGCGCGGTCTGCCCGTGTCTGAAGAATTGCTGGCCGAAGTGGGCGGCAACCTGACGGAGCTTTCGCTTTTCAACCTAAGCGATCTGGTGCGCTGGACGGAACAGAACGGCACGCAAAGCTATATGGCCTTCCTGGCCAGCCACCCGCAGTGGGCGCTGCAGGAATTCGTCGAGGACACCCAGCACGCCTTCACGGAGAACGCCCAGCCTTTCTTCCGCCGAGACACGGAAGTTACGCCGGCCTTCCTGGTTTACCTGGGCGACCTGCTGCACCCGACCGACAGCTTGATCGTATGGCTGGTGGTCCTCCAGCTGGGGGTGCTGCTCTGGCTGGCCGTCAAGCGGGGCAACAGGACCCGGATTGGCCTGGCTTTACTGTTCTGGCTGTTCTTCCTGGGCTCCGTAGGTACCCTGTTTGTGAGCATACACGGTGATGCAGCCGGCATCGTGCGCCATGCGCTCAGTTCGGTTTTGCTGTTCCGCCTGTTGCTTTGGCTGCTACCCGGGTATATTTTGGACGCCCTGGCCGAAAGTCGGGCGAACAAGAACGCCTGATGACAAAAACGCCTTTTCGCAAACTGCTGGTTCACTGCGCCCTGATCACCGCCGCAGGCTTCAGCCTTTACACACTATTCGCAGACCGCTTACCGCACCCCGAAGACATCAGTCCTTTTGTCTATGCGATAGCGCTTCTGGTATGCCTGCTGGCCTGGCTAAAATTGCCCAAAGGGCGCAAATGGTTGTATGGGCCGATCGTCTTGCTGTGCCTGCTGGCCTTATTGGATGAGAGCGGCTACGGCAGCGAAGTATTTGACATCCAGCCGTTTTATTCCACGCGCTACAACACCGAGGTGCGTGATCTGCACAATGCCTTCGGCCTGGGACAGGAACTGCTGAGCCTGTGGCTGGCAGAAAAGAACTGGCAGGCCGCTGAATTTATGAAGTTCCTGTTTCTGGATGGCGCCCTGATCTTGGGCGGCTTTTTGTTCGCCTGGGGTTTGCAACTATCCAAGGAGACGGAACGCCAAGACCGGATCGTACGCTGGACGCCAACCGGTTGGCTGCTGCTGGGCCTGGCGGCGGCTGGCTGGCTGCTGGCGCTGCCTGCAGATGAGCGTACGGCCGTGTGGGGCGGCTATTCCATAGCAAGGCTCTCCACCATAGCCGGCATTTTGCTTGCCTCCGCCCTGCCTTTGTGCCTGGCCCGCCGCACCGGCTGGCAGCCGCTAAAAGCCAAGCTGGCAGCTTGGCTGACCGGCCGCCGCGGCCAGCAGGTTGCCCTGTGGGCTGCCGCGCTGGTGCTGGCTGGCTTGGCCTATCAGGTGCAGGCGACCTTTGTCTTCCTGCCAGATGCGCAGGTGCGCCTGGCCCGGGTGACGCCAGTCGCCATGTGGCTGCTGGCGGCAGCCGGGCTGGCCTGGCTGAGCATCATGGCTTGGCGCGGGCACTTCCGCCGCTCCCTAGGCGCCTGGCTGCGAGATGCGCTGAACTGGCTGGAAAGTGAACCCGCCTATTTCTATGCCGGCTTTGCGCTGGCGCTAATTCTGGTGGCCCAGCTGATCGACCGTGAGGTCATCCCGCTCAACCAATGGATACCACCGGCTGAACACATCCCTCTGTGGGGGTTGTGGACGGAGGAGGTCTTTGAAATGCTGGGGGCGGTCTTCTTTTTTCTGGCTGGACGGCATTTCAAGACAATAAACGATAGTTCAAAGGAACCCGCATGAAAGTGACAAACCCCCTCGTGCACATCGGCATGGTTCTGGCCATTTTGGCCGCTTGCCTGCTGTTGTTTAGCTTTCTACCGGGCTCCCTGCCCGCCCCGGAGCCGATGAGCCCACCGACCTATCTGGTGGCCACGATCCTGTGCGCGCTTGTGCTGCTTTTGCTGCGCCGCAAACAGCTGTGGACTTACTTGCCCATTCCGCTGATCAGTTTGTTTGCGTTTCTGGAAGAATCATCCTATGGGGTGGAAAGCGGCGCAGTGCAGCCGCTGACCTGGGAGCGGCACAATGTGCCGGTCTACGACCTGCACAATTTCGTGGGGGTGTTGAATGAGGTCATTCAAATCGAGCTGGCCGATGCCGGTTGGCATTTTGAATTGGGCGGCCAGCTGCTGCTGAGCGTTTTAGCGATCCTGGTCGTCTGGCTGCTTTTTATTGGGCTGTACTGGCTGTTGGCCAAGCGAACCAAGGCCCTGTCCAACCTGCACCTGGGCTTCTTCCTGGCTTTGTCTTTGTTTGGCATCGTCTACCTGCTCTCACTGCCTGCAGATGCCAAGGGCAGCCTGTTATTGGGCTACTCCGCCACGCGCCTGCTGCTGGTGGGCGGACTGCTGGCGGGCGGGCTGTTGCCCCTGTGGCTGTGGCGGCAGCCCTGGTTTGCTGGCTGGCTGACTTCGAAAGCGATCAGCCGCCGCTTGTTGCCCGCCGCCCTTTGGCTGGCCGCGCTGGCCGGGCTGGCCTTTGTGGCTTGGGCGCCGCTGGACTCGGCACCAGACAAGGTCGTGCTGGTGCAACGCCTGGCCGCCCCCCTGCTGTGGCTGTTGGCGGCCAGTGGCGTGACCGGGTTGGTCTTGTTGGCGGCATCCGGCAGATTGACCCGCTTGGGCAACTGGCTGGACCGCTTTCGCAAAACCTTCTTCCAAACCCACCCGGCCTATATCTACGTAGTGGCTGCCGTGCTGATCATTGTTTTCGCCCAGGCGATGGACCGTTATCTGATCTCGTTCAAAGACAACATCAGCATGCTGCACCCCACCGGTGAGGACTGGGATTATTGGATAGAAGAAACCCTGGAACTGTGCGGGGCTTATCTGTTCCTGGCGGCCAGCGTGGTGCTGGCCCTGCCCGGCTGGCAAGCGCTCCAGCCGAAAAAGAAAAGCCCCTGACGGGGCTTTTCTTTATTTGAGCTTGATGCGCACATTGGCCGGCTTTTTCAAGCGGACTTTGCCACCGCTTCCACCAGAGGCGGGGGCAAGATTGCTCCGCAGGCTGCCCCACAGCATGGGCACAGCCACCAGCGCAACCAGGATCAGGATGACGGCAGCAAACAGCGTCCAAGAGGCGGGCTGGGCCACCTCTGGCACCAGGCCACCGGGGTTGTACTGGGCGGCCGTGTCACTGCCTGAGGCACCCGTCGACGAAGCCAGCGAAACGCTGAGGGCGCGGTTGACCCCATCACGCAGGGTGGCCGGCGAGGTGTAGGTGATGGCGTACTCGCTCTGCAGCGCGGTGGCGTAGCTGCTGTATAGGGTGGTCAGGCTGTCCTCGTCTTCAGCGTAGCCATACAGGCCGCCAGCCCTATCGGCCAGGTCCTGCAAGCGCGGCTGATTAATACCCGCCATGGCGCCGCCCTGCCCCGGCAAACCAAGGCCCACCGCCGAGATGGAGAGCCCCATGGGGCCGATGCGATTGACGACCGTGTCGGTATTGGCGGAACTGGAATTGTCCATGCCATCGGTCAGCACAATGATCGCTTTGCGGCCGCTCTCGGCCTCCAACTGCTCCACGGCTGCCATGAGCGCGTCATACATGGCGGTGTCATCGCCGGCAGTCAGGCTGTCCACCGCGGCGCGCAGGGCTTCCTGGTCGCTGGTGATGGGCTGCACGGTTTCGATCTGCGTGTTGAAAGCGATTAGGCCCACCTGGTCGCCGGGGCGCATACGGTCAATGAACTGGTGTGCGGCCGCTTTGGCTGCATCCAGCTTGCCAGCCGTGTCCATGCTGCCGGAGACATCCATGACCAGCATGGTGGTCAGTGCCCCCACATCGCCAATGCCTTCAATGCGGTCCAGCGGGATGGGCTGGCCATTCTCGGCCAGCTGAATGCGGTTGGGGTCCACCGGCAACGGATTGCCGGCCGCGTCCGTGGCGGAGACGTAGACAGTGACACGCGGGAATTGGCTGGTATCCACCTGGGTGACGCGGATGTTCTCCTCGGCCTGGGCCAGGGGTGCGAAGGCCGCAGTCCCCAAAAGGGCCAAGACAGCCAAAAGCGTGATGGAGAGGCGAAGTGTCTTCATGGGTTACCTCTTTTCGTGATAGACCATTTGGGTATTGCCGATCCGAATGGCCTGTTCGTCTTTTAGATTGGCGACTTCGATCCGGCGGTTGTTGATAAAAGTGCCCTGACTGCTCATATCCTTGAGCGTCATGTGCGTGTCTGCGCCTTTGAGCAGGGCATGTTGTGGGGCAATATCCGGATCAGGCAGGACGATGTCTGCCTTGAGCGCATCTGAGCCGATATAGGCCGAAGGCCCATTGGCGTGAATGAACTTGTCCAGCACGAATTCCGTGCCCTTCATCTTGCCCGTAACCACTTCCAGCCAGGCTTTGGAGAGCAGCAGCACAATGAGGGCAATGAAAGCGCCCACCGCCGCGCCGAGCAGGCCCAGGCCGGCCGCCTTGCCCATCAATGGGTCGGCAAAGCGCTGGCGGGCGAACTCCAGCAAAAAGCCGCCGACCGCGCCACCCAGCAGGCCGCCCAGGATCGGCTTCCACAGCTGGGACCCGCTGCTGAAACCCAAGCCGGCGCCGATAAAGGCGCCGAAGATGGCCCAACCCAGCGCACGCGTCCAGGCTTCGCCGCCCAGGCTTTGGAAGGCATATTCGGCCAGCGGCAGCCCGGCCGCGCCGCCCAGGGCGCCGAGCAGCCCGCTGATCAGCCCGGCCCGCAGGCCGTAGAGCGGGCTGCGGGCGGCCAGGCCCTCACTAAGGCCGATCAGGGCGCCGATGCACAGGCCGATCAGCGCCCCAACGACGACTTCGCTGAGATAAAGATTCTGCACGAACGAAAGGCCGAGCAGATTGCTGGCCTGCCAGCCGATCAGGCCGCCAATGGCGCCCAATAGGCTGTAGTAATACAGACGGGTGTAGCGGTTCATTCTTCTGCCTCCTGAGCGGCCTTGGCTTGGCCTTTGTCTGAAGCCGGTGGCTGGTGTAAATTCTTCCAGTCCACCACCGGGTGGGATTTGCGGTTAAAGAGCTCGTAAAAACCGTAGCCTTGCTGGGCGTTCAAGTTGCCCTCTTTGTCTCGAATAAAGAAGCCCGCGGTGTGGCTGTGCGGTTCCACCACCAGCGCTACCTGCCAGCGATGCGGGAAAAAGTGCCGATGCAGCCAAAGGTCGTAACCGGAGAGAAAAACGCTCATGCGCGGATGGGTGTGGTACCAGCCCACAATGTGCTTGTTGGCGTAGCGCTCCTCCAGGGCGGCCAGCATGGCCACCTGGCTGTCGTGTGTGAAAGTGAGGAAGGTGCTGCCCGAGCGCACCTGCTGGGCGGGCAGGAGCGCCTCCACCACCAGGTAAGGCTGACCCGTGTCCGGATCCTGACAGTGCCGCCCCGCCAACCAGCCGCCTACTTCGTTATCCAAGTCGGTGTTGGCGTGACGGTGGATGGCCTGGAAGGCAGTTTGGGTCATGAAGACCTGAGTGTGCGGCGCAGCATCCGGCTCACCCTCGGCCAGCCAGCGCTGGGCGCGCTCCAGCGGCAGACGCGCCGGGCGGGGCGCCTGAGCCGCTACCAGTGGGGAGATGTTGGTGTGGGTCATAAGCAAAAAGCAGGCGTCTGGGCAGGGCTGTTTTGCCAGCCCTGCCCAGGCCAAGTCATTACCCGGCGGTGACGTCGGCGGTCATGATCAGCCGGTCTTCGGCGGGGATGCCGGCGCCAGACAGGGTTTCCTGGTCCTTCAACTCGCGGCCCAGGGCCTTGCTGTCCAAGCGGTAGCCCATCGGGCGGCCGTCCGGGCCGGTGGTGGGCAGTTCCAGTGAAGTGGCCAATTCCGGGATGAGGTCCTTGACCTCCACGTCATCGGGCACATCGGCGGAACGGCTGCCCCCCGAGGGCAATACTACGGTTACAGGGATCTCTGCCATGTCTAACTCCTTTCAAGTTCTTCTTGGCAATCAACGGCAGCATGCTGCCGGGAACCACTATTTGAGGCGAATGCGCGGCTTGGTTTTGGGCTTGTCCTTGATGCGGACCCGCTCTGGGCGCAGCAACTCGCGCGCATCCACCGGGAAGGCGCGTGGGTTGCGGCGCCGGTATTCCCGGCTCCAGCGGGCGGCCTCCGGATCCCAGGGGAATGGCGGTTTGGTGGGATCGTCGTGGAAGTTCTTGTACTGCACCATCTCGCCGATCATCAACACCAGGCGGTCCAGCGAGCGGCTGGCCGTCCACCAGGCAGCGTCCACACAGACTGTGCCGTTGAGGTGGTTGATGTTGGGATGCCAGACCGGGGTCAGCCACTTCATCCCCGGCCAACGCTGCGGGTATTGGTTGTGCAGATAGATCTCCACCTGGTGGCGTTCGCCAAACTTGGGCGTGCCGGAACGGTCAACGCCCACGATGCCTTTGCAGGTGTAGGTCACGATGTATTTTTCCGGCGGCAGGCCTGGCCGCTCGGAAAGCGCCTTGAAGTCGATAAAGTCGCTCTGAGCCGCCAGCTCCTGCATGCGGGTGTGGTCGGCTTTCAGGCGGCGCAGACGCGGGCTTTCCGTGCCGACGGCGCCGGCGGTGATGTCGGCGGTCAGGATCAGGCGGTCGTCGGCAGGCACGCCGGCAGTAGCCAGGGTCTCGTCCTCCTTCAGTTCACGGCCCAGGGCCTTGCTGTCCAGGCGGTAGCCCATCGGGCGGCCGTCTGGCCCTACAGTGGGCAGCTCCAGCAGCGAAGCCAGCTCGGTGACCAGGTCGCGGATGGGGATGTCGTCCGGCATTTCGGCCTTGCGCGCCCCACCGCTGGGCATGATGATCGTGATTTCGGTTTCAGCCATAGGATCTCCTCGTTTACTCTGCGTATTGATGCGGCACCTGGCAAACGCCAGTGATCTCCCAGCAATCGCGGTGGTGCCAGGTTTTGCACACTTTGCAAATCTGCACGCCGCGCGGGTCTTTCTTGGTGACTTCTTCCAGGCAGTACGGGCAGACATGGGTCTCCGCACTGGAAAAATGCACAGCTGTCCGGCGGCCCCGCCGGGTGCGCTTAGGCGCCGCCGGAGCGGCGATGCGCTGGCGGGGCTGGCGCAGGCTGGGGCCGCGGCGCACGCGGCGGCCCGGCCACAGGCTGACCAAACTGGTTTTGACGCGCCCGCTCCAATTGGCGATCGAGGTGCGGATGGTGGGTCGGCGAGCTGGGCGCGCGGCGCGCACACGCGGCCGCGGCGCAGGCGAGACGCTGATGGGAGGTACAGGCGCCGCCACTTCCAGCGAAGCGGCCGGGCGCGGCTCCACCAGGATCTCAGTGCGCGGCCGGGCAAAGGCGCTCAGCGCCAGCCAGGCCGCCAGGCTGCTGGTGAGCAGAGCCAGCCCGTTCTGCTCGAAGGTGATGTGGGCGAATTGGTGCAAGGGGTCAATGCCAATAAAGCCGCGGCTGGCCTCATTCATCAAGCCCAGCCCCAGGCAGATGGCCAGCCCAGCGGTGGACAGGCGCAGGGCATAGCTACGCCCCGCTAGCAGACGCCGCGCGCTGAAGCCCGCCACCAAGCCCACCAAGCCCAGCGCGGCATATTTCATGGCTGTCAGGGAAACCTGCAACTCCAACGAAAAGAGCAGCAGCAAAGCCAGGGCGGTGACGGCCGTGATGAGCGTTACCAGGACGACCTGTTCCAGCAGGTGACCGAAGGTGCTGGGGGAAGAATTCATGCGCGGCATTTGAATGACATTCGTGGCCATATCAATCCATCAGATGGATGCGCGCCGCGGCCGTGTCCCCAGATTCGCTGACCGGTTCACCCAGGCGCACACGCGCTTCTGGCGAGGGTGTCGGTACCGCCTCGGCAAAATCGTTGAAGTGCAGCGCTTTATGCAAGTCGCCGCTGAGTTCGTAGAAGCGAAAATCACGGCCGTTGGTGGCGCGCAGCACATGCAGCGGTGGCACGCCCACACTGGCCAGGCTGCGGTCAAGGAAATCTTCGTCGCCGCGGATAGTGTGGGTCATGTTGACCTCACGCATCTCGCCACAGGTGGGGCAATGCCCAGCCTCAAAGGACACGTCGGACATGGGCTTGAGCACTCGTTCAGAAGTGTTGCAAGCCATGCAATTCAGCGAGAGCACCAGCTCCTCATCCAACTCCAGCACAGCGTCCTCGCCCAGATCAGCGAAAACGACATCCAGCATCTCGCCCAGGGTGGTGCTCTCGGCGCGCAACGGTGTCTCGGTGATCTCACCGTAGATCCAATGGCTCTCGCAGTCCTCCTCGGCCAGGTAGGCCGTGGTGTGCATGTGATTGGTGTAGCCGTTGAAGTGCGTGACCTTGCCCGGCTCCACCGGCATGCTGTGGATCAGCTTGAGCGCCTCCTGCGACTGCATGGCGCCGATAATGGAAGCGATGGTGGGCGTGGTGGGCACTTTGCCCAGCAAGATGTTCTGGCGGGCCAGCAGCGGGCAGGAGTAACGCAGGGCCAGGTCGCGGCGGGCCTGCTCGGTGAGGGTGCATTCGAAGCAGGCGCCGTCGCCGGGGACGAACACGCGCACCAATCCGAGCAGTTCCTGGATGGCGCCATCCACCCACGGTTTGTTCATCCAATAGGCAAAGCGGTTGACCGCCAGGCGCGCCTCACGGTTGTCCAGGCAGCCGATGATGACGTCCATACGGCGGAAGACGCCCAAACCAATGTCATGCGTGATATCGCCGTGCAGGTATTGCACTTTTACGTCGGGGTTGATCTCTTTGGCGCGGGCGGCGGCCAACTGAGCTTTTTCCCGCCCGGAGTCCTTCTCACGAAAGAGGATCGAGCGGCTGAGGTTGGCCAGTTCGACATTGTCAAAATCGACCACGTAGATGTGGCCAATGCCCATCAGCGTGAGGTTCTTGATGACCTCGTTGCCCAAAGCGCCCGCCCCCACCACCATAACCTTGGCGTCGCGCACTTTGTCGCGTTCCCACCAGGAGATGAAGTCGAAAGTGCCCAGACGGTCTTTCTTGAGGTTGGGGATGTGCAGCGGCTTCTCTTTGGCCACGGGCAGGCGCTGTGGCCCGGCAGCCGGCGCGGCCGGTTTGCGCCGTGCCGGCTTGTCCGCAGCAGGTGGCGCCAGGCGGGCGGCCAGCTTGCGGGCTTTGGCCGCCTGCTGCGCCGATAAGGCGGCCACCAGCCAGCCAACCCCCTGGTGCGCTTCGATCAGCTCGGCCTCAGCCAGGATCTGCAGTCCCTCGCGCAGCGAGGAGCGGCTGACGCCGAGGTCCTTGATCAGGTCACGCTCCGGCGGCAGGTAGGCGCCCGGCAGGTAGTCTTTTTCCAGCAGTGCGGCGGCCAGTTTGCCGGCCACCAGCTCTGGGATGCTGCTTCTGGGGATAGCGTTGCTCATCAGCGGTCTCTCTCCAAAGGCAGTGGTCTGCTGGTCAGACCAGCATTCCATTGCGCTGGCGAAGTGAACGGGAGACGAGCGAAAAGTGCTACGCCGCTAAATTTTTCTCATATTCCAAGCACGGAAAGCGTGGGAAGCCCGACAAGCCTGTATAATCGCTATCGACCAGCCCTCGTAGCTCAATGGATAGAGCAACGGACTTCTAATCCGTAGGTTGCAGGTTCGAGCCCTGCCGAGGGCGCCAGAAACCAAAAAGAGCCTGCTAACGCAGGCTCTTTTTATTCCATAAAGCCATTAAACATTGGCGGGGCGGATGCCGCGGTAGACCTGACGGCCGGAGAGTGTGCGCAGGATGGTCTGCGCCGGGCGGCCCAGGTCTGCGGCCAACTGCTCCGCGGTCAGGGGCTGGTTGCCATTCTTAAGGAAGGCGCGGAAGATCGACTCGATCAGCGAGGAACCGCCCTGCTCATCGTTGGCGCCGTAGTGGGAGCTGAGCAGGTATTGCAGTGCGTCGATCTGGGTGACCTGGGCAGTTTGCGGGTCCACCCGGTCAATCGTATCGTCCAGGTTAATCCGGCCCACACTGGCCTGCTGCTCTTCACTGAGCAGGCCGTACAGAAAGACCTGCCATTCCTGGTCGTTCTGCCGCCACCAGGAGAAGTCAATGTGAAAGGGCGTGTCCAGCGTGGGGCGAATGAGACTGGAACGCAGGATTTCGTTCTCTTGAGGTTCGGAGTTCTCGCTCATGCGTCTGCGATCTGTTCGGCCAGGCGGAAGTGCAAATGGCCAACGTGTTCAAATTGAGGGCGAGTGGCCAGCAAGGCCAGCAGCGGGGCCGGCGGGCAGCGCAAGACCAGGTTGAGGGCCGAATAGAGCTCCTCCGCATGCACGTGGTTCTGCGGGTTGAGCTTGGCCAGTTCCCGCAGGGTGGTGGCTACGATCTGGGCGAAGTTGCTGACCGGCTTGCCAATGCGGCGTTCCCAGACCGCATCCAGCGGGCTGAGATCAGCCGGCAGGTGCATCATCATGCGCTCATTGAAAGATGCTGCCACGGTCTGCTTGAGCATGGCATACACCACGCCGCCATCCGCCCCCACCAAAGCCGTGCGCACCCACTCTTTGCTGGAGCGGTGGGCATCCACGGAGATGAGCACCTCACCCGGCTGCTGGCTGCGGCTGAGCTGCACAAAGGCGCCGGGCATCAGGCCGCGGTCCAGGTACCACTGGCGCAACCCAACGATGTACCCGTGCTCGCGGTCGACCCAACCTTCAAAACGCGCCCCGCTGGACGTGTCAACAAAATCGAAACGCACACGGGGGGATTCGTAAGCGCTGGGGAAGAACGCGGCCAGGCGGCGGGTCAGCGGCAGGCTGCCCACCCGCCAGTGCGGGTAGAGCAGGGCGACCTGGATGTGATCGCCCTCCGCCTGGGGTTGAAATTCGGCGGGGGTCAGTTCATCATCAAACTGGGTTTCGAACGCCAGCATATCTTCGGTCAGCGCGGCGCGGTCGTGCTCCAGGGTTTCATAGCTTAGATGCAGGGGGGTGCGCTGCAGCGGCTCCGGCTCCAAACGACGCAGGAACCAGGCGACCTCGCCCGAAGGCCCCACTTCGTCGAAGCGCGGGTCCTCTTGCAGAGCGAGGTCGAGAGAGAATTCGGCCAGCCGCGGATTGACGCCGCTGGGCAGCTCGACTTCGCCGAGAAGCTGGGCGGTGAGCAGCGGGCCGCCGGAAGCCATGTCCATCAAGGCTTCGGCAACGTTGAGTTGGCCGGAGTCGACATCCACGATCAGGGCTTTGGGGAACCAGCGGCCGGCGATATAGACGAAGTCCGGGCTTTGGCGCAGCGCCTCCACCAATTGGGGCGCGATGCGGGCGGCATGATCGCTGACCGCGGCGGCCAGCACATCCTCGGGGGCTTCTTCCACTTCAGGCGGATGATTGAGGACATGCTCCTCCAGCCCGGCAGCGTACTCGCGGCTGGCTCCATCGGCAAATTCCACCGTGATGACATCAAAGACGGCTTCGCCCAAGGTCCTGGCCGGGCGCACGGCGCTGACGCGGCCTGCCTGCCAGCCCAGGGCGGGGAAGCTGAGCTGGTCACCGACCTGATAACGCTCTTGGGGCAGGTAGGGCCGGGCCGCGGCTTGTTGGGCGGCCACATGCTCTTGCTGCTGTTCCATGCGATGGCGAATGAGTTGGGCGGCCAGCGCTTCTGGGCCGAGGGGCGTTTCTTCTTCAAGCAGGTATGCGGAGAGAAATTCGAGATCGGCTGACCGAATGCTGAATTGCTCCCAATCCATCTCGAGTGCGGGCTGCTGGGCAGACAAAGTAGAAGACTGGCTGCTCATGCGCTCTGCACTTGAATTGTGGGAAAATGAAGCGGAACTACACTACTGTGAAGCAAAGCGGCGATATTATACCTGAGCCCGCAACTTTCTCAAGAGGACAAATGCCAAATCGCGACCCCAAATTAACCCGCATCGCCGTGATGGAAGACTCGATCCTGGCCGAGGTGCTGCGCGGTTTGCTGGAAGCTGAGGAGATCCCCTGCATGCTGACCAAAGAGGGCATTGGCCATGTCTATGGGTTGCATCACGGGTATATGGCCGAAGTCGAGATCTTTGTCCCGGAACGCCACGAAGTGCGCGCCCGCCAGATCTACCGGGACAATTTCGGCAAAGCCGAAGACTAAGGGTATGTGCGGGCCAGCCAGTCCAAAGGCTGGACCGGCACCCCACCCACCCACAGCTCCCAATGCAGGTGCGGGCCATTCACGCGGCCGGTACCGCCGACAATACCCAGCACCTGGCCCGGCTCAACCACATCGCCCACGCTCACATAGATCTCCGCCTGGTGCCAATAGCCAGTAAACACACCCCAGCCATGATCGATAATGGTGGCATTGCCGCGGATGTCCAGCGGGCCAGCGAAGACCACCCGTCCGGGTGCAGGCGCGTAGATGGCCAGCAAAGCGCCGCCGCCAAAGTCCACCCCGGTATGGTAACTGGAGGCCAGGCCGCCGTTGTAGGTGCGGAATAGGCCAAAACCTGAGGTGATCTCGTTGACCAGGTCGTGCGGCCAACCCCAGCCGCGCTCCCACAGCCGTTCGGGCGTGACTTGCGACATGATCTCAGCCACATAGGCCAGCTCACTGGCGTTGAGCTGATCGTCGAGAAGTTCCGGCCGCACAGTCAGGTTGGCCCGCTCATAGCCGGCGCTGGCCACGCGCACGGGCTGGGCAAAGGCGAACGGCGAACCATCCGGCAAGGTGCCGGAAAGCTGCAGAGAGTAGCGCTCGCCCACCGCATCCAGCGGAATCCCTTGCAGGCTGACCCAGGCGTCTTCGTAGCGGAAGAAGCGCAGCGGATAGCCGGCAAACTCACCGCTCAAGGTGAGGTCGGTTGGTGCATCAAAGTTGAGCTGCAGGGTGGCGCCTTGCAAAAAGCCCGGCGCCGCCATTTGCAGATTGGCAACTTCACCCGGCAAGCCCCCGGGGCCATTCCCGGGGCGCCCCGGCGTGAAAAGCACATCGCCAGGCAATGCAGCCCAGGTGCCGGGCAACTGGTTGGCGGCCACCAGACCCCAGGGGCTGTCGCCGGAAGCCGCGGCCAGTTCCAGCAGCGAAATTCCCGGGCGCACCAGGGCGCGGGCGCTCTCGGTCAGCTCGCCGTGCTCGGTGGCCAGCATGACTTGGAAGCCGGTGTAGATCTGCTCAGGGCTGGTGCTGGTGAAGCGGTTGAGGCGGGCCATGTCCGCGTCGCTCAGCAGATAGCGGCGCTTTAAACTGACGTAGTCCTCGCCGATGGGCAGAGGCTGCAGGACCAGGGTGCCTTCGATCCAATCAATCCCAGGGATCACCAGCACATCGCCGACATTCAGGCTGTTGGGGTTGATCAGGCTGTTGGCCTCGATGAGTTCATTGAGCGCCACGTCAAAACGCACAGAAATGCTGGAGAGTGTGTCGCCGGGCTGCACCACATAGCGCACCCCTTCCGCCTCTGCTTCTTCCTGGGCGAATGCTGGGGTGGTGACGAGCAATAAGGCTGCGGCCAGCAGGCTAAGCAGCAAGGATGTCTTGAAGTTCGATTTGATCGCCAATCTGAAATTCCTCTAAACGCTCAAGCCGACACTCTATCACATAGCGAGCCGCTTTGCGCGGGGTTAGGAAGGAACGCCAGCGCCAGGCCGGGCGCACATCCACCACACGCAAGTCACTGTCCAGCCAGATGATGCTCAGGTCGAAAGCCATGCCCAGCATGTGAATGGCGGTGTTCAGGCGGCTTTCGCCCGCCTCGGCCATCAGCAAGCCATGTCCAGGCGCCAAGTGCCGCCGCCAGGACAGGCCGCGCAGTTTGCACAAGAATGAAGCGCAATAGTCTACTTCGAGGGGCAGCTGGAGGGCGCGGTTGCGGTTGAGGACTTGAACCCGGCGCATAAGGGTGACACTAAGCGGCGCGGGCCTGGTCGCGGCGCTTGAGCACCGCTTCCACCCGGTCAACCAATTCTTGCAAGCTGAAGGGCTTGGGGATGTAGTCGTCCACCTTGGCGATGTGCAGGCCCAGCACTTTGTCGATGTTTTGGGCTTTGGCCGTGACGACAATCACGGGGATCTCCGCCGTGGCCGGGTCGGCTTTGAGCTGCTGGTAGACCTGCCAACCGTCCACATCGGGCATCATCAGGTCCAGCAAGACCAGGTCGGGCAATTCCGCCCGAATGATCTCCAATCCTTCCCGCCCGCCATTGGCGCCAATCACCTCGAAACCGCGGCGGCTGAGAATGAGGCGAATGAGATCGATCATTTCGACTTCATCCTCGACGCAGACCACCTTGCGGGGGGTGTTGGCCATCATGCGCGGAAGTGTACCATTAAGGAAGGTTGCGCCCACCTAAGCGAATTGTTTAGGGTTATAATCCCGCCCGCCCGTTTTCTCTGGGCCCAATGAGGAGCTCTAATGATCGATGTAAACGATTTGCGCAAAGGCACCACCTTTGAGCAAGACGGCAACCTGTACAAGGTGCTGGATTATTCTCACAGCAAGCCCGGGCGTGGCAGCGCCACCATCCGCATCAAAGCCCGTGACCTGCGCAGCGGGTCGATCACCGACAAGACCTTCAATTCCGGGATGCGCGTGCAGGATGTGCGCCTGGATTACCACACAGTCCAATACCTGTACAAAGACGGCGAAGACTACATCTTCATGGACCAGGAAACTTTTGAGCAGCCGGCCCTCACTGAGGAAACCCTGGGGGATGTGGTGGGTTATTTGAAAGAAGGCTTGGACGTGAAGCTGACCTTTTACCAGGGCGAAGCGCTGGATGTGGAACTGCCCACTACCGTGGACCTGCAAGTGACCCAGGCGGAAACTGCCGTGCGCGGCGACACGGCCACCGGCGTGAACAAACTGGTGACCACCGAGACCGGCCTGCAAGTGCAGGTGCCCGCCTTCATCAATCAAGGCGACATAATCCGTGTGGACACCCGCACGGGGGAATACGTCACCCGGGCGTAGATATTCGCGCCGGTATTGCCAGCTTTACGCTGCGCAACAGGTCGAGCGAAGCAATCTCCAAGCGAAGTAGCCATTCAGCAAAACAGATTGCTTCGTCGCTCCTGGCGTTGCCGGGCTCCTCGCAATGACGATTCTTCCATAGAGCTATAATTCTCGCATGCAGACTCCTGCTGGCAGAGAGTGCCGCCACTTCTTTGGGGACTATTTCCGTGGTCGCCACGTAGAGCGCTGCCGGCTGCTGGAGGCCGCCGGGCAAACCTGGGAACCGCGCCTATGTGAGACCTGCCCGGTGCCGGACATTTTGCAAGCCAATGCCTGCGAACACCAGCAGCTCTCCCCCAAAGTGAACAAACCGCTGTTCTTCCTGCGCCCTGAAGTGCAGGTCAGCGCGTATTGCCACAAATGTGAATGCCCAGTGGCCGAGCCAGCGATCGGCTGCGGCCAGTGTGTCTCGCTGCCCATCGAGTGGGTGCTGGGACCAGGGGATTAATCAGCATGAGCCTCAAATCAGGAACTGCAACAGCAAGTTAGAAGTTCGATTTCAGAACGCCGAAGTGCTATAGCTTACGGCTTAGCGCTTACAGCTATTCCGCATCGTATCCACCCTCCCCGTGTTATAACCGTGAGAAGCGAGATCTATACACACAATGAAAAAACGAGTCGTCATCACCGGCCTGGGCTGTGTCAGCCCTCTCGGCCATACTGTTGAAAGCACCTGGGCCGCAATCTTGGCTGGCACGCCTGGCGGAGGCCCGATCACGCTGATCGATCCGACCCTGCACAAAAGCCGCGTGGCCGCTGAAGTCAAGGGTTTTGATGCGGCGGCGCTGTTCGGGCACCGTGAGGCGCGCCGCATGGACCGCTTTGCGCAGCTGGCGATGGCCGCGGCGCAGGAAGCCATGCAAGACAGCGGCCTGCAAGTGACCGACAGCAACCGCCTGCGGGTGGGCTGCCTGGTGGGCAGCGGCATTGGCGGCTCCACGAGCCTGATCGAACAGGTCAAGGTCTTTATGAAAAGCGGCCCCGACCGTGTGAGCCCCTTCCTGGTGCCGATGATGATCCCCGACTCGGCGGGCGGCTTGATCGCCATCGAGTTGCAGATCCAAGGCCCCAACTGGGCCATTTCCACCGCCTGCGCCACAGGCGGCAACGCTCTGGGCGAGGCGGCTGAAGTCATTCGCCGCGGCCAGGCTGATGTGATGCTGGCCGGCGGCTCTGAAGCTTCGGTGAATGACCTGGCCATGGCCGGGCTGGGCAATATGACCGCCCTGACCGGCAACAACGACAACCCCCAGGGCGCCTCCCGGCCCTTTGACGCCAACCGCGACGGTTTCCTGATGGGCGAAGGCGCGGCGGTGCTGATGCTGGAATCGCTGGAGCACGCCCAGGCGCGCGGCGCCAAGATCTACGGCGAAATTCTGGGTTACGGAAGCACCAACGACGCCTTCCATATCTCGGCTCCTGCCGAGAACGGCCGCGGCGCGGTGGACTGCATGCGCATGGCGCTGGACGACGCCGGCCTGAAGCCGGAACAGATCGACTACATCAACGCCCACGGCACCAGCACGCCGCTCAACGACAAAAGCGAGACAGCCGCCATCAAGACCACTTTCGGCGAGCACGCCTACAAGATCCCGGTTTCCTCGACCAAGTCGATGACCGGGCACATGATCGGCGCCGCCGGCGCGATCGAGGCGATGTTCTGTCTGCTGGCCATCCGCGATGGCATGCTGCCGCCGACGATCAACTACGAGACACCTGACCCGCTGTGCGACCTGGACGTGGTACCCAACCAGGCCCGCGCAGCCGAAATTGATATATGCATGTCCAACTCCTTCGGCTTTGGGGGGCACAACGCCACTGTGATTGTGGGCCGCTATCAGGCACAGGCGGACTAAATGACTTACGCACACATCACAGGCTGGGGCATGCATGTCCCCAAGAAAATTCTGACCAACAATGACCTGGCCGAAATGGTGGATACCAACGATGAGTGGATCCGCGAACGCACCGGCATTGAGCAGCGCCACATCGCCAGCAAGAGCGACACCACCGCCTCATTGGCCGTGGAAGCGGCCACGAATGCGCTGCGCATGGCCAAGCTGCCCCCCACCGAACTGGACCTGATCGTCGTGGCGACTTCGTCGCCGGAATACGTATTCCCTTCCACGGCCAGCGTAGTGCAAGACCGGCTGGGCGCGGAGAAGGCCGGCGCTTTCGACCTTTCGGCGGCCTGCACCGGGTTTATCTATGCGCTCAACATGGCCACCCAAGCCATCCGCAGCGGGCAGATCAAGAGCGCCCTGGTGATCGGCTCGGAGACCTTGTCGCGCATTGTCGATTGGACCGACCGCAGCACCTGCATCCTGTTCGGCGACGGGGCCGGCGCTTTTGTGCTGCAGGCCGCCGAGGAACCGGGCGGCGTGCTTTCGGCGGTGATGCGTTCGGATGGCTCCGGCGGCAACCTGCTGTCGATCCCCGGCGGCGGCAGTGTGAACCCGGCCAGCACACAGACCGTGCTGGATGGCCTGCACTTCATCCATATGAACGGCAATGAAGTCTTCCGCTTTGCGACCCGCGTAATGGCAGCCGCCTCACGCGAGGCGATGGACAAAGCCGGCCTGGAGATGGACGATGTGGCCCTGATCGTGCCGCACCAGGCCAACTTCCGCATCATTCAAGCCGCGGCGCGCGGACTGAAGCTGCCGATGGAACGCTTTGCCGTGAACGTGCAGAAGTACGGCAACACCTCCACCGCCTCGATCCCGATTGCGGTGTGCGAAGCGGTGGAGCAAGGCATGCTGAACAGCGGCGACAATACCGTGATGGTGGGTTTTGGCGCCGGGCTGACCTGGGGCTCGCTGGCGATCCGCTGGACCGGGCCGTTCGAAGAAGCCAAGCCGATCCAAGTGCGCGGCTACCGCCGTCGCGCTCGCCTGCGCTCGTTCTTGCGGCGCATCTGGCGCTTCATCGAAGGCTTGTTCTGGGGCCGGGGCAAAGACTCCTCGGCGTAAGATGCACAACCCAAGCGGCGCACCAGTTGGTGCGCCGCTTTTTTGTTGCAAGTTATGCAAACCTAGCAAAGGTCGCAAAGTTGGCTGGTCAGGTCGTGCGGCGGCCGTTAGGATGTGCCGCCGAGGCTATGGAATGACGCAAAAAGGTATTTTGTTGATCAACCTGGGATCGCCGGACAGTCCGACACCCGAGGATGTGCGCCCCTATTTGGAAGAATTTCTGATGGATGAACGCGTGCTGGATTATCCATACCCGATCCGGCGCATGGCAGTCAGCCTGTTCATTCTGCCCAAGCGACCCTACAGTTCGGCAGAAGCGTATCAATCCATTTGGTGGCCCGAGGGCTCGCCGTTGGTAGTAATCAGTCAGCGGCTGCGCGAGCAAGTGCAGGCGCGCACCCAGCTGCCCGTGGCGCTGGGGATGCGCTACGGCAACCCATCCATTCGCGGCGCGCTGCGTGAACTGTTGGATGCGGGGGCCGAGCAGATCTACGCCATCCCGCTGTATCCGCAGTTCGCCATGCCGACGGTGGAGACTTGCATCGTGGAAACCGCCGAGCGCCTGGCGGAACTGCACCCAGGGATGACGTTGGAGACCCACCCACCCTTTTACAACGACCCGCGCTACATCGGCGCACTGGTGGAAAGCGCCAGGCCCTATGTGGAGGGCCATGACCATCTGCTGTTTAGTTACCACGGTGTGCCGGAACGCCACCTGCGCAAAAGCGACCCCACCGGGGGCCACTGCCTGAGCAGTCCGGACTGCTGCAGCCAGCCTTCGCCGGCCCATGCCACCTGCTACCGCCACCAGTCGCTGGCGACCACCGAGGCGGTCGCCGGCGCGTTGGGGCTGGAGGTGGAGGACTATTCGGTGGGGTTTCAGTCCCGGCTGGGGCCGGATACCTGGATGCGGCCGTTCACTGTGGAGCAGCTCACCCGGCTGGCGCACAGCGGCGTGAAGCGCCTGGCTGTGATCTGCCCGGCCTTCGTGGCCGACTGCGTGGAGACACTGGAGGAGATTGGCCTGCGCGGGCGGGAGACGTTCCTGGAAGCCGGCGGCGAGGCGTTAACCCTGGTGCCGTGTTTGAATACGAATGAGGATTGGGTGGAGACAGTGGTGGGTTGGGTGAATGAAGTTAGTTAGAAACTAACATCAACACCTAGTTATCCCCAAAGGAAATCATTCGCAGATTATCGACGTTCACTCGTCCCTGATTCCCGCCAATAGAAAATTTCCAATCTCTACCAGCCCAACTTTCCCCAATACGCTCATGAGTACTGATAAATTTTGTGGGGTCAGTTGGGTCCCAAATCACAGCAAGAAATTCGCCGCCTTCTATTACTGCCATAGTCATCGAATATTGAGTGCCAGGTTTAAGAGAGAAGTTTCCACCTAAGCGACCATGAAACAACTGAGTGCCTGCCCACAGGTTCGCGCCAGCAACATTGTCATTTATATAGATTCCAAAACGCCGATACTGATTTGTATCCCATTCACCAATATCAAATAGAACTTCAAATTGAACCTTTTCTGAAAAGACGAAGTCAAGGACAATTCCTTCTCCAGCCGCTATGCTGTTCTTGCGCCAAACGGCAGCATTCCAGTTACGTGAATTCATCACAAATTCTCCGCCACTGAAAACACAAGCACAGTGTACATCCCAACCATCATTTCTATTAAAATCATAAAAGGCAACAACTTCTATATTCTCCAAGAATGAAGACAGGATATCAGGAGGGGCTACTGTTGCCGTCGGGGGAATCCGTGTCGCGGTGGGTACAGCGGTTTCGGTGTTCGTAGGCACTAAAGCTGCGCCGGTAAAGGGTGTAACTTCTATAGTGGGTTCGACTGTAGTGGAAGCGCATCCCACTAGCAAAAACATCAACAGACCCACTAACCACAAAAATCGTTTTGTTTTTCGCATAACTCACCGCCAATCGGAAGGGTCACATGATTATAAAGGAGGCAAGGGGCAGAGTCCTTCTTACGTTGTGGTCAACTACGAAAGACGGCTAAGGTGACAACTTCGCCATCCAGCTTGTGCTCCTCGCTGTAGGCGTCGGCCGCTGGGGTGTCCTCGCTCAGCTGCTCGCTGAGCGTTTCGGCTTTAATGTAGTCGGCCCAGTCGGTCAGGACGGCGGCGAGAGGGCCGGCGGCCTGGTAGCTGGTGTGGATGCGGTCTTCGATGTTGAAGCCGGCCTTCTTGCGCATGTCCTGGATGCGGCGCACGATCTCGCGGGCGGTGCCTTCGGCCTTGAGCTCCGGCGTCAGCGCGGTGTCCAGGCCGACGGTGACGCCTTTGTCGGCCGCCACCGCCAGGCCTTCGGCCGGCTGGCTGCTGACCAAGATCTCGTCGGCGGCCAACGCGTGCGCCTGGCCGCCCAGATGCACTTCCACGCTTTCGCCGCGGTCGAGCTGGGCTTTGACCCCCGCCGGATCCAACGCTTCGAGGGCCTTGCGCAGTGCTGGGAAATCGGCGCCAAAGCGCGGGCCGAGCTTGACGTTGTCCGGCTGCAGGCGATAGGTCACCAGTTCGCCGGCGTCCTGGACGAAGAGCAAGGCTTTGACGTTGAGCTCGTCCTGGACGATTTCGGTCAGGTAGTCCGGCAGGCTGCTGGCCGCCCCGCCGGCGTGCACACGCACGGCGGCCAGCGGCTGGCGGACTTTAAGATTCGCATTGCCGCGGGCGCTGAGGCCCAGGCTGGCCACTTGGCGGGCCAGACCCATCTGCGCCACCAGGGCGTCATCCTGCGCGGCCGGGTCGGCCAGGGGCCAACGCGTCATGTGGACACTGGAGTGCGCATCCGCATTCTGGTTGACAACCAGATTCTGATAGATCTCCTCGGTGACGAAGGGCGTAAGCGGGGCGATCAGGCGCACCAGCTTGACCAGCACATGGTACAGCGTGGCGTAGGCCTGGCCCTTGTCGGCGTCCTGCTCACTGCGCCAGAAGCGGCGCCGGCTGCGGCGCACATACCAGTTGGTCAGGTCATCGATCAAGGCTTCGACGGCCAGCGTGCTGGCGAAAGCGTCCCAATTGTCCAGCGAATGGCTGACCTGAG
Source organism: Anaerolineales bacterium (assembly GCA_019637805.1). NCBI lineage: Bacteria > Bacillati > Chloroflexota > Anaerolineae > Anaerolineales > Anaerolineales bacterium. The sequence goes on along the minus strand of JAHBVB010000002.1, from coordinate 359,586 downwards.
TGACGGTCTGGTTGAGGCGCGCCAGGATCCAGCGGTCGAGCGGATTCTCGGACTGGGGCGTGGCGCCTTCGGGGTGATCCGCGTCAAAAGCGGCGGCGTCCGGCGTCCAGCCGTCCAAGCGGGCGTAGGTGGCGAAGAAGCTGTAGACATTCCACAGCGGGATGAGGAAGCGGCGGCGCACATCGTCGGCCTTGTTGTAGCCGAAGAGCAGGTTGTTCTCCGGCTTTTGTGCGGCGTACATCCAGCGCATCACATCCACGCCCATCTTGTCGGCGGCTTCGTTGAATTCAATGGAGTTGCCGGCGCTTTTATGCATGGGCTTGCCCTGCTCATCCAACAGAGTGGAATAGCTGAACAGGTTGAGGAAAGGCGCGGTCTCGGCCAGCACGGTACCCATGGCCAAGAGGCTGTAAAACCAATTGCGGAACTGGCCGGGGAAGCTTTCGCTGATCCAATCGGCGGGGAACCATTTGTTCCAATAGTCCGGTTCCTGGCGGTAGCGCAGGGTGCTGAAGGGCACCACACCGGCGTCCAGCCAGGGGTTGCCCACATCGGGGATGCGGCTCATTTGGCCGCCGCAATGCTCGCAGGCTAACTTGACCGCGTCGATGTAAGGGCGGTGCGGGGTGTGGCCGGCGAATTCATCCCAGCCCGCCACGGCGCGTTCGTGCAGTTCGGTGTTGCTGCCCAACACGGTGTGCTGGCTGCAATCGTCACAGACCCAGATGGGCAGCGCCAGACCCCAGTAGCGCTTCTTGCTGATCATCCAGTCGTGCATGTTGCGCAGCCAATCCATCTCTCGGGCGTGGCCGAACTCCGGCACCCAGCGGATCTGGTCGACGACGTCCATGATCTGATAACGCAGGCTGGCGTCTTTCTCGGCCTGGGTCAGATCCTGGCGGGGCTTGTCGTACGTCTGGCCCATGCTGATGAACCATTCGTCCACCACGCGCCAGACCAGCTCGGTCTTGCAGCGCCAGCAGGTGGGATAGCGGTGGGTGTAGTCGCTGGTGTGGTAGAGGATGCCCTTGCGCTCCAGCGCGTCGAGGATGGGCTGGCGGGCTTCGTTGACGTCTTTGCCCTGCAGCCAATCGGCAGTGCCGGGCAGGAAGCGGCCCTCGTCGTCGATGCAGACCACGACGGGCAGCTGCTGCTCGCGGCCCAGGCGGTAGTCGTCGGCGCCGCAGCCGGGGGCGATGTGCACGATGCCGGTGCCTTCTTCTTCCCCCACTCCATCCCAGAGGATGACGCGGTGGGCCTGGGCCGCGTTCTGGCTGATGCCTTCTTTGATCTCGGCCACTTCGGTGAAGCCGCCCTCAGCCTGGGCCGGGGCGAGCTCGTCGAAGGGGCCGTCATAGGCCCAGCCTTCCATCTCGCGGCCCTGCAGCTCGGCCAGCAGTTCGTGCTCGCCCTGCAGCATGCCCAGCGTACCCTTGGAGAGGTAGTACACCTGCTCGCCCTGGCGCACTTTGGCGTAGGTCAGGTCAGGGCCGACGGCGGCGGCCACGTTGCTGGGCAGCGTCCAGGGTGTGGTGGTCCAGATCAGCAGGCTTTCGTTCTGGCGGCCGCGCAGCGGGAAGCGCAGGGTGACGGTGCGGTGGGTGACTTCTTTGTAGCCATCCGACTCGATCTCGTGCTGGCTGATACCGGTGGCGCAGCGCGGGCACCAGGGCATCGAGTCGGCCCCACGGTAGAGCCAGCCCTTCTCCCAGCATTTCTTGAGGAAGGCCCAGATGATGTAGTTGTTCTCGTCGCTGAAGGTGAAGTAGCTGCCGCCCAGCTCGGGCATGCCCAGGCGGCCGACGATCTGCTCGGCGGTGCCTTCGGCGATGCCGGCCGGCCCTTGATATTCGATGACCTGCCCGGGGTTGGCGGCCAACTGCTCGCCCAGCCAGCGCAGTTGGTCTGGCGAGTCCCACTCCATCCAGTAGCCCAGGCGGATGGACTGCTCGGTCTGCACCGCGGCATAGCGCAGCACGCGCTCTTTGCAGCGCAGCACGAAGCTGGCCAGACCGTAGGCTTCGATGTCGCGTTTGCTGGCGAAGTTGAGCTCCTTTTCCACCTCGACCTCGACCCACAGGCCCTGGCAGTCGAAGCCCTGCTGGTAGCGCAGTTCGCGGCCTTGCATGGCGTAATAGCGATTGTAGAGGTCTTTGTAGGTGCGGCCCCAGCCATGGTGCACGCCCATCGGGTTGTTGGCGGTGATGGGGCCGTCAACAAAGCTCCACTTGGGCGCGCCCAGGCGCAGACTGCGCAGCTTGGCCAGCGCCTGGGTCTCGTCCCAGAATTTGAGGATGGAATGCTCCATCGCAATGAAGTCGAGTTTGTTGGGTACTTCGCGAAATGCCATGTTGTGTTGCTCCTTGTTTGGCTAAGCCATAAGCCATACGCTATAAGTGCAGCTGTTAGCCACTAGCTATTCACTAAAAGCTAGGCGCTAAAGCAAAACTCTCGTCCTGCACACTGAATTCAGTGTGCAGGACGAGAGTTTTGCTCCCGCGGTACCACCTGCATTCTACGCTTGGCGTAGCACTCTGTCGAAGACTACGATCAGCAAGCTGAGCATACATCTCCGCGCCCGGTAACGGTGGGCGGGCCGTATCGCTTACTAGGCCGGTGGCCGTTCAGGTCTAGGCTCGGAAAGGATCTTCGGCCCGCTGGACTGCCCCGGCTCTCACTCTCCCGGGGTCGCTTGCCAGCCGTGACGGGCGTACTCGTTTTCGTCTCAGCCTGTGGGCGCATTATGCCACAAAAAGCTATTAGCGATTGGCTCTTAGCCGCAAGCTGTCAGGGGTAGCTATCGGACGGCCTTGTATAATTCTTTTCGACGGTAGCTATGAAGATCTTTGAACGTCTGACCGAGATGCTGGCCACGCCGGGCCTGCCGCGCTGGCGGGTGTTTTCATTGGCCTTGCTGATCCCGATAGGGCTGTCGATGTTCCTGGGCGACCTGTTCGGCCAGGAAGAGGCGGGCTACAACCCGCTGGCCCTGGGGCTGGGCGGCTTGTTCTTCCTCAGCCAGGCGGCCCTGTTGGTGCTGGAGGGCCAGTTGCGCCGCAAGACGGGCGTATTGCTGATCCTGCTGCTGTTTGGCCTGGGACTGCTGTATTTGGCGTTTAGCCAGGGATAACTCGACGGACTCAATGAGTAAAGAAAACGGCCCGCATTGCTGCGGGCCGTTTTGGTTTGGCTCTTACGCCAACGCCTAGATTACGGGCGTTACGTCTTGGGCTTGGGGGCCTTTTTGGCCCTGGGTGACGGTAAATTCTACCTTCTGGCCCTCTTGCAGGTTGCGGAAGCCATCGCCGCTGATCGCGCTGAAGTGTACAAAGACATCTTCACCACCATCGCGAGCAATGAAACCGAAACCCTTTTCGCCGTTAAACCATTTGACGGTGCCTTGGATTCTGTCTGCCATGATTAGGAACTCCTTTCTTGCGTTTTTTCAGTTACACAGGAGTTCCAATTTGAAGCAAATGCCCCCAGTTTGAAAACTGCCACTGCTAACTAACAATGAGAGTGTAACAGGTTTCGATGGATTATATATAGGCGGAACGTTAGAGTTTGGGCCACCTCGGAAAGCATCTTTCGGACGCAGGTGGCTAGCTAAACACTACCAACGCACCCGTTTCGTCCAGGGGAATTGACACAAAGTTACAGCCCAGTAACCAGCCATTCTGCGAGGGAGAGCAGCTATTTCCATGCTAGGCTGCAGTGGCCCGAACACGAACTTGTTGTTGCAAGCGTTGTTGAACTCTATTGTAAATAGCAATGTCTTCCTCTAGATGTTCCATAGTTATCGCTAGGGCATAACGCTGGGTAGCAAGATTATCCTCAGTGGCCCAGCCGGATTTGCACTTTATCAAAAGGTGAAGCGTATCACCCTGATATTCCTGAAGCGCTCTATTCCGAGAAAACTCAAAATATCCTTTCTGCAAAGTGCCTTTGCTTCTCAATCGCACCCTTGGCTCCATTGGACATGCATGTGCCTTGCCGAATTGTTCTGGCTGAAAGCCTTGGGGCCTTTCAGCGTACCAATCAACAATTTGATCAATAGTAAGCCCCCTAAAAAGATTAAATTCCATGAAACACCCCAAATATTCAAGTCTAGTTGTTCTGACTGGTGGATCATAAGCCAGAGTTACGCTTATCCTCCGCCTTCCTGCACCTGAGGAAAATTCTTCAGGTATCGGTACTTCGTAAAGATGGAGTTTGTCTATTCCAATTTCATCTTCAGCAACCAAAGTTACTCTTTGATCACTTGAATACAATGCCTTCTTGGGGTCTGGTCGCCCATAGCCCACCATCCGAAGTAGTTCAGGCAAGTTATAACGCCGATTGAACGTCGCAGGGATTTCCGAAGAGGCACCAATCAAAGCTCTAATCAAATTAGCCGAACTATGGGGATACTCCCTTAATAGCAGGCCGGCAAGATGGGAAACTTTGGCTGCAGCATAACTTGTACCCTTATCAAAGGTAAACAAGCGTTGCAAGAATTCATGGTTAGTTGAAACAATTTCTTGCTCAGGATCATTAGTAAAGCCATCCACATATCGCGACCAAATAAAACTGCCACCCTCTTCAACAACATCTGGTTTTATCGAGCCGTTTACTCCCGGGCCAACTCTAGTAAAGGGGGAGGGGAAATGTAGTGGGGCAAAAACCCTAAATCCAGGGTCATTTCCATTTGCTACAGCATGATAGCTATTCTCTGAATTAACTAAACTCCCCACCGTCAATGCATTAACAGCTGTGGCAGGTTCAATTATTCTCGATTCGTCATCCAGTAAGTGATCTGGATATCGAGATATTATCATATTTGCGTCAGGGCCAGTGACGCCTTGAACCGTGGTTTGATTTCCACTAGAGACCACAATGACTATGTCCAAATCCCGTGCAAGTACATCAAGAATATAAGCCCATGAAGAAGGTCTTCCCCCCATGTATATCTGCTCTTCATCGCCCAGAGAAATATTAAATACCCGGCAGTTGTATTCCCCGTGCAAAGTTCGAATTGCATCAGCCATTTGGTTTACGATCAATCGCTCATCGTCAAATCTATTGTCTTTGTTCGTAACCTTGACACAATAGATGAATATCTGTGGCTCAAAGCTCCCAGCACTTATTGCCTTGCTTACATCGCCACAAAGAACTAAGCCAGACACCTTTGTTCCATGCCCATTATCATCAACCCCGTCTCCAAACCTAGCGGGAATTGCTCGGACATCCCCAATTGCTTGAGCAAGCAACGGATGGCTGGAGACAACACCACTATCAATTATGCACACACCTGGACTTCCTTCCGGTGGAGGGCCCAGGATTTCTAATGCATCAATTGAAGTTCCTATCTGCTCACTTACAAGAACCGAAGGTTCAGGAGGAAGTTCTATTCTTTGAACAATATCGATCCCTAATAGTCTTTTAAGGCTTTCACCGTGTACGCTAATCCGCGACAAGCTCACAAATTCATTTTCGAAGTTATCAAGAATGCGTCCGTTATTTTCAATAACAAAGTTAGTGAGCTGAAGACGCCGACTATGTTGCTCTTCTACGCTGCCATAGACCCATATTTCTACATCAACAATATATTCCAAATGATCAACGATTTCCCTTTTCTCAAGTTTTGTCCCCATACGATCTTGCGCTCCCCATAAATGCATATCTGTGGTTACAGACGCAACCCAATTGTAGCTAGGGTTTTTTTGATTCGGCGGTATTTCTCCACTATATGATTCGATTTTCGATTGAAACCCAGACAGCTGGTCGGGAGAAAACAATACAACAACTCCACCTGGTTCTTCTGCCAGTACAGTTAAACTGGTTCGCTTTAATTCGATTTCGTCAATGCTTCCCTCCAATTTAAGGGCAAATATCATCGCTGGATCAAATCTTGGTGGTAGTTCACGATGTTGGGATTCAAAGTCTTGTTTCAGAAGATTAATGCTCTCAAGAATTTCTTTACCATGTTGTCTATTGTCCCGACGGGGTCTAGAACCCGGCCCTCCAATTTTTCTTCTGGGACGCTCAATATTCAGTTTTTCGAAATTTAAATGCTGGTGCTGATTTGAGTCTGCCATTACTATCCCCAAAAAGGAATTCAAGAATTTTGAAGTATTACACCCATTCGGTTTTTTTGCATCTCCACCGCTTTGCGAAAAAACACATTGGTGACCTCTGATTCTCCAGCAATTATCACCATTTTTATAGCATCAATCGTTGCCCTCTCTATATCTGCATGTGACCAGCCATGCATAGAACTGATAAAACTATCAATATTTAAACCAGAATGCGGAAATCCCCTCAGTCTCATTGCTACAAGTTTCCTGATTTCATCTGGTTCGGGCTTATTAAAGTATACGATCTCGTCAAACCTCCTCCAAATAGCCCTGTCAAGAAGAGTTTCGTGATTAGTGGCAGCTATTAAAATACTATCAGACATAAAGTTATCGAGAAGTTGCAGAAAAGTGTTTACTACTCGCTTTAATTCACCATGCTCGCCAATGTCTTGTCGAGATTTTCCTATGGCATCAAATTCATCAAAGAAAACCACCCATGTCCCCTTTTGCGCAAATTCAAACACTTTCCGCAAATTCGCCGCAGTTTCTCCAAGTAAGGAAGAAATAACTGCATCAAAACGAGTATAAAGAAGTGGTAGTCCTAGTTCAGTTGCGAGTGCCTCAGCAGTGACTGTTTTTCCACATCCGGGAGGACCGGCAAATAAAATTTTCTGTTTTGGTCTCAATCCATAAGTTCTCAGAACTGAACCATCTCTAAACTCATCCAATATAGTGGTTATTTGGTCGGCAATATCAGGACTTAGTACAAGATCCGACAACATTCTGTTAGAAGATTTAACCTCAACTAACAAAGTTCCTTTGTCTTTATCCTGTGGTAAACGTTCAAAAGACCTATCGGCCGGAATAAACTTGTGATCATTACCATTATTGAGTATTTTTTGCAAATCTTCGGCAAGAACATTGTGGTTTTTCTTCTTCTCTTCTGCAATAACCTCCAAGGCAGCACTATAGAAAGCATCGGTATCTTGCCTCTTAAAACTGCGAAACAGTTTCTTTAATAAATCCCCAGATGCCATTCAAAAAACCTTTCGCGACAATAGTATCGACGAGTTCTCAAAACAACAAGCATGCTCTACAGCCCCCACCTGACGAACGCCAGCAGGTGCAGCAGCACCAGCAAGGGCAGACTCCCGGTTTTTCGCCAGAAATAGCCGGCCAGCACACCGTTGGAGAGCATGGCGAACTGGGTCAGCACCGAGGCCGGCGGGAAGACGCTGGGGTCGCCGCGGCTGACGATCAGCAGCGGCAGCATGGCGCCGGCGAAGTACAGGGCGGCCTGGGCGAACAGCGCCCAACGGCCCGGCAGTACCTGCGCCAGGCGCGTCTGCAGGAAGACGCGGAAGTACAGTTCATAGCCGATGACAGTCAAGAAGACGATGAGCAGGGCGGGCAGCAGGTTGGCCCCTATCTGGCTAAAGTCCAGCATCAAGCCGGGGATCAGCGGCCGGTGGGTAGCCAGGAGCTGCGCCTCGCTGGGGGGCAGCAGGCCGCCAAACAGGCGGCTGAGGCCGACGGCCACGGCGGCCACCACGGCCAGCACGATCAGCTCACGCCCGGTGGGCCAGCGCAGGCCCCAGGCGGCCCGGCCATAGCGCAGCGCCGCCAGGGTCAGGGCGGCCAGGATGCCGGGCGCCAGGAAGACCACCGGGCCGCCGCCGCCCGCCACGAAGGGCCAGGCGATGTAGAAAACCACAAAGCCCAGCAGGCCGATCCACAGTTCGGGGCCGGGGCGGCGGATGCGCTCGCGCGGCGCGTCTTCCCAGGGCAGGTACTGGCGGGCGATGTAAAAGGTCACGGCCAAGATCAGCAGCTCAGCGCCGAAGCCGCGCACGGCCTCCCATTGGCCCAGCAGCGGCCAGGTCACGGCCAGGCCCAGCAGCATGAGTACGATAATCAAGATGCCGACATCGGCGGTGTTTTCGAGTTTGGGAAGTTTCATCGCAGCTCCACAGCGGTTATTTATTGGATGGTGAGCCTAGTATAAACCAGACAGGCAAGCCTGTCTTGCCCAAGGGCGCCCGGGCCTGCCCCACGATGACGGATGGGAACAAAAAAACGCCGCCGGGGGTCCGGCGGCGTTTTGGGTTGACTGGTCTGTGACTTAGTTAGATCACAGTCACGTCTTGGGCTTGGAGGCCCTTTTGGCCCTGGGTTACCGTGAATTCAACACGCTGGCCCTCTTCCAAATTGCGGTAGCCATCGCCGCTGATGGCGCTAAAGTGAACGAAAACATCTTCGCCGCCATCGCGGGAGATGAATCCGAAGCCCTTAGAGCCATTGAACCATTTCACGGTTCCCTGTTCGCGTTCAGCCATTGGGATTGGAACTCCTTTCCTTATTTTTCCGGATCCAGTGTTCCAACTCGAGAAGCCTACCCCCCGTATTAGAACTGCCTGTATACCAGTAAATATCGTATCATTTTTTGAACAAACCTACAATAGAACGCCAAGAGGCAAAATCTGCCGGTTCCCGGGGTGTATAATGCCGTCCATGCGCTCCTCACAGGCCCTGGTGCTGGCAATGGCTGTCTTGTGGCTGGCGGCCTGCGCGCCCCCGGCGCCGACGGCCACACCCACCCCGGAGGCCAGCGCCACCCAGCCGCCCACGGCGACCGCCACCGCCAGCCTGACCCCCAGCCCAACCAGCACGCCCACGATCACGCTGACCCCCAGCGAAACGCCGACGCCCAGCGCCACGCTGAGCCCCACGCCGGAGTTCAGCTGGGGCGTGGTCAACGTGGCCCAGGCTTCCTGCCGCTACGGCCCGGGCGGCGCTTACCTGCTGCGCGACACGGTGTATGAAGGCGACGTGGTCAACGTATTGGGCCATATGCAGCTGAACGAGAACTGGTGGTACATCGAGCAGGTGGAGCGCAGCCACAAGCGCAAATGCTGGGTGAGCCAGGAACTGATCAGCCTGGGCGTGGACCGCAGCCTGGTCTACCCGATCGACAATCCACACCTGGTGCTGCCCTACACCACGCAGCCTTACGACCCGCTGAAGGGCGTCTCCGCCCGGCGCACTGGCAATATCGTCACTGTGCAGTGGGAACCCTTCGATTGGCTGCCCGGCGACCAGCACAGCCAGGACAAGTACCTGGTGGAGGCCTGGGTGTGCCAGGGCGGCGTGTATTTGTTCCGCGCTTACGGCACCAGCCGCACTTCCCTGGAAATTCAGGACGACGCCGGCTGTGACCAGCCCTCGCGGGCGCGGGCCTTCGGCTCAGACAAGCACGGCTACACCGGCTGGGTCGGCGTGCCCTGGCCGCCCTAAGCGTGATGCGCACTCCCCTGCCCCTCCTGCTATTGGCCGTGCTGCTGGCAGCCTGCGCCGCCCCCCCGGCCGCCGCGCCGAGCGCAACGCCCACGCTGGCTGAGGCCAGCCCTACCAACAGCCCCGTGCCACCCAGCGCCACGTCCCTGCCGAGCGAGACACTCACCCCCATCCCGACCGATACCGCCACGCCCACGCTGACGCCGACCTATGTCAGTTCGCTGCGCGCCAAGGTGGTGGTGGACGGGCGGCTGAGCTGCCGCATCGGGCCGGGGGCGCCCTATTTGTTCCATTTCACCTTTGCCGGCGGAAGCACGATCGAGCTGCTAGGCCGCATGGAGCACAGCCCCAGCCCCTGGGTGCTGGCGCGCGCCATCGGCGGCACCAACCGCTGCTGGGTGAACGGCGGCCCGGACTATTTGGATATCCAGGGGGACCCGCTTTCACTGCCGCCCACAGACCCGCACGTGGTCATGGCCTGGTCCAGCTACTACGGTCCGATGAGCAACATCCGCGCCGAGCGGTTGGGCAGCCTGATGACGGTGAGCTACAGCGGCCTGGTGCTGGAGCCTTCGCGCGGCGACGACTCAGGCCAGGTGCCGTATGTGCTGGAGGCCTGGGTGTGCCAGGGCGGTGAATTCGTCTTTGTGGCGCTGGGCTCGTATGGCTATACCATCGAGGTGGAAGATGAGCCGGGCTGTGAGCAAGCCTCCCATGGCCGGGTCAGCGCGGCGGAGAAGCACGGCTATGTGCGCTTTGTGGACGTGGACTGGCCCAGCTATTCTGCTGAAGATTAGGGGTGCGGGTAGATCCCGTTGTATTGCGGATCTTCGGCCAGGTAGAGGATGGCCGTAGCGTCGCCGGGATTAAGATATTGGGGGGTATTCATGGTGGTCACCGTACCTGTGTAGTCCGTCCCATCCAGCCTGAATATGTAATTGATGATCCAAGGGCTGCGCCCATTGATCTGCACTGAGTAATTCTGGCGCACTTCAGTGATCTCGCCTCTAGTGGTGAGTCCTTCGCGCAGCACTTTGAGCAGGCGCTGGGCCAGGGTAAAGCGCCAATAGAAAACGCCGGCGGCGGCGGCCAGCATTACCACGCCCACCAGAAACAAAGGGATCCCGATCAGGGCAGTCACAACCCCCACGATCAGCCCCAAACCGGCGGGGATGAAGCTGATGGCCAGCATCAAGAACACAAAGGCGGTAATCGACCAGCCATCAGTCACCAACCAGCGCCAGATGAAACCACCCGACATTTCGCGCGGCGGCGACGGCGGGATCTGCAAACCGCTGCGCTTGCGCTCGGCTGCCTGCTGCTGCGGTGTGGGCAGCGGCGCGCCGCAGTTCTTGCAGTTGGATTGGAACTCAGCATGGTTGGTGCCGCACCATGGGCAGGTGATGTACATGCGCCGGATTATAAAGTCTATACCCAAATTTGGGTTTGACCCTGGGACGCTAGCTCACTATACTTTAGCTATGACTAAATCTGGCAAGGCCGTGCGTGAGCTGCACTCGCAGTCGATTGAGGATTACCTCAAAGCCATTTACGAATTGACCCGCGGCGAGAAGCGCGCCTCCACCAATGCGCTGGCCGAGTATTTGAGCGTGGCCCCCGCCTCGGTGACTGGCATGCTGCAAAAGTTGGCGGCGGGCCAGCCGGCGCTGGTGGAGTATCAGAAGCACCAGGGCGTGCGCCTGACCCAAGACGGCGAACGGGCCGCGCTGGAAACCCTGCGCCACCACCGCCTGCTGGAGCTGTTTCTGCACCAGGTGCTGGGCTACGAGTGGGATGAGGTGCATGAGGAAGCCGACCGGCTGGAGCACTTCATCTCCGAGCAGTTTGAAGAGCGCATTGCGGCCGCCCTGGGCAACCCCAGCCTGGACCCGCACGGCGACCCCATCCCGCGCCTGGACCTGAGCCTGCCCGACTCTTCGCACACGCCGCTGAGCAGCCTGCGGGCCGGCCAGCAGGCTACCGTGGTGCGCGTGCGCGACACGGACGCCGAGCTGCTGCGCCACCTGAGCCAGCTGGGCCTGGTGCCGCAGGCCGAGGTGGGGGTTAAGAGCTATTCGGAATTCGACGGCAACCTGAGCGTGCAGGTGGCCGGGCAGGAGAGCGAGGTCGTGCTGGGGCCGCGGGTCACCAACCAGGTCTATGTAGAGGTGAAATGAGCCACGACCATTCGCATTCAGGCGCGCACGCGCACCCTCATGGCGGCGACAACATCAAGCTGGCCTTCTTTCTCAACCTGGGCTTCGCCATTCTGGAGATCATCGGCGGACTGTGGACCAACAGCCTGGCGATCCTGAGCGATGCGCTGCACGACTTCGGCGACAGCATGTCGCTGGGGCTGGCCTGGTATCTGGAGCGCTATTCCAAGAAATCCGAGGACGCCAAATTCACTTACGGCTACCGGCGCTTCTCGCTGCTAGGCGCCTTCATTAACACGGTGATCCTGCTGGCTGGCTCGCTGTATATGATCAGCGAGGCCGTGCCGCGGCTGCTGAACCCGCAGGAGACCAATGCGCAGGGCATGCTGCTGTTGGCGATCATCGGCATTGTGGTCAACGGCTTTGGGGCGCTGCGTCTGCGGGACGAAAATTCGATGCATGCCCGCGTGGTGGCCTGGCACCTGATCGAAGATGTGCTGGGTTGGGCGGCGGTGCTGGTGGCCAGCATCGTGATGATGTTCACCAACCTGCCGATCCTGGACCCGATCCTGTCGATCTTGATCTCGATCTACATTTTGTACAACGTGGCGCGCAACCTGCGCAAGACCGTGGCGTTGTTCCTGCAGGCCGTGCCCGAAGAGCTGGACACCAGCGGCATCCAGAAAGCGGTCGAAGCCCTGCCGGGCGTGCAGGCCACCCACCACATGCACGCCTGGTCGCTGGAAGGCGAGAACCACGTGCTGACCATGCATGTGATGGTGGCGGAGGACACGCCGCGCCATGAGGTCATGGCTCTGCGCGAGCGCATCCGCGCCCTGCTACACGACAAGCATTTGCTGCACACCACCATTGAAATCGAGTACGGCCCTGACGATTGCATGCTGGCCGAGGCTCACGCTCACTAATTACCCTCAGCGCCCACTTTGCAGTGGGCGCTGACTTTTTAAAAACTGACACTTGACAAATATATCGGTATTGATAAACTTATATTTAGTCATACCTAAATTCCAAGGAGCACAGTTTTATGCCTTCTCGATACCAAACCGCATTCGCCCTGCTGTTGGCTGGGGCCCTGCTGATGAGTGCCTGTGCCGCCCCGGCCAACCCAGACGCTGAGGGCAAGATCAATGTCGTCACCACCATCGGCCAGATCGCCGATGCCGCCGCCATTGTGGGCGGCGAACATGTGCACGTCACCGGGCTGATGGGCGCCGGCGTGGACCCGCACTTGTATGTCGCCTCCGAAGGCGATGTGACCATCCTGCAGGAAGCCGAGATCATTTTCTACAATGGCTTGTACCTGGAAGCCCAGATGAACCAGATCCTGGAACAGATCCGCGAGTACAAGACCGTAGTGGCCCTGGCCGAGAGCATTCCGGTTGGAGAGCGCCTGGCCTCGCCGATCTACGATGATGAGTACGACCCGCATGTCTGGTTCGATGTTCAGCTGTGGCAGTATGTAGTCGGCGCCGTCCGCGATGCTTACATCGACTTTGACCCCGAGAACGCCGCCGACTACCAGGCCAATGCGGCGGCCTACCTGGCCGAGCTGGAAGCCCTGGACGCCTATGTGCGCGAGCAGGCCGCCCGCCTGCCCGCCGAACAGCGTGTCCTGATCACCGCCCACGACGCTTTCAATTATTTCGGGCGGGCCTATCAGTTCCGCGTGCTGGGTCTGCAAGGCATCAGCACGCAGTCTGAAGCTTCGACCGCCGATGTGCAGGAGCTGACGGCTTTCATCGTGCAGAACCAGGTGCCGGCAGTCTTCATCGAATCCTCGGTGCCAGTGCGCAACGTGGAAGCGCTGCAGGAGGCAGTGGCCGCCCGCGGGTTTGAGGTCAGCATTGGCGGGCAGCTCTTCTCGGATGCGATGGGCAGCCCCGGCACGCCGGAAGGCACTTACCTGGGCATGGTGCGTCACAACATTGACACGATCGTCTCCGCTCTGCTGGGAGAGAAATGAGGCCAACTTGGAAGAGCAGCTAGCGGTTCAAATTAACGACCTGACCGTCGCCTATCAGGAAAAAGCTGTCTTGTGGGACGTCGACCTCGACGTCCCACAAGGTATTTTGATGGCGATTGTCGGCCCCAACGGCGCCGGCAAGACCACTCTGCTGAAAGCCACCCTGGGCCTGCTGCCGACGGCGGCCGGCCAGGTGGCGATCTTTGGCAAGCCTTACGCGGAGCAACGCCGCCTGGTGGGCTATGTGCCGCAGCGCGGCAGCGTGGACTGGGACTTTCCCACCAGCGTGCTGGACGTGGTCATGATGGGCAACTACGGCAAGCTGGGTTGGGTGCGCCGCCCGGGCGCAGCCGAGCGCAAAGCCGCCGAGGCCGCCCTGGAGAAAGTGGGCATGAGCGACTATGCCCAGCGCCAGATCAGCCAGCTCTCCGGCGGGCAGCAGCAGCGCACTTTCCTGGCGCGGGCCTTGGTGCAGGATGCGCAGATCTACTTTATGGATGAGCCCTTCCAGGGCGTGGACGCCACCACGGAGCGGGCGATCGTGGAGCTGCTGAAGGAGCTGCGCGCCGCCGGCAAAACCGTGCTGGCCGTGCACCACGACCTGCAAACCGTGCCGGAGTATTTTGACTGGGTCACGCTGCTGAACGTGCGCCGCATCGCCAGCGGCCCGGTGGCTGAGGTGTTCACCGAGGACAACCTGCGCGCCACTTACGGCGGACGGGTGTCCTTCCTCAGCGCGGCGCGCAAGGAAGCCGCATGAACTGGTGGGACTTGCTGACCAGCCTGGTCACCGACCATACCGTGCGCACTGTGGCGCTGGGCACGGCCACCCTGGGCGCGGTGAGCGGAGTGCTGGGCGCCTTTGCGGTGTTGCGCCGCCAAAGCCTGCTGGGCGATGCGCTCTCGCATGCCGCCCTGCCCGGCGTGGCCCTGGCCTACATGCTCACCGGCGCCAAGACCCCGCTGGTGCTGATGCTAGGCGCGGGGTTGACCGGCTTTTTGGCCATCGGCTTGTTCTTCGTGATCACGCGCAACACGCGCATCAAAGAAGACGCCAGCCTGGGCATTGTGCTCTCCAGCTTCTTCGGCGTGGGCCTGTTGCTGCTCACCTTTCTGCAGCGCAACCCGGATGCACGCCAAGCCGGGCTGAACACCTTCCTGTTCGGGCAGGCCGCCGCCCTGCTGACCCGTGATGTGGTCACCATGGCCGTATTTGGCGGGCTGGCGCTGCTGGTGGTGGCGCTGCTGTGGAAAGAATTCAAGCTGCTTAGCTTTGACAAAGACTTTGGCAGCAGCCTGGGCCTGCCGACCCGAGGCCTGGACCTCCTGCTGACCTCGCTGCTGGTGGTGGCCATCGTGCTGGGGCTGCAAGCCGTAGGTGTGGTGCTGATGAGCGCCATGATTGTAGCCCCCGGGGCGGCGGCGCGGCAGTGGACCGACGACCTGGCGCGCATGGCGCTGCTTTCCGCCTTTTTCGGCGCCCTGGCCGGGGTCAGCGGCGCGCTGATCAGCAGCCTGGGCAGCGGCCTCTCCACTGGGCCGGTGATCGTGCTGTGCGCCAGCGCCATCGTGCTCTTCTCGCTGCTGCTGGCGCCCAACCGCGGCCTGGCCTGGAACGCCTGGCGCAACTGGCGCAGCCGCAACCGGCTGCGCACCGAAGCCGTGCTGCTGGACCTGTACCGCATGAGCGCCCAACACAGCGACCCGACCGAACCGCACCCGGTCAGTGCCCTGGCCGCAGTCACCGGGGCCGCGGCCCTGCGCCGCAGCCTGCAAACGCTGCAGGGGCGCGGGCTGGTCAGGCCGGGCGAGAACAACTGGTGGGCGCTGACCGCGCAAGGGCTGGCCGAGGCGCAGCGCATGGAAGCCGCCCCGGCGCACAAGGAGACGCAATGAGCAGCGCGCAAATTGAAATCCAACTGATCGGCCTGGTGGTGGCGGCCGCCTGCGCCCTGCCCGGCGTGTTCCTGGTGCTGCGCGGCATGGCCATGATGAGCGACGCGATCAGCCATACGGTGCTGCTGGGTATTGTGCTGGGCTTTATGGCACTGGGCGACCTGGAATCGCCCTGGCTGATCATCGCCGCCGCTGGCATGGGTTTGATCACGGTCAGCTTGACGGAACTGCTGAACCGTACCAAGCTGGTCAAGCAGGACGCGGCGATCGGCCTGGTGTTCCCGGCCCTGTTCAGCCTGGCGGTCATCCTGATCTCCCGCTTTGCCCGCGGCGTGCATCTGGACACCGACGCGGTGCTGTTGGGCGAGCTGGCTTTTGCACCCTTCAACCGCGTGGAGCTGCTGGGGCTGTCTGTGCCGCATTCGCTGGCGCTGATGGCCGTGGTTTTGCTGATCAACATCGCCTTCATCGCCCTGTTCTACAAGGAACTCAAGCTGGCCACCTTTGACGCCGGGTTGGCCATGGCGCTGGGCTTTTCCCCCGCGTTGATCCACTACAGTCTGATGGCCCTGGTCTCAGTGACCGCGGTAGGCGCCTTTGACGCGGTCGGCTCGATCCTGGTGGTTGCCTTTATGGTCGTGCCCGGGGCGGCCGCTTACCTGCTGACCGACAAACTGGAGCGTATGCTACTGTATGCGGTGCTGATCGGCGCGGCCGGCACGATCGGCGGCTATTGGGCAGCCCGCTGGCTGGACGCCAACATCGCCGGCTCGATGGCCACGATGATCGGCCTGCTGTTCGTGCTGTGCCTGCTGCTGGCGCCGCAACGCGGCCTGGTGGCCATCGCCGCCCGCCGGCGGCGGCAGCGCTGGCAATTCGCCCAGACGATGCTGACCATCCACCTGCTGCACCACGAAGGCACGCCCGAGGCGCGCGTGGAAAACCGCCTGGATCATTTGCACGACCACTTGCGCTGGGAGGCCCAGTTCGCCCAACAAGTGGTGCAGCGCGCCCGTGAGGGCGGGCTGATCCGCCTCGCGAACGACCATCTGGAATTGACAGCCCAGGGACGCCAGATGGCCGAACAAAACCTGAGAGCTTAGAGAGAAAGAGCTGAGGGCGAGCCCCTCGGCTCTTTTCTTTAACAAGGCTGATTTATAATGGTGAAAAGGGTCACTTATGCGAATTGCATTCTTTACTGAAGTCTTCTTGCCCAAGGTGGATGGCATTGTGGTTACCCTGACCCATTTGCTCAACTACCTGAAGGAGCAAGGACACGAGAGCATTATGTTTGCGCCGAAAGGCTCCGTGGATTCATACGCCAACACGGAGATCTTTGCGCGCATGAGCGTGCAAGTGCCCCTGTACCCGGAACTGCGTGTGGCCCTGCCCGTGGCGCGGGTCGAAAAAGAGCTGATCAAGTTCAAGCCGGACATTATCCACCTGGTCAACCCGACCTCGCTGGGGTTGGCTGGCCTGCGTGCGGCGCGCAAGAACCACATCCCTGTGGTGGCTTCGTATCACACAGACGTGCCAGGCTTTGCGCGACGCTGGAAGCTGGGCTTCCTGGCCCAGCCGATCTACGGCTATTACCGCTGGGTGCACAACCAGGCGGATCTGAACCTGACCCCCTCTGAGTTCACCCTCAACCAGCTGAAAGACAAAGGCTTTGAACGCCTGGCGGTCTGGTCCGGCGGCGTGGATGTGGAACGCTTCCAAGCCAACAATGCCGACCCGGAAATGCGCCTGCGCCTCTCCGGCGGCGAGCCGGAGAAGCCGCTGATCATCTTCGTCAGCCGCCTGTCGCGCGAGAAGCGCTGCGACTGGCTGGTGCCGGTGGCCAAGCAGATCCCGGGCGTGCGGATCGCCATCATTGGCGATGGGCCGGACCGGCCGCGGCTGGAACGCTTGTTTGCCGGGACGGATACGCTCTTCACCGGCTATCTGCACGGCGAAGAGCTGGCCAGCGCGTTCGCCTCCGGCGACATCTTCGCCTTCACCGGCGCGGAGGAGACCTACGGCAACGTGGTGGCCGAAGCGATGGCCTCCGGGCTGCCGGTGGTGGCGCCCAATTCCGGCGGAGTGATCGACCTGGTGGAACATGGCGTCACCGGCCTGCTCTACGACCCCGAAGACGCCCAAGCGCTGCTGCAAAGTGTGGTCGAACTGGCCACCGACCTGGAACTGGCCAAGCGCATGGGCGCCGCCGGGCAGATCAAGGCGCGCAAATATGCCTGGGAACTGACACTGAAGCAATTGTTGGACGTGTACAGCGACGTGATCGAAAAAAGCCGCGAGCTGCAGGCCTAGCGTGCGACCCCAGGCCCTCTTCTTCGATCTGGACGACACCCTCTACCCGCGCAGCAGCGGCATCTGGACGGGCGTGCGCTCCCGCATTGAGCAGTACATGCACGAGCGTTTGAATATCCCGGCCAGGGGCATCACCGCCCTGCGGGATGAGCTGCTGGCCACCTACGGCACCACCCTGCAAGGGCTGATGGCCACCTATCAGGTGGACCCAGATGATTACTTGCTGTATGTGCACGACCTGCCCATCGAGGATATGCTGCGGCCCAACGCCCGGCTGAACAAGATGCTGGCGGATCTGCCGCAACAGAAATGGATCTTCACCAATGCCAGTCTGGAGCACGCCCGCCGGGTGCTGGGCGCCCTGGGGGTCAGCCGCTACTTCAATGGCATTGTGGACATCAAGGCCATGGGGTTTCGCAACAAGCCGCAGCCCGAGGCTTACCTGATGGCCCTGGACAGCACCGGCCTGCCGGCGGCGGCCTGCCTGTTCGCCGACGACCAGGCCCGCAACCTGGACCCGGCCAAGCAGCTGGGGATGAGCACTGTGCTGGTGGGCACGCGTGAGCCGCACCCAGCCGCGGATTACAGTGTGTCGGTGATCGAAGAGCTGTTGGAAGTGGTGCCCGGACTGGTAGAATAATCCCAGTGCCGATTCAAAACGTGCTCCTGATCATTGGCATCACTGTGCTGGCGGCCATCGCCATCAATCTCTTTTTGCTGGCGCTGCACCGCCCGGGCAAACTGAATGAATTCCATTTCTTCTCGCGTCTTGCAAATGTAGCCCGCAACCCCTGGAAGGGCGAAGATGATCGCCTGAGTGAGCTCTCCCGGAGAGTGCAAGCCTTGCGCGCCGGGGATGAAGAAGACAGCGAGGCGTAGCGCTCAGGGTTTTATGCCGTTCTAATAGAGCTATGCTACGCTGGCTGATACCAAATTTCCACGTTCAAAGGATCATTTAATGAAATCATCTCGCCCTATTGTTTACGTTTTGGCTGGGATAGCCGTAGCGGCCATGTTGTGCGTCTGCTCCATCGGTGCAGTGGCGGCAGGCATGTTCCTGTTCAGCGATGAGATCAACAGCGCTCTGGACAACCCCCTGGACCTGCTGACCGAGTTCAATGCCGGCCCGACCCAGGTGCCCCAACCCCTTTCCGGGGAGAACCCCGACCTGGAGAAGCTTTTCGCCCCGATGTGGGAGAGCCGCCGCTACCTGCGCAACGACTTTGTTTCGCAGCCAGTGGATGATGAGGTGCTGGCGGAAGGCGCCTTGGACGGCCTGCTAGGCTACCTGGAGGAACAAGGGGTCAGCCTGGACGCGCTGAGCGTGACGGCCGGCAGCCCCAGCGCCGAAGCGCTGGCGGCTGAGGCCGAGACGCCGCAGGAAGCCCAGGCTGCTTTTGCACCCTTCTGGGAGGCCTGGCACACGGTGCAGTTCAGCCAAACTGAGGTCAGCGGCAGCTATCAGGACCTGCTGCGCGCCTCGCTGCGCTCGATGGTGGAAGCGCTGGGCGACCCGCACACCGCCTACATGGACCCGGACCAACTGCGCCAATCCAACATTTCACTGGACGGCGAGTATGAAGGCATTGGCGCCTATGTGGACACCACCACGGAATATGTGACCATCGTCACGCCCATCTCCGGCTCGCCGGCAGAGGCCGCCGGCCTGCGCCCCGGCGACCAGGTGTTGGCTGTGGATGGCACCGACATGACCGGCATTCCCGGCGATGCGGTGATCGGCTACATTCTGGGGCCGGAAGGCACCCGCGTCACGCTGACCATCCGCCGCGAAGGCGAGCCGACCTTCGATGTGACCATCGTGCGCGCCCACATCAGCATCCCCAGCGTGGAAGGCGAGATGCTGGATGAAGGCATCGCCTATATACAGCTCAACACTTTTGGCGCCAACACCGACCGTGAGATGCGCGCCATCCTCGAAGATCTGCTAGCGCAGAACCCCAAGGGCCTGATCCTGGACCTGCGCAACAATGGCGGTGGATACTTGAACACCGCGGTGAGTCTGACCTCCGAGTTCCTTAAAGAAGGCATCGTGCTGATCGAGGAGTACGGCAACGGCGAGCGCGACCAGTACAACGTGCTCAGCGGCGGCCTGGCCACCGAGATCCCGATGGTGGTGCTGGTGAACAATGGCAGCGCTTCGGCTTCGGAGATCCTGGCAGGCGCCCTGCAGGACTACGGCCGGGCGCCGCTAGTGGGTGAGACTACTTTCGGCAAAGGCTCGGTACAAACCCCGGCGACCCTCTCCAATGGCGAAGGGGCCTTGCGCATCACGATCGCCCACTGGCTGACATCCAAAGACCGCTTGATCCATGGGGTTGGCCTGGAGCCTGACTATGTCGTGGCGCTGACGGAAGAAGACTTTGCCCAGGACCTGGACCCCCAACTGGACAAAGCGATTGAATTAATCAACGAGCGCTAAAGCTCACGAGGAGGAACTTTTTCTATGTATGATTCTTCTTACTTGCTGTGCATGGTGCCAGCCTTTCTGCTGACCATGCTGGCCCAATGGTATGTCAGCTCCAGCTATTCACGCTGGAGCCGGGTACAGAACAGCCACGCCATGAGCGGGGCCGAAGTGGCCCGCCGCCTGATGCAGAGCAACGGGCTGACTCATCTGAAACTGGAGCAAGTGCCCGGTAACCTGACCGACCACTACGACCCGCGCTCCAAGACGCTGCGCCTTTCGCCCGGTGTGGCCCAGGGCACTTCCGTGGCCGCGGCGGCGATCGCCGCCCACGAATTGGGTCACGCTGTGCAGGACCACGAAAACTATCCGTTGCTGCGTCTGCGTTCGGCGATGGTGCCGGCAGTCAGCATCGGCTCCAACCTGGGTTGGATCCTGTTGATGGTGGGCCTGTTCATGGAAGCCGCCGGCATCGCCTGGCTGGGTGTGCTAACCTTCTCTGGCGGCGCGCTGTTCGCCCTAGCGACACTGCCAGTAGAGTTGGATGCGTCTCGACGGGCGCGGGTGCTGCTGGCCAACAGCGGCATCATCAACAATGCGCAGGAGAGCGGCGGCGTGAGCAATGTGCTCAACGCAGCGGCATTGACCTATGTAGCCGCGCTGGCGGGCGCAATTTCGCAGCTGCTGTACTACGCCTCGATCGTGATGGGCATGAACCGGCGCAGCTAGCCGACCAAGCTAATAAAAAGAGCCACAGCAGCTGCTGTGGCTCTTTTTATTTTTTTTAGCTTTCACAAGCCCAATGAGGTGATCGCCTGGCGCACTATGGAAGCGCTGCGCCGCAAGGCTTCCTGCTCCTGGGAGGTCAGCGGTTGGGAGAGGGTGCGGATCACGCCCGCGCCGCCCAGCAGGTTGGGCATCGCCACGGTGACATTCTGGACACCCAACAGATCCTCTAAGGGCGTGCACACGGTGAGCAGCGCGCGCTGGTCGCGCAGGATGACCTCACAAATCCGCGCGATCGCGCTGCCGATGCCGTAGTAGGTGGCGCCTTTGCCCTCGATGATCGAGTAAGCCGCCCGGCGCACCCCGGCATCAATCTCATCCCGTTCTTGGGGGCCGAGCTGGATGCCCGCATCCCGGCAGAAATCGTCCAACGGAAGACTGGCGGCAGTGACCAGCGACCAGGCCAAGACCTCAGAATCGCCATGTTCACCCAGCACGTAAGCATGCACATGCTGCGGGTCGATCTGCAGGCGGCGGCCCAGCAGAGCGCGGAAACGGGCGGTATCCAGGGTGGTGCCAGAGCCGATCACCCGGCTGGAGGGCAAACCCAGCTGGCCGGCAAAGTGGGCGGCCAAATGGGTCATGACATCCACCGGGTTGGTGGCCACCAGCAAAATCGCCTCTGGCGCATACTTTAGAATGTTGGGAATGACCTGCCGAAAGACCTCAGCGTTGCGGCTGAGCAGCTGCAGACGCGTTTCGCCGGGTTCCTGGGACACGCCGGCGGCGATCACCACCAGGCGACAGCCGGCCAATTGAGCATAATCCCCGGCGCTGACCGTGAGCTGGTGGGCGAAGGGCACCGCATGGTACAGGTCGTCCGCCTCGGCGCCCGCCCGGGCGGCATCCAAGTCGACCAGGACGATCTCGCGCCCCACCCCGCGCATGATCAAAGCATAGGCGGCCGTGGAACCTACCAACCCGGCCCCAATCACCCCGATCTTCATTGCAGCAGGTCCCTCAAGGCGGGTTCCAGCTGAGGATGGCCGAACTTGAAGCCGCGGGCCTGCAAATGCTGAGGAACCGCATTCTGGCCGTCCAATACCACCGTGGAAACCTCACCCATCGCCAAGCGCATGGCGAAGGCCGGAGTCGGCAGCCATACCGGGCGGCGCAAGACGCGGCCCAAGGTGCGGGCGAAGTCCCGGTTGCGGGCTGGCTGCGGCGCGCTGATGTTGAAGGCGCCCCTGGCCTTGCCATCCTCAAGCAGGAAACGCAGGGCAGCGACATAGTCTTGAATGTGGATCCAGGGATAATACTGCTGGCCGGAGCCGAAAGTATTTCCGGCGAAGAGGCGGAAGGGCAACACCAGCAGCGGCATGGCCCCACCCTGCATGGTGAGCGGCAAACCGGTGCGCAAGACCACCCGGCGCACGCCCATCTTCTCTACATCTGCAGTGGACTCTTCCCAGGCGGTGCAAACACCTGCCAGGAAGTCGCTGCCCGGGGCCTGGTCCTCAGTGACGGCTTCATCGCCGCGCGGACCATAGTAGCCCACAGCCGAAGATTGCAAGACCAGCTTGGGTTTGCGCGGCGCCTGGCGCACGGCTTCGCTGACCGCCGCGCCCGCATCCAGACGGCTCTGCAGGATGCGCTGCTTGCGGGCAGAGGTCCAGCGGCTGGGCAGGAAGCCATCGCCCTTGATGCTTTCGCCGGCCAGGTTGACAATGGCCTCAGCCCCGTCGGCCAGCACGCCCCAGTTGGCCGCAGTGCGGGCATCCCAGCCAACCGCCCGCACGCCTTTGGGCAAGTCTTTGACCTTGTCCGGGTTACGACTGAGGACGATCACTTCATAGCCAGCTGCGCCCAGGTCTTGCGCCAAAGCCCGGCCAAGCAAACCACTACCCCCGGTAATCAATACACGCATGGCATCCCTCCCGTGTGGGTGATGGATACATATGGTAACTGGTAATCAGGGATTGGAAATTAGGATTGGGTGGATGTTTCTTACCAGAGACCAAACATCTCGCGCACCAGGGGGAAGATCTGGTTCCAGTCTGGCAGCAGCACTTGGGCACCGTCGGCAGTGACCCAGGGATTGACGGCGGTGCGCGGCAGCACCACGGCCTGCAGGCCATCGAAGAGCACACCCCGCGTCAGCGCGATCCCCAGCCGCGGCCAGGCCCAGACGGGAATATTGGTATCCACCGTTTGAGCGAGGGCCAGCATGGCCCCGGGGATGCGCAACCAAGTGAGCGGGTTGAGCAGTTTTTTGACCAGCGAAACGACGAAGAGCTGGCCGTGCGCCTGGCGGAAGAAGTCATCTCCGCTGCGGTCGCGCACAAACGCCAGGGCCTGGGTGCCGTCCAGGTGGTGGCGGCCCGCCGGGTACCCGGCGGCCGGTTGGCTGAGATCAACATCCACGCCGCCCAGCGCGTCGATCACATCCGGGAAGCCTTCCAGGCGGATACGCAACGTGTAACCCACATGCACGCCCAGGTTCTGGCTGACGGTGCTGGCCGCCAAACGCGGCCCGCCGCCGGGTTGGGCGGCTTCGCCCCAGGCGTGGGCGGCGTTGACGCGGCTTTCGCCATAGCCGGGGATGGGCACCCACAGGTCGCGCGGGATGGAGAGCATGTTGACCTGGCCAGTCAGCGGCTGGATGCCGAGCAGGATCATGGTGTCGCTGCGCCCGACGGCGCTGCCTTCGGGCGTGCGGTCGATGCCCAGGACGAGCACATTGCTGCGGAGGGGAAAGAGCGTGTAAATCAGGAAGGCGAACAACAGCAGCCAGGCCCAGCGGCGCTTGCGGCGGCGGGGCGGCACGGCCGCCGGCAGGGGGCGACTGCGCTGGGTGAGAGCAGGCTGTGGGCGTGGAGCACCAGGCTGGGTTTCCTCCAGCGGCGGCTCCATGTAGCTATCGTAGGGGTCTTGCATATCAAGTAATTATGCCTAAGAGCAATTAGTGTTGGTTAAGTAGGTTTTAGGTTCTCAGGGGAGAGATGACCAACAACCGGGCCACTGCTAAGCAGTGGCCCGGTTGTTTTTTGCATGCGGTGCGTTTAGTTTTCCGCGGGGAGTGCCCTGCCCGCCAGGAAGGGATCCTGCTCGCGGGTCAGTTCCTCACGAAACTGTTGCGTGTAGAGGTTGTAGTAGTGGCCGCGCTGGCGCAGCAGCTCGGCATGACTGCCGCTTTCGGCGATGCGACCTTTTTCGATGACCAGGATGCGGTCGGCGCGCTTGATGGTGGACAAGCGGTGGGCGATGATGAAACTGGTGCGGCCCTTCATCATGGTTTCCATACCCTTCTGGATCAGCGCTTCAGTGAGCGTATCCACCGAGCTGGTAGCCTCGTCCATCACGAAGATCTCCGGGTCAGCCAGCACGGCGCGCGCCAGGCTGATCAACTGCTTTTGGCCCAAGGAGAGCAGGTTGCCACCCTCACCCACTTCGGCATTGTAGCCCTTGTCCAAGTCGACGATGAAGTCGTGCGCGCCGGCCAGCTTGGCGGCCTCTTCGACTTCCGCATCGCTGGCCCCCAGGCGACCATAGCGGATGTTTTCGCGCACATTGCCGGAGAAGAGGTGCGGAGTTTGCAGCACCACCCCCACGCGGGATTGAATACCGTGCAAGGTGTACTGGGTGTAGTCCTCGCCGGCAATCAAAACGCGCCCGCTGGTAGGCTCATAGAAGCGACAGACCAGATTGACGATGGTGCTCTTGCCGCCGCCGGTGGGACCCACCAGGGCGATGGTTTGGCCCTGCTCCACATGCAAGTCAAAGTCACTCAAGACAGCTTCATCTGGGGCATCGTCGTAGGCGAAAGTCACATTCTCGAAGCGAATGTCGCCCACCAGGCTGCCCGGGTCGCGGGCGCCGGGGCGGTCCACCACGGTGGCTTTGGCGTCTAACAGCGAGAAGATGCGTTCAGCGGAGGCGATGGCCTGCTGCAGTTCAGCGTAAACCCGCGCCATTTCCTGGATGGGAAAGAGCATCAGTGTGATGTAGGTCACGAAGGCAGAAATGCCGCCGATGGTCATGCCGCCCAACTGCACTTCCACACCGCCGAACCAGATGACCGCCCCCAAACCGAATGAGCTGATCAGCTGCACGATGGGCAGGAAAAGCGCCGAAAGCCAGGCGGCGCGGAAGCCGGCCCTGTGCATTTCGCTGGTCAAGCCGCCAAACTCACGCAGGTTGGCCTCTTCACGCCCCAACGACTTGGTCACACGCACACCCGTGATGTTCTCGTTGTAGGCGCCGGTGATACGCGAGTTGATCTTGCGCACCTCGCGATATTCAGTGATGATCTTCTTCTGGAACCAGGAGGCGACGATCACCAGGATCGGAATGATCAGGCCCACGATGACGGTCAGTTTCCAGTTGATCAGCGCCATGAACACCAGCGCGGTCAGGATGTTGGTGATGCCCCAGGTGGTATCCAAAAGGCCCCAGGTAACCAGTTCCGCCACGCGGTCTGAGTCCGAATTGACCCGCGAGATGATCCAACCCACCGGAGTGCGGTTGTAGTAAGACAGCGACAGGCCCTGCAGGTGGTCGAACATCTTGCGGCGCAAGTCGTAACGCACCTTTTCACCGAGCACACCGGTCAGGTAGATGAAGCCGAAGACCGCCGCGGCCTGGACAAGCATGAGTAGGCCGTAGGGCACCATAATGCGCGCCACTTCGGCCATATCGCCCACGGCCACACCGCGGTCGATGATCTCCTTATTCAGGTAAGTGAAATAGGAGTCCAACACGGACACCAGGCCGATCATCAGCAGGAAGCCCGCTGCCCAGGGCCAGTGTGCCTTCAGCAGGCCGAGGATGCGCCGGATGGTGCGGCCGTTGACCGTCGTGGAAAATTCTTCTTCTTGAAATTCGGTAAAGTCTTCCATAGCAAATCCTATTGGCCTTGGTTAGCCGAGGCAACCTCCCGCTCGACTTCATGCTCAATCATCGTTTGGATGTTGAACACTTCACGGTAGATGCCGTCTTGTTCCAGCAACTGCGCATGCGTGCCCTGCTGCACCAAACGACCCTTGTCAAAGACCAGGATCAGATCAGCCGACATGACACTTTGAATGCGATGCGCAATGATGAAGGTCGTGCGCCCACCCAGCTGGCGCTTGAGGGCGGCGCGGATCGACGCCTCTGTCTCGGTGTCCACCGCCGAAGTGGAGTCATCCAGGATCAGCAAGCTGGGCTTCTTGAGCAGCGTGCGTGCCAGGGTGATGCGCTGCTTTTGGCCACCGGAGAGCGTGACGCCCTTTTCGCCCACGATGGTCTCGTAGCCCTTGGGGAAGCCCAGCACGACATCATGCACGGCGGCGTCCGCCGCGGCGGCTTCGATGTCCGCATTGTCCACCTCGCGGCCGACGCTGTAGCGCAGGTTCTCACGGATGGTGCGCGAGAACAGGAAAGGCTCTTGCAGCACAATACCGATTTGCTCGCGCAGGTAGCGCCGCGGATAGTCTTTCAGCTCAACGCCATCCAGCAGGATGCGGCCGGATGTGTAATCGTAGAAACGCGGCAGCAAGCTGACCAGGCTGGTTTTGCCAGAACCGGTGGAACCCAAGAGCGCCACGGTTTGGCCGGGCTGTACGTGGAAGCTGATGTTCTTGAGCACCGGCATGTTGGGCTCGTACTCGAAGCTGACGTTCTCAAAGGCGATTTCACCTTTAAGCCGCTCCGGCAAAGACGCCTGGCCATCTTCCAGCGGTTCCCGTTCTTCGCGGATGATGCGGCTGACGCGCTCAAAGGACACCAGGCCGCGCGACATTTCCACGATGACACGACCCAGGTTGCGAATGGGCCAAATCAACCACACCAACAAAGTGATATATGAAAGATAATCACCAGTGGAAAGCTGCCCGCTGATGGTCATTTGGGCGCCGATGTAGTAGCCAAAGAGCATTTGCGCGCCGGTGATGATGTCTGACAAGGGCCAGAACGCCGAATGCCAGATCAGCAGCTTGCGGCCGCGTACGTACTTCTCCTGGTTTTCCTTTTCAAACTTGTTCTGCTCATACTCCTGGCGGGCAAAGGCCTTCACCACGCGCACACCAGACAAGTTCTCTTGCAGCACAGCGGAGAGTACGCCGTCCTGGTTCTGGAACTCTTCATAGGCATCTGAGATGCGCTTAAAGAACCAGATCGACATCAGGATGGTGATAGGCACACAGATCACCGAGAGCCAAGCCAACTGGCCGTCCAGCAGGAAAAGCGCGGCAAAGTTGGCCAGAAACAAGGTAACGATGCGGCCAAACTGGGTGGCTTCTTGGGCGATAAAGCGCCGCACGGCGTCCACGTCCGAAGTCACCTTCTGGATCAGCTCACCGGTCTTGGTGCGATCGTGAAAGTTGAATGACAGGCGCTGGATGTGGTCGTAGAGGTAGTTGCGCAGGCGCTCAGCGACGACTTCGCCCGTGCGACCGGCCAGCGTGCCGCTGAGGTAGGTGAAGAAGCCCTGCACCACAGCCAGGCCGATGAAGCCGAGCGCCACCAGCGGCACTTGGGCAGCAAAATCCGGGCTGGAGAGCACATCGTCAATGAAAAAGCCAAGCAGCAGGTAGACGGATGAGCGGCCCAGGGCGGCAATACCCAGGCCCAGCATGGAACCGACATAGGCCAGGCGGCGGCCTTCCAGCAGACGCCACATGCCCTTCCACAGACTCTCGGCCCCCACCTGTTTCAGGGAGATCAATTCAGAACCGGGTTGTGCGGACAAGAAAACACACTCCTTAACGAAGCAAATAAAGACAACTCACCAAATAGGTGAACGACAATAAGTCGCCTAAGCGATTAGATTGGGGGAAGAGGGCCAGACGCAAAATCTGCCTGTAGAGGCAGAACCGACGCTGGATAGTTTATAGCAAGTGGGGGGTGTTGTCAATTGCTGAATGGTCGACATGATAAAATCGCACATCGCTACTCAAAAGCCCCCCCGCCTCTCGCATTTTGCCCGCTCAACGCTGTTGATCGCCTTCTTTTTTGGCGTGGACAAGGTGCTGGCTTTTGTGCGCCAGATCATCGTCAACAACCATTTCGGCCTGAGCTATGAACTGGACGTCTTCAACGTGGCCAACAACATCCCGGACCTGCTCTCCGCCCTGATCTCGGGTGGTGCGCTGGGTGTAGCCTTGATCCCGGTCTTATCTGATTACCTGGAAAAGCGCGGCCGCGGCGAAACCTGGGCGCTGTTCGTGCGCGTGCTGAATCTGGCGTTCATCGTGACTGCGCTGCTTTCAGTGATCATCGCCCTTTTTGCCCCCTGGCTGATCGAAGTGGTGATCGCCCCCGGCTTCCCTGCCGAGCAGCAAGCACTGGCGGTGGAACTGATGCGCCTGGACCTGGTCGCCATCCTGATCTTTTCGCTAAGCGGCCTGGCGATGGCCGCGCTGCAAGCCAACCAACATTTCCTCCTGCCGGCGCTGGCCCCGGCGCTCTACAACGTGGGCCAGATCTTTGGCGCGCTCATTCTGGCACCGGAGAGCGGTTACTCGTTGGGCAGCATCACCCTGCCGCATGCAGGCATGGGCATCCACGGCTTGGTGTGGGGCGTGATTCTGGGGGCACTGCTGCACCTGGGCATCCAAGTGCCCGGCCTGTTGCGCTACGGCTTCCGCTGGCAGCCCGTGGTGGGCCTGCACACCCCCGGCGTGCAGCAGGTGCTGCGCCTGATGGGGCCGCGGGTGCTGACGATGCTCTTTATTCACATCTATTTCGTGGCGCGCGACAGCCTGGCTTCGCCGCTGCCCGAAGGCTCGATCACGGCGTTGAACCTGGGCTGGTTCATCATGCAGGTGCCGGAGACGCTGCTCGGCTCAGCGGTGGCGATCGCCCTGCTGCCCAGCATCTCGGAACTGTTCAGCCTGGGTCTGGGCGAAAAGTTCACGCAGACCGTGAACGGCGCGGTGCGCGCCATCCTGGCCTTTACCGTCCCCTCGGCAGTGCTGCTGGCGATTGGCCTGCCACCGCTGGTGGCACGCGCCTTTCCCGCCTTTAGCCCTGGCGAGGTCGACCTGGTGGTGTGGGTCACGCGCCTGTACCTGGCCGGGCTGACGGGGCACGCTCTGCTGGAGATCGCCTCACGTTCGTTTTACGCCACGCAAAACGCCAAGACACCCATGTGGGCGGCGGCGCTGAACGCGGTGGTGTTCATTGTGCTGGCGGTGTGGTTGACCGGCCGGATGGGCGCCGGCGGCATCGCCTTGGCAGGCACGCTGGCCTTTACATCCGAAGCGATCTTGCTGCTCTGGCTGCTGGGGCGCGGCTATCAGGGCCTGTTGAGCAGCTGGGACACGCTGGCCCGCGTGGGGCTGGCCTCCATCCTGGGCAGCCTGACGCTGTTTGGCCTGATGCGCTTTGCGCCGGGGCCGCCATGGCTGATCGCCCTGTTGGGCATGCTGGTCGGCCTGGGCCTGACGCTGCCCTTTGTGTGGCCTGAAATTAAAGCCTTTGCACACATGGGCCGGCAATCCGCCAGCCCGCACGCCTAGCGTTTCTCTTTTGCCTTAGCTTCCTGATAGTCGCTGTAGCCGCCGGGGTAATCGATCAGTTTGCCATCCTGCAGTTCGACAACGCGGGTCGCGACCTGGTCGAGGAAATAACGGTCGTGTGAGATCATCATCACGCTGCCCTCAAACCCTTCGAGCACTTCTTCCAAGACCTCGGCGGAGCGAATGTCCAGATTGTTGGTGGGCTCATCCAGCAGCAGGAAATTGGCCCCGCTGAGCATGATCAGCAGCAGCTGAAGACGGCTGCGCTCGCCGCCGGAGAGCGTATCGACGCGGTTGTTGAGCTGCTGATAGCTGTAGAGGAAACGCGCCAGCAGGCTCGTAGCGTGAGGTTCGCTGAGGTTGGCCGCCCGGCGCACTGTGTCCAGCAGGGAACGTGAGCTGTCCAGCGTCTCGTGCTCCTGGGCGTAATAAGCATGCCGGATGCTCGGCCCCAGCTTGATCTGGCCGGCATCGGGCTGCTCGCGATCCAGCAGCAAGCGAAAAAGCAGCGACTTGCCGGCGCCGTTCGGCCCCACCAGGCCGACACGTTCGCCGTGCCACAGGGTCAGATCCAGGCCGGTGAGCACTTCCTTGCGCTGCTCTTCGCCCACAACCTCAAAGCCTTTGCGCAGCCCGCTGATCTCCAGCACTTTGTTGCTGCCGCGCCAGCCCGCCAGCTGCAGACCCATATCCTTGCGCTCGGCGAGGGGCTTGTCCACCTTGTCCATCTTTTCGATGCGCTTCATCATCGACTTGGCGCGGCGGATGAGCTTTTCGTTCTCGTGCGAGCGGCCCCAGGTCAACATGCGCTTGGCAGACAATTCCAGGCGTTTGATTTCGCGCTGCTGAACATCAAACTGGTGCTGTTGCTGCACGCGGCGCGCATCCTTTTCGGCGGCATATTCCGAGTAGTTGCCGGGATAGACGGTGATGCGACCTTCTTCCAGGTCGGCAATCTCATCGGCCACGACGTCCAGCAAGTAACGGTCATGCGAGACGATGACCACTCCACCCGGATAGCTGCGGATGTACTTCTCCAGGAAGTCCTTACCCTGCATGTCGAGGTGGTTGTCGGGTTCGTCGAGGAGCAGCAGGTCAGGTTGCACCACCAGCAATTTGGCCAAGCCAACCAGCTTCTTCTGCCCGCCGCTCAGGGCGGTGATGGGCAGCTCCAGCTCGTGCTCTTCAAAACCCAGGTTGAGCAAGGTGGCACGCACCTGGCCTTCATAGCCCGGGCCGCCAATACGGGTAAATTCTTCCAGCAGCGCGGCCTGCTCTTCGATCTTGCGAGAGAGCTTCTTTTCATCTGAATAGACCTCGGGCCGGCCCATATCGGCCTCCACCCCGGCCAGGCGGGCTTGCAGCTCCGGCAGCCGGCTGGAGGCGGTCAGTGCTTCCTGGATGACGCTGTATTCCGGGTTCAGGCGCGGCTCCTGGTGCAGGTAACCGATACTGATGGCGCCGCGCGCGTTGGCAAAGCCACTTTCGGTGCTCAGCTCCCCGCTGATCATCTTCAGCAAGCTGCTCTTGCCGGCGCCGTTGGGGCCTACAAGGCCCACACAGCGGTCATTGTGGATATCCCAAGAGAGATTTTCGAACACGGGGGCGGCATTATAGGACACCGTCACCCGGTCGAGGCTGAACGCAATAATTTCAAGACTCCTGTGCTAGCACGCCAACAGCTGCGCGTTTTTTCGTTGAACGACCAGAATACTTGAAAAGTCTAACTTAAAAATCAAAAAGGGCGCAGGAACCTGCGCCCTTTTTGATTGGGTCTAGTCTTATCCCATCAAGCGAAAGATGATCAGGATCACAGCGATCACCAGGATGATGTGAACCAGATTCCCGCTTAAGGCGGGGACGCGCACACGGCCCAACGCGCCGAGCAGCCATAAGACGAGCAAAATAATGATAATGGTTTCAAGCATGAAAACTCCTTTGAATGTGTGTTGAGATAAAGCAACCTGCAGTCTCAATCGCTGCGGGTGGCGTAAACCACTGTGTGATGATCGAATGCGCCGTCAATGATGTCTCCGGCGCAGGTAATCAGGGCGAGATGGGAAAGGCCATCCTGGGCCGGCTGGGCTGCTTTGCCCGTCACCGGCCCGGCCCCGAAAATGCGCACAAGTATGGCCGGGTCGAGCGATTCCAAGGTTGTGTAAGTAATCACCTCATAAATGACGAAGACGATATCGAGACCGGTTTCCTTGGCATGAATGATGATCTGATCCCCAGGCTGAAGTTGCGCCAAGTTGGCGAAAATCTCCGGCACACCTAAGGGGTCATTGACATGGGCCGCGATTGTGGCAGTCCCAATCGCGCCGGGGTTTCCCCCGCCTCGATACCAGAAAGCGGACCCCCATACGGCGTCGCCAATTGGACCTTTAGGCGCATCCATCCGATTTTCGGATGTCAGGCCCACCGCCAGGATCGGGGCGCTAATGCCGAGTGCAGGGATGACCAGCTGCAAGGGAATCTGGACTGGACCGGCGCCTAACAGCAGGCCAACATCGACCAGGTTCTCCAAATAATAGGCGGTAGGCAAGGCCTGGATGAGTGGCTGAGCTGTTTGCAGAAGCACACGCGCAGGTGGTAGGACTCTTTCACGGACATCATCTGCACAACCAGCAAGCAGACCTGATGCAATCAAGCAGGCAAACAGCCACCCGGGAGAGGGTCTCGGGCTGGGCTTGTTATCGTTTTGCATAGAGGCCTACCGTCTCGTCTGAGAGGCGCGTCGATAGAGAACCCCCAGGATCAGGGCGGTCACAATGCCAAAGACCAACAAATTCAGTGCAAAGTTTTGGGTACGGATGGGCGCACCGCCAGTATCTGGCAACCCGCCGATCACCGCATTTGGGTCACCCGCATTGCTAGCGTCATCATCGCTGCTTCCGCCGGTGCTGGTTATCCCAGCCCCACCGCCAGCCACAGATAGCGGAGTTGCAGTGGGGGTCGGTGCGGGTGAAGTCGTGAGGCAGGCCGCTCCGGTGATCACATTCGAGTCCAAAGAAACCTGCCCGGTTTGCGCCAGCGCGCGGCCTTGCAAGCTTGCGTTGGTCTGCAAGCTGATCGACGTAAGCGCAAGAATGTTGCCGATAAACGAAGTACTCGTGCCGAGTGTGGCCGAGCTGACCACCCGCCACCACACGTTGCAAGCATCTCCGCCCACTACGTTGGCCGCTCCTGAAGTGACCAGATCCGAGGCGGATTTGAAAATCCACACACCAGCGCCGCTGAGAATCAGAGTCCCGGATAACTGAAAAGCATCCGCGCAATACACGCCGGCGACAAGGTTTTCTCCCGCGAGGTCTTTGGTGCCTGCATAGCTGACATCGCAGATCTGGTCAATGAAGGCAAAGGCGGCGGTATTGTCCGCTTGGGCGGCTGCGGCGTGTGCATCAGCGTCATGGATGGTGCCGGGCGGCCCTGCACTGCCGGGCGGGAAACCAATAACATGAGGCGGCACCCCTATACTTGGGCTGACCCCCAAGTCGCCGGGCATGCTGGTAGGCCCGGAATTGGTGACTTGAGACCCCGCTAATACAGAATAGCTGCCAACTGCGCCGAGTGTAGGCGATATGGCGGCAAGTGGTCTTGCCAAGGCGGCCAATGATGGCTGGGCCAAGGCCAAACACACTCCTAGAATGACTAAGAGTCTAAGACATCTTCTAGTATTCAATTTAACCCTCCAACCAAGGGAGGTGAGCAAGAGGCCCTCTAGTTGTATACACCCCTTAGAGGACAAAGAACAATCCAGTGGTTACTTTCAGTATAGGGCAATCCGCTGGGGAATTTCGTTTATGAGAGCTTTCTAAGGAGAAGGCACGAATCTCTTGCTCCAGCGTGCCTGCTCCAGCCTGCTTTCAGACCCTAAGCGCGGCGCGCCTTGCCGATGGGGCCGAGGTGCGTATTGTGGAAGGAATCCGGGTATTTCAGGCCGTACCCAAAGAAGCGATCCATGGCGATGTGAATGAACAAGACCACGCCGGCAATCGTGAGCAGCGGCGCTGCCAGCCACTGCCCCGCCAGGTAGAACAAGACGGCCACGCCACGGTGATGGGCAAAATTGTAGAGCAGCGCGCCAATGCGAGGATTCAGCAGATAGCCGATCCCGCTCGCATCCGGGAGGAAGAGCAGGGGTAGGAACCAGCCCCAGCTGAGCCCGGTGTGAGCATAAGCGGCCAAGCCCAGAGCGAACAGGGCTATTTCTTCCAGGCGCAGTATATTTTTCATATCAATTCCCAAACTCGTCATGGCGAACTGTACAAAAGCAACGGCAGCCACGCGCAAGAAATGTGTTTAGTGGCCTTCCTTCTCATAAGGCTGGCCGTCGGCGGCGGGCATTTGACCGCGGCCAACCACGCCAGCCAGGATGATCATGGTGGCAACGTACGGCGCCATCAGCAGAAATTCCGAGGGCACGCGTACGCCCAGAATAGCAAGACGCGCCGCCAGCATATCGGCAAAACCGAAGAGCAGGCCGGCGCCAAAGGCCCCGAAGGGGTTCCAGTTGCCGAAGATCATGGCGGCCAGGCCAATGAAGCCACGCCCAGCAGTCATGACCTCATCAAAGCGCCCCACTGACCCCAGGGTGAAGTAAGCGCCGCCAAAACCGGCCATCATGCCGCCCAGGATCACCGCCATGTACCGGGTCCTAAAGACATTAATACCCAGGGTGTCGGCAGCCTTAGGGTGTTCGCCCACCGAGCGCAGGCGCAACCCCCAGCGGGTGAAGAACAGACCGAAGTGCAACAAGGCCAGCAAGATGACCATGCCAAAGAAGAAGATGTTGTGAGAGAAGACGATCGGGCCGATGAAGGGGATGTCCACCAGGCCGGGGACCTGGATCTCCGAAAAAATGCCAGGATTGTTGAGGTGGCGACTGCTGGCCAGATACTTGGCAGAAATGAATGAGGTGATGCCTATCGAAAAAATGTTGATCACCGTGCCGGAAACGATCTGGTCAGTTTTATATTTAATGGAAAGAATGGCGTGGACCAAGGCCAAGAGGCCGCCGGCGATCACACCGCTCAACAAACCGACCCACAAACCATACATGCTGCCAAAGATGGCGGCCAGCATGGCGCTGGTCAGCATCATGCCCTCAATGGCGATGTTGACTACGCCCGCCCGTTCGCACAAGATGCCGGACAATGCTCCCAGAGTGATGGGTATCGCCCGGATCAGCGTGGCCCGCAGCAAGCCGGCCAGGTTGAGCGAAGCGCCGGAGGCCACCCAAGAGAGGAAGGCAAAGATGAACAACGCGGCCACCAAGCCCAACACTACATTGGTGCGCTTGCCAAAGCCACGCACCAATTGAAAGGCACCCATCAGTGCGCAGACTGAAGCGAGAACATTGAGGATCGGCAACGTACCAAAAACCAGGTCCGGGAAGTTGGCCTGGCTGCCGCCTGGATTGAGGGTGAAGGTGGTGATCATCCCTGCCTGAGTAGTGCGGCTGAAGAAGTACCAAATCACTCCAGCCAGGGCCAGGAAAACAATGCCCATTGTGGTGCGGCGCCGGGCTGTGCCAAAGGCGACGGTAGTTGGAATCGTGGTCGACTGGGAACTCATGCTTAACCTCCCCAGCCACGCACATGCAGCTGGTCGTCATCATCTTCCGGAGTGCGCAGGCGGTAGATGGTACGGATGATGGCCGGGGCGGCGATGAAGGCCAGGATCAGCGCCTGCATAACCGAGATGATGTCCACTGGAACATTGGCTGCAATTTGCATTTGCAGGGCGCCGTTGCGCAGGGTGCCGAACAGCAGCGCAGCCAGCACCACACCCAGCGGGTGACTCTTCCCGATCAGGGCCAAAGCAATGCTATCGAAGCCATAACCAGAGGAAAAGGCAGGCGCCAGATTGTAGTTTACGCCCAGCACTTCATTGGCACCGGCCATCCCGGCCAAAGCCCCAGACAAGCTCATGGCCAGCACAGTGACCCAGACGATATTCATGCCCGCATAGCGGGCCGCCTTGGGGTTGGCCCCCACTGTGCGCAGCTCAAAACCAATCCGGGTTTTAAAGAGCAGCCAATACACACCATAGGCGGCGGCCAAAGCGATGAAGAAGCCAAGATGGAAGCGGATGGGACTATCGAAGAAGCGCGGCAGTTGTGCACTGGCTTCGACAAAAGGACTGATCGGGTTGGTGCTGCCCGGGCGCTGCAGCGGACCGCGCAGCAGGTATTCACTGAGGCGGAAGGCAATGTAGTTCATCATGATGGTGTTGATGACCTCATGCCCGCCGGTCTTGGCTTTCAGCCAACCCGGGATGAAGCCCCAAAGCGCGCCGCCCAGAGCGCCGGCGCCCAACGCCAAGGGCAGGTGAATGATGGCCGGCAAACCGGTGAGGGCGAAGCCGACATATACCGACGTGATCGCGCCAATGAACAGCTGACCCTCCGCGCCGATATTAAACAAACCTGCCCGGAAACCCAACGCCACCGCCAAGCCAGCGAAGATATAGGGCACAGACTTGGTCAGGCTTTCAAGGAAAGGATTGAAGGCCCGCCGAATGGCGGCTTCTTCCCCACTGGACAAGGCATCGATGATGCGTTCGGGATTGCCAATTGAGCCGTTGAACAGCGCGCCATACGAGCGCAAGGCGGCGTTAACGCCGATGCCGATGGCCTCCAACGGTGACTCGGACCAGGTGGTGTAGACCTGCTCCGTGGTCAGCCCCACAATCAGGCCTCCCAGGAGTAAACCCGTTACGATGGCCAGGATCGGCACGAGGAGCGAACCGCGGGTGAGCTCCTCAAGAAAGATGCCGAAAGCGGTTTTCTTCTTGGAGGACGACTGGGGTTGAGTGTCTTTTTTTGCCATGCTCACGCGTCCTTGCGAGATTTACCACGTTTGGCGGGTTTAGTGGCGTTCTTGAGCGTTTTTTGCCCAGGTAGGCCTGCCATCAGCAAGCCAATCTGTTCTTTGCTGGCGCCCTTGGCCGGCAGGACGTCTACGATCTTGCCCCGATACATAACCGCAATGCGATCAGAGAGCTGCATGATCTCGTCCAGCTCAGAAGAAACCAGCAACACAGCCGCGCCTTCGTCGCGACTGGCGACCAAGCGACCGTGAATGTATTCAATAGAGCCGACGTCCAAGCCGCGGGTGGGCTGCGAAGCCACCACCAGCTTGAGTGGGCGCGAGAGCTCACGGGCCACGATGACCTTTTGTTGGTTGCCGCCGGACAGGCTGCCCGCGGAGGTTTCCACACTGGGAGTACGGATGTCGAAGTTCTCCACCCGCGTTTTGGCTGTTTCGGCAATCAGCTCGTGCTGCATGATGAGGCCCTTGGAATACGGCTGTTTGTAATAGGTGTTGAGGACCAGGTTATCTGCTACGGGGAAATTGAGCACCAGACCATCGCGTTGGCGGTCTTCTGGAATGTGGGCGGTGCCTAACTCCGTAATATGCCGCGGGCTGGCCTGCGTGGTATCTTCGCCCAACAGGTGAATATGACCTTCCAAAGCGCTGCGCAAGCCAGTGACAGCTTCGACCAGCTCGGTTTGGCCATTGCCCTGAACGCCGGCAACACCCAGCACCTCGCCCGCATGCACCTGGAAAGAAATGCCGTCCACCGCGATCTGGCTGCGGTCATCGGCGACCTTGAGGTTCTCGACCTCCAAGACCACCGCGCCGGGTTTGGCGGCTTTTTTCACCAGCTTGAGATCCACTTCGCGGCCCACCATCATGGAGGCCAGCTTGTTTTGGTCGGCCTGTTTAGGCGTGGTGGAGCCAACCACCTGGCCGCGCCGGATGACCGTGATGCGGTCGGCAATGTCCAGCACTTCACGCAGCTTATGGGTGATAAAAATAATGGATTTGCCGCGCTCGGTCAGGGAGTGCATGATCTTGAAGAGTTCGTCCGCTTCCTGGGGAGTCAGCACGGCGGTCGGCTCATCCAGGATGAGAATGTCCGCTTCTCGGTACAGCAGCTTAATGATCTCCACACGCTGCTGGCCGCCGACCGGCAGATCGCGCACGTAGTCGTCCGGGTTTACCGCCAATCCGTAAGCAGAGGAAATCTCGCGGATACGCTCAGCGGCGGTTTTGCGGTCCAGCACTCCGCCCGCTTTGACGCTCTCTGAGCCCAGCATGACATTCTCGGTGACGGTGAAGACCGGAATGAGCATGAAGTGCTGGTGTACCATGCCGACGCCGGCATGAATGGCATCTGTAGGGGAGTCGATACGGGCCAGTTGGCCGTTGATGAAGACCTCGCCCTCATCCGGCTGGTAGAGGCCATAGAGGATATTCATCAAGGTAGACTTGCCCGCCCCGTTTTCCCCGAGCAAAGCATGGATTTCCCCACGATTGAGCGTCAGGTCAATACGGTCATTGGCAAGCACACCAGGGAAGCGTTTGGTGATGTTACGAAGTTCAAGAACAGGGGGCATCGGCTACCTCAGCGGCTGCTTGTGGATAGTCAGACGGCATTCTACCATGAGCGTAGAAACCACCTGCTCCATGCAGAAAAAAGAGCCGAGTACAAGTACTCGGCTCTTTTCCTCTTGCATCAAAGATCCAGATTACGGGCCGGTCTGGATGTCGCCGGCAACGATGCCGTCAACCAGAGCCTGCATCTCGGGGAAGCTGGTGGCTACACCTACGCCGCCGTTCTCCAAGGTGCCCACGATAAGCGCACCGGCGCTCTCGCCGCTGATCGCAGCCTGAATGTGCTCAAAGACGGTTGCATCCATCTTCTTCAGCACCGAATTCAGAATGATGCCAGCGTATTCCGGAGCGGTTTGGGACCAATCGCTGTCAACACCGATCAGCCAAGCATTGCCGCGCTCTTGAATGGCAGCCGCAGAGCCCAGGCCCACGGGGCCGGCCACCGGCATGATGATGTCGGCGCCTTCGTCCATCAGGCTCTCAGCAAAGGCACGCCCGTCATCCAGGGAGTCGAAGTTGCCCGTGAACAGGCCATCCTGCACAGCAGGATCCCAACCGAGAACCTGCACGTTGGTGCCATGCTCTTGGTTGTAGTACTGCACGCCGTACCAGAAGCCGTCCATGAAGACAGTCACCGGCGGAATGTTGATGCCGCCGAAAGTGCCCACCACGCCGGTCTGCGTGTTGGCAGCCGCGTGGTAACCAGCCAGGAAAGCAGCCTGGTCGGTGGCGAAGGCGTGACCCGTCAGATTGGGGAAGTCCAGATAATCGACATCGATAATGCCGAAAGCCTGGTCCGGATTGGCAGCCGCCGCAGCCGCGGTGGCGTCACCCATCAGGAAACCCACGGTGATGATCAGGTCACAACCCTGGTCGATCATGGCGTTGATGTTGGGCTCGTAGTCGGCTTGTTCGTTGGATTCAACGAAGGCGCTTTCAATGCCCAACTCAGCAACGGCCTGTTCTACACCAGCCCAAGCGGTCTGGTTGAAGGAGGCATCATCGATGCCGCCGGTATCGGTTACCTGGCAGGCCTTAAAGTCGGCTGCGCCCGGCGCCGTCCCCCCGCAGGCGGCCAAAACCAGCGCCAGACCCACAGTAAGGGCAAGCAAAGTAGAAAATCTCTTATGCATACAGTCTTCCTCCTAGAAGATTGTGAGACGCAGCCAGTGGGCCGCAAGTTGACTAAGTGTAGCATGAGTATTTTGGCAAATCAAGAAAATGCTCAGCGGCGCGGGCATTTTTTAAGCTGTACGTCAGTCCAGGGTAATCAGACCTTGTTCCAGTTCAGCAATAATGAGGGCCATATGGTCCAAGCGGCCCTGGCTGAGCCACTGGGGGTTGATATGGCTGAAGCCCAGCACGCTGGCGGCGCTGGGCAGGGGCTGCCCAGCCAGGGCGGCGGGCAACTGCTGGCGCAAGGCAGCGGCCGGGTCGGCGCCGACGCTGGCGACCCAGTTGGCCGCCAGGTCAGGCGGCGGTGCGCCGTTGCCGATGATCAGCACGCCGTAACCCGCCAGGTATTGGGCCGCACCGCTGTTCTCCAGATCCGGCGGCAAATAGACCACGCGCACCCCGCCGAACAGCAATTGGTCTGCGGCGGCCTGCCAGCTACCCGGGTCGGCCGGCTGGAGCATAGGCAAGTCCACATCTGGCGGGCCAGCGGGGCGGCACAGGCCGCAGAAATACTCGGCGCCGGCGGCAAAGCTCTGGGCCAGCGCCTGGCTGGAGGGCGAATAGAGCACGCCCGCACGCCAGTCTGTGGCGGTGACGGCCGCCAGATAGCCAGCCAAAAAGGCGGCGGAATTGCCGCCTCCCCCGCCCAAAGACAAGGCGGTGAGGTTGGCGGCCGGTTCCGCCGGCGAAAAGCCCACAGCGACCAGGCGCGCCTGGGGCGCGGCAGCGGCCAAGGCGGCGGCGCCGGGGTCCGGGGCCAACAAGACCAGGGTGTCCAGTTCGGCGGGTATTTGGGCGGCGTCCAGCATTTGGCGTTGTTCGAAGCGCATGCCCGCTTCTGCGGCGCGGGCAGCGGCAATCTCAGCCGCCACGGCCAGCAAGCCGGCGTCGGCATCGGGCGGGGCGATCAGCAGGAGCAGCGGTTGGGCCGCCTCCTGCGTCGGGACCGCGGTAGGAGGCACAGACACTTCGGGCGTGGGGGTGGTGGGCTGGCCGGCGCCGCAGGCGGAGAGGAGCACAGCCAGCAATACCAGTAGGGACAAATGGGTAGAAAAGCGTCTCATAAAAGTTGCTCTTGTATAATACCGCGCAACCCACACTGCGAATGAACCTACCGCCGATCCACACCCAGCCAGACAATGACCCGCAGCTGCCCGCCGCCCGGCGGCGGCAGAACGCCCGCAACTTGTTTGGCCCGCTGGACAGCGATGAACGCAGCCAAGCGCTGGAGCGCGTGGCGCAGCAGGCGGCGCCCAACCTGGACTTCTTTTTATACAGCCTTTTCTCCGGGGCGGTGATGGCCCTGGCCTTTCTGTGGAATGCGCCCTACTTGCTGCTGCTGGGCGCGTTGATGGCCCCGGCGATGACGCCGGCGGCCGGTATCGCCTTGGGCGTGGCGCTGGGTGCGCCGCGCCAGTTTGTGCGCGGTCTGGCCGCCCTGCTGCTGGGCTGCGGGCTGGCAATGGGCGCCGGCTGGCTAGCCGGCCTAGCCGCCGGCGCAGGCGGCAGCAGCCTGGCCCTGACCCATACGCGCTTTGACTGGCTGGCCCTGCTGCTGATGCTGGCCGCCGGTGCGCTGACCACGGCCACCCTGGTGCGTGAGCAGCAGGCCGAGCTGCCCAGCCTGCTGCTGGCCTACGGCCTGTTCGCCCCGGCAGTGGCCGCCGGATTTGGGCTGGGCGGTGGCGGCGCTTTCTTGTGGCCGGATGGCCTGGTGATCTTCGCCCTGCACCTGGCGGCGGCCGTGCTGGCCGGCGCGCTGGGCCTGGCTTTGGCCGGCTTCCGCCCGCCGAACTTCCTCGGCTATTCCATTGGGGGTGCGCTGCTGCTGGCGGCCGCGCTGTTCTTCGTGATCCTGAGCGGCGCGGGAGCCGTGCTGGGCGCCCGCCTGGGGCTGCCCACACTGACGCCCAGCGTAACGCCCAGCCAGACACAAACCCCAACGCCAAGCCAGACACCCACGCCCAGCCCAAGACCCACACGTACGCCGTCGCCAACCCCCACGCCCTCACAGACCCCCAGCCCCACGCCGCAGCCGGTGATCGCAGTGATCGCAGTGCCCGACAGCAATGGCGCCTTTGTGCGCGCCGAACCGGCCGGGCAAACCATCAGCTCCGTATTGAATGGAAGCGTGGTGCACTTGCTACCCGAGCCGCCGGCCAGCGCTGGCGGCCGGCTGTGGTTGCGGGTGTATGTGCCCAGCCT
Source organism: Anaerolineales bacterium (assembly GCA_019637805.1). Lineage (NCBI taxonomy): Bacteria > Bacillati > Chloroflexota > Anaerolineae > Anaerolineales > Anaerolineales bacterium. The sequence goes on along the minus strand of JAHBVB010000002.1, from coordinate 318,452 downwards.
GGATGCCTATGGCTGGATCCTGGATGGGCTGCTGGCCACGGCCACTGCACGGCCTTAAGGTCGTTGACGCTTGTACCCCCCTCTGGTAGAATTCAGCCCGTCCTGCGCCGGGCTAAACCGGCCCGGAAAGCCCCAAAAGGACCAAGGAACCATACGATGGACGTTTTATTGCTTGAAGATGTATATAAACTGGGCCGCGCCGGCCAGGTGAAGAAAGTGGCCAACGGGTTTGGCCGCAACTTCCTGATCCCCCAGGGTCTGGCTGTGCCCGCCACCAAGGGCGCGGTCAAGATGGCCGAGCGCATTAGCGCGGAAGCTGGCAAGCGCCGCGACCAGCTGAACACCGAGATGAAGGTGGTGGCCGAGCGCTTTGCGGGCCTGCAGTTGTTCTTCCCCGCCCGCGCCGGTGAAACCGGCAAACTGTACGGCTCGGTGACCACGCAGATGATGGCCGACCAGCTGAACGAGAAGCTGGGGCTGATGCTGGATAAGCGCCAGATCAACACCGATCCGCTGCGCCTGCTGGGTCTGCACAAGGCCGCCGTGCGCTTGACAGTGGACATCATCCCTGAGTTTGAGGTGATCGTGTACCGCGAAGGCGAGAACCCCGAGAACTACATGATGGCCGCCGAAGAGCTGGCGGCTGCCAGCGGCGGTGGTGGACCCCAGGTGGCGGCCGTGGTTGAAGAGATCGAAGAAGTGGCCGAAGCCGCCACAGAACCTGCCGCGGAAGCCGCGGGTGAACCCGAAGCTGAAGCCAGCGAGGAGCTGGACGCCCACACCGCTGGTGAGGACGAAGACGCCGAGGGGAACTAAGCCACTGCCCAACGGGCAGGCCTTTCCATGTTTGATTATCAGCCTGCGCGTCCCCATGCCGCAGGCTGATTTTTCTTCCCGACAATGAGCGCAATTGAAGTTGGCCAGCAATTACGCCAGGCGCGTGAACGACGCGGTCTGGACCTGGGCGAAGTCTCACAAGCCACCCATATCCGCGTGCAATATTTGGCGGCGCTGGAAGCCGGCGACCTGAGCCAGCTGGCCTCGGCGGCGCAGCTGCGCGGCTTTTTGCGGGCCTACGCCGCCTACCTGGAGCTGGACGGCAAAGCGCTGCTGGACCTGCTGCAGCCCAAACCTGAACCCGTCGCGGCCGAAGAGAACCCGGCGACGCCAGCGCCGATCGCCCCGGCGGCAGATGGCGACCACAGCGCAGCCACATTTGCGGCGATCGGCGCCGAGCTGCGCCAGCAACGCGAAGCCCTGCAACTGAGCGTCGCGGAAGTGGAATCCAGCACGCACATTCCCGAACACCAACTGCAGCGACTGGAGAAGGGCGATTTTGACAGCTTTCCCTCGCCCACGCAGGCGCGCGGCCTGCTGAGCAATTACGCCGACTTCCTCGGCTTGGAAGGCGAAGGCCTGCTGCTGCGTTATGCGGAAGCGCTGCAAGCGCGCTTCGCCGCCCGGCAGGCGAGCAAGCCCCGCATCAAACGGCCCAGCTTCCAGCTGCCCAAGCTGGTGCTGCGGCTGCCGCCCTGGCTGAGCACGCTGTTCTCGCGCGACCTGCTGCTGGGCAGTTTTCTGGGGCTGACCCTGCTGGTCTTTGTGGCCTGGGGCATTGGCCGGGTGGCAGCGGCCCAGGCCAACCAGGAGCCAGAGCCCACCGCCCCACCCCTGACCGGCCTGCTGCTGAATACGCCGGCGCCGCCGTCTGTGGACGAGGCGCCAGCGGGCACGCCCGGATCGATCAACCTGCTGGGCGACCAGGCCACCCCCACCCCGGGCGTGCTGGGCGAAGCGACGATCGAAGTGGGCGCCAGCGGCACGGTGTCCATCCGCCTGCTGGCCCTGCAGCGCACCTGGATGCAGGTGACTGTGGACGGCGAGATCCAGTTCGAGGGGCGCACGCTGCCCGGCCGCAGCTACAGCTTCAATGCGCTCAACCAGATCACACTGGTGGCCGGCAACGGCGCGGCCGTGCGGGCTTTCCTCAACGAGCAAGACCTGGGGCTGCTGGGCAACTACAGCGCCGTAGTGCATATCATCTTCAACCAGCAAGGCGCGGCCACGCCGACGGTAACCCCAACCCCGACCACTGACCCGGCGATCTTGACGGCCACCGCCGACTTCCTGCTGACGCCCAGCCCCACGCCATCCCCCACGCCCACGCTGACCCCGCAGCCGACCAATACGGTTGACGCAAGCGGTGGCAGCCCCTAGAATGGCTGGAATGTCTTCCTCCAAGTCCTTTCATTTGGTTTCGCTGGGCTGCGCCAAGAACACGGTCGATTCCGAATCGATGGCGCAGGTGCTGGCGGGCGACGGGTACCGCGCCAGCAGCAGCCCGGCCGAGGCCGAAGTGCTGATCGTTAACACCTGCGGTTTCATTGGCCCGGCCAAAGAAGAGTCCTACCAGGTGCTGGGCGAGCTGGCGGCAGGCAAGCGCGGCGACCAATGGCTGATCGCGGCGGGCTGCCTAAGCCAGCGCTATGGCGCGGAAGTGATCGAGCGCGTGCCGGGCGTGGATGCCCTGCTGGGCACCCGGCGCTGGATGGATGTGCTGGAGCTGGTGGGCAAGCTGCGCCGGCGCACCAGCCCGGAGCCGCTGTACCACCTGCCGGATGAAGCCGCCACGGTGGGCCGCGACGAGGGTGATGTGCTGCGCGTGGCCCAACAAGGGTACAGCGCTTATTTGAAGATCGCCGACGGCTGCCGGCGGCCGTGCGCTTTTTGCGCCATCCCGCTGATCAAAGGCACGCTGGTCAGCCGGCCGCGGGAGAGCATTTTGGCCGAGGCGCGTGCCCTGGAAACGGCCGGCGTGCGCGAGATCAACCTGATCGCCCAGGACATCACCGACTACGGCCACGAGCTGGGCGTGAAGGACGGGCTGGCCGGCCTGCTGGAAGCGCTGGTGGAGACCGCGCCAGGCGTGGACTGGATCCGCATTTTGTACAACTTCCCCGGCTCGTTGACCGACCGGCAGATCGAAGTGATGGCAAGCCACAAGCAACTGATCCCCTATTTGGACATGCCGCTGCAGCACGCCCACCCGGCGACGCTGAAGCGCATGCGCCGCCCGGCCAACATGGGCTGGGTGCACCGCACGCTGGCCAAGATGCGGGCGGCCCTGCCCGACCTGGCGCTGCGCTCTACGTTTATTGTGGGCTACCCGGGCGAGACCGAAGAAGAGTTCCAGGCCTTGATGGAGTTTATTGAAGAGATCCGCTTTGACCGCCTGGGCGTGTTCACCTTCTCGTTCGAACCGGGGACGACCAGCGAGCCGCTGGGCGACCCGCTGCCACAGGAAGTGAAGGATGAACGCAAAGAGCGCTTGATGCTGGCCCAGCAGCGCATTTCGCTGGAGAACAACCAGGCCTTGGTGGGCAAGACGCTGGATGTGCTGATCGAAGGCCACGGCGAAGTGGAAGGCAGCGCTGAACCGATCGCGGTGGGCCGCAGTTACCGCGACGCACCAGAGATCGACGGGCTGGTCTTCGTGGAAGGCCAGCCGCCCCTGGGCGAGATCGTGCCGGTGCGCATCACCGGGGCGATGCCGTATGACCTGAGCGGCGTGGTGGACACCAGCCGCAATGTGATCACTTTCGATTTTTAGCCCCATTTCTTGTTTACCGAACCACAGTGGCAAGGGCGCAGCATCCCTTCGCTCCGCTCGGGACAAGGCTGCGGCCCTACGGGACTAACAGTAGCGCCAGTCTTCCAGCCAGCTTATCAAAAAGATATATTAATCCTCCAGGGGGGCGGGGGGTTTAATCAAACTTGACAGGTTAATCAAACTTTTCTCGGACGAAAGATAGATTGGTGGGCATGGGACTGTTATCGCGCCGATTGGGGATTTCGGGGCGCTTGGGGGTGTTGCGTCAAGCAGAAGCGGGTGATTGGCGAGTTGGCGGCAATTCCGAAACCATGCCAGTATAAATTCTTCGCTGGCTGGGGTTCGGCGATCTGGTAAAGGCTTTATGACCCCGCTCAGAATGACGCGAGAGTAAGGAGCAGGGGCGGCTTGCAAGCCGCCCCTACTCAACCAGCCTTACTTGCCTAGCCAGCCCCTACCCAGCCAGGAAATGAACCAACAACCCGGCCAACGCTCCGGCAACGATCAGCCAGGTGGAATTGACTTTAAAGCGGAAGAGCAGCACGGCAGCGGCCAAGCCGATAAGGGCGGTGGGCAGGTCTACAAAGGAGGCGGTGGCCAACTGCAGGGCCACGGCGGCCATCAGGCCCAGCGAGGCGGCGTTGACGCCGTCCAGGAAGGCGGCCGCCAGTGGGCTGTGGCGCAGGCGTTCGATCCAGCGGTGCGTGAGGGCGACGAAGATGAATGAGGGCAGGAAGATGCCCAGGGTGGCCAGCAGGCCGCCCGGCAGCCCACCCAGCACGTAGCCGATGAAGGTGGCGGTGGTGAAGAGCGGGCCGGGGGTGACCTGGCCGATGGCGATGGCGTCGAGGAGTTGGGTTTGGGTCAGCCAGCCCAGGCGTTCGACGAACTCGGCCTGGACGAAGGCCAGCAGCACATAGCCGCCGCCGTAGAGCACGGCCCCAATTTTGAGGAACGAGAGGAACAGCACGGGCAGGCTGAAGGCAACTGCTGAGAGCGCCGCCGGAGCCGCCAAGCCGGCCAGAGGCGGCAAGAGCAGCGCCAGGCCGGGCGTATCGCCGCGGCGGGCGGCGCGCAGGGCAACCACCAGCAGGGCCAGGCCGAAGAGCAGCAAGATCTCGTTGATGCCGGCAAAGTACAGCACCAGGGCGGCCAGACCAAGCAGGGTCAGCCCCAGCCCTTTGAGCGCGCCGGGGGCCAGCTTCCACAGCGCTTGCAGGATGAGCACGATGACGACGGGCTTGACGCCGTACAGCAGCCAAGCGGCGGCTGGCAGGCTGCCGTATTCGACATACAGCCAGGCCAGCACCAACACGATGAGCATGGCGGGCAGGATGAAGGCCAGGCCGGCGGCCAGCAGGCCGAGCCAACCGGCACGGCGGTAGCCGACGTGGATCATCATTTCGGTGGAGTTGGGGCCGGGGATGAGGTTGGTGATGCCGAGCAGGTCCATAAATTCGGCCTGGGTCAGCCAGCCGCGGCGGGTGACGACTTCGTCGTGCAGCATGGCGACGTGGGCGGCCGGGCCGCCGAAGGCGGTGAAGCCGAGGCGCAAAAAGAGCAGCAGCAATTCTCGCATCGGGCGATGATAGCAGGGTTTGGGCTAACGGGGTCTATGCAATAATTTATTCTTTTTATCATTATTTTGCATTATTTATTACAATCGTGAGAAAATGGCGTTTCGGGGTGCGGGCCACGGAAGATGTGGCTCTGTTAATTCTTCGCTGATCCGGATTCGGCGGTTCTGGTGGGGATCTAGGCACCCGCTCAGAATGACGCGAAGAATGACAAGTTTGCAACAAAAACAAAAAGCCCTGCATTGCTGCAGGGCTTTTTGTTTAATCGCGATGCGCTTAGCGGATGGCGAAGGTCACGGTCACGTCAGCGGACACGGTGATGCGTCCGGGGACGATGCTGGTGGCCTGGTCGGTGAGGGCTCCACCGCCGCCGCCCATGCCGTACAGCGGGTAGTACATACCGCTGGTGTCGGCGTAGGTGATGCTGACGATGTCGCCCAGGGTGACGCCGGCGGCGGCAGCCACAGCCTGCGCTTCGGCGATCGCATCAGCGATGGCCAGGTCACGCGCTTCGGCCTGCGGCGCGCTCTTGTCATCCACATCGAAGCTGACACCCCAGATGGAGTTGGCTCCGGCGGAGACGGCGCTGTCCAGCAGCTGGCCCAGGTTGGCCAGGTCACGGGCGGTCACATTGACCGTGTTCTCCACGGTGTAGTTGGTGCCGGAAGGCAACCCGGTGGACGGATCGTAGCTGTCCGAGGCGTAGACATTGAAGTTGGAGGTCTGCATATCGGCCTGAGCAACCCCGGCATCAGCCAGAGCAGCCATGACGGCAGAGACCTGGTTGGCGTTGGCCGCCACTACCTCAGAGACGTTGCTGCCGAAGCTGCGCACGCCAATAGTGATGTAGGCTACGTTGGGCTCCAGGCGAACTTCGCCACGGCCGCCGACGGTGACACCCGTGGTGGCCGCGCCTGCGCCAGGCACCACGATGGGAGCCGGCGACGTGGGAGCGCAAGCCGCCAAGAGCATGGCCGCCAACAAAACAAACAAGACATTCTTTTTAACCATACGATTTCTCCGTTTTTTCGGTTTTGCCAAGCCCAGCGGCCTGACTTACCTGATTAACGGATTATCTCCCAAAAAAGTTCCCGCTGTATACGCCAAAACCAGCCCGCGCGGCGACTATACTTTTAGGCATGCAAGCCGCTCAAATACGCGCTCTGCGCCTGCAGCACCAGGGCCTGAGCCAGCCCGCACAGCCCACGCCCGAAGCCGCCCTGCGCCATCTGGTGGCGGCGCAGGCCCAAGACTACCCCGGCGCGCTGTGGTCGTTGGGCCTGCGCACAGCCGGGGCAACCAGGGCGACGGTGGAAGCCGCCTTCAATGCCGGGCGGATCCTGCGCACACATGTGCTGCGGCCCACCTGGCATTTTGTGCTGCCTGAAGATATGCGCATGCTGCTGCGGCTAACGGCCGGGCGGGTGCACACCGTGAATGGCAGCATGTACCGCCAGGAAGGCCTGGATGCAGAGACCCTGGTGCGGGCGGTGGATGTGATGCAACGAGCCCTGGAAGGCGGACAGTCCCTGACCCGCGAGGAGCTGGCCGCGGCGCTGGAACAAGCCGGCCTGGCGGCCAAGCGCTTTCGCCTGGCCTATATGGTGATGTACGCCGAGTTGGAGATGGCGATCTGCAGCGGGCCGCGGCGGGACAAGCAATTCACCTACGCCCTGTTTGACGAGCGCGTACCCGCCGAAGCCCATCCGCTTGGGCGCGAGGAGGAGCTGACGCGGTTCGCAGCGCGCTATTTTGCGGCGCGCGGGCCAGCGACAGTGCAGGACTTCGCCAACTGGTCGGGCCTGACGCTGGGCGAAGCCCGCCGCGGCCTGGAAGACGCCAAGGACGGCCTGGCTGTAGACCTGGTGGATGGTGCGGAGCACTGGTGGTCGCCGGGAGAAGCCCCAGCCCCACCTGCCCGGCGGGGCTGGCTGTTGCCGGCCTACGATGAGTACATCAGCGGGTACAAGGACCGCTCGGCGGCCATGCTGCGCGGCGGCGAGGCCGGCGTGTTCGACAATGCCTTCTTGCATGCGCTGGTGGCCGACGGCGTGATCCTGGGCAGCTGGCGGCGGGTGCTGGATGAGAAGCGGGTCCGCGCCCACATCCGGCCCGTGCGGCCCCTGAACGCGCAAGAGCGCCAGCTGCTGGACACCGCCGCCGAAGACTATGCCCAATTTCTGGGGATCCCCGTTGAATGGGGATTTTCGAAGGAGGATTAGATGGACGCTAAGAGTTTTAACAATTTGTTTGAGTACCACCTGACACGCAACCGCGAGCTTTGGGAGCAGTGCATCTTAACTCTGACGCCGGAGCAATTCACCCAGGAAGTGAATTATTCGATAGGCTCCATGCGCAACCAATGCGTGCACTTACTGAACATTGATGAGCGCTGGTTCAGCGGGCTGCGCGGGCTGGACGTTCCGGACTTCGCTGACCCGTTGGCCTACCCGGATTTCGCCAGTGTACGCAGCAAGTGGGATGCGGTGGAAGCGGGGATGCGCGAATATTTGGGCAGGTTGGAGGATGAGACACTGCAGCGCGACTTTATGCCCAATGTGAAGGTGTGGCAGATCCTCTTCCATGTGCTCAACCACGGCACGGACCACCGGGCGCAAATGCTGGCCGGGCTGCACACGCTGGGCGCGCCAACCTTTGCGCAGGACTATTTCTTTTTTGCGAATGGGATGCCGATTAAGTTGAGTGGTTAGTGATTGCTGATTGTTGATTGACGATTGATGATTGCATCGTTGTGGAACCATCTCGGAGATTGCTTCGTCGCTACGCAAGTACTCCTCGCAATGACGGAGGCTTAGAGCTTACGGCTTATAGCTTAGAGCTACTAGGGCAACACATCCAGCGGATTGAGAAATTCCGGGCCGCGGCGGATCTCGAAGTGCACGAAGGTGCCCGCCGGATGGCCGATCACGCCGCCCAAACCGACCGGCTGGCCCTGGGCCACGGCGCTGCCGCACACCGCCGTAGCGGCGCCCAGGCCGCCGTAGAGCGTGTAATCGCCATTGCCATGGTCCAGCATGACCATCAGGCCGTAACCCAGGTTCGACCAACCGGAATAGACCACCACGCCCGCATCGGCGGCCAGGACCGGCTCGCCGATCTCGACGGCCAGGTCCACGGCCTGGTGGCCGCTCCAGTAACCTTCGGCCGCCAAGCTGCGGCCGGCGACCGGCCAGGCATACTGGCCGGTGCCCTGCCCTGCCAGGCCGCTGTTCTGCGGGCAGGCCCCGTTGCCGTACTCCTCGCTGGCCACAGCCATAGCGCCGGCGGGCAAGTTGGGCATGATGCGGCGGCGCAGGCCGCGCTGGCCCTCAGGAATGAGCAGCCATTGGCCGATAAAGACTTGCGGGTTTTGGGGGTCAAGCCCGTTGGCAGGCCAGGCGATGATGTCGTCTATGCTGGCGTTGAAGAAGTTGGCCAGGCTGGAGGCCGAGTCGCCGCCGCCCGCCTGATGGTAAATACCGTCACGCGGCAGGATAAGCAGCTGCATGTCTTCCATCAGAAAATCGGGGATGTCGTGCAGCAGGTCATGATTGGCCCACAAGACGGTTTCCGGGCGCAGGCCGAAGCGGGCGGCGATGCTGCTGAGCGTATCGCCCGGCCCCACGGTGTAGGTGAACGGCTCGGTCGCGGCGGTGGGCTGTGGCGCCAGCGTGCTGGTGGCCACCAGAGCCTCCGTGGCGGCGGGCGAGCTGAGCTGCGCAGTGGGCAGCTCAGCCGTAGGCGGTGCAGCGCAGGCGCCGACAGCAAAAAGCAGGCCCGCGAAAAGCCATCGCCGGACCTGCTTCGAGAAAACTGATTTGCTCATACGCCTTCGGAGCGTTAGGCCTCGTCCTTGAGACCTTCCAGAAATTCCTGGTTGCTGTCGGTCTTGGCCATGCGCTGCAACAGGGCTTCCACAGCGGTGCCGACATCCATGCCGGCGCCGTGCGGGGGATCGGCGATCATGGTGTTGTACATACGGCGCATCAGCCAGACGTGCTGGGTGATGTCCGGGCCGAGCAGCAGCTCCTCGCGGCGGGTGGAGGAACGGTCCACATCGATGGCGGGGAAGATGCGGCGCTCCTGCAGGCGGCGCGAGAGGTGCAGTTCCATGTTGCCGGTGCCCTTGAACTCTTCGTAGACCACGTCGTCCATACGCGAGCCGGTGTCCACCAGGCAGGTGGCAATGATGGTTAGCGAGCCGCCCTCTTCAATATTGCGGGCGGCGCCGAAGAAGCGCTTGGGCGGATAGAGCGCCGAGGGGTCGATACCGCCGGAGAGCGTGCGGCCGGAAGGTGTGACCACCAGGTTATAGGCACGCGCCAGGCGGGTGATCGAGTCGAGCAGGATGACCACATCGCGGCCGATCTCCACCAAGCGCTTGGCGCGCTCGATGACCATTTCGGCGGCGCGCACATGCGAAGTAACCGGCTCGTCGAAGGTGGAGGAGATGACCTCAGCGTCCACCGAGCGATCCATGTCGGTGACTTCTTCGGGGCGCTCGCCGATCAGCGCCATCATCAGGTGCACGTCTTTGTAGTTGGTGGAGATGGAGTTGGCCATCTCTTTGAGGATGGTGGTCTTGCCGGACTTTGGCGGCGATACGATCAGGCCGCGCTGGCCGCGGCCCACCGGGGCCACCAGGTTGATCATGCGCATGGCCAAGCCGCGGCGGTCAGTCTCCAGGTCGAAGCGCTGGTCCGGGAAGATGGGAGTCAGGTTCTCGAAGCGCGGCCGGTTGCGGGCGGCTTCGGCATCCATGCCGTTAACCGATTCGACCTTGACCAGGCCGAAGTGCTTTTCAGATTCGCGCGGCGGGCGAGCCTCGCCGATGATCAGGTCACCGTTGCGCAGGCCGTAGCGGCGCACCTGGGTCTGGGAAACGTAGACGTCGTCCGGCCCGCCCTGGTAGTGGTCGGAGCGCAGGAAGCCAACGCCTTCATTCATGATCTCGAGGATGCCGCCGCGCACTTCGCGGCCCTGCTTGGCCGCCTCGGCACGACGGATGTGCACGACCAGGTCCTCTTTCTTGAGACGGGTGGGACGGTCGATGCCCAGGTCTTTGGCAACTTTGCGAAGATCGGCCAGAGAACTATTTTCTAAATTGGGTAAAGTCATGGAATGTCTCTTTACAGGTGTACAGGTTAATTGGTTCTATATGCAGGTTGCCCGCTCACAGGCAGGCGTTTCCGCATTTAAGCGCATGGCGATAGTTGGGCTGCTCGATTTTAAAAAAAGTACAGGGGGGTAACAAAATGATTATAGCGGAAAAAACCGCTTAGGGCAAGATTTAGCCTGCCCTTTTCTGCAGGAGTTGGCGCGCGAGGAAAAGAGCCAGCATGGTTTTGGCTTCTTCGATCGCACCGCTGTGCATGGCCTCAAAGGCTTCGTGCATGGAAAGCTTTTCCACTTTGAGGAATTCGTCATCATCGGCCGGCAGAGTTTCGGGGCGCAAATCCTCAGCGAGGAAGAGGTACATGCGCTCGGTGGAGTAGCCGGGGGCCAAGTAAAAATCGCTGAGCGGCGTCAGGCGGCCGGGAGCCATGCCGATCTCCTCGCGCAGTTCGCGTTGGGCACAGGCTTCGGGCTGCTCGCCAGGTTCCAGGGTGCCGGCCGGGATCTCCAGGATGGGCTTGCCGGTGCTGGGGCGGAACTGGCGCACGAAGTGGATCTTGCCTTCGGCGTCCAGCGGCAGCATGGCCACCGCCCCGCTATGCACGACGATGTCGTACAGGCCGGTTTTGCCGTTGGGCAGCTCGATCAAATCCTGGCGTACATCAAACTTGTACGCCTGATAGACCCGCTCGCTTTTGAGAACCTTGAAGTTCACGGCTAGGGGATGTGCAGATTCATGCCGGGCTGCAGCGCAGAATCCAGCGTGAGGCCGTTGGCCTCAGCGATGTTCTGCGGCCAGACATCGCCAAAGGCGCAGGCGATGCTGTAGAAGGTGTCTGTGCTGCTGGCCACGTAGGTGGCGGGATGGGCGCGCAACTGGCGACCCGGGCCGTAAGTGCCCACCTGGGCGACCGGGATGGTGAGGGTAGTGCCCACACTGAGGTTGGCGGCCTGGCTCTCGCTGAGACCGTTGGCACTGAGGATGGCGGCCGGGTCAATATTGAAGCGGCGGGCCAGGCAATAAGGCCATTCACCCTGGCGCAGGGTGTAGCTGGAGGGCACGCTTTGCTCACTGATCGGCGCGGGGGTGTTGGTGGCAGTGGCTTCGGGCGTGGGTGAAAGCTCCAGCGTGGCGGTGGCGCCAAAGGGCGCCGTGGGACTGGCGGCTGGCGCCGAGGCGTCCGGGGTGAGCACAGCGTCGGGGTTCTTGGCGCTGTTGGCCAGGGCAGTTTCCGTGGCGATGGTGCTGAACAACGCGCTGAGCGTATCTTGCGTGGCGGTGGGCAGAGCGGAATTGCTGACCGAGCGCGTGCAGGCAGGCAGCAACAGCGCCAGAGATACCCAAAAGGTGATTTGTACAAAACGAGGCATAGATCTCAGAACATCCATTCAGTGGGGATACTAGCACACGGAGGGAATCAGCGTCAAGCCAACCAGCCGACCAAGTGCAGCCAAAGTCTGCGTACAGCTACAATGGCGGCATGTTAGCCACGACCCTGACGGCTGTGCTGGCCTTCGCGGCCACCAACCTGGATGATATCCTGATCGTGACCTTATTTTTCGCGCAGTCGCCGCGGCGGGCGCCGGTGGTATCCGGCCAGTTCCTGGGCTTCGCCGGGCTGGTGGCGCTGAGCCTGCTCGGCTATCTGGGCAGCCTGGCGCTGCCCCGCGAATGGGTCGGCCTGCTGGGCTTGGCGCCGGTGCTGCTGGGGTTGCGGGCCTGGTTGGCGAAGCCAGAAGACCCGAACGCCAGTCACAGCGGGCTGCCCCACCCCGCCACCCTGCAAGTGGCGGCGGTGACGATGGCGAATGGAGCCGACAACATTGGCATCTATACGCCTTTGTTCGCCAGCAGCAACACTCAACAACTGGCGCTGACAATAGTGGTCTTCTTTGGGATGCTGGGAGCCTGGTGCTGGCTGGGTTACCGGCTGAGCCGGCAGCCTGCAGTGGCCCTGGCGATACAGAGACAGGGCCGCTGGGTGGTGCCCCTGGTTCTGGTGAGCCTGGGCCTCATTATTCTGCTGGAGAGTGGCACATTGAGCTGGCTGGCCAGCGCGCTGGGCGGCTAATCCCCTGAGGGCCGCCCGCGGCGCATGGCGGCGGCCACCTGCTGCGAGTCTTGGTCCGGGCGCTGCTCCAGCTGAGCGATGATGTTGGCGTGGTCCTGGTCGTCCCGGTTCTGGCTGAGCTTGAAGGCGGCGTCGATGCGGGTGACCTCCACAGCGAATCCATAGACCGCCTGCATCTCACGCTGGACATAGTCTTGCGGCAAGCCTTCCAGACTGTAGCCTGTGCCCGTTTCATAGCGCTGCACCAGGCGGCTGAGCAAGCCGTAAAGCTGATCACCTTCCACTGGCTGGACGCGGCCGTAGACGTGGGCGATCATATAATTCCAAGTGGGCACATTGGCGTGGTTGTACCAGCGGGGTGAAATGTAGGTGTGCGGCCCCTGAAAGATGAGCAGCACTTCCCGATCGGCAAAATTGCGCCACTGCTTGTTGGCGCGGGCCATGTGGCTTAGGAAGCTGAGCTGCTCGCCAGGACCCTCGACCAGTTCCACCGGGATGTGGGTAGCCACGGGCTTTTCCCCGTCGTAAGACACCAGGGCGGGGAAACTGTTGTGCTTAAGGAAGGCCAGAATTTCGGCGCGGTCTTCCTGGCGATAGAGGCGGGGAATGTACATGGCTGTTCCTAGCCCAGGCTGGGGGCGGTAAAGTCCAGATCCAGATAAGGGACGCCGCTTTCGATGCGCGCTTTGCGGCCGTCCATGAACTGGGCGGCCCACCTGTGCCCGATGTTTTCCACGTCAAAGTCGCGATGGATGACGGCGTAGAGCTCAATCTCACGGATCTTCAAGAAATGCGGGATCTCTTGCAGCCAGCGGTCGTCGAGCGTGCAGGCCCGCCGGTAGCCGCGTAAGAAGTGCGTCATAAATTGCTTGGCAAGGGCCACCGGCTGCTCGGCGTCTGCCACCATATAAAAGAGGACCATGGCGATGTCGTTGACCAGCCAGTTGTAGCCGCAATCGTCGAAATCGAAGAGCGTGATGCGGCCCTGCTCATCGACGAAGAGATTGCCGCCGTGAGCATCCTGATGGGTCAGGCCATAGGAGTCGTTGTCCTTGGGGAGGCTATGCACATAATCGCAGACCTCTTTGTACTTGTCCCTGGCAATGATTTCTTGCGCCGGCAGGAAGCTGTCGACGAACTCGAAGACCGGGTCGTCCCACTCGGGGCGCTTGCGCGGCTGGCCGTCTCGATGGAAGTCCCGGGTGAGCGCATGCATGCGGCCGATGGTCTCACCGTAGGTCTCGTAGAGCGCCGGCGTCCAGCGTTCCCAGGGCGGCCCGCCAGCGGCTTTGACGAAGGCGACCGCCAGGAAATCGGCGCCGTGGCCGTCGGCGATCGGCTCGACCAGGTTGCCAGTCTGGGACTGGATGGCCTGGGCGGCGGAGACGCCACCGGCAACCAGGTAATTGATCCACTCGGTTTCGCCCTCGATCAGGGTCTGGTTGCGGCGGGAACTGTGGCCGATGCGCAGGATGAAGTCGCCGTCTGGGCGCGAGAATTCGAAGATGAAGCTCTCGAAGCTGTCCAACATGCGCACGGCGTCCGGCGCCACGCCATAGCGGCCGGCGGCCTCGTGCAGGATGGCATCGTTGAAGCGGTCGCGGATGAATTTTTCCATGGGGGAATGGTAATGGGTAATTAGGGATTCGAGATCAGTTTATTTCACGAACTGCTGGTTGATTGGGGTTCGCTCACGTCCACCACGCAGAAGCGATTGCCTTCCGGGTCGGCCAGGATAACGTAGTCGGCGTCCGGCGGGCGCTTGTCCCAGTTGATCTCGGTGGCGCCCAGCGCCAGAAGGCGCGCCACTTCGCCTGGCTGATCCTCGGTGTACAGGTCGAGATGGATGCGCGGTGGAATGCTCAGTTCCGAGCGATGCTGGTCAAGCGAGATATTGGGGCCGTTGCCATCCCTGGGGTGTAGGACGATGAAGTCGTGGTTGCGCGAGCCTTCACGCGGCACATAATCCAACGCAGCGGTCCAAAAAGCTTCCATGCGTTGCAGGTCATCCACGCGTAGAACGATGGAGCCGACGCGGAGCATGCTGCTTAGCTGGCTTGGGCGACTGCCGGGCGGAACTTGTAGCCGTAGATGAGCATGCCGCGCTCGTCGGTGGCGGAGCGCAGCAAACGGGTGACCATCTCGACCGGCATGCCGATGGCCGGCTGCTGCTCGCCCAGATCGGTGAGCTGGGCGGTGACCAGCGGGCCTTCGGCCAGCTTGACCATCGCCAAGGTGTAGGGCGCCTGCTCGGCGTAGCCTTGCGGCGCGTCGTAAACGGTGGTGTAGGAGTAGACCTCGCCCTTGCCGCTGAACTGGAAGAGGGTCTTGGCCTCTTCGCCGCATTCCGGGCAGATGTCACGCGGCGGGAAGAGCTTGGCGTCGCAATGCTCGCAGACCTCACCCACCAGGGCGTAACGTTGTTTCTTTAATCTCCAATGGCGCGGGATATCCATTTGCGTTTCTCCTGAGGCTACTGTAGCGGGGCGGAACTATCAGAAACTATCAAATAGCTAACAGCTATTAGCCAATAGCTGTTAGCTTAAAGCATACCGATGGGCGAAGTCGGCAGGAAAGGGGATGCTGTTGGCATAGAAGTAGCGGATCAGCTGGCCGTGGTGCTGGGCTTCGTGTTCCAGCAGGTCATAGAGGATCTTCAGGCGGGCTTCGTCCCAGGGCTGCTCGGTGACGGCCAGGGCGTTCAGCAACGCGGTTTGCGAGTCCGCCAGGGCGGCCTGGACGCTGCCGGGCGTCTGGATGTCCTGCAGGCTGCAACTGAAGCCCTGCCATTCGCCGGCGGTGAAGGCGCGGGCATAGCTTTCGCGCGCACCGACCACGCACCAGAACTGGCCGCCGATGCTGTTGGAGGGCGCTTCGCCGTTGTAGCTCTGGAGCTGCTCGGCCGAGAGCTGGGCGGCCAGTGAGTTGGTCAATTCGGCGGCCTGGACCAAGCGGGTTCGTAAGGTTTCCATCTCAATCTTTCACAGTTCGCAAAACATGGGTCACAGCCGTGGCAGCGGGGCCGCCCAAGCTCTGTACCAGGCCGATCTTGGCCCCGTTCACTTGCGCCCCACCCCCTTGACCGCGCAGCTGCAAGACAGCCTCGGCGGCCTGGTAGGCGCCTGCCGCCCCACCGGGGAAGCCGCGCGCCTTGAGGCCACCCAGGGTGGCGATGGGCAGTTCGCCATCCGGGGCCAGCGCACCGTTCTGCGCCCACTTCCAGCCCTGACCACGCTCGGAGAAGCCGGCGGCTTCAAGCGAGAGGGCGCTATATATGGAAAAGGCGTCGAACAATTCGAAGAAGTCGGCATCGCCGGGCTGGATGCCAGCTTGTTTGCAGGCGCGTTCCACGGAGAGCCGGGCGGCGTTGAAGGCCAGCGGGTCCGGCCGGTCGTGCAGGGCCAGCGTGTCGCTGACCGCGCTGGAGCCGCTGATCTCGACCAAGGGATGCGGGAACTTGGGCGGCAGCAGGTCGGCGCGGGTCAGCAGCAGCGCGGCGGCCCCGTCGGCGTGGGGGGCCACGTCGAACATGTTCAGCGGCGCGCTGACCATGCCGGCTTTGGCATAGGTCTCGGCCTTGACCGCCTTGCGGAACATGGCGTTGGGGTTGTGCACCCCATTGGCGTGAGCGGTGAGCGGAAAGCCGGCGAGGGCGTGCTGGGGCACATCGAATTCGTGGAAGTAGCGCTGGGCCAGCAAGGCGGCCTGCGCGGTAAGCGTGAGGCCCTGCTCGGCTTCGTAGTCGGCGTCGCTGGCCATAGCCATGGCGTACTCCACCTCGGCGGGCACTTGATCACTGAGCTTCTCCACGCCCAGTACCAGGGCGGCATCGACCTGGCCGGAGGCGACGGCCAGGTAGCCGACGCGCAGCGCCATCGCCGCCGAAGCGCCGGCCGCCTCGATGGTGGCGGCCTCGATGCCGTGCAGGCCGGCGAAGTCGGACAGTAGGACGCCCAGCTGCGCCTGGCGCGAGAGCGCCGCGGCCAGCATATTGCCGACATAGAGCGCGTTGGGGCGCAGGCCGCCGGCGTCCTGCATGGCGGCCTCCATGGCCTGGAAGGCCAGCTCGCGCAGGGAGATATTCCACTGTTCATTGACCGGCGTCTGGCCGATGCCGGCGATGATGACTTTGCTCATCTACTTCATCTCCAACTTGCCGCGCATGCGCACATAGGCGGCGTAGTCGATCTCGGTGCGGCGGGCGATGTAGTCTTCGGTGGTAGTCGCCAGCCCCGGCTTGCCGGCGATCTTGTCGGTGATGCGCAGCACCATCGCATCCGAGCCCGCCCCGGAGCCGAAGGAGACCAGCAGCACACGCTCGCCGGGCTTGGCGATGTCGAAGATGGCGGTGAGGCCGATGATGGCCGCGCCGGAATAGGTGTTGCCGATGCGCGGCACCAACAGGCCGGTCTCGACCTGCTCCGGCCTGAAGCCCAGCATGGCCCCGGCGCGCTGCGGGAATTTGGTGTTGGGCTGGTGGAAGACGACGTAGGCGTAGTCTTCCGCGGTGGTGCCGGTCGCCTCCAGCATGGCCTCGCCCGCAGAAATGATGTGCTTGAAATAGGCCGGCTCGCCGGTGAAGCGCTGGCCGTGCTCCGGGTATTTGGCGTACTGCCGCCGCCAGAAGTCTGGCGTGTCTGTGACGAAGGAGTAAGAGCTTTCGATCTCGGCCAGCGACTCTTCGGCGGGGCCGATGACGAAGGCCGCCCCGCCCGCCCCAGCGGTGTACTCCAAGGCGTCGCCGGGGCGGCCCTGGGCAGTGTCCATGCCGATGGCCAGCGCATAACGGGCCATGCCGGAGCCGACGAAGCCCATCGCCGCCACCATGGCCTCGGTGCCGGCCTTGCAAGCGAACTCCCAGTCGGCGGCCTGGGTGCTGGGCACCGCGCCGATGGCCTCGGCCACCAGGGTGGAGGTGGGCTTGACTGCGTAAGGGTGCGACTCGGAGCCGACCCAGACGGCGCGCAGGTCTTGCGGGCTGATCTGGGCGCGGGCCATGGCGTTGCGGGCCGCCTCGATGGACATGGTGGCCACGTCTTCGTCCAGGCCGGGCACGGACTTCTCGATGATGGGCAGGCCGCCGGTGCCGTTGGTCCAGACGCGGGCCACCTCGCGGGCCGGCAGGCGGTAGCGGGGCACATAGGCGCCGTAGCCGACGATGCCGACGGGGTGCTCCGGCCTCAGCAGGCGGACGGTTTCGTGGGTGTGGGGTTGTTCTGTCATCTTACTGCGCCCATTCCTTCAAAATCTCTTCGGCGCGGTCCACGCGCACGGTCTTTTCGGCGACCAGCTGCGCGGCGAGGCGCTCGATCTGCTCACCGGCCGCCCCGGCGGCGATGGCCACCTGGCGGGCGTGCAGGCTCATGTGGCCGCGCTGAATGCCTTCGGTGGCCAGGGCGCGCAGGGCGGCCAGGTTCTGCGCCAGGCCGACGGCGGTGATGATCTGGGCCAGCTCTGCCGCCGTGGATACGCCCATCAGCTTGAGCGCGGCCTGGGCCGCCGGGTGCACCTTGGTCGCCCCGCCGACAATGCCGACGGCCATGGGCAGCTCCAGCGAACCCACCAGGTTGCCGTCTGCGTCCTTGCCCCAGCTGCTCAGCGAAGTGTAGCGCCCGGAGCGCGCCGCGTAGGCGTGTGCGCCAGCTTCCACGGCGCGCCAGTCATTGCCGGTGGCGATGACCACCGCGTCGATGCCGTTCATAATGCCCTTATTGTGCGTAGCAGCCCGGTAGGGGTCAGCGGCGGCGAAGGCCCAAGCCTCGATGATGCCGTCGCGCACCTGCTCGGCAGAAAAATCGCCGAAGGCCAGTTGCTCCAGCTGGATGGTGCATTCGGCGCGGGCCAGGCGGCGGTCGGCCAGGTTGCTGAGGATGCGCAAGTGCACCCGCCCGCCGGTGAGCGCTTCGATGCGCGGCGCCAGGCGCTCGCAGGCGGTGTTCACCGCGTTGGCGCCCATGGCGTCGCGCACGTCGTAGATGAGATGGATGACCAGGAACGGCCCAATGGGCGAATCGTCAATGCGGCGTACTTCCAGGCCGCGCGGCCCGCCGCCCAGCTTCTGCAGCACGGGGTCAATGCCGGCCGCCTCGGCGAGCAACTCAGCTTCGGCAGCGGTGATGGCCGCAGCGGCCGCGTCCAAGTCGGGCGTGTTCAACAATTGCATCTGGCCGATCATCAGCGGCTCGTCGGCGCTGGTCCGGAAGCCGCCAGCCAGCCGGGCCAGCTTGGCCATGAAGGAGGCGCCAGCCACCACGGACGGCTCTTCAACCGTCATCGGCACCAGCACTTCTCGGCCGTTGACCACGAAATTCAGCGCAATGCCCAACGGCAGGTTGAAAGTGCCGACCACATTCTCGATCATGGGGTCAGCGGCGGCGGCGGTCAGGCCGCCGCTGGCAAACGCATTCAATTCCGCTTCGCTGAGCGTCCCCAGGGCGCGCAGGCGCGCCTGGCGCTCTTCAAGGGACAAATCATAGAAGCCGGAGATGCGGGATGATGGCTTTGCTGTAGGCGAATTCATACAAGTGGATTAAGCCGCAAGCGGGCTTTCAAAAGCTATCAAGATAAATCAGCGGGTTGGAAGGGCTTTTCCTGTAGAATTCGCCCACCCCAAGGAGAGCTATGCTAAGCAAACTCGGTTCCTACCGTTTCAAAGTTGTTTGGACAGTCCTGCTTCTGGCCTTATTGTTGGCCGCCTGCGGCAGCGGAGCTTCGCTCGCCGCGCCGACTAACACGCCCACGCCGGCATCCGGCGGCGGGGAGACGGGCGGGGCTCAGAATCCGGCGCCTGAGGGGCCGGTGGACGTGGAAACCGGGCTGCCGCAGCCCCAGCTGGTTCCGCCCCCGCCCGGATCAAACCCGCCCGTCATCCCGCCGGGCACCGGCAGCCCACCTGCGGGGGCAGGCGCCATGCTGGTGATCGGCGGCGACCTGCCGCTGGAACTGCATGGCGGCGAATGCCAGATGCTGGATGGCGACACTTACCTGAGCATTCCCAATACGGCCAATGCGGAGCCACCCTATGCCTCACTGATTATTTACGCAGGCACCGGCGCCACACGCAACGGCACGCTGGTGTGGGCGACCTCCGCGGCCAACACAGACGGTGCAGTCGTATCCACTCAGGACACATTTGTGATCACGCTCAACGGCGACGGCTTCTCCGGGCGTTTTGACGGTACGGCCCACCGCGGCAGCAGCGGCGTACCCGTGCAGGTGGTCATCCCGGTGAGGGGCGTGTTCACCTGCGTGCCCGGCATTGTGGCGATCCGCGGCGAACACCCGATGGACCTGACCAACACCCACTGCAGCACGGAGCCTTTCCGCATCGTGGTGGGCGAGCGCGGCGGCAACCAGGCACTCTTTATACTGGAGGACGGCGTAGGGCCGGGCGAGAGCGGCAACGCCGGTCTTTCCTGGCGGGTAGGCGGCGTCAACTATGTGACAACCTGGATGAGCCTGACGCGTAACCCCGACGGTTTGTCCGGCTCGTACTTTGGTGAGGCCGCCGGACCGGATGGGCGCAGCTTCCCAGTGAGCGGCACGTTCAACTGCCTGGGGACCTAACCTGAGCGCCTGAACGATAAAAAAAGACCGCTGGCCCTAGGGCCAGCGGTCTTTTTTTCTTGAGCGGGTCTAATTCCCCCAAATCATAAACGATTCATTGACGCAGACTTCGGCGGAGCCAAAGGCGGAGAGGCACACCCGGTACGGCACCAGCTTGCCGTTCTCGGCGGCAATGGGCGGCAGAGTCAGCTGGGTCTGGCCGCTTTCATTGCTGGGCGGGAACTGGTGGATGCTGACTCCGCCGGTCGGCAGGCTGACCTCCAGAAAAGGCTGCAGGCCAGTCAGCAGTTGGTTGCCGGCGTAGAGGGTGGCGAAGATGGTTTGCCCTTCCTGCGAACTGATCTGCGAATATTGCTCCCAAACCTGAATGCGGATCTCGCCCGGGCTTTGCTGGGGGGCGGGCTGGTCGTAGACCCGCGCCTTGTATTCGCCGCCAAGGGGCAGCGGGAGGACGCTGCCTTCGACATAGCGCAGACAGACATTGATGAAGCATTGCGTAGCGCTGCCGTCGTGCTGCATTCTGATCTCGGAAATCGGCAGCCCGACCAGTTCGTAGCCGCCGTGACGGGCGATGTAGTCCGTGAAGAAGAGCGGAATGTTGTAGCCGTACTGGCCGTCGATGCTGTAGAACATGATCACCGGGCTGTTGAGCTGGGTGACCAGCGGCTCGGGGGTGATGCCCAGCAGACCAGGCAGCGGCCGCGGCGTGGCGACCTGTGAATCAGGCTGGGCGTACAAGACCAGGTTCTGGTAAATCACCTCCAGGCTGCCGTCAGCGTTCTTGTAGGGGCCGGCCAATCGGACGCCAGTGAAGGCGTCGCCCAGGCGGGCAGCGGTGCTGGTGAAGGGCTCGCCATAGGGCAGGTCGATCTGGATGATGGCCGCCGCGGCGGGCTGCGGCTGGCTGCAAGCCTCGCCGCAGGCCTGGCGGCCATAGGCCATCAGGCGCACCTCGCCGGGCTGGTCCAAGCTGATGTAGAAGCCCAGGTTCTGGAAGTATTGCTCGGCGCGGTTGTGCTCGGCTGAATAGCGCACGCCGGTCAGCGGGCGGCCGACGTAGCGACTGCCCAACTGTTGGTAGAGCGGCACAAAGCCTTCATAAATAATGTAGCCATCCACCACCACGGCGCCCTGCAGGTCAGCATTGGCCACCGGCGCATCCCACACGCCCAACTGCTCACCCAGCGGGGCCAGGGCATACTGCTCGCTGGGCGGCAGCTCGGGGTTGTAGGTCATCAGGGCGTTTTCGAAATATTGCTTCTGGACGATGCCTTCGACGATCACCGGGGTGAGCGGCTGGCCGAGGCGGGCCGGGCCGCCGAGGAAGTCATGGAATTCGGCGAAGACCGGTTCCACCAAATAGCCGCTGGAGACCGGCCCCGTTGAGGCGGCCGGCGGCGTGCAGGCGGCCAGCCACAGCGCCAGGGCGCAGAGAAGCAGGCGGTCGGAACGGATGCGGGTCGTCAATGGCATTCCTGACCCAGGAAAACGAGACAGTCCATGATTTTAGCATGCGGGCGAGAGCGGTTGGCTGTTCGCGATTAGCCGCTAGCTGCGCCGTCCGTCATTGCTAGAAGTGACGTTGTGGTGAAATACCTATAAACTGCCGGCTGTGAACTATTTGCTGTACAGCAGCCCCACAGGACTATAATGGGGACAGTCCCCAACCCATCCCTGGAGGCCCCATATGGCACAAGCTCAGACCAAAACCCGCCCGATGACTGAAGAGGGCGACCATCTACAAATTCAAGCCATCGACCACTTGCACTTCTATGTCGGCAACGCCAAACAGGCGATGTATTGGTGGTGGAAAGGCTTTGGCTTCAAACCCGTGGCCTATTCCGGCCTGGAGACCGGCAACCGCCAGTCCGCTTCGTATGTGCTCGAATCCGGCAAGATCCGCTTCGTGGTTTCGGCCCCTTATGGGCCTTCACATGAGATCGCCGGCCATCACATGACGCATGGCGATGGGGTCAAAACCATCGCCATTCAGGTCAAAGATGTGGAAGAAGCCTGGAAGGCGACCACCAGCCGCGGCGGGCAGAGCGCCTGGGCCCCGCGTGAAGAGAAAGATGAGTTCGGCGTCTACCGCACCTCCGCCATCCACACCTATGGCGAAGTGCTGCACGTCTTCGTGGACCGCAGCGGCTATAAAGGGCCTTTCGCGCCCGGCTACAAGCCGTTGGAGGGTTACGAAGCGCAGTCCACCGGCCTGGCGGCGATCGACCACATCGTGGGCAATGTGCAGCTGGGCAAGATGGACTATTGGGTCAACTTCTATCACCGCGTGATGGGCTTCCGCCAGCTGCAGCACTTCGATGACCAGGACATCAGCACGGAATACTCCGCCCTAATGTCCAAAGTGATGGAAAATGGCAACGGGCGCATCAAGTTCCCTATTAATGAACCGGCCGAGGGCAAGAAGAAGAGTCAGATCGAAGAATATCTGGACTATTACCTGACCCCGGGTGTGCAGCACATCGCCATCGCCACCGGCGACATCATCGAGACCATGACGCAGCTGAAGGCCAACGGCATCGAGTTCCTGCGCGTGCCGGACGCGTATTACGACCTGCTGCCGGAGCGCGTCGGCGACATCGTCAAAGAGCCGCTGGACAAGATCAATGAGCTGGGCATTCTGGTGGACCGCGACGACGAGGGCTACCTGCTGCAGGTCTTCTCGCGCCCCGTGCAAGACCGCCCCACTTCCTTTGTAGAGGTCATTCAGCGCCACGGCAGCCGCGGCTTCGGCAAGGGTAACTTCAAGGCATTGTTCGAAGCCCTGGAGCTGGAACAAGGCCGCCGCGGCAACCTGGACAACTAGCCTCGATGCGCTATCTGGTATTCACTCCGCCGGGAGAAGAACGCCCGCGCTTGGGGGCAGTATTGGCCGAGGACCGGGTGGTCTCGCTGGCCCGCGGCGACCTGCCGCTGGACATGCTCTCGTTCATCCAGGCCGGGCCGCAGATGTGGGCGCTGGCGGAGCTGGTCTCGCGCCAGACACACTCGGTGTGGGCGCTCAGCGACGTGCAGCTGCACACTCCACTGCAGCACCCCCCCACCCTGCGCGACTTCTACGCCTTTGAAGGCCACGTGCGCACCGCCAGCCAGAACCGCGGGCGGGAAGTGCCCGCTGAGTGGTACGAATTCCCGGCTTTCTATTTCACCAACCCGCACACCATCCACGGCCCCGACCAGGACGTGCAGATGCCGGCTTACACACAGGCGCTGGACTACGAGTTGGAAGTGGCCGTGGTGATCGGGCAACGCGGCAAGGACATCCCCGCCGAGAAGGCCATGCAGCACGTATTTGGCTTCACGATCATGAATGACTGGTCGGCGCGTGACATTCAGCGTCAGGAGATGAAGGTGGGCCTGGGCCCGGCCAAAGGCAAAGACTTCGCCACCAGCCTGGGACCCTGGATCGTGACGCCGGACGAACTGGCCAAGGCTGCCAGCGGCCGCCCGGGCGTGTATACGCTGGGCATGACGGCGCGGTTGAACGGCGAAGAGCGTTCACGCGGCAACTGGGGCGACATCCACTATTCGTTCGGCGAGATCATCGCCCGCGCTTCGCAGGGCGTGGAGCTGCTGCCCGGCGATGTGATCGGCTCCGGGACGGTGGGCACCGGCTGCCTGCTGGAGCTGACCAAAGGCCAGGGGCCGTGGCTGAAGGCTGGGGATAGCGTAGAATTGGAAGTTGAAGGCATTGGAGTGCTAAAAAACAAGGTGGCGTAAAGCGTTCAGCTTTCAGCGGTCAGCAATCAGCTACAACCAAAGGGCCTATGAAGGATTTCCGAAAATTGCAGGTCTGGGAGAAATCGCACCGGCTAGCGCTCGAAGTGTACAAGCTACCAGTTCGTTTCCAAGCTCTGAGCTGTACGGATTGTCCAGTCAGACCAGAAGATCGGCAATTTCTATCCCTCAAACATCGCAGAAGGCGCGGGACGTGGCAGCGATGCCGATATGCGCAGGATGCTGCAAATTGCCTTTGGTTCTGCCAGCGAACTCGAATACCAACTCCTTCTGGCATTTGAGCTAAAATTCATCAATTCAGAAGTTCATACAAGCCTCAATCAGCAAGTCGTTGAAGTTAAAAAGATGTTGAGCTCGTTCATGAAAAAGCTGAAGGCTGATAGCTGACAGCTAATAAAGGAGTTCCCATGCCTTTCTACCACTCCCTCGGAGACATCCCCAAGAAACGCCACACCCAGTTCCGCAAGCCCAACGGCGGCCTGTACCGCGAAGAGGTGATGGGGCTGGAGGGCTTTTCCGGCATCCAGTCGCTGCTCTATCATCACTTCCTGCCGCCGCGGGTCAAAGCGGCCGAACTGCTTGGCCCGGCCAAGCCGGAATACGTAGACTTCGGCGCCATCCGCCACCGCGCCTTCAAGTCGGCCGATATGCCAGCGGGCGGCGATCCGGTGGCCGCCCGGCGCGTGCTGATGGGCAACAACGACGTGACCATCGGCCTCAGCCGCCCGACGCAGAGCATGGACTACTTCTATCGCAATGCGCAGGCCTACGAATGCTGGTATGTCCACGAGGGCAGCGGCGTGCTACGTACCCAGTTCGGCGTGCTGGAGTTCCAACCGGGCGACTATGTCGTGATCCCGTTCGGCACCACCTGGAAGATGGAGATCTCCGGGAGCGAAGCACGCTTCCTGGTCGTCGAGACCCCTTCGCACATCCAGGCGCCCAGACGCTATCGCAACGAGTACGGCCAGCTGGGCGAACATGCGCCCTTCAGCGAGCGCGACTTCAAAGTCCCGCAACAGCTGGACACCCACACCGACCAGGGCGACTTCGAGGTGCGCGTAAAAGTGCGCGACACGATCAGCCGCCACATCCTCGACCATCACCCGCACGATGTGGTGGGCTGGGATGGCTATTTGTATCCCTGGATCTTCAGCATCCACGATTTTGAGCCGCGCACCGGCGCGCTACACCTGCCGCCGCCAGAGCACCAAACCTTTCAGGGACGCGGCTTCGTGCTGTGCTCCTTCGTGCCGCGTCTGTACGACTACCACCCGGATGCCATCCCAGCGCCCTACAACCACTCCAACGTGCAGTCGGACGAGATGATCTACTACGCCGAGGGCAACTTCATGTCGCGCAAAGGCATCGACCGCTGCGACATCACCCTGCACCCCTTCGGCCTGCCGCACGGCCCCCAGCCCGGCGCCACCGAAGCCTCGATTGGCAAGAAGAGCACCGACGAGCTGGCGGTGATGGTGGACACCTTCAACCCCATGCACCTGACCACTCAGGCGCTTGAAATGGAAAAACCGGAATACCAGGCCAGCTGGATGGCCGACGATGGCGAAAGCGCCTTCTTCACCGCCGGTTAATTTAATGAAGAAAACCCAGGTCAAACGTTACCTGTTCGCCAGCGCCCTGGCCGCGGCCCTGATGATTGGCGGCATGTTCGCCGCCTCGCTGGTCTGGCCGCAATTGAATGCCTTCAACTTCACGCTGGTGGCCGACCCAACCGAGTACCAAGCCGCCCTGCTGGCCACTGACCTGCCGCTGCGCGTCTTCCTGACCTTGGACAATCTGTTCCTGACCTTCTACACGGCCGCCTTCATCTTTCTGGCGATCCGCTTGTGGTCCAAAGAGCGCGGTCAGATCTTGATTGCCGTGGCCTTGGGCGCGCTGCTGGTGACCGCCTACCTGGACTTGCAGGAGAACCACGAACTGATCACTTTCCTGGACATGAGCCAGCTGGGCTGGGCGATCGAGCCGCAGATGCTGCACAGCCGCATGGTGTGGAGCCAGCTCAAGTTCCACAGCAGCTACCTGGGCCTGTTCCTGTTTGCCTTCCTGCTGCCGGATAAGACCCTGACGGAAAAAGTGCTGCGCTGGACACTGTTGGTGGCTTTTGTTCCCATCGGAATTTTGGTATACACTTTCCCGCAACCAATCTTCGAATTGCTACGTTTTACAGGTATGTTGGCGGGCCTGGCCCTGCTGGCCTGGAATACTTGGCAGGAATTAAAGAGAGACTAATCGTCCATGGAAGTTAGCCCCGGCGAGATCGCCGCCAGCATGTTCACCCGTCTGATGGTCAGTACGGTGGTGCCGCGGCCGATCGCCTGGGTCTCCACGGTCAATGCCGAGGGCCGCCCCAACCTGGCGCCTTTTTCGTTCTTCAACCTGGTGTGCTACACCCCGCCCACCCTGCTGTTCTGCCCGGAGATCCGCGGCACCGATGGCGGGGTCAAGGATACGCTTAAGAACATTCGGGCGACCGGCGAGTTCGTGGTCAACATCGTCACCGAAGCCACGGCCGAGGCGATGAACCTGACCGCTACGGAACTGCCGCCGGAAGTGAATGAATTTGAGCACGCCGGGCTGGCCGCCGCGCCGGCGCACAAAGTGCGCCCGCTGCGGGTGGCACAGAGCCCGGTGAGCTATGAGTGCCGGCTGACCCAGATCGTGGACATTGGCAACGGAGCGCGCGGCTCAGGCTCGATCGTGATCGGCGAAATTGTGCATCTGTACGTGGCGGACGAGATCCTGCTGCCAGAGTACAAGATCGACATGGCGGCTTTCAAGCCCGTGGGCCGCCTGGCCGGATATGGCTACAACCGCGTCAGTGACACTTTTGAGATGAGGCGGCCGCCTTCTCAGATCACCCCGGAGGCAAAATGACATTCGAAGCCTTTCAATCCCTTTTGGAGACCTTGCAGGCCAACCCCAGCCAGGCCGCCCTCGCGGTGACCGTGGCTGCGGTGCTCGCTTTCGTGATCGCGCGCTTCTTTATCGCCCGCGGCCTGATCGGCCTGACCAAGCGCACTCACAATCAGTGGGACGACGTGCTGGTCAAGCACCTGCATCCCTATCGCCTGTCCCTGATGGCCCCGCTGGTGGTGGTGTACTACTTCGCCTATTTCTGGCCAGACATTCAGCCCACACTGGAAAAGGGCGTCCTGTTCCTGGCGCTTTGGTTGGGCATCGCCACGATCACCTCACTGCTGACCGCCGTTAACATCATCTACGAAAGCCGGGCCAACTACACCGGCGTGGCCATCCAGGGCTACCTGGATATGATCAAGATTCTCTTCGTAGCGGTCGGCATCATCCTGAGCGTATCGCTGTTCACCGAGCAGTCGCCCGTCTTGCTGCTCAGCGGGCTGGGCGCGCTGACGGCCGTGCTGCTGCTCATCTTCCAAGACACCATCCTGGCCCTGGTGGCCAGTGTGCAGATCGCCGCCAATGACCTGGTGAAAGAAGGCGACTGGATCGAGGTACCCAGTTTCGGCGCCGACGGCGACGTGACCAACATGTCGCTGCACTCGATCAAGATCCAAAACTTTGACATGACCTTCAGCGTGATTCCGACGCACAAATTGATGGACGTGGCTTTCAAAAACTGGCGCGGCATGAACCAGGCTGGCGGGCGCCGCATCAAACGCTCGATCTTTGTCGACATCCAGACCATTCATTTCGTTCGCCCGGACGAAATGGAGATGCTGAAGAGCAATCCACTGATGAAATCTTTCATCGAGAACCGCGAGTGGGAGCCCCAGGGCGAAGAGCCGGTGAGCCAAATGCAGCTTAAGCCGCGCCTGACCAACGTGGGGGCTTTCACCGCCTATGTGGTCGCCTACCTGAGGAGCCGCCCGGACCTGCGCAAGGACATGACCATGCTGGTGCGCCAGCTGGACCCCGGCCCCACCGGTCTGCCGCTGGAGATCTACGCCTTCAGCAGTACCACGGCCTGGGAGCAATACGAGAATATCCAGGCCAGCATCTTCGACCATTTGCTGGCCATCGCTCCCGAATTTGGGCTGCGCGTCTTCCAGCAGCCAACGATGCTGACCTACAACGTCGACCCGGCTCTGGTCAATCCCCAAAGCCCCTCTGACTAGAGGGGCTTCTTTTATGGAATGGGCAGCGCGGTTACAATACGCCCCAACAATCCCAAATCCCTGCCAGCTTCAAAGGATGTGCGATGGCTACGAGTGAAACCAAGAATTTAGGCAATGTGCCGCGTTGGGACCTGACCAACGTGTACCCCAGCCTGGAGAGCAAAGAGTACCAAGCGGCTTTCCAGGACCTGCTGAACCAGCTCGACGAGATCGAAGCTTACGTGCGCCAAGAACGCATTGAAAAGAGTGAAAACGGTCCGGCGCAGACCGAGCTGGATGATCTGGCCCGCGTGCTGACCGAAGCCGTGGACAAGCGCAACAAGGTTTCGCGTCTGTACGGCACTTTGGGCGCGTTCATCGCCTCATACACCACGACCGACTCGTTCAACCAGGAAGCCCGCCGGGCTGAATCCGAGCTGGAGATGCAAGGCGTGCGCCTGCGCAAGCACGAAGTGGCCTTCCGCGGCTGGCTGAGCGGCTTCGGCGACAAGCTGCCCGAGCTGCTGAAGCGCCCGGGCACCCTGGCCGAGCATGCCTTTTTCCTGCAAGAGGTGTACGAGCAGAGCCGCTACCTGATGAGCCCGGCCGAAGAAGACCTGGCCGCCGAGCTGACTCTGAGCGGCGCCAACGCCTGGGGCAAACTGCACAATACGACCACTTCCCAACTGAGCGTGGACTTTGAGCTGGACGGCGAAGTCCAGAAGATGCCCATGCCGGCCCTGATCAACCTGCGCAACCATCCCGATAGCGAGACGCGCAAGCGCGGTTACGAAGCCGAGATGGACGCCTGGGAGAAAAACAAGGAACCTTACGCTGCGGCCCTGAACGGCGTGAAGGGCGAAGTGCTCACTCTGGACACCCGCCGCGGGCGGACTGACGCGCTGCACGATTCGCTGGACACGGCGCGCATTGACCGCCAGACGCTGGAAGCCATGATGGAAGCCATGCGCGATTCCTTCCCCACCTTTCGGCGCTATTTCAAGGCCAAGGCCAAGCGGCTGGGCAAGGAACAGCTGCCCTGGTACGACATCTTCGCGCCGATCGGCAAGACCGACACAGTCTACACTTACGAGCAGGCGCGCGACTTCATCCTGGAGCAGTTCGGCACCTTCTCCGACCACCTGCAGGGGCTGGCCAAGCGCGCCTTTGACAACAACTGGATCGACGCCGAAATGCGCGAAGGCAAGAGCGGCGGCGCATTCTGTATGGATGTGCCGGGCGTGGACGAATCACGCATTTTGGCCAATTTCGACGGCTCGATGGACCAGTTGAGCACCCTGGCGCATGAGTTGGGCCACGCCTATCACAACGAATGCCTGGTGGGCAAGCCCTTCCTGCGCACACTGACGCCGATGACCCTGGCCGAAACCGCCTCGATCATGTGCGAGACGATCGTGTCTGAGGCCTCGCTGAAGCTGGCCAAGAACAAAGACGAAGAACTGGCCATCCTGGAGCAGAACCTGCAAGGCGCCGCCCAAGTGATCGTGGACATCACCTCACGCTTCATCTTTGAGAAGGAAGTCTTCGAGCGCCGAGCCAAGGCGGAACTATCCGCGGACGAGATCTCGGCCATCATGGAAGACGCCCAGCTGCAAACCTACGGCGACGGCCTGGACCCCAAGTACCTGCATAAGTACATGTGGACCTGGAAGCCGCATTACTACTACGCCGGCTTCTCGTTCTACAACTACCCGTATGCCTTTGGCCTGCTGTTCGGCACCGGCTTGTACGCCATCTACCAGCAGCGCGGAGACGCCTTCGTGGCCGATTATCAGGACCTGCTGGCCAGCACCGGCGAAGGCGACGCGGCCACACTGGCGGCGCGCTTCGGCATCAACATCCGTGAGAAGAAGTTCTGGGAAGACAGCCTGAAAGTGATCGGCGCCAACGTAGACCGCTACGAAAGCTTGTAAGCGAGAGACACTCCAACAAAAAAAGACCCGGCTATCAAAGCCGGGTCTTTTGTTTGCGTTTAGGGCGTTGGCGTTACCGTCACGGTGCCCAGCTTGATCATCTTCATCAGGATGGTTGGCTGGGTCCAGGCCACACCGTAGCGAGTATACCTGTCGGCTGCGCACCACAAGCGGCCGTAAGGGTTGCCGGCCTGTGGCTGCCAATGGGTGAAACATTTGCGCCAACCGCCTGCTAAGTGGTCAAAGTACCAAATGCTCATATTCGATTCTTGGTCTTTCCACTTGTCGTACTGGATCTTATCCAAATTGAAATAGACCCGGACCAAGCCATACATCCACAAGAAAGGCTTACCATCCTCGCGGTAGATCTGAAAATCGAGAATGCGCTGGGTGAACTTGTGCCAGGAATCCGGCCGATCGTCAGGAAATTCTTCAGCGCGCAGCACCAGCGTGCCGCGATACTTGGAGTCATCAATGAAAATGCCGCCGTTGCCTATGGAGACATCGTAATCCCGGTCGAAAAAGAGCTCAACTTCGCGGCGCTCCACGCGTTGAAACGCCGAGGCAGGGATGGCGCTGAACAAGAACACCACGACTGGCAGAGCAAACAGGGCGACGCGGAAGATGATTTTGGATTTGGGCATAAGGCCTCAGCAACTCGATTGCAGCACCGTAGTGACGGCGCTATGCGACAAAGGCAGAATAGTGCTGCCAATTATAGGCGCAATCAGCGGCATCACAAATTCGAACTGATACGTGACGGTGACGGTCAGGCTCTGCCCAACGCAGGGGGTGGTGGGGGAATGGCTGACCTGGATCCTGCTAACGTCCATCATGTCTATCGGACTGGTGGAGGACTGGCGCACGCGCGTCTCGATGCCGCTAAACGCTCCGGTGGAACCATACAGAGCACCCTCCTCTGCCGCTTCGCGCACGGCGACGGAGGCGAAATACAAGCGGCCAACATCTACCACGACCGACAAAATGAGCACCAGGACCAGGAAGGTGATGGCGAATTCCACCAGGCTCTGGCC
Organism: Anaerolineales bacterium; assembly: GCA_019637805.1. Taxonomy (NCBI): domain Bacteria; kingdom Bacillati; phylum Chloroflexota; class Anaerolineae; order Anaerolineales; species Anaerolineales bacterium. The sequence goes on along the minus strand of JAHBVB010000002.1, from coordinate 287,691 downwards.
GCGCTCAGAGCGGCGATGGGAGGAGGCAGGATGCTGTTTCATCAGCGCAGGGCACTCACTTCATACAGCTGAGCAAGTTCTGTGCCTGCTGGCAGAGTTTGGCCGACTTCCACGCTTTTCAGAATGGTGCGGCGCGTGGTGGAGTTAAAGGTCATTTGCGGAATGCGCATCAGCGGGATGGCGGCGGCCGGGTCAAAGTACCCAGTGACTTCCACCACAATGCGGTGGCCTGTCTCGATCTGGGCTGCAGTCACCGAACCGCAATCGCCAATTTTGCTCAAATCGTCGCGCACGTAATAGATATCGATGTCGCCGGCGGTGCTTCTGGCCACGCCAGCGTACTCCAAAGCCTTGTCACGAATGGCAGTGCAGTTCAAGTAGTACTGAGTTGAAGAGCCCAGGCGCGCCGCTTCACGGCTGGCGGTGGAGATGGATTGGTAAATGAAGACCGCCCGCGCTCCTTCAAAAATGGCGAAGATCACCAAGAGCAGGACGGGGATCACCAGAGCGAACTCCAGGGTTCCCTGTCCAGAAGAGACTTTTTTCAAAAAATTTCGCATCCCAACCACCATGCGGGGATTATAGCGGATTGCCCGCCGGCGAACCTTCCCCCATGGGTACCAGCCGCTAGCCGGCTTTGCCGCTCACCGTGCTGCCCTTGTGTAGGCGATTGAAGGCTTTGACCACCAGGAACATAGCAAACGCCACGATGACGAAGTGAATGATGACGGTGACCAGTTCGCCATAGTTAACGGTGACGGCCCCCGCCTGTTGAGCGGCTTCCAAATTGACGTACGGCCCGGCCACCTCGCCGGGCTTCAGCACCAGGAACAGGTCCTTGAAGTCGGCGCCGCCCAACAGCAGGCCGATGGGCGGCATGAGGATGCCGTTGACTAGCGTGTCCACGATCGAAGTGAATGAAGAGCCGATCACCAAACCAATCGCCAGGTCAATGGCGTTGCCACGCATGGCGAAATCACGAAATTCTTGCAGCATATTTGTCTCCTATCCTTCTTTCTGAGCTTGAATGCGTTTCTGCAAAAAGGGCGAGAAGCGCCCTGCATAGCGCTGTTGCAGTTGCGGCAGCTTCCAATCATTGCCAGTCACGCGGCCGCGGCAGGCGGCGGAACCGCACAGGCAGTCAAACCAGTCCCGGGGGTCGCCATCGCACATGGCGTAATCGATGGTGACTTCCTCGCCCGGTACGATGTCTCGCAGGGCGACGATCACGATCTGCCCTTCCAACCCGGCGTTGGGGTCGCAGGAGTGGTTGATGAAGTCACCTGAGCCGGGTTTGCTGGAGACCAGATAAAGGTCTTCCTCCACTTGAGCGCTCTGCGACTGCTGGTGCGGCTGCAGGGCCTCAAAGAAGGCCCGCGTAACCACGTCACCACCCCAAACCGCCACCCGCTCCCCACGCTGGATGGGTCGCAGGGCGAACATGCCGCGTCCCTCGATCGTCTCGTCGGTGCGAATCTCCAGTTTGTCGGAAAGCCAGGAGTTGGTTGCGCTTTGTTTTTGTATATCAGTCATTGCGTTGCAGCACCGCGATCATGCGTTGCGAGGCATCGGTGTCATCCAAAGGTTGCTTCAAATTATAGTCGCCGTACCAGCCCACCACGGACAAGCGCTTGCTGAGCTGGGCCAGCAGCGTGATCTCTTGCGCGGAGAGAATGCGTTCGCGCGCCTTGTCCTTGATCACGGCGGGCTGCTTGCCTTTCTCTTTGACGCGGATCTCGATCTCCGTGTCGGCAATGCCGGTGAGCAGATCCACATGGGGTTTGTTGGTCGCCCAGCGGATGTCCACCGAGGTGCCGCCGCGCTGGCCGTGATAGTGAAACTTGCCGTAATGGGTCAGCGAGGTGTGGCGCGGGTGGCTGACGTCAATAATGTAGACACCGCGGCTGGTGAGGTTGGCGGCCATCGCCTGGAAATGCGAGACCAGGTCACGGTTCTCCACCAGGGCATCAATACCGTCAAAGACGATGAAGGCCAGGTCCACCGGCTGCTTGAGGCGGAAGCGCCGCATGTCGGCGCTGCGCAATTCCAGCTGTAAGCCATCGGCCTCGGCGCGCTGGCGGGCATACTCCACCATTTCAGGGCGCAGGTCAATGCCTACGGAGCGCAGGCCGCGGCGGGCCACCTCGCGGGCATGGTAAGCCGGGCCGCAAGCCACGTCCAGGGTGGACTGAGCCGCATGGCCGGCGTATTTGTGATAGACCCCCAACAGAAAATCCACTTCTTTACGCACATCTCGATCAAAGACAATATCGTAATAATTCACCTTTTGATAAAAGGCGTTGTGCTCGGCCATCACGGCCCTCCTGCCCGGTCGGGGGCAACCTGCTGAGATATGCACTGTTAACGTTCCAACACAAAACAATATACGCCTGATTTTTAAAGTTTCAATAGGCAATCTGATCAGAACAAAAACCTGCGCCGGATGGGTTCCATCCGGCGCAGCGCTGCTGATTTTAAGCGTTGGCTTTGGTAGTCAGGCCGTGCCCAAAGGGGAAGAGCGGCTCGCGCGCTTTGCCGCCGTTGAGCGGGATCTGCTGCATGTCGCGCGGCCAGGTGTAGGACAGCTTGCCCGTGAAAGGCTTGTCGCCAAAGAGCACGTCCACGATGCCGGCGCCCTCGGTACCCGGCCAAAAGGCGGCCACAAAGGCGTCGGCGCGGTCAATCACGTCGGTGATGATCAGCGGCCGCCCCGAGAGCAGGATCACGACCAGCTTTTTGGCGCGGGCGCGCACGCGGGCCACCAAAGCCTGGTCGGCCTCGGGCAGTTCGAGCGAGACGCGGTCGCCGCGCCCCTCCGCATAGGGGAATTCGGCCAACACCACCACGGCCACGTCCGCCTGCAGCAGCTGCCCGTCCGGCGTGCGCTGGTCGTCAAAGTTGCCGAAGCGGTCGAAGATGATCTCGCTGTCGGTGGCCTCGCCATCCTGCATGCCATCCAGGATGGTGGTTCCGGGGGTGATCGGGCCGGGCTTCCCTTGCCATTCCACCGTCCAGCCGCCAGACTGCAGGCCGATGTTGTTGGCCTCCCCGGCCAGGAAGATGACCGGTGTGTCCTTGCTCAGCGGCAGCAGGCCGCCTTCGTTCTTGAGCAGGACGGCGGACTGGGCGACGGCCTCGCGGGCCAGCGCACGGTGCTCCGGCGAACCGACCTGGCGCAGCAGCGCCGAATCAGCGGCGCCGCGCTCGAAGAGGCCCATTTCCAGCTTGACGCGCAGGATGCGGCGCACGGCATCGTCAATGCGCTCCAGCGAAACGTCGCCCTTCTCCACCGCCTGGGTCAGGCTGAAGATGAACTTCTTGAAATCAAAGGGCACCATATTCATGTCGATGCCGGCATTGACCGAAGTGACGACTGCCTTGTAATAGTCGGGTGAGATCTGGTTAACGGCTTCCCAGTCCGTGACGATAAACCCGTCAAAACCCAGCTCTTCCTTGAGCAATTCGGTCAGCAGGTAGCGGTTGGCGTGCACCTTCATGCCGCCCCAACTGGAGAACGAAGCCATGATGGAACGCGCCCCGGCCTTGAGTGCATCCAGGTACGGCGCCAGGTGCACAGTGCGCAGGGTAGCCTCGTCCACATCGGTGATGCCCTGGTCCAAGAGGTATTGGACTTCAATGAAGGTGGTGGAAGACCCGAAGGAAGTGCCGCCGTCGCCCACGAAATGCTTGGGCGTACCCAGCACCGCGCTGGGGGCGGCCAGGTTCAGTTCGCCCTCTGGGTTTTGCAAACCCTCCAGATAGGCGACGCTCAGCTCGGTCACCAGGTCGGTGCGCTCACTAAAGCCTTCAAAGGTACGGCCCCAGCGAATGTCCTGCGGTACGGACAGCGCTGGGGCATAGTTCCAGTAGATCCCGGTGGCGGCCAGTTCCATCGCCGTGGCGCGCGCAATGCGGCGCACCAGGTCGGCATTACGCGTCGCGCCCAGGCCGATGTTGTGGGGGAAGATGGTGGCGCCCACCAGGTTGTTGTGGCCGTGCACCGCGTCCACGCCGTAGATCATAGGGATGCCCAGGCGAGTGGCTATGGCCCTTTCCTGGAAACCCTGCACCATTGCGCGCCAACCCTCGGCCGTGTTTTGGGCGGGAAAACCGCCGCCGCCGCTGAGCAATCCGCCAATGAAATAGCTGGTCACTTCCTTGGGAGAAATGCTGTTCTTCTCCACCAAGGTCATCTGGCCGATCTTCTCGGCCAGGGTCATTTGGGCCAGCAGGTCTTCCATCCGCTCGGCAATATTCACGTTCTTGTCTATCGATTGCATGTCCTCAAAAGTCCTTTATTGTTTGCTCTCAATGTTTTTTGAGTCGGATTGCTGCGCCTCGGAGCGCTGCAGTGCGGCGAGATACTCGGGGTAATGCCTGCGCACACCCGCATTGGGGTCACGATTGAATTCTGCCGGGTCCACCTGCAGCTGCGCCCAAGCCGGGATAGGCTGAACGATGGGCTGGGTTTCCGCAAACTGTTTGATCACCTCGGCGTGCGGCTTGAGGCTGCCGTCCGGGCGCACCAGGCCAAAAAAGCGCTCGTGGCGCTGGGCATCGCAAGGCGGCCGGTCCCAGAGCGCCTCCATATAGTCCGCAAAACACCACAGCACCGCGCCGGTTGCGCCGACTTGCTGCAGCTTGGGCAGCACTAGGCGCAGGTAGTCGGCCAGGTCTTCCTCCGAAGCCATGAAGCGCTTGTACTGCTGGCCCAGCGCCTCCCATTCCCAGTACTGGGATGGCTCTCCGGGCGGCGTGGTGCAGCCGCCAATTTCTTCCATCAACACCGGCTTGCCGCACAGGGCGGCGGTGATCGCACAAGTGTAGGGCACAAAGTCGGGGTCCAGCGGCTGGCGCGACCAGTCCACATACATGGGGTAGGAATGCATCACGGCCACGTCGGTTTCTGCGTAAATGTCGCTGATCATCAGCCCATTGCGGTCGTGCAGGCTGCCGCTGTGCAGGCCCAGGGTGACCGGGTGCAGCGGGTCGATCTCATGGATCAGATCGGTCATTTGGCGCGCCCAGGCACGCCCTTCGGCAGCAGAGTTGGGCCAGGCAAACAGGTCTGGCTCATTGCCCAGGTTCCACATCCACACCGCCGGGTGATGCTTGAGGCGCGTCACCACCGTGCGCAGCAAAAGACGGGCGGCGTCAAGCGCCAGCGGGTCATGGAATGGGTTGCGGTAGCCCTGGTCACTGAGCTGTCCGCGACTGACCACCTGGCGAATCCAGTCCAGATGAGGCAGCTCGCCGCCCAACAGCCAGCGCGGCGCCCAGTTGGGCCCGCTCATATGGCCGGTAAAGAACGTGATGTCCAGCTTGAGGCCGTGCTCGGCAGCGATCGTGCAGACCGTCTCCAGGTCTTGCAGGGCCGTGGGGGAGACTTGGTCTGGCTGGGGCTGGAAGTCATCCCACAGCAGGAAGATGCGCACTACGCTCAAGCCGATGGCGCGCATCAGGGCGAATTCTTCCCGTACTTCTGCTGCGTCAAACTGGCTCCACCAATACATGGCTTTGCGCCGCGGCCAGTAATTGGCGCCCAGAACGAATGGTTGGGGTGTGGGAGCGATCATGACCAGTCGATCAGGGCGCCGGCAAAACCAGCAAAAGCATGGATTCGGGGGTGAGTTGCAGGCGGATCCCCTCGCTAACCTGCAACGGGGTCAACGCTTCGGCAGGGTGATCTTTGTCAAACAAGGTCACCTCCGCCGTCGCGGGCAAATCAAGAGAGTCAATCTGCAGAGCCATTTCTCGGGCCTCTGCAGCCAGGTTGATCACCATCAGGACCAGGGCACCATCGGCACGGCGGGAGGCAAAGATGGAGACCAGGGGGTCGTCCGAGGAAGCATACAGACGCTCCTGGCCGAATGCCTTGTACATTTGATAGACGTGGTAGATCGGGCGGACATCGTAATTGGTGAGCATGCCGAAATCGCCGGCCAGGGCAAACTGATTGACCATGTAAGCCCCGCCGCGGATCATGCGGCCCAGGGCATCCCCCCACCAGATGGCGTTGAGGTGCGAATCGAGCGTGGTGTCACCACCGCTGCTGGCTGCCCAGCTGGAGTTGGCCTCTGTCACCGCCACGGGAATATCGCGCCCGGTGTGCTGGCGAATCAGGTCACGCACATAGGGGATGAGCTGATCCCATTCCGCCGAGGCCGTACGCAGCTCATCCGCCGAAGGCGGCCCAGCCAACTGAGAGCTGGGGAAGGGGTAGCGGTGAAAGGAGACCACGTCCACCATGTCGCCGTTGGCTTTGAGGAACTCGACCATCCAGCGCTCCAGCTCAAGCTGGTGCGGTTGGGTGGGATTGGCATAAAACTGGTTGACTTCGGGGCCGATCAGGATGATGTCTGCATCCACGGCGCGCATCGCCTCGGCCCACTGGCGCCATTCGCGCACAAACTGCTCCGGCTCGTAGCCATCCCCGAACAGATTGGGCTCGTTGCCGATCGACCAGTAGCGCACGTTGTAGCCCTTTTCCACATTCAGCAGCCGGACGATCTCGGCGGCTTTTTCCGCCGTGCCGTTCAGCAAGCGCACATGAATATACGGCTCAGCGCCAAACTGGCGGGTGAGCGCAATGTACTGGTCCAGGTTCCACTCATCCATGTCATTGCGGTCGCCCCAGTTTCCCCCAGGGTAGCGAATGACCCCCAGGTTGGCCTCCGCCACGGCCGGCTGCATTTGCAGCGGGACAAACAGCCAGGGGCCGTAGTTGGTGCCATACACCATTGGGCTGATCAGCCCCTGCTCCAGGCTGGCGTCCACATACAGCCCGGCATGTGTTACCGGGACGGCCGGCGTGAACGTGGGCAAGGCCGCGGGAGTCGGGCTGGCATCCACAGCGGGTTGCGTGGCTGGTGCAGGCGCCGGGCCAACGCAGGCCGCCAGCGAGAGGGCGGCGCACAGACCGGCAAGGATGGGGAGGCGCAAAAGGGTCAAACTCACTTCTCCACGCCGGTAATGACGATGCCCTGCACAAACACACGCTGGGCCAGGAAGAAAATGATCAACGGCAAGGCGATCGCCATCATCGATGCTGCCATGGCCAGACCGGGCTGGACGGCGAAAATGTTGTTGAACTGGGTCATGCCGATAGAAATGGTGTACAGATCCTCACGGCCCTGCAGGTAGACCAGGGGCTCGAAAAAGTCATTCCAGGCATAGAAGAAGTGAAACAAGCCCACCGCCAGAATGGCCGGGTAGGACTGCGGGATGATGACATGCCAGAGCACCTGCCAGGGCGAAGCTCCATCCAGGGTGGCGGCCTCATCCAGATCTTTGGGGATCGAGCGGAAATACTGGCGCAGCAGGAACACGTTGTAGGCGTTGGCAAAGAAATGCGGCACGATCAGCGGCCACCACGTGCCGCCCCAACCTATGGCGCGGAAGAAAATATAGGTGGGGATCAGCTTGACCTGGAAAGGCAGAATGATGGTCGAGATCAGGATGATGAAGAGGATGTTGACCCCAGGCACGCGGAAGCGGGCAAACCCATAAGCGACCAGGATGGACGAGATGAGTGTGCCCAGCGTGCCGACCACGGCAATGAAAATGGTATTGCGGAACAGGCGACCCAGGTTGATCTGCGCCCAGGAAAGCGGGAAATTATCCAGGGTGGGATCGAACTCATAGACCGGGTCAAAAGTGCGCCAGCGCCCCTCGACCATAAACACGCCGGCTTCCAAATTCTCGGGGTCGACATAATCGCTGGCCTCACGGCCGGGCTTGACCAGGGCCAATTGGCGCAGACCGTCTTCCATGGGCACGTTGAGCAGCGGATATTCTCGGCCCTCATACGTGAAATTGACCGGGCTGGAGGGCAGCAATTGCGAGTGCGGATCACGCACCTGATTGAGCGTCTTGAAAGCAGTCAGGCTCATGTAAGCCAAAGGCGCTAAGAACAAGAGCAAAATAGCCAGTCCAAAGATCGAGATGCCCAGATAAGGCAGGACGCGTTTGGAAGGCCACTTCAGAGAGAGCCTGGGGTTTTGCGGCGAGTTCGTGGTTTGGTCTGCCATGTTATTCGCCTCCGGCGTAGTACACCCAGCGTTGCTGAGTGCGGAACAGGAAGATGGTGAGCAGCAGCACAAAGGCGAACATCACCCAGGCCAGGGTGGCGCCATAGCCCATATCGAGGAAATTGAAGGCCGTGCGGTATAGGTACAGGTTGTAGAACATGGTGGCCCCATTCGGGTCGCCGCGACCGTTGCTAATAATGTAGGCCTGCGTGAAATACTGAAAGGTGCCGATCAACGAGAGCACCAATTGGTAGAAGATGATCGGAGAGATGAGCGGCAGGGTCACATGCCGAAAGCGCTGCCAGCCCGTGGCGCCGTCCACCTTGGCGGCATCGTAAAGTTCCGTGGGGACGTTCTGCAGGCCCGCCAGCATGATGATCATGGCGTTGCCCACTCCCCACACCCCCATCAGGGTCAGGGCCGGCAGCACCCAAACTTCGTCTTGAAACCAGTTGGGGCCGCTAATGCTAAGGAAGCCCAGGAATTTGTTCAACCAGCCCGATTCGGAATTCATGATGCCGCGCCAGACCATCACATTGACCGCTACGGGGATCATGGACGGCATGAAGAACAAAGCACGGTAGAGGTTTTTGCCGAACAGATACTCCGAATTAACCAGCAGGGCCAAACCCAAAGGAATGATCAAGGAAAAAGGAACGGAAATAAGAACAAAGCGCAGCGTGACGCCCACGGCCTGCCCAAAGAAGGGGTCGGTGAACAAGCGGGCATAGTTGGTCAGACCAATGAATCTGATCTGGTCGGGCTGAATTGGGTTGTAACTGGTGAAAGAAAAGATCAAAGAAGCCACAGTGGGCAACAAAGTGAAAACAAGCAAGCCAACCAACCAGGGGCTGAGGAAGAGCCAGCCCCAACGGATCTCTCGCTTAAGTTGGTTGTTGCGCGGAGCTTTCTTCTTCTCCACGGCCGAAATCGTTTGGGTGTTTTCCATGGTACCTCGAAAAACCAAGCAGCAGGTGCCTGGCAGGCTGAGCAAAAGCCCAGCCTGCCAGGCTATCCAAGGGGAAAGACCTCGACTACTCGACTTCCTGGTAGATCGCCGTGAGATCTGCCAGGAATTGAGTTAGGCGAGCGCTAACGTCCAAGTCCGGGTTGCTGCGCAGGTCGCTGCCGAGCTGCAGGAAGGCATCGTGCGACTTGGCCACATTGGGCAACACCAGCTCGTGGCCGGGGACTTCCAGATACGAAATCATCTTCAGGAAGACGTCCCAGTCCACTTCATTGGGGGCAAAGTTGGCGGCCTGACCATCGAAGAAAGCTTGCTGCTGCGAACTGCGAGCAGGCAAACCGCCATAGATGGCATACAGGTCAGCGGAGCCTTCACCCAACATGTAGCTGTAGACCTCGAAGGCCTCTTCCGGATGCGCGGTGGTGTTCATGATGGCGAACGTGTCACCATGCATCTTGGCCGTGGTGACGCCATTGTGAGACGGAACCACAGCCACGTCCCAGTTGGGGACAGAGGTCTTGTCGATACAGCAGGTGTACCACAGGTGAGTGAGGCCCATGGCCACCTTGCCGGAGCTGAAGGAGTTGCCGCTGATCAGGTCGCTATCCATAGCGGCCTGCGAGGGCAGGAAGGGCTGGGCGCCCCACATGGCATCGTAGTACCAGTTGATCGCTTCCACCTGGCCATCAGAGAGCACGGCGGTGCCGTCAGCGGCGACGGGGTAGAAGGGTTCAAAGTAGGCGCTGAACCAGCGTGGGCTGTCCTTGGTCCATTGGAAGTCGAAACCATACTGGGCGATGCTGCTGGCGTCGAAAGCGGCGCTGGTGGCATCGTTACCGGCGGTGTCCACCGTCAGACGGCGGGCCAGTTCAGCCAGGGTGTCGAAATTCCACTCGACTTCCTGTCCATCCAGAGTGTAGGGTTCACCAACCTCGTGCGGCGGATAGGCCAGGCCCGCTTCGTCAAACAGGTCGCGGTTGTAGAACACGGCCGACGGGAAGATGGCGAACGGCAGCCCCACCAGGGAGCCTTGGTCCTTGTAGAACTCCAGGAAGGCCGGATCAATGTCGCTGGTGTCGTATTGGAACTGGTCCACCAGTGGCTGCAGATCGAGGAAGGCATCCGGGAAGAAGCCACGACCCTCGGTGCCCACCGGGCCGACGATGTCGGGCGCGTTGCCCGCCGCGATCTGAGCGGTCAGGTTGTCACGCGCGAAGCGGTTGTCCACCACGATCATGATCAGCTGGATGCGGTCCTGGGAGGCATTGAACTTCTCCACCCATTCGCGCTCCTTGGGGATCTGATCCGGTTGGGCGCCAGTGCCCAGGCCGATGTACCAGTAAATTTGGACACGGTCTGCCTGTGCCTCTGCGACGGGCTCCAGAACCCCCGTCTCTTCTTCTCCGTTGGTCTCTTCAGCCGGAGCGGATGTAGCCGCGGCCGGAGCTGCACAGGCGCCGAGTACGAATGCGCCAACCAGCAGCAACGAGAACAACACTTGGAATTGCTTTTTCATGATGTTCACTTCTCCTCTTGTGTAGTGAGTGAATCACTGAGTTTTTTTGCTGTAAGACACATAGGTTCGCCTGTTGTCATCACCTCCTCTACCCGAAAGCCATAGTCGTCAAAGGGATACAAAAAAAGAATCGGCCCATATCTTCTAGGCCGATTCCCGAATGATCAAATTCGAAGGCAGTACTTCAGTGAGCAGTTCTTTTGGACGCTGTTCGATCAGCGTGATCAGCATGTCCACTGCATGCTGGCCCAGCTCTTCGATGGGCTGGGCGATGGTGGTGAGCGCCGGCTTGTAGCTGGCGGCCAGCGGCACATCATCGAAGCCGACCACAGCAACATCCTGCGGAACACGCACGCCCTGCTCTTTGAGAAAACGAATGGCGCCGACCGCCATCGCATCGCTGGTGGCGAAGACCGCGTCCGGTTTGTGCGGGAAGATCTTGGCCATGGCAGCGTAGCCGCCCTCCTCCACAAAGCCGCCCTCGGCGATCAGGTTCTCGTCGACCGGAAGGCCTGCCTTGGCCAGCGTGGCGCGGTAGCCATCCAAACGCTCGCGGCTGACCATCGTGTCCGACACGCCGGTAATCGTGGCGATCCGCCGGCGCCCGATCTGGATCAGATAATTCACCGCCATTTGGGTGCATTTCTCATTGTCAATATCGACAAAGTTGATGGGCAGGTTTTCGCGGTAACGGCCAATCAGCACAAAGGGCACTTGCGAATTGTGCAGGGCCTCCACGATGGGGTCACGGTCCTTGAGGGATGAAACAATGACCCCGTCGAGGAGGTCATTGCTGAGAATCTGGGTAATGCTTCTGCGCTCATGCTCCGGCTCGCCCAACCAAAACATGACGGAACGATTGAGGCGATTGCAGTGGTTGGTGACGCTCTGGATCAGGATGGGGAAGAAAGGCTCGACAAACAGGCGGGAGACACCGGTGGGGATCACCAGGCCAATAATGCCGGTGCGCCCGCCGGCCAGCTTGCGGGCGGCGCGGTTGGGCACGTAGTTGTTGGAGGTGACCACCTGCAGGACCCGCTCGCGGGTCTGCTCGTTCACATTCGGGTCATTGTTGATCACCCGAGAGACGGTGGAGCGGGACACCCCGGCTTTTTTGGCGATTTCTTCGATCGTGCTCAAAATCTACTCATTTCTGGGAGCGCTCCCAGTCTTTAGACGCAAAAATAGGGATAACGCTTCTCGATTTCGCTAGATATTGGGAGCGTTCCCATTGTAAGACGATTTTCAACGGTTTGTCAAGACCTGCACCTCGGTCGAAAAGGCTGAGCTATAATTGCTTGGAACTTGAAAATACGCGAGGACAAATGAGCCAAGCAAGCACCCCCCACCAGATCCAGGTACGCCATGAGCAAGACGCGCAGGAGATGCCGCCAGTCATGCAGTTCGGCACCTTGGTGATCGGGGTGCCTTTCCTGCTGACGGCCATCCGCTGCACCCTGCAATACATTGTGGTGCCCTTGCTGCTGCCGCTGCTGGGCGTCTCCAACACCTTTTCACCGCTAATCAATGTGGGCGCCGGGGTACTGAGCATCGGCGTGATCTTGTTCAACGTCGGCAGCCTTTGGCACACCAGCTGGCGCAAACGTTACCTGCTGATCGCGGCGATCGTTATCCCGATCATCCTGGTGATGATGCGCGGCGACTACCAGGCTTACCTGGACCTGGTACGCTGACCGCATTTGGAAAGCAAAACGCCTCGCTGAAGTTCAGCGAGGCGTTTTTGGTTGTGCCCCCACGGGGAGTCGAACCCCGGTTTTGGCCTTGAGAGGGCCACGTCCTAGGCCACTAGACGATGAGGGCTAACAAGGGCTTCGCCCTTTGTTTTGCCGTTGCGAAGCAACGGCAGGTTGGTTTGTAAGCTGTGTAAAGGGCTTCACCCTTTTGTTTTGCCGTTGCAACGGCAGCTATTTTCAAGCCACAGATAACAACAGCCACTTCCAAACAGAGCGCCGTATTTTACCATGCACGCTTACAAAGTCCACGGAGTAGACTTTGTAGGTGAACGCTAAGAAGGTCACTCTGGGCCTGCTGTTCGCCGCGGCGCTGTTGATCCTGGCCGTGATGCGCCTTGGCGCCCAGAGCGCGGCGGAGCGGGCGGTGGCGGGCATGGCCAGCGGGCTGGTGCTGCTGTGGGTGATTGCCGGCGGCGGGCTGATGTGGCGCTTGCGGCGCCAGGTGCGGCAGCGGGTGCTGGCCATGCGGCTGGACTGGCGCGTGAAGTTCGTGCTTTTTGCTACGCTGCTGGCCTGCCTGGAAGAAGTGGTCACGGTCTCCATGACCAACCTGGCGCCCTGGTTTGGGGCGCCGATTGGCGAAGCCTATATCACCGCCTCGACCAACTACTTCGATGTGATCCTACTGCACAGTGTGGTGGTCCTGATCCCCTATTTCATCGCCCTGGCCTTTTTGCTGGCGCGCTATGATCTCTCCCCTTTCACCGTCTTCATCGCCTTTGGCGCCGTGGGCACCCTCAGCGAAGCCCTCTTTGCCGGCAGCGGGGCCATGTTGCTGGCTTTCCCGTTCTGGTGCTTCGTCTATGGGCTGATGGTCTACCTGCCCGCCTACAGCCTGCCGCGCCGGCGCGGCGCCCGGCCCGCCCGCTGGCTGGCGCAGCTGCTATGCGCGCCGGCAACCTTCTTACTGGCGCTGCCGATGATCGCCCTGATCGCGGTGTTCATCGAAGGTGTGTTGGGACACCCACGTATCCACTTCCCTTAAGATGTGCAGCCCTCAGGCTTGTAGACGCGTTGGGTAGACGCAGGGTGCTCCAGCAGCTTGTGCGCCGGGCGGATGGGCCGGTGCACGAGGCCCCCACCGCAATTGGGACACACCAAGTCCAGTTTGTCTTGTGCGCAATCTGCACAGAACGTGCACTCAAATGAGCAGATGTAGACCTCCGCTGAACTGGGCAACAGATCTTTGTTACAGCATTCGCAGTTTGGCCGAATTTCCAGCATGTTATGCCTCCGTTTGTCATTCCAGGCATTCCTGCCTGGCTCATTCTATCAACCCGATTTGGGAAACCAGGGGATGAAGGCGTTGGTGCGGCGGGCATAGCCGGCATAGCCGGGCTTTTGCTTCTTGAGCGTCTTCTCCAGCATAGCCACGCCGGAGACATAGCGCAGCAGCCAGCTCATCAGCAGCGGGCTGAGCAGAGCCCACCAGGCGTCGCCGGCCAGGGCGAACAGGCCAAAGGCCCACCACTGCAGCGCATCGCCAAAGTAGTTGGGGTGGCGCGTGTAAGCCCACAGCCCGCTGGTGAGCAGCTTGCCCTTATTGGCCGGGTCGCGTTTGAACTGGGCCAACTGCCAATCGCCGACGGCTTCGAAGTAGAAGCCGAGCGCCCAGGCGGCCAAGGCCAGCCCATCCAGCCAGCCGAGCGGCGCGCTACTGGCCTGGGCGGCCAGCAGCGGCAGGCCGATCAGCCAGATCAGCGCGCCCTGCAGGATGAACACCTGCCACAGGCTGCGCCAGGGCCAGCGGCGACCGTGCTCCTTTCGCCAGCTGGCATAGCGGAAGTCTTCGCCGCGGCGCCAATTGCGCCAGGTGATGTGCGCTGAGAGGCGCAGGCCCCACATGCTGACCAGGGCGGCCAGCAGCCATTTGCGCTCCGCCAGGCCGCCGGGCAGCCAGACGAAATAGGCCCAGACCGAGAGCACGAAACCCAGGCCCCAGAAACTGTCGATGATGCCGGCGTCGCGCAGGCGCAGGCTGAGCAGCCAAAGCAGGAAAACGCTGGCCAGCAGCAGCGCGCCGGTTTGGAACCAAGCAGAGATCAAGTCCATCCTGCGATTATCCCCGTTCTGAGCGAACTGGCCAGCGGCAGTCAGGGACGCTCAATCAGCTATAATGGCGTTATTCGCCCTCACCCTGGAGGACACGCCCAGATGTACGACAAGAAAACGCTTGAAGAGCTGCGCAAACAGCAAGAGGCCTGGACAGAAGAGACGCTGAAAAAGTCCATGGCACGCCTGCCGGAGCGTAAATCGGAGTTCGTCACCACTTCTTCTGAGCCGATCGAGCGGCTGTATACCCCGCTGGACGTGGCCGGGCTGGACTACGCCCAGGACCTGGGCAACCCCGGCGAGTACCCCTTCACGCGCGGGGTGCACCCCACCCTGCACCGCAGCAAGCTGTGGACCATGCGTATGTTCGCCGGCTTCGGCTCCGCCGAAGAGACCAACCAGCGCTTCAAGTATTTGCTGAGCCAGGGGCAGACCGGGCTTTCGGTGGCCTTTGACTTGGCCACGCTGATGGGCTATGACACCGACCAGCCGGAGGCGGAGGGCGAGTTCGGCGTGTGCGGCGTGGCGGTGTCTTCGCTCAAGGATATGGAGATCCTGTTCAGCGATATCCCACTCGACAAGGTGTCCACCAGCATGACCATCAACAGCCCGGCGGCGATCATCTGGGCCATGTACATTGCAGCCGCTGAGAAGCAAGGCGTGCGCCCGGAGCAGCTGCGCGGCACGCTGCAGAATGACATCTTGAAGGAATACATCGCCCAGAAGGAATACATCTTCCCGCCCGAGCCTTCGATGCGCCTGGTGACCGACACGATCGAGTACGCCGCGCAGCACCTGCCGCAATGGAACCCGGTGAGCATCTCCGGCTACCACATCCGCGAGGCGGGCAGCACCGCGGCGCAAGAGCTGGCCTTCACCCTGGCCGACGGGCTGGAGTACGTGCGCTGGGCGCTGGAGCGCGGGCTGGACATCGACGATTTCGCCCCGCGGCTGAGCTTCTTCTTCAACGCGCACAACGACTTCTTCGAGGAGATCGCCAAATACCGCGCCGCCCGGCGCATTTGGGCGCGGCAGATGCGCGAGGTGTTCGGCGCCAAGGACCCGCGCAGCTGGCTGATGCGCTTCCATACGCAGACCGCCGGCGTGTCGCTGACCGCGCAGCAGCCGGAGAACAACGTGGTGCGCGTGGCGATCCAGGCGCTGGCCGCGGTGCTGGGGGGCACCAACAGCCTGCACACCAACAGTATGGACGAGGCGCTGGCGCTGCCCAGCGAGCACGCGGTGACCGTGGCGCTGCGCACGCAGCAGATCATCGCCGAGGAGTCCGGCGTGACCAACACAGTGGACCCCCTGGGCGGCAGCTTCTTTGTGGAGGCGCAGACCGACCGCATGGAGCAGCAAGCGCTGGACTACTTCCGCCAGATCGAGGAGATGGGCGGCGTGCTGCCGGCCATTGAGCGCGGCTTCTTCCAGGCCGAGATCGCCGATGCGGCCTACCGCTACCAGCGCGAGATCGACAGCGGCGAGCGGCGCATTGTGGGCGTGAACGCCTACCAGGACGAGGGCGGCTACCAGATCCCCATCCTGGAGATGGACCCGGAGGGGGAGCGCCGCCAGGTGGCCCGCCTGCGCCAGCTGCGCGCCGAGCGCGACCCCGGCGCGCTGGGGCAGGCGCTGGACCGGCTGCGGCTGGCCTGCCAGGGCACGCAGAACACGATGCCCGCGCTGCTGGACGCAGTGCGCGCCTACGCCACGCTGGGCGAGATCATGTCGCTGATGAAAGAGGAGTTCGGCGTGTACGAGGAGAGCGTGGAAATTTAGCCAACCAAAAAGCGGTAGGCCTAGCCAACCCAAAAGCGGTTGGCTTAGCAGTTCACTGCAGGCAATTTCTGTCCAACAGCTTGAAAAAGATATATTAACGCGATGGGGGGCAGGGGTTTTAATACAACTTTGGGCCGGCAATGGCTTGACGGCAATTGACCTAGACAGCATTTATCCCTCTCGGTTTGATACGCGTCATCTGCGTTTTCCAGCACACGGTGTGCAGCAAAGCCGTGCAAGTTGTAACAATACTATTGGGGGGAGCGGGCGTGTCAAGCCAGGTATTACATTTGACAGAGAGCCGCCCCGAATGCGGATTTGTGGTTCACAAATTTTGCCCCAAGCAGTATTAAAGCATGGGCAGGTATATGCAGCATGAAGACTCCAGTTGAAGTCAAGCCACAAGTAATATTATTTTCCTTTTAAACAGTAGTCTGCTTTACAGGGAATCGCTCTTTAGAAAGTTAATAATTTTGTCAATCGATCCATCTGGGTCTTTTTTGTACGAATGCTCCCATAAAACAAAAACATCCCAGCCCATTTGACGCAATTTTCGAATTACTTTTCTATCGCGTTTTCGATTTTGTCTCAGCTTATTAATCCAAAATTCGTTAGGGAGTACATTTTCCCAGCTGGGCAGTCGCCAGCCATGCCAAAAGTCACTATGCAGAAAAACCGCTTTGCGAGATCTCGGCAAAGCTATGTCAGGCTTACCAATTACTCGGGTGTAATGAGTTTGGAAATAAATACGCTTATTTTTTAGTTTTTTGAATATCTTTTGCTCGAAGCCAGTCATAGATGAGCGAATCCTGCTCATATTTCTGCTTCTTTGTTCCTTGGTCAACTTATCCATGTTACAAAGTTCGGGAAGCACGTATAGCATCTTTAATTGCAACAGCTTGCTTCTGAACGAATTTAGGGGGCAAGGCATTACCAATCATAATAGCAGCACCGTTCTTACCTTTTTCGAGAGAAAAATAATAATCCTTCGGGAAAGATTGAAAAATAGCTGCTTCACGCAATGTTATTGCCCTATGTTGTGTTGGGTGGAGGAAGCGGCCTTTGGATGGGTTATTGCATCCACTCGTAATAGTTGGGGCCACGTTATCCCAAGACATTCGCCCGTAGACATCCTTGAATCCATTAGGAGATTTTTTGTGACAAGGCAAATGATACTCCTCAGGTAAATCTGACCGACTCCCTCCATCTCTTGGAACTTTTTTTATCATTTTCACGGTGTGTGGAGCGCGCTGTTCTTTTATATCGTGCAGCGGATCTCCACTTTCACCCGGTAGAGGCAAATCGCCAATACTTGCCCGTACAGTAACTGCTTCCACTTCCTTTTCAGGCATTTTTATTTCACCCACCCTGCTACCAATGAAAATCATTCTTCTGCGACGCTGTGGAACTCCAAAGTCTGCGGTGTTAAGGATCATCGGTGTTCCACTAAAGGTATAACCGAGCTTCCGCAGACTCCGAGTGAACCTTACCAATCTTTCTTTTTTAGCAAGTGCAGGAACATTTTCCAACAAGACCACTTTTGGTTTCAATTCCTCAACAAGTCTTAGAAAATCAAAAATAAGATCATTGCGTTCATCACGCGGTCTTTTCTTGCCGTTTAGCGTCCTTATAGATGAAAACCCTTGGCAAGGGGGACAACCCGCCAAAACATCTAATTCCCCTTCCCGCAATTTTAAAGCTTTCAGGATATCTTCACCGCTAACTTGCCGGACATCCTGCTGCCAGACTTCAACTTCGGGGTGATTAACTCTGTAAGTATCTACTGCCAATTGATCAACTTCAACAGCAGCAATAACTCTAAAGCCTGCTTGTTTCAGACCCAGAGTCATTCCGCCCGCTCCTGAAAAAACATCAATCGCAATGAGCGGCTTTCTGACTAAGAGTAAATTTTTTATTCTACCTATCAAAGCTAAAAGCCAACGCATAGTTACCTTCTGGAAATCTGATTTGTGGCCACCAAACAGCTTCGCCGCGGTCGTTCTCATTAATTCTGTAGATGAACAAAGTTGGGGCATCAGAAGGAACAAGACCTTCTTCTCCGCCCGTTAAGAAACCTTGTGTCTCGCGCCTTGGTTCGTTGAGGTTTCTCCCAGTTCTCACACGAAGGTAAGCTCTATTTCCCCTGAGGGTCTTGAGTTTGTCAAGTGCAACCTCCAAAGTTTGAATATCCCACATTTCCGCACCCTCATCGGGATCATGCTTACACTTGTTGATGATTTCCTTTATGAAATCTATTGTCGACGGGTGGTATTCATTCCGATCATCAAATGGCAACAATTCTTGGTCAAGCCAATCCCTGTCTTTGGCTATTTCCTTATTCCGTAAGGGGTAACGGGGATTGCAATATCCACCAGCAACATATACCCCTATTGCATTCGGATCCAGAACATTTCCTCGGGTAGGCCGGAGGGGTGAAGAAATATAAATTCCCTCAAACTTGCCCTCCGGATACCTGGAAACAAGGTCTCGCAAAGCCTTTTCCATTTGGTGAATAATGCGAAAGTGATCGGCCAATTTTTTAGGCAAGAATAGTCTGGTAATTCCCAAATGCTTACCGCGATAACCATACATCCGGGCATGCTGCAAAACCGTATCTGCGTTGGGAGATTTGGGATTCCTTCCGTAATAACTTGTTATAAGATTTGGAATAGTAACGCCGCGCCCCAGCTTGTTACCGCCAACAAAAATGCTATATACGTGATCCAACGATATAGCCGAATCTGAAGTCGAGTTGATGGTTTTTATGCTGGCGCCTGGTAAGAGGAACTTTATCCGATCCACCAATACTTCAAAATCGGGTAATTCTCCTTCTGTTTCCTCGATATCGGCATAAGCAGCACCTATTTCCTCTCGCATCCTTTCATGAGCAGGCGTTCCAGGATTATTAAGTGCATTCATCACCTCTTCACGAAAAGCATCAATCACTGTCACAACATTTTCATGATCAACCCGGGTATGACTTATATGTACAAGAAAGGCGAAGGCGTCAGAACTTTGCGCCAAATTTCTTGTTGTTGCTCCTACAAGAAAACTCAAAAATGCTCTACGCATTCCCCTCGGGATAGCGGTTGTAGCATGAGGCTGATGTCCTGATTTCAACTGCTCCGTTTCCTCCAAAGGCACATAAACAAGGAACTTTGATGCATCTTCAAAGAAAGCCTCTCCCCCAACATATCCAAAGCCGGGTTCACTTAAAACCGTGAATGATGGTCTATAAAAACCGTCAGGTCTCTGTAAAAAAAGTGCTTGGGGGGTTGCAGTTACTTGAAGATAAGTATTGGCCTGAAAAAAGCTTCGCAAATCTGTTATCAGGTTATTTATCCTACTGAGTTCATTTGTCCTTTGTATTGCATTAAACCGAGCTTTTGTATTTAGGCTAGCCTGATCCGCTTCATCGTCAATAATCATTGTGGCTAATCCGCGTGCTCCTTTGGCCCCGACCTTTTTAAATGCCTCCAATAGGCTACTCAGGTGGTTAGCGTTTTTAGAGCAAACAATCGCGAACGGAGAAGTCCGCAAATATCTTTCAAATTTTTGATAATCATTCCAATCCGCTTTTCCTAAAACAGCTAATCCCCTTAACTGACTTCGGATACGTTGTAATGTTTGATCATAAAGCGGATTAATATCTGAAGTTAAGATTATTATGCATTTGAATCCATTGTCGGCAGCCATAGCTGCCGTGACCGTAATTATGCTCGTCTTGCCACTCTGAATAAGTCCGTAAAGCAGGCCATAACTTGGATCGACAGCTCCAGCTACCGGGTCAACAGAAAGCTCCAATATTCTTCTTGCTCTTCCAACAATAGCTTCCAGGGAGCCTTCAGCTTGTATCTCTTCTGCTAGAACGCTCAAGGCCTCTTTAGTATGCTGACCATCTTCAATAACAAATCTAGTTTGAGGTTGCATATTCTTCCCCTAACATCTCAATTCCAGTCACCGGTTCAAAGAGGAGAGCGGGCCAACGCCTTAGGGATATCTTCCTCTTCCATTCACCTGTTGTTCCCCAAACAGAATAGCTTCGATTGTGTTTGCGGCCGGCGGCAATCCGACCAGCTTGCCCACCAAGTAATTCTTTTGCTTCGCTCCAACCTAAGCCGCAAATACCATCACCTCCACATATAAGGCCCAGGAAAGCCTCTCCATACTCCTCCTGCATAAGATTGTTGTGCAAAACATCTTCTGCATCGAATGAAAACTCCCACGGTGAGCGGGATTTAGTAGAGTACTTAAGGAAGACAAAAATCGCATCATTGACTAAATACCCCTGCTGGCCCCGCTTTTTTATCGAATAGCACCTGGGGTCATCCACGACGCGAACAAGCGCAGCCCCGTGATAATACTCAAATTTATCGATCATATTAAGTTTTTGTCCTCCAGCTTGACCTGTGACACCTCACTACCAGCAGCGGCCATTTGCATTACTCTTTTAGCCTATCTACCCGTCCCGACTACGCTCCCACTCACGCTCACGCATTAGAGTCTCCAGTGCGTTGCCACCCTTGAGAGACCCACGCAATTGCTCAAGGTACCCATCTGTTATAGACTGGCGAGCCGAGCGGATATCTGCAGCCAGCTCATCTTCAGGAACGTCCGCGTTTAATCGAGCCAGGCGATCCTGCGTTTTTTGAAAGCGAAGCGATATTTCAAGCCGGTGCAGGCGCTCGTATTCCTCGGTCGCCAGCAGTACAGCCACAGGCTTGCCGCGGCGGGTAAGCGTAATAGGCCCTTCGCCCAGCTTGGACAGCAGGATAGAAAGGCGCCTGTGCGCTTCAGTCAAGGATATGCGCCTCATCCGCCAAGTATATACGGAAGTACTTAATAACAAACCCCCCGATTTTACGCCAACTCTTAGAACGCGAGCATCTTCGCCATCTCGTAGTATTCCAGGTTGGCTTCGCGCTGGCGGCTGACGACGTCGGCCAGCGGCACCAGGTCGATGTCCCGGCCGCGCAGGCCGACCATCACGTTGCTGTAGCCCGCCAGCAGGGCGTCCACGGCTTTGACACCCAGGCGGGTGGCCAGCAGGCGGTCGAAAGCGCTGGGGCGCCCGCCGCGCTGGATGTGGCCGAGGATGGTCATGCGCGTGCTGAAACCGACACCCAGCTCCTCAAGGTGCTGGGCCAGCTCGGCGACTTTGATATTGGCCCCTTCTGAGACGACCACGATCGAGTGGGTCTTGCCGCGCTGGTAAGCGCCCACCAGCGCCTCAGCCACCTTCTCGATGGTGCTGGGCGCCTCGGGGATCAGGATCACCTCAGCGCCGCCGATCACGCCCGCCATCAGCGCCAGGTAGCCGCAGTTGCGTCCCATGGTCTCGACCAGGAAAGCGCGGCGGTGGGAAGAGGCGGTGTCACGCAGCTTGTCGATGGCGTCACACAGGGTGTTGAGGGCGGTATCCACGCCGATGGCCATGTTGGTGCCCCACATGTCGTTGTCGATGCTGCCGGGGATGCCCACCACCGGCACGCCGCGCTCGGCCAGCGCCAGGCCGCCGCGCATTGAGCCGTCGCCACCGATGACGATCAGGCCGTCGATCTCGTGCTGGCGCAGGGCCTGCAGGGCGGCCCGCTGGCCGGCCTCTTCGTACATTTCCGGCGAGCGGGCGGTGCCCAGCATGGTGCCGCCGCGTTGGATAATGCCGCCCACCTGGCGCGCCTCCAGCACTTCAAAGCTACCGTTCAGCAGCCCGGCATAGCCGTCACGGATGCCGATGACCTCGCAGTCGTTGAACAGCCCGGTGCGCACCACGGCGCGGATGCAGGGGTTCATGCCCGGCGCATCGCCGCCAGAGGTCAGCACCCCTATGCGTTTGATCTTGGCGCTCATCCTAGGCACAGTTTACTGCAAGGTGATGGTTTCGACGCGGAAATTGCTCCCGCCCAGCATGGTCTCCAACCGGGCGATCAGTTCGTCGCCCAGGTCGGTGGTGTCGTTGGGGAAGTCGAGCAGGTAACTGCTGCGGCCCTCAAAGACCTGGAAGGCAAAGCGGTCCCCGCCTGGGTAGCTGATGATGGCGCCGTGGATGCGGCGAATGGCGAGGATGTCGCGGTGCTTGTCGCCGGTGCTGCGGATGTAGACCGTCAGCATCTTGGGCGTACTGTCGCCTTCTGCCCGTGCGGCCGGAGCGGGTTTGCCCGCGCCGGGGCGCACAATGGCCGGGGCCACCGGCAGCGCCTCGGGCGGCTGGGTGGCCACGCTCAGCCCGCCAACCGCGATCTCAGGGGCATCGGCCTCCCGGGCTGGCAGGTCAGCCGGCGGCTGCTTAGCCGCCGGTTCAGGCGCCCGCGTCCGGCTCAGCGAAGGTGCCGGCTCAATAAAGGCGGCAAAGTCTGGGGCGTCATCCACGCGTTCCTCTGCCTGAGAGGCGCTGGCCTGCCCCTCCGGCTCGGTAGGCAGTTCGGGCTGGCGCTCGTCCCGCTCTGGCGGGGCGGTGTTGCCCACCAAGGGGAAATGATCTTCGACCGAGAGCTCCCAGCCCGGCGGGAAGGACTCTGGGGGTTCTGGCATGGCGCCCAGGTCAAAATCTTCCGGGGCGTCCAGCAGGCTGGACGGCTCGGCGGGGTCCGGCTCGCGCAGCGCCGGGGCCGGTGCGACCGGCCGCGGGCTGGGCGGGTAGGACAGCGGGGCATCCGCCATGGGGGTGGTGATGTTCAGGTTGGTGTCCACTTTGTCCACCAGCAGCTTGGTCTCGCCGCTCTGCGGGTCCAGCTTGCCTTCCATCACCAGCACTTTGTCGTTCTGCACCAGGTTGCCGAACTTCTCCCACACCCCCGGGAAGACGATCGTGTCGATGGTGCCGAAGGGATCTTCAATAGTCACAAAGGCCATCATCTTGCCGCGCTTGGTGGCGAAGCTGCGCCAGCTTTTGACCATGCCGGCCACGCGTACGCGCTCTTCACCTTCCAGCATGGCCAGCTCGCTGGAGAAGTGCGTGACGACTTCCTTGAGCTGCGGCAGGAGCGGGTTGAGCGGGTGGTCGGAGACGTACAGACCGATCAGCTCACGCTCCCAGTTCAGCCGTTCGCGGCGGGTGGCTTCTTCCTCTTCCGGCCGCGGGGCGGCCAGCACGATTTGCGGGCCGGCCACCACATCGCCGCCAAACAGGCTCATCTGGCCCACTTCCCTGGCATGGAACAGGTCGGCGCTCATCGAAACCACCTGCTCCAGGATCTCGAGCATGGCATGGCGGTTGCCGAAGGCGTCCAGCGCGCCGGACTTGATCAGGCTCTCCAGGGCGCGCTTGCCCACCTGGCGCAGGTCGACCCGCTCGCCAAAGTCCACCAGATCTTTGAAAGGCGCGTCCCCGCGCCCGGTCAGGATGGCGTTGACCGGGCCATGGCCCACATTCTTGATGGCGCCCAGGCCGAAGCGGATGGCGGTCTTCTCGCCGTCCTGCTGGATCGAGAAGTCCCAATGGCTGTAGTTGACGTCCGGCGGCAGCACTTCAATATCCATGCGGCGGCAGTCTTGGGCGTAATAGGCGACCTTGTCCGTATCGGTCAGCGTCACTGACAGCACGGCGGTCATGTACTCCACCGGGTAATGCGCCTTGAGGTAGGCGGTTTGCACAGCCAGCACGCCGTAGTCGGCGGCGTGCGCTTTGTTAAAGCCGTAGCGGGCAAAGTTTTCCCAATCCGAGAAGATTTCTTCGGCGGTCTTTTCGGCGATACCTTGCTTGGTGGCGCCGCGCACAAACTGCTTGCGGTGCTTTTTCAGCTTGTTTTCGATCTTCTTGGCAATCGCTTTGCGCAGGTCATCCGCCTCGGAGGCGGAGTAGCCCGCCACCTGCATCACCGCCGACATGAGCTGCTCTTGGTAGACGGGGATGCCGTACGTCTCGGCGAAAATGCTCTCCATGGCCGGATGCGCGTAGCTCACCGGTTCCTTGCCGTGCATGCGGTTGATGTAGGTCGGGATGAAGTCCATCGGCCCGGGGCGGAACAGCGCCACCATGGCCACGGCATTTTCCAGCGCCTGGGGCTTCATCGCCATCATCCAACGGCGCATACCGGCGCCTTCAAACTGGAAGACGCCGGCGGTTTCGCCGCGGCCCAGCAGTTCGTAGGTCTGCGGGTCGTCCAGCGGAATGTTGTTCAGGTCGTATTGCTGGCCGTGACGCTGCGCGATCAGTTGGCAGGCCCGCTCCATAATGGTCAGGGTCGATAAACCCAGGAAGTCGACCTTGAGCAGGCCCAGCGAATCCAGCGTGGTCATTTCGAACTGGGTCAGCTGTTTGATCGGCGTGTCATCGGCGTTGTTGCCGGTCGGCCGGTTGAGCGGCACATATTCGATGATGGGCCGGTCGGAGATCACTACGCCGGCGGCGTGGGTGCCCGCCCCGCGGATCACGCCTTCCATCTGCTGGGCGGTGTCGATCAGCTCTTTGGCCTGCGAATTGGTGTTGTACTCGCGGGCAAAGTCCGGGATGGTCTCCAGCGCCTCGGCGATGGAGACCGGCTTGCCGGGGATGTTGGGGATCATCTTGGCGATGCGATCTACTTCGGTCAGCGGCACGTCCAGGACGCGGCCCACATCGCGCACCGCGGCGCGCGCCTTGAGCTTGTTGAAGGTGATGATGGCGGCCACCATGTCGTCGCCGTAGCGCTGGCGGCAGTACTCCAGCATCAGGTGGCGGCGGTCGTCCTGGAAGTCCAGGTCGATATCGGGCATGCTGATGCGGTCCCGATTGAGGAAGCGCTCAAAGATCAGGTTGTGCTCCAGCGGGTCCACCAGGGTGATGTCCAGGGCGTAAGCCACGATGGAGCCGGCGGCCGAGCCGCGGGCGTTGTACCAAATGTTCTTCTGCTTGGCGAAGCGGCACAAATCCCAGACGATCAGGAAATACGGCGCAAAGCCCATGCCGATGATGGTGCCAAGTTCATGTTCCAACCGCTGGCGCACTTCCTCGCTGTGCGCCCGGCCGGGATAACGCCGCTCCAGGCCTTCTTCGCACAGCATGCGCAGGTAGCTTTCGGTGTCGTAGCCCTCGGGCACGTCGAACTGCGGCAGGTGATAGCCTTCCGGCGTCAGGTCCACCTGGCAGCGCTCGGCGATGCGCACGGTGTTCAGCAGGGCGCCTTCGTGCCCGGCGAACAGGCGGCGCATCTCTTCCTCGCTGCGCAGGTAATACTCACTGCCAGACATGCGCATACGGCGGGCTTCGCCGTAGCGGCTGCCGGTTTGCACGCAGAGCAGGATGTCCTGCAGGCGCGCATCTTCCGGGCGGATGTAATGCACGTCGTTGGTGGCGACGAAGTTGGCTTCGTAATAGGCGCCCAGGTCTTGCAGGACGTTGTTGACCGTTTTCAATTCGTCAATCGGATGGTTCTGCAGCTCGAAATAGAAGTTGTGCGGGCCGAAGACCTGGTAATACCAGTCGATCTGGCGGCGGGCATCGTCCAAATTCTCGCGGATAATCGCCCGTGGGATCTCTGCCGACAGGCAGCCGGTGGTGGCGATCAGTCCCTTGGCATGCTCGGCCAAGAAGTCATGGTCAATGCGCGGGTAATGGTAAAAGCCGTCCAGCTGCGCCCGGGAGGCAATTTTGAGCAGGTTCTGGTAGCCCTCCTGCGTTTCGGCCAGCAGCAGCAAATGGCTGGAGCGCTTGTCCAGTTCGCTGTCGCGGTCGCCCATGCCGCGCGCCGCCATGTAGGCTTCCATGCCGATCACTGGATGGATCTCGGCGTCCTTGGCCGCGTTAAAAAAGTCGATGACGCCGTACATGGCGCCATGGTCGGTGATGGCCAGGTGCTGCATGCCCATCTCTTTGGCCTGCTTCACCAGTTCCGGGATTTTGCTAAATCCGTCGAGTAGCGAGTACTCTGTGTGAACGTGAAGGTGGGCGAAAGACATGGTTGTTTTCTTTTTTAGGAGACCTTACCGAGGAACAAAAGAGATTATAGCATCCGGGCCTGACGCACACTTTGCGCCAAGCTTAAAAGAGCTGATATTTTAAGCTTGTCTGCATGGAATCACGCGCCATTCAATGAAAAAGCCCGCATGCTATAATCGCCGCCGGAGCAAAAAGCCGCATGTTAAAACGAATTTCAAAGCTAATCGGGGGGGACCCGAACAAACAAACAGTGCTCGCCTACAGCGAGATGGTCAACTTCATCAACGGTCTGGAAGCTGAATACGAAGCCCTTTCAGATGAGGCGCTGCGCGCCAAAACCGAAGAGTTCCGCGCCCGGCTGAGCCAGGGACAGAGCCTGGAAGAGCTGCTGGCCGAGGCTTTTGCCACGGTGCGCGAAGCCAGCAAGCGCACCCTGGGCCTGCGCCACTTTGATGTCCAGTTGATGGGCGGCATGGCCCTGCACCAGGGCAAGATCGCCGAAATGCGCACCGGCGAGGGCAAAACCCTCGTAGCTACCCTGCCCCTCTATTTAAATGCGCTCACCGGCAAAGGCGTGCACCTGATCACGGTCAACGATTACCTCGCCCGCCGCGATGCGCGCTGGATGGCGCCGATCTTCGATTTCCTCGGCCTGAAAGTAGGCGTGCTGCAGATGGGTTCCGGCGGCGACAGTTCGCGCTACGCCTATATGGTCAACCTGAGCAAAGAATCGCCGCACGAAGACCAGCACCAGCTGGACCAGGTGCCGCGCGCCCAAGCCTATGCCGCCGATATTACCTACGGCACCAACAACGAATTCGGCTTCGACTACCTGCGCGACAACATGCGCATGCAGCCGGAAGAAGGCGTGCAGCGCGGCCATTACTTTGCCGTGATCGACGAAGTGGACAATGTGCTGGTGGATGAAGCGCGCACGCCGCTGATCATTTCCGGCCCGGCCCATGACGAAGCCGAGCATTACAAGCGCGTGGCGGATGTGGTCAAACGGCTGAACCCGGAAGACTACGAAGTCGACGAGAAGAACCGCAGCGTAAACCTGACCGAGATCGGCGAAGCCCACATTGAGCAGCTGCTGGGGACGCCGCTGCGCGACCCGGAGCGCCCCGAAGACATCAGCCCGGAACAAGCCCGCTTGCTGGGCTTTGTGGAGCAAGGCCTGCGCGCCCAACTGCTCTTCAAGCGCAACAAGGACTACCTGGTACAGGGCGGCCAGGTGGTGATCATCGACGAGTTCACCGGCCGCCTGATGCCCGGCCGCCGCTGGTCCGACGGCCTGCACCAGGCGGTGGAGGCCAAAGAGGGCGTCAAGATCCAGGCGGAGAACGTTACCTACGCCACGATCACCATCCAAAACTACTTCCGCATGTACGAGAAGCTGGCCGGCATGACCGGTACGGCGCTGACCGAAGCCGAAGAGTTCGACAACATTTATAAGCTGGACGTGGTGGCGCTGCCGCAGAACGTGGAATACAACGCTGACCGCCCCGACTCGGAACTGGAAGTCGTCGAAGCCAAGGACGAGTCCGGTTACAAGGTCATCTACTACGCGCACAAAAGCGACGCCGACAAGCTGCCCGCCCTGTGGAAGCGCCAAGACTATCCTGACGTGGTCTACCGCAGCGTGGAAGCCAAGATCCGCGCGATCATCAAAGAGATCATTGCCATCCACGTCACCGGCCGGCCGATCCTGCTGGGCACCACATCGGTGGAAAGCTCTGACATGCTCTCTGGCCGGCTGCGGGCCGAGGCGGTGCAGCGCCAATTGCAGATCATGCTGCTGCGCGCCCTGTGGCTGGAGAAAAACGACAAAGACGACGACGGCTTCATCATCCCTGAACTGCAAAGCCTGGCGGAGCCGTTGGAAAAGATCAACAGCGGCGATCTGCGCCAGCGCGCCCGCGAGCTGGGCGTGGACCTGAACCTGCAAAGTGAGCAGAACCTGGCGCACTTGATCAGCCTGCTGGGCCTGGCGCCGGAAGATACGCCGCGCCTGGCCGCCGTGCTGCGCAACGGAGTGCCCCACTCGGTGCTCAACGCCCGCAAGCACACCGAAGAGAGCCAGATCATCGCCGGGGCCGGGGCCTTCGGCGCAGTGACCATCGCCACCAACATGGCCGGCCGCGGCGTGGACATCAAGCTGGGCGGCGAGATCGCCGAAGAGGTGCTCTCCGCCGTCAGCCGCGTGCTGCGCAAGTCCGGCGTGGGCGAAACCTCCGACATGACCATTGAGCAGCAGCGTGATGCCCTGCTGCAGCTCAAGCCGGAAGACTACGGTATCTACAAAGCCGAGGTCGAATACTTCCTCAAGTCCGTGGAGGAAATGGCCAAGGTCAAAGAGCTGGGCGGCCTGCACGTGATTGGCAGCGAACGCCACGAAGCCCGGCGGATTGACAACCAGCTGCGCGGCCGCGCCGGCCGCCAGGGCGACCCCGGCTCCTCCCGCTTTTACCTCTCACTGCAAGACGACCTGATGCGCTTGTTTGGCGGCGCGCAAGTGGAAGCCATGATGGAGCGCATGCGCATGGATGACTCCGTGCCGCTGGAATATGGCCTGGTCTCGCGCATTATCGAACAATCGCAAACCCGGGTGGAAGGCGCCAACTTCGACGCCCGCAAGCACCTGCTGGAATACGACGACGTGCTCAATACCCAGCGCGCCACGGTCTACGCCCAGCGCGAGCGCATCATGACCAAGGAAGACCTGGTGGACGATGTGCTGGAAATGCTGCAAGAGGAAGTGCACCAGCGCGTGCCCGCCGCCCTGGACGACCCCGAAGGGCCGTGGAAGCTGCTGGCCTGGCTGGAACAGATTCAGCCCAGCCTGGTCGTAAACCAGGTGATCGTGCCTTCCTACACCGTGCAGTTGCTGATGGATGAACTCAAGCGCAAAGGCGGCTCCGCCCAAAGCGGCCTGGTGCAGATCGCCTCGAACGCTTTGACGGCCGAAGAAGAGCATTTGCAGCGCGGCTTGGAAGCGCTGCTGGAGCAAAGCGAAGAGCGCCTGGACCAGCAAATGAATGACCTGGGCGAGACGATTGACACCTTCCTGCAAGGCATCCGCATGGACGAAGAGGGCCAGCCGCGCTCGGCGGCCGACCTGGCGCGCGAAGCCAGCACGCTTTTGCGTGTGCCGCTCCAACTGAGCAAGGAAGAGCAGCAAAGCCTGCAGCTGGCCGACAGCGCCGCTTCCGACGTGCTCTACAGCCGGGCGGAGGAAAGCCTGCGCGAGCAGGCCGTATTGCGCGTGCTGGGGGCTTTGGAACGCCGCCTGGAAACTGAACTGGGCCTAAAAGCCGAGGAGCTGGCCAGCAGTGACTGGGCCCCGCTGGGTGAAAGCCTGGCGGCCCGAGTCCGCGCGGAATTCGCCGCCCGCCGCCAGCGCCTGCTGGGCGACAACGGCGAGGGCCAGATCGCCCGCGAGGTTGCCGCGGCCCTGCAGAGCGCAGGGGATAACCCCAGCGACGAGCAGCTGCTGCGCATCCTGCTCAGCCTGCCCGAAACGCAGGTGGCCGCTTTTGACAAGCGCACCCACAAGCAGGTGCAGCAGCGCCAGCGCCGCCTGACCTTTACCCACTATGCCGCCCAGTTCCTGGAAGGTTTGAAACCGGAACAGGTCACCGACAACGTGCTGGCCCACCTGCAGCAGGCCCAGGCCGCGCTGCAGACCATCTGGGGCCGGGCCGCCTGGGACAGCATTGCCGCCAACGGGGCCGAGGCGCTCAACGCCACCGGCAAGGCCGCCCTGGAAGCCGCCGTGGGGGCAGAGGCTTTGCAGAACCTGAACGGCCAAGCATTAAGCAGCCTAGACGAGGCCACCAAACAAAAGGCCATCCACACGCTGGGCAAGCGTTCCATCAGCGAAAACTATCGCCAGCTCTTGCTGCGCGTCTTCACCGAACTTTGGGTGGATTACCTGACCCGCATGGAAGCCCTGCGCATTGCGGTGCGCCTGGAATCCTACGCCCAGCGCGACCCGCTGGTGGAATACAAGGCCAAGGCTTACCAGATGTTCCAGGAACTGTTTGCCGACATGCGCAGCAGCATGGTCAACCGCATGTTCGTCTTCCAACCGGCCAGCGTGGGGCCGGCCCAGCCGCCCAGCCGTCCGGCGCCTGCCGCGCCAGCCCGCAACCAGCCGGCCGCCAGCGCCAACGGCGGCAGCGAGAAAAGCGGCAAGCGCAAGCGCCGCCGCGGCAAGAAGGGCTAGGCCGCATGGCAGGCTTTGAGTGGCACATCGTTCCCAGCGGCACCACCTGGGTAGACCCAGGCGGGCCTTTCGGCCTGGTGCCGCGGCCGCTGTGGAGCCGTTATCAGAGCACCAACCAGCAGGACCAGGTGGCGATGTGCATGCACTGCCTGCTGATCTTCTCGGACGGCAAGACCATCGTGGTGGATAACGGTCTGGGCGACAAGCTGAATGACAAAGCCATCCGCCAGTGGGGGCTGGAGTATCCAGAAGGTACTTTGCTGCAGAACCTGGCCAAACACGGCGTGCGTCCCGAAGATGTGGATATCGTCATCAACACCCACCTGCACGCTGACCACTGCAGCGGCAACACCACGCTGAAAGACGGGCAGCCCGTGGCCGCTTTCCCCAACGCCGAATATTGGGTGCAGCGCCTCGAGTTTGCCGACGCCATGCACCCTAACGAGCGCACGCGGGCCACCTACCTGCCGGAGAACTTTGTGCCCATCTGGCAGGCCGGCCAGCTGCGGCTTCTGAACGGCGACACACAGGTAACGCCAGACCTGCGCCTGGCGGTGACCCCCGGCCACACCCGCGGCCTGCAGGTGGTGGTGCTGGAAGGCGGAACCCGGCCGGCCGTCTACCTGAATGACCTGGCCAGTTTTGCCGTGCACTTTGAGCGCAAGGCTTGGGTAACCGCCTACGACGTGGAGCCGCTGGAAACCATCCGCACCAAAGGCTTCTGGCAGCGCTGGGCACTGGAAAATCAGGCGCTGCTGGTCTTTGAGCACGACACGGTCATCCCGGTGGGCGAGCTGATCCAAGACGAAGAGGGCAAACTCAAAGTCACCCAAGCCCAATTGTGATCGCTGATGCGTGATCCAGGCGCCAGCCTGAACCACGCATCAGGGATCACAATGTTCAAACTAAAACGCATCTATGCGGAGCCCGCCAAGGACGACGGCACTCGCGTGCTGGTGGACCGGCTTTGGCCGCGCGGCGTAAGCAAGCCGGCCGCCAGGTTGGATCTGTGGCTGAAAGACATTGCGCCTTCGGCGGAGCTGCGCACCTGGTTTGGGCACGACCCACAGAAGTTCGCGGCCTTCGCCCAAGCGTACAGGGCAGAGTTGGACCACAACCCGGCCGTGGACACGCTGCGCGCGGCGGCCAAACAGCAGACCGTCACACTTCTGTACGCGGCCAAAGACAAGCAGATCAACCACGCAGTGATCTTGAAAGACTACCTGGAACAAAAAAGAGCCGGCAGTTAACTGCCGGCTCTTTTTATTCAGCGACTACTTTATTCAGCCAGAGAAGCCGCCAAAATGATCAGGTCATCGAAGGCGACCTCAACGTTGCCAGCTTCAAAGATGGCCACTGACAGTCCGGCATAGCCTTCAGAAAACGTGGAGTCATAAGCCTCGGCGACAAAGGTGTCATTGATGAATAGAGCCAGGTAGTTTTCGACACAAACCGCCTTGATCCAATTGATGGCTCTGCCCTGCTGGATCTGGCTGCTGCTGGTCCAGTCCACCAGTGCCTCGGCAGAGTCGTCCAGACTCTTCATGATGGAATAGAAGCCATCGCCACTGATCAGAAAATAATAGCCGTTGCCCATATTCTCCGTGTCTGACCGGCAGACCACGCCGTAGCCATTGTTGTCCGTGGCGGAAAGTTGGGTGGCAAATACAGTGATGACCACATCAGAATGCATCTGCTCATTAATGCCCCAGATGAACCCCTCCACCTCGAGGTACATGTTGTAAGCACCCTGGTCAACCTGCAAAGCAGCTCCGTCATCCACATAATATTCCCAGGCTTCGGGGTCAGAAAAATTTTCCTGGGTCAGGATCTGGCCGGTGACGATCGTTTCATTGGGTTCACTCTGCGGAAGAATTTGCGATACCCGGTCCAACAGGGAGCCCTCATCTTCAGACACAGCGTTCTCCAGCAAGCTGGTAATGGAAGAAGCGCTGCACGCCATGGCGGCCAGCGCCAAAACAACCATAGGGATCAAGAAGGTCTTTTTCAAATCATCCTCACAATTTTTGATTTTTGCGCATCGTACTTAATACGCAGCTTACCGTCAAAGTATTATGCGTTATGCAGCTTGCAATATTTGGCAACGCGGGCAAAAATGCGTGCCGCGCTGCCCCACCACAATGCGACTGATGGGTGTGCCGCAGCGCGGGCAGGGCTGCCCGGTTTGCTGGTAGGCCTTGAAGTGGTTCTGGAAATCGCCGCCGCGATAGACCCAGTCGATGCTGGCGCCGTTGCGGCGGATGCCTTCTTTCAGCACGGCGCGGATGCTGCGCAGCAGCAAAGCGGCCTGGGCTGCATCCAGGCGGCTGGTCAGGGTCAGCGGGTGCAGCTGGGCCGCCCACAAGGCCTCGTCGGCGTAGATGTTGCCCAGGCCGGCCAGGAAAGCCTGGTCCAGCAGCAGCGGCTTCAGCTGCCGCTGGCGGGCAACCAGCAGGCTGTGGAAGCGCTTGGGGGTCAAAGCCGGGTCAAAAGGCTCCGGTCCCAGACCGGCATAGACCTCGGCCGGGTCGGGGACCAGCCAAACCCGCCCGAACTTGCGCGGGTCATTGAAGCTGAGCTGCAGGCCATCTTCGAAGTAGATCTGCAGGCGCGAGTGGGCGCCCAGCGGGACTTCCTGGTAGCCCAGCATCAGGTCGCCCGACATGCGCAGGTGCACCAGCAAGGTATCCTGATCGAGGCCGATCTGAATGTACTTGGCGCGGCGGCCCACGTCCTGCACCTGCTGGCCGGCGATGCGGCGCGCAAACGTGGGGGCGCTCGGGCTGGCCACGCTGCGCGCCCAGGCCACTCGAGCCAGGGCCACGCGCCTCCCCAGGATGGGCGCCGCGCCCTGCCCACTCACCAGCGAACGGGCTACGGTTTCGACTTCAGGAAGTTCAGGCATGGATGGTTTACAGTTGGCAGTCGACAGTTGACAGACTGTCAACTGTCGACTGCCAACTGTATGCTATTCATTGAACATGGCGCCCACGCTGCGGCCTTCGTGGGCCCGGCGAATGACTTCGCCCAGCAGCGGCGCGGTGGAAAGCACGGTGAGCTTATCGCCCAATACCGCGCGCTTCTCTGCGGAGAGAGGCACCGTATCGGTGGTGATGATGCCCGCAAGGTCAAGTTTGGTCAGGCGCTCCACCGCCGGGTCGGAGAGCAGCGCATGCACACAGACCAGGTGCACACTGCGCACCCCGTTCTTCATCAGCAGACTTACGGCCTGCGAGACGGACCCAGCCGTATCCACTTCGTCATCCACCAGCAGCACATCGCGCCCGGCCACATCGCCCACGATGCGCATGGCTTCAGCATTCGAGTCGTTGGCCACCCGGCGCTTTTCGATTAGCGCCAGCGGCGTGTTGATGCGCTCGGCAAAGTTGCGCGCCCGTTTGGCAAAGCCCAGGTCCACGCTGACCACCACGGGGTCCTTAAGGTTCTTGCACAGCTTCTTGGCGTGGTCGGCGAGCATGTGGAAAGTGGTGAGCACATCCCCCGGGATGGAGAAGAAACCCTGGATCTGGCCGGCGTGCAGATCCAGCGTGATGTAGCGGTCCGCCCCGGCGATCTGCACCATGTCCGCCACCAGGCGGGCCACGATCGGCACGCGCGGCTGGTCTTTCTTGTCCGAGCGCGCATAGCTCATGAAGGGAATTACGGCGGTGATGCGCGCCGCCGAGTCCAGGCGCAGGGTCTGCAGCATGATGAACAGTTCCATCCAATTGCGGTGCACCGGGGCCGCTGTGCTTTGGATCACATACACATCCTGGCCGCGCACACTGCCATGCAGCCGCACCAGCAAATTCTCATTGGGGAACTCAATAATGTCGCGTGGGCTAAGGGGAACTTTTAGATACTGCGAGATCTTCTCTGCCAGGTCTGGACTGGCGGTGCCAGCGAACAATTTAATATCGCCGTACAGTCCTTTATTCTTGCTCACGTACTCACCTTATCCTGTTTATTTGCGGGCTGCGGCCCACTCCGGCCGCAAAATGCCCATCATCAGTACATCGCGGTAAACACCATGGCGAAACTCGCCGTCTCGCAGACGGCCTTCCAAAACAAAGCCAGCTTTTTCGTATGCACGAATGGCGCGCGCATTGTCTGCATACACATACAAGCTGATCCGGTGCAGATTGAGCGTTTCAAAGGCAAACTGCACCAGCAAGGCCACCGCCTGTGTGCCGTAGCCCTTGCTCCACTCGCCCTTCTCCCCAATCATAATCCCTAACTCGCCGGCCCGCGTGCGCCAGTCGACTTCGTGCAGGCCGCAAGTGCCGATCAGCTTCCAGGCATTGCCGCGCGCCACGTCTATCGCCAAAGGTTGCTGTTCGCGCGGGCGCTCGGGCAGCTTTTCAAACCAGCGCTCTTCGGCGGCCAGGGACATGGGCAGGTAGGCGGCCAGCTGGTCGCGCACTTCGGGGTCGTTCAACCAAGTGACGATGGTGGGCAGATCAGCGCGCTCGATGGCGCGCAACCGCAGGCCATCTCCCACTATCATCGCTTGGCCTTCCCGTTGAGCAGGGCGGCGACCGCCTGGCGCGGCGACTGTTGGCGCGCCATCAGGGCATCCAGCACGGCTTCGTATTGGCCGGGGGAGAGGCCGCGCCGCCAGGTCGCCATTAGCTCACTTTGCAGCAGCAGCTCGACTTCGTTCTGCAAGCGGGCGCGCTCGCGGCCCTGCCATTCGCCGCTGCGCTGCAGGAACTGGCGGTGGCCTTCGATCGCCTCTACCAATTCAACAACACCTTTGCCCTCGAGGGCCACCGTGCGGCGGATGGGCGGGATCCATTCTTCCCTGTGCGCCTGCTCGCTGTCCGCCGACTGCACTTCTTCCACCTGGCCGTGGTGCATGATGCGCTTGGTGGGGTGGCCCAGCTTAAGCATGCCCTGCAAAGCGCGCTCGGCGGACTCTACGCCTGGCCTGTCGGCCTTGTTGAGCACCAAAATATCGGCGATTTCCAGAATGCCAGCCTTGATGGCTTGCACATCGTCACCCAGGCCGGGCACGTCCACCACCAGGGTGGTGTGGGCCAGCTTG
This sequence comes from Anaerolineales bacterium, assembly GCA_019637805.1. Classification (NCBI taxonomy): domain Bacteria; kingdom Bacillati; phylum Chloroflexota; class Anaerolineae; order Anaerolineales; species Anaerolineales bacterium. The sequence goes on along the minus strand of JAHBVB010000002.1, from coordinate 252,459 downwards.
GCGATCTCGACTTCAGATTGGCCGGAACCCACCGTTTCGATGAGGATGATGTCGTAGCCGGCGGCATCAAAAGCCTGCGCTGCCCCAGCGCTGGCCGCCGCCAGGCCGCCCAGTGAGCCGCGGCTGGCCATGGAGCGGATGAAAACGCCTTGGTCGCCGGACAACTCGCGCATGCGAATACGGTCGCCCAGCACCGCCCCGCCGGTGAAGGGGCTGCTGGGGTCCACCGCCAGGATCGCCACGCGGCGCGGCTCACCCTGCGGCGGGCGGCGATAATGCAGGGCCAGTTGGTTGACCAGTGAGGATTTGCCGGTGCCTGGGGCGCCGGTCACGCCGATCAGTTGGGCTTTGCCGGTGTGGGGAAAGAGCTGATTGAGCGCCTGGGTACCCGCCTGGCTGCCACTCTCCACTTCACTCAGCAGGCGCGCCAAGCCCAGCCGGTCGCCTGAGAGCACGGAAGAAACCAGATCCACGCAAAGCTCCTAAGCCGGGTGTACCGCAGCGCGGATGTCGTCAATAATTCTCTGGGTGGGCGAGCCCGGGCCGTAGATGCCGGCCACGCCCGCCGTGATCAGCTTGCTGACGTCTTCATCCGGGATGATGCCGCCGACGAAGACGCGCACTTTGTCCTGGCCGTTGGCGCGCAGCAGTTCCAGCACACGCGGCACCAGGGCCATGTGGGCTCCCGACAGGATCGAAAGACCCACTGCATCCACATCTTCCTGCAACGCGGCTTCGGCGATCATTTCAGGCGTTTGGCGCAGGCCGGTGTAAATGACCTCCATGCCCGCGTCGCGCAGCGCGCGGGCAATCACCTTGGCGCCGCGGTCGTGTCCATCCAAGCCGGGTTTGGCCACCAAGACGCGGATCTTCTTTTCTGCCATGCATCCTCCGGAAGCAAAGGGGTGAAATGGCATTATACCTGCGCAATGGATCGCTCATCTCTGCGAGATGAGCGATCCATTGCGCTTAATGCTATACTGCCGCAAAATCCCCTCCTACGGAGCTCCCATGCAAGATTTTCTCGCTTTGGCCGACCTGAGTACCCAAGAAATCCAGTCCCTGCTTGATCTGGCAGTTAATTTAAAGAAAGAGCACGCCGCCGGCGGCAATAAGCCCATTCTGCAGGGCAAGGCCTTGGCGATGGTCTTTCAAAAGCCCAGCCTGCGCACCCGCGTCTCCTTCGAGATGGGCATGCAGCATCTGGGCGGCCACGCCCTCTATATTGGGCCGCAGGAAATCGGCCTGGGCCAGCGTGAATCGATTGCCGATATCGCCCGTGTGCTGGACGGCTACGTGGACGGCATCATGGCCCGTGTCTTCGCCCACCAGCACGTGCTGGACCTGGCCCACTGGGCCGAGAAGCCGGTGATCAACGGCCTGAGCGATTACAACCACCCCTGCCAGGGCTTGTCCGACGCCCTGACTATCTATGAGCACTACAAGGGCGATATTAAGGGCCTGAAGGTCACTTACGTCGGTGACGGCAACAATGTGGCCATCTCGCTGATGCACGTGTGTGCCAAGCTGGGCATGAATTTCGCCATCGGCAACCCTGCAGGGTACGACATGCCGGCCGCGGCGATTGAGCTGGGGCAGAAAATCGCCGCGCAGAGCGGCAGTACGATCGAGCTGTTCAATGACCCGTTGGCCGCTGTAGCGGACGCCGATGTGATCTACACCGACACCTGGACCAGCATGGGCCAGGAGGAGGAAAGCAAGAAGCGCGAAGCGGTCTTCCCGCCCTTCCAGGTCAACAACGAACTGCTGCGAGCAGCCAAGCCGACCGCCATAGTGATGCACTGCCTGCCGGCCCACCGCGGCCAGGAGATCACCGACGAAGTGGCCGACGGCCCGCAGTCGCAGCTCTTCCCGCAGGCGCACAACCGCCTGCACGCTCAGAAGGCGCTGTTGGCGACGCTGCTGGGGTAGAAAAGCGGGCGTACTTGTACAAAAAGAGGCGGACACTGTATGCGGCACTGCTACTATTGCTGGCAGCCTGCGCACCGGCAGAAGCTGGCACAGCCACTGCGCCCCCTGCCCTACCCAGTGAAACGCCAACCCACACAGCTACCGCTACAATCACGCCCAGTCCGAGCCATACGCCACTGCCTACGCACACCCCAACCCCAACGGTTGAAATTGCCTCCAGCGGATATGACATCGCTGGAGTGAGCATCGAAAATCCTGAGCCGGACATTGTACGAATAAAGTTCTATTACCGGCTTCCGGATGATGTTCAAGCCGCGTACATAAGCCTCTATGTTCCGCCCGCCTGCCGGGCGGAACGTTATTCCTTTGTCTGGCAACACCCCAACACATGGGTGAGTCAGTCACTCGGGTGGGCCGAACTCGAGTACCAGCACGGCCTGCAAGGCGATTGTTCTAGCAACGTAGCCCTGCTGCAAATCTGGCCGATTGAATATGAGGGAGATACCGGATACATAGGGAACGTTGCTTATGACGAACGCTTTGAGATTGCCTGGCAGACTTCGCGAGACTGGCCCACGGTAAACACCAGAACGGTCACTTTTAGAAACTTTCGTTTCGAGTCTCTGGATGGCTGGAAGGGGCAAATTTCTTTCGATTACATTGTGGATGAGGACATTCCATTAGCTAGACAAGAGATTTATTTTGCTTTACGCGGGGTATCGAACGCCTGCAGATTCCAAAACGAGGGCGAAGTAATCACCGAGCACTCGGGAATTTACACGATCCAGTTTGATCTACAGCAGGATATGTTCGATGCCGGTTGCTTGCCAGGCTACAATTCCTATACATTCCACCAGTACTACTTTTACGCAGTGGAGCAAGCGACAGACAGGACCGCAATATTTTACATCGTCGACCTGACTACTACCTTCCGGGGTCCTGTGCAGCCTACTGCCGGCCCCAGCGCCACGCGAACACCGGCCCCTACAGTCACATCCACCCCGCTGCCCCTGCCGAGCTCAACCCTCACACCGCTCCCACCGACAGCCACACCGATCCCCCCACTCGTTGGCGGGATACAAGGCGCAATATTCCACAAACTGTGTGATGCGATCAAGGCCGAAAACCCGCGGGCGGGATGCCCAATCGTGACCCTGCCGGGAGTACTTCCGCAAAACAATCGCTTCCTGGGGTTTGTGGATGAACAGCGTCGCCCCACCGGCTACGGTATCGACCTGGACAACCCACAAGGCTGGTGCGGCGGCAATACCGGAACCGAGTGTGACCTGTGGTTGGTCTTGCGGTACGCAGGCTGGTGCAACGATCACTCAGTTGGAATGATCTATTGCTTAAGTCGCATTAACGAAGCCACCAAACAGGAAATCGATAAATGCTACAGCCAAGGTAGCGCTGAAGACATTTTCGTGTTTCCAATTAGCCGCAGTTACCTGGGCATCCTGGATGGCGAAAACATCGGTATTGCGCGTAATTTCATCCGCTGTCCGTAGAGCTTGCCAACCGTTGCAAAACAAAAACAGCCCTACTTTGTAGGGCTGTTTTTTGTTGTCGGGCTGAAAGCTTAGTCCAGCGTATCGTCCGTGTAGCTGAGCAGCGCAATGTGGCGGGCGCGCTTGATGGCGCGGGCCAGCGTGCGCTGGTTGCGGGCGTTTACGCCGGTTTGGCGACGCGGGCGGATCTTGCCTTCGGGGGTCAAGAAGCGCTTCAGCAGCTCAATGTCCTTGTAGTCGATCTTCAAGGATTTATCCGCTTCAAACGGATCGGTCTTGGGCTTGCGGAAGTAGCGATTGTTACCGCCGCGACCACCACGCTCCTCGCGTTCTTCACGCGGAGCGTCGTTGCTTTGAGTGCGTTCTCGTTCTGCCATGCTTTTTTACTCTTTCCAAAGTCCCTGTTAGGGATAGATTTCCTTCAGCACAGGCTCATAAGCGCAGATGCAACCGCCCGGGCGAGAGCAACCCTCGACCGGCAGTTCAGGCACTTCGTCCTTGCTGTAGACACCCTGCACTGTTTGCGACAGGCTGCATTCCACAGGTCCGGCCACGCGAATAAGTTCCACTCGCGGGTTGGCACGCAGACGGTCTAGCAGCTCGGCTTGCTGCTTGGACTTGTAGGCTACATGCTCGGCCAGGCTCATGGGTCTAGCTGACGTCTTTCAAGGTCAGGCCATTGCTGCGCAGGTAGGGCAGCAGGCCATGCTTGTCGATGCTGCGCATATCCCGGGTGGATACGCGAATTTTGACGAAGCGGCTGAGTTCAGGCACCCAAAAGCGCTTGTCGTGAATGTTGGCGTCCCAGCGGCGGCGGCTCTTCTTCTTGGAGAAGGGCACGTTGTTGCCGAAAGCCGGGCCTTTGCCTGTGATGGCCGATTTTCTTGACATCAATAACTCCTTATAGCAACGGGCGATTATACCAGTGAAAAGCCCAAGAGGGTATGGCCATCCAAACTAACGCCCCAGTTCCCAAGCCAGGTGCGCCACCTCAGGAGCGATGAGCTTCTCCCACGCCAGCCGCACCGCAGCCGGTGAACCTGGAGTGGAGATGACCAGCTTACCCCGGTAGACACCGGCGGTGGCCCGCGAGAGCATGGCGGCCGCGCCAACCTGCTCCCAGCTCAACATGCGAAAGATCTCGCCAAACCCGGGCAGGGTCTTCTCCAGGGCCTGGCTGAGCACGTCGTACGTCGTATCCCGGCGAGAAATGCCCGTACCGCCGTTGAAGAGCAACACCTGCGCCTCGCCGGCTGCCAGCTCATCCAACAGTTGGGCGATCTGCTGGGCCTCGTCCTTGACCAGGTGATAAGCCACCAGGCGGTGTCCCAGGCGCTCGATCTCGGCGCGCAGGTAGTTGCCGTTGGTGTCCGTTTCTAGTGTGCGCGAATCGCTGACCGTGACCACGGCGAAAGCCAGCGGGCCGCCCTCGGCGGCATGCTGGCGGTGGGCCTGGGTGGAAGCGGATGACTTGGTCATGCAGAGATTGTACTAGCTGCGCAGCGCCGCCCACAGCAGCCGCAACAGATTGCCGGCGTTGGGCCGGTGCTGGTAGCGCGCATCGGCCCGGAAATACGCATAGCTGCGCCTGGATTGGGCCAGGTACGGGTCGGGGAATGAGAGGAACGGCGCCTGCACCACGGATTTCTCCGGCTGGGCGAACATCAGCGGGTTGGAGACCATCCCAACACCCGACTGAATATCAGCAGGGGTGTTGCCAGGTGCAGCCCCCCAGGGCGTCAGGGCCAGGTAAAAGGCCAGGGCGCCCCAGTGGTTGACCACCACCGTGCCGTAACGTAAGTCCGTGATGGCCTGCTGCACAGCGGCTTCCATCAGCGGATCCTGCAGCGATTTGGGATGAACTACGATAGTGGCCGCCAGATCGCCCCACAAGTGCTGGTTGGCGAACTGCACCGCTTTATGCAGAAAGTCGATCGGGTTCTCGGCCGGCAGGGCCGTCTCCACCGCCAGGCCGCAGAAGGCTTCCTGGCGGAAGGCAGTGCCATCCTTGGCCTCACTATCTAGGCCGGGAATATAGGTCCAGGGCAACTCACCCTGCCCGGCGCCGCCGATCTGCTGCGCCTGGGGATATTTCTGCACGAAAGCCGCCTGGCGTTCAGCCGCGCCGGGGTACCAGGCGCGGCGGGTGGGAACACCTCGCAAATAGTCCACCAGCGCCTGGTTAAAGGCCTGGCGTTGGGCCCAGCCTTCCATTTGAATAAAGACGCGCGGCGTCACGCAGTTGAAACCCGCATTGGCCACCAGCGACGTGGCGTACTTGGCGGCCTGCTTGCGCACATCCCCAGTACTCCACGGCCCAGGCACGACGATCACTGGCGAGACATTGCCCAGTTCCGCGCTGAGCGGTTTGCCAATGCCCTGCAAGGCCGCATAGGTGCGCGCCGAGCCGGTGACATGCACCTCATCCACCGCCGGGTGAGCGGCCAGTTCGCCGCCCACGTCCGCCCCACCCTGCACGATTTGCAAATACCCCGGCTCGATCAAGGCGCCGAAAGCCAGCTGCATCCACTCATCCAAGTAGGCATTGACCGGATTGAGCTTGAGCAGGACAACCTTGCCCTCGACAAACAGCTTATGCAAGAGGTCGCCCGCCGGCAAGGCATTGACATTGCCGGCGCCCAGCACCAGGCACAGGCCGCCTTGTGGCTCTGCCTGCTGGTAGAAGGCAGCCGTCTCCGGCAGGTCGCCGTTGAAGTTATCGCGGGCGCGCACCTCGGCGCGGATGCCAGGCAGGGCCAGGCGGTCGGCCAGCGTCTGCGGGAAGACATCCACGGTCCACTGCCCGGCAGTTTTCCAGCACAGCTTGCCGGGCATCTGCGGCCGCCCCTTGGCGGCGATCTGGCTTAGCGATTTACGCAGATAGCGCAGCTGGCGATATATGACACTGAAGGAAAACCATTCCTCGCTCTCGGCCGGGGAGCCGGGCTGGGCGCCCCTGGCCGCCAGGGCGGCCGCCACCCACGGCTGCTCCACCGCGTGCAAGTCCTCAGGCAGGCGGTCGAGGAGGGCGATGCGCTCCGCCAGCGGCAGCCGCGCCCAGGGCAGCTTGGCGGCCTGCAGGTTGCGCAAAGCGCGTTCGAGTTCCGCTGAGGATGTTACGGCAGTGGGCATGCCAGCGATTGTAACTAAAAAGCCCTGCCGGATCCGGCAGGGCTTTTTAGTTATTACTTTAGATTATTGGCAAGTCAGCGAGAAGATGGCCCGGCTGGACAGCAAGCTGTTGGGAGAAAGGATCTCCACCCGCTGCCAGAAGTCTGTGTAAGTCTGGCCCTTCTGCCCCAAATCCCAGGTGGTGAACACCGATTGGGTGCCGGCTTGGTTGAAGGAGAGAGTCTCCACAGGGCCGGCCACCTGGTCGCTGCGCAGCCAGCGATACTGCACCGTGCCGGGGCCGTCCACCGTGATGCGGGCAGTGAAGGTGAAGCGCTCCGGGCAGGCACCGGCGGTCACATGGGTTTTGTCCACATGGGTAAGAATGTCAGTCACATTGAAGGAACCGCCCTGGGGCTGCGACGTAGCGGTGGCCGCCACGGGCGGGACTGCCGTCGGCGAGGGCATCGGCGTAGGTGGCGAGCTCAGCACAGGCAGCGCATCCAGGGACGCGTTGCCCTGCAGTTCGACATAGATGGCCGAGACCCAGCAGTTGGTGTTGCCCAACCCCCTGGGAATCAGGAACCAAGTGCCGGTTGCATTGCGTCCCAGGATCGGGCTGACATCGTCCTGCCCAAAAAAGCCCGTCTCCAAAAAGACCTGGCTGTCCCCGGCGCGGCAGTTGAGGTTGCGCAGGGCCAGACCCGTGGGGCTGGCCCCACCCAGTGCGCCCCCGGCGCACCCGCCGCTGAAGTTGGTGGTGAAGCTCCAAGTGGGTGAGTAGGCGCCTGGAGTAGTGGCGGTTTCGCCACGCACACGCCAGTAGTAGGTGGTGCAATCATCCAGCGCATCCAGGGGGATCTGGCCGATACGCGGGCCGCCAAAGCCTGCTACCAGATTGGGGCCGGGGAAGCTGGAGTCTGTATCCAGCTCCAGCAAGGTAATCGGCGGCAGGCAGCCGCCCGAGTAGCTCCAGCCCAACGGCGGGAACTCATTGTCCACTACAGCGCCGTCTGCGGGCGTCTCCTGCACCGGGGCCAACAGCGTGGCGCTGGTGCACAGCGGCCCGGTCCAGAACGCCGTGGAAGGCGAATAGGGGCCAAGCGTAGTGTCGTTGATGCCTGCCACGCGCCACTCGTACTGCGTGGCCGGCTGCAGCGCATCCGCCAGCGCCCACACCAGGCTGGGGTTGCCTGTGCCGCCGCTGAAAGTGGTGCCGAACTCATAACCGCCATAGGTGGTCACATCAATCCGGTACCCTTGCGGATCGCAGTCATCCGGATAGAACCAATTGAAGTTCGGCATCAGGTCATCCACGATTTCCCCCGAAACGGGCTGCCCCGGGAAAGGAGCGATCAGCGCCGAGGTATCGCAAGTGGGCGGCGGCGTACAGCTGCCTGTAAAGTCGGTGCGGAAGCTCCTCACGGGCGAAAGGGGTCCGGTGCCGTCCGGGTTCTCACTGCGTACGTGCCAGTAATACGTGGTGCAGTCATCCAGGGCGTCCAGAGGGATCTGGCCAATGCGCGGCCCGCCAAAGCCATGCGCCAGGTTCGGTCCGGGGAAGTTCGGATCGGTGTCCAGCTCCAGCAAAGTGCCTTCGGGGATACAGCCATCCGGGTAATTCCAGCCCATGGGCGGGAATTCGTTGGTGACCACCGCATAATTTTCAGGCGTCTCCTGCTGCGGAGCGTTCAAGAGCGCCGTCGCGCAGATCGGCCCGGTCCAGAAGCTTGTCGAGTAGGAATAAGGTCCCAGCACGCCGCTATCGATGGCTGCTACGCGCCACTCGTATTGACTGGCGGGCTGCAGTGCCGTATCCAAGACTTCGTTAAGGATCAGTCCGCCGCCCAAGGGGGTTAGCTCAGTGTAGGTAGTGCCATATTCATAGCCGCCGTAGGTCGTCACCTGAAGCTGATAGTTGTCCGGCTCACAACTGGTATAGCCCCACACAAACAAAGGGTTCATGTCCAGGACGATCTCGCCGGGCGCCGGGGCGCTGTTGTCCGGCTCGACCAGGTCTGCAGGGGCACAGCCCGCCCCACCGCCCATGCCGCCGGAACCGCAGGCCGCCAGCAGCAATGCGAACAGCAGGGTGAGCGTAGTGGAAACCCAGCGGCGCGCAGACACCAAGTTCATTAAGCGTAATTTCACGAGAAATCCTCCATCAAGCAGTCGAACTGAAGCCAGTATACGCCTGGATACCTGAAGAAAACGTCAAACCTTCGAGAATGATATGATTGCCCCACTCCAGCCCTGAATGACCTCCCCGCTCTGATCGCCTGAATTTGATGAAAAAACCTGCCCTGCCGACCCTATCCAGCGCCCGGCTGCTGCCTTTGGCAATCGTTCTGGCATTCACCTTCTTGACCTGGCTGGTGCTCTCGCACGCCTGGTTCTCTGACGACGCCTATTTTTCCTTCCGCAGTGTGGACAATTTCGTGCACGGCCATGGGCTGACCTGGAATGTGCAGGAGCGCGTGCAAGGCTTCACGCACCCGCTGTGGGTGCTGCTGCTCAGCGCGCTGTACTTCTTCACGCGGGAGATCTATCTGACCACGATCTTTGTCAACCTGGCGTTGGCCCTGGCAGTCGCCTGGCTGCTGGTATTCAAGATCGCGGCCAGCCGCGCCCAGGGGCTGGCCGCCCTTGGGCTGCTGGCGCTCTCCACGGCTTTCATCGACTACTCCAGCTCCGGCCTGGAGAACCCGCTGACCCATCTGCTGCTGGCCGTCTTCCTGTGGTTGTTCTTGCGCGTGGAAGGCGGCCCACGCCAATTGTTCTGGCTGTGCCTGGTGGCCGCCCTGGCGGCGGTTAACCGCTTGGATACCGGCCTGCTCTACGCCCCGGCGCTGCTGTATGCCTGGTGGCGGCAGCCACAGCGCTTGGGCGCGTTGGGCGCCGCCGCGCTGGGCTTCCTGCCGCTGCTGGCCTGGGAACTGTTCGCGCTGGTCTATTATGGCTTCCCTTTTCCCAACACCTACTACGCCAAGCTGCACAATTATGTGCCTTTGGCGCAGGAGGTTTGGGCCGGGCTGAACTATTTCTGGTTCACGCTGCTGTATGACCCGCTCACCTGGGTGGTGGTCTTGAGCGCCGCCGTGGTCGTGCTGCTGGGCAATCGCCCGCCGCGCGGCGTCGCTGTGCTGTTGGGCATGCTGCTCTATCTGCTGTATGTGCTGCAGATCGGCGGCGATTTTATGGGCGGGCGCTTCCTCTCCGCCGTCTATCTGGCGGCGGTAGTACTGCTGGCCGTGTACTTCCTCCCCCAGCTGTCACTGCGCCGGTACTGGCCACTGATCCCAGCAGCGCTGCTGCTCAGCGCCGTAGCCAGCTCGCCGCCCTATTGGCTGTACGCCAAGGGCTTCGAGACGGCCCGTTGGCAGGGCGTGGTGGATGAGCGCATGGTCTATCACACCACCAACTTGATTCGCATTGAGGATTTGTACGCCTTCAACAGCCACCCGGACTACCACCTGCTCAACCGGGCGGCCTACCTGGCGCGTTCATTGGGGCGCGGCACGGCGTTCCGCTGGGAAGCCGAACACGACTGGATCGAGTTGGGCCGCCAACTGCGCGCCCAGGCGGAGGCCGAGGGCATGCTCTACTTGCCGCAAGGCGCCAACGGCTTCACCGGCTACTATGCCGGGCCGGATGTGTACTTTATCCACGGCCTGGCGCTGACCGACCCGCTGCTGAGCCGCCTGCCGCCGATCTACAACCCCAACTGGCGCAGCGGCCATTTCATGCGCCAGATCCCGGCCGGGTACCTGGCGCTGGAAGCCGGGCAGCAGGCCGCCCTCGACGACCCGGCGCTGGACGCTTATTACCAGCAGATCCGCCTGGTGACCCAGGGTCCGTTGTTCAGCGCCGAGCGCTGGGCGGCCATCTGGGCGCTCAACACGCGCGACTTCGACGATTGGCTGCCGGGCTACGCCGCCCAGTTGCGCTTCCCAGAGCTGCAAAGCGTGGCAGTATCAGGCACTGGGGTCGAGCTAAATACGGCTTTCGGCGGCTTGGGTCACCAGGGCGTCGCCCTGCAGCTGGAGTTCACGCAGCCCTGGCACGCCGGCGAACTGGAACTGGGCCTCAGCGCCGGCGACCACTTTGAGCTGGTCTATTTGAACGCTGCCGGGGAGGAGCTGGCTTCGCAGACCCTGCTGAGCCGTACCACCGAGGGCATCGAGACCCACCGCGTGCAGGTGCCGGCCACCGCCGCGCAGGCGGGCTACGCCGCCCTGCGCCTGGTGCCTATCCGCCACCTCAACCAGGCAGCGGACGGCGAGTATTTGATGAGCTTTATCCAAGCTCTGGACTAGAAACAAAAAATCCCCGCATCGGGGATTTTGTGACTCCGGAAGGACTCGAACCTTCAACCAATTGATTAAGAGTCAACTGCTCTACCATTGAGCTACGGAGCCGTAGCGGCCTAGATTATAGCAAGAAAACGAGATTCTTCAATCCTCTTCTAGGGACTCGAACCTTCAACCAATTGATTAAGAGTCAACTCCCCAACCCCCGCCGCCCGGCGTGCGGATGCTGAGCACGTCACCCGCCCGCAGGGCCACTTCGCCCTTGGCGGGCAGCGGCTGCTCGCTTCCGTCGCGGATCAGCACATTCTCGCCCGGCGCGCCGGGTCCGCCGCCGGCCAGCCCGTAGGGCCGGCTCTGGCGGCGCTCGCTGAGCAGGCTGGCTGTGGCCGGCGCCTGCAGCAGCAGATCGCGGCGTAGGCCGTCGCCGCCGCGCAAGCGGCCGGCCCCGCCCGTGCCTTCCCGCAGCTCGTAGCACAGCACCTGGATCGGGTAGGCATACTCCATCGCCTCGGCGGGGGTGTTGAGCGTATTGGTCATGTGGCTGTGCAGGGCGCTGGGGCCGTCCGCCGCGGGCCGGGCGCCCATGCCGCCAGCGATCGTCTCGTAATAGGTAAAGGCGCGGCCGCGGGCCGCGTCCCAGCCGCCGATCAGCGTATTGTTCATCGTGCCCTGGCTGGCGGCGGGGATGTGCGCGGGCAAAGCCTGCGCGAGCGCGCCCAGCAGCACATCCACGATGCGCTGCGAAGTCTCCACATTGCCGCCCGCCACCGGCGCCGGTGGGCTGGCATTCACCAGGCTGCCCTCGGGTGCCAGCACGCGGATGGCGCGCAGCGAGCCGGTATTGTTGGGGATCTCGCTGTCCACCAGGCAGCGGAAGACGTAATACACCGCTGAGAGTGTGATGGCGTAGACCGCGTTGACGCTGCCCTGCGCCTGCGGGGCCGTGCCGGCAAAGTCCACCATGGCCTGGTCGCCCTCGATCTGGATGCTGACCCGGATGGGTAGCGGCTCGTCGACGATGCCGTCATCGTCCAAGGCATCTTCGAATTCAAAGCGGCCGTCCGGCAGGCCGGCGATCAGCGCCCGCGTCAGGCGTTCGGTGTAGTCCAGCAGCGCCGCGGCATAGTGCTGCACTTCGGGCAGGCCATTGGCGGCGATCAGCTCGCCGAAGCGAGCCGTACCGCGTTGGTTGGCGGCTATCTGGGCGCGCAGGTCGCCGGCGCGCTCCTCTGGGGAGCGCGTGTTGCGCAGAATGATCTCCCACACGGCAGGTTGCAGCTCGCCGCGGGCCAGCAGCTTAACCGGCGGCAGGATCAGCCCCTCCTGCACCAGCTCGCGGGCGATCGGCATCGATCCGGGAGCCATGCCGCCGATGTCGGCATGGTGCGCCCGGTTGGCTACGAAGCCGGCCAACTGGCCCTCGGCGAACACGGGGGCGATCAGGGTGATATCCGGCAGGTGCGTGCCGCCCTGATAAGGATCATTGAGGATAACCATATCGCCCTCTTCAAACGACAGACGCCGGATGGCAGCCTGCACCGAAAGCGGCATGGCGCCCAGGTGCACCGGAATATGCGCCGCCTGGGCGATCATTTCGCCCTGAGCGTCGAAGACCGCACAGGAGAAATCGCGCCGCTCTTTGATGTTGGGCGAAAAGCTGGCCCGCTGCAAAGCCGCGCCCATTTCCTCGGCGATGGAGGCGAAGAGGTGCTTAAAGATCTCAAGCCGGATCAGATCGGTCTTCACGCCGGCCCCACCGCGATCACCAAATTCAGGAAGGCGTCCACTTCGGCTGTATCCCCCGGCCCGATCAAGATAGTCGTGTCCGGGTGCACCACCACCGCCGGGCCGGCCAAGCGCTGGCCGGCCCCCAGCCTCTCGCCTGCGTAGAAGGGCGTCTCCAGCAAGCCCTGCTCAAAGCACACAGGGTGGCGGCCCAGCAGGCTGTCATTCAGCGCGCGGTTGCTGGGCGCAAAGTAGGGCAGGACGGGTTTTTCGGTCAGACCCACGGCCCGCAGGCGCAGGGTGACCAGCTCCACCGCCGCGGCCGGGTCATGGTAGCCATACGCCGCCTGGTGAGCCTGGTGGAAAGCCGCCAGCAGGTCCGGGCCGAGTGGCAGATTGAGTTCAAAGGATTGGCCGGCATAGCGCAGGTCGGCGCTGGGCTGGAACTGCTGCGCCTCCGGCGGCAGGCCCTCGGCCGCCAGGTCGGCACGGGCGGTTGCCAGCAGACCCTCCAGCTGGGCTTGAAGTTCAGCGGGTGCGGTATCGCCCGGCAAGGCGGGTGCTACACCCCGCCACATCACCGTGCGGCTGTAATCCTTAACCACCTCGGCCAACAGCATGCCCAGAGCGGAGAAAGTCGCCGCCTGGCGCGGAACCAGTACACGCCGCATGCCCATGGCGCGTGCCAGGTCAGCCGCGTGCAGGCCGCCGGCGCCGCCGAAGGCCAATAAAGTGAATTCGCGCGGGTCGTGGCCTTTTTCCACCGAGATCACCCGCAAGGCGCGCGCCATGTGGGCGTTGGCGATCTGCACCACGCCCAGCTGGCACGCCTGCGGGCTGAGGCCCAGTTCGCCGGCCAGCCGGTCAAAGGCCGCCGCGGCGCGGCCCGCGTCTAGGCGCAGTTGGCCGCCAAAAAAGTGCTCAGGCCGGATGCGTCCCAGCAGCAGATTGGCATCCGTCACCGTGGGCAGATCGCCAGCCCCGTAGGCCGCCGGCCCGGGGTCAGCCCCGGCGCTGTGCGGCCCCACCTGCAGGCCGCCGCCGGCATCGCGAAAAGCGATCGAGCCGCCGCCAGCCCCCACAGTGTGGATCGCCAGCATGGGCACATGCACCGGCAGGCCGCCAATTTGCGAGCTGCGGCTGACCTGCGCCTGACCGTGGATCAAGGCCACGTCGGTGGAGGTGCCGCCCATATCAAAGGTCAGCAGGCGCTCGTAGCCGGTTGCGGCCGCCAGGGCCTGGGCGGCCACCAGGCCGCCCGCTGGGCCGCTGAGGATGCATCGTACCGCCTCCCGCCCGGCCAGGCGCGGGCCGGCCATGCCGCCGTTGGACTGCATCACCTGCAAGCGGTCGTCCGGCAGCGCCGCGGTTAGCTTGTTCAGGTAGCCGCTCATCACCGGCGAGACGTAGGCATTCAGCACCGTAGTGCTGGCGCGTTCATATTCGCGGAACTCAGGTAGGATCTGGTGCGAAGCGGAGACCTTGAAGCCGGCCGCCTCAAAACGCTCGGTGATGGTTTGCTCATGGGTCGGATTGGCGAAAGAGAAAAGCAGGCAGATCGCCACGGCCTCGATGCCCGCCTGTTGGCAGTGTGCCACCAGCGCATCCAGGGCCGTCGCATCCAGCGGCGTCTGCACACTGCCGTCGGCGGCGACGCGCTCGCTGACCTCCAGGCGGTGCTGGCGCGGCACCAGCGGCTGAGGCGGGTCGGCCAAGAAGTCGTAGAGCGCCGGGCGGTTCTGGCGGCCGATCTGCAGCAGGTCGCGGAATCCGACCGTGTTGATCAGGGCCAATTTGGCGCCCTTGCGCTCCAGCACGGCGTTGGTGGCCACAGTGCTGCCGTGCACGATCTGGCGGGCGACCCCGGCCACGCGCTCCAGGCCGGCCAGGATGGCCGCCGCCGGGTCACCCGGTGTGGAGCGCAGTTTGAACGTCTCGATCCCCCCGCTGGCCGGGTCGAAAACCACGAAGTCGGTGAAAGTGCCGCCGGTATCCACGCCGATGCGCATGGGTGAATTGTAAAAGAGTAATTGGTCAATCGTGGTTGGCAATCAGGGAAAGAGTACATGATGGGTTTTGACACGGCATTGGTGGTGGCTTGATCCGATGATATCTGTCATATCAGGTTCGTGATGGGCCGCACTACTCGCCGCGCCGACCGTCCCACATAATCGGGGGCGTTCTTGCGGATGACTCCCCTAGAGATGGGAAGCCACCACATTGAAGTTTCATTAGGAGACAGGAAGGAGCAGCAAGATGCACAAACAGAAGCGCAGCTATTTACAGATGCAATTCGAGGAAGCCAGGCTTGAAAGCGGTCGCTACAACGCCGACTTCGCCATGCAGAGCACAGCTCCGGTCAGCCCTCGCTCGCTGCTGGTCGGGCTCCGCAGCACGGCAGTTCGGCTGGGTGTGGACTTCGCTACACCCGCGATGAGCAGCCTGGGTGTGGCCGACTTGCGCAATGAACAGGACTAAGCTTCCCACAGCTCGCCATGACGTAAGACGATCATGGCGAGTTGTGCTTTAACTCCCATCAGACAAGAACAAATGCTTCAATACAGTAAGGTGATGAGCAAGGTGCGCATCGGTGTCCACGCCAATGCGTGTGGGTGAATTGTAAGGAGTAACTGGTCAGTGGTGGTTGGTAAATTAGCGAGAGAAGTCATGATAGGATCAATTTTTTGATGCGGCAACTGGGGAGTTGGACCGCCGGTTGCCGCATGCTTCCTTAATCAATCCCAGCGGATCTGGCTTGATCCGGATGACATCTATCATATCCGGTTCGTGATGGACCGCACTACCTGCCGCACCGACTGTCCCACATAATCGGTGTCGAAAGAAGGAGGTAGTAGATGGAACATGTACTCGAAGTACGAGGGCTGGTGCACCGATACGGTGACTACACGGCTCTCAGCGGAGTCGATCTGACCGTCGAAGCGGGGGAGTGTGTCGCTCTTCTCGGCCCCAATGGGGCCGGTAAGACCACCCTCGTCCGCAATGTGATCGGATTGATCGAAGGCCATGCTGACCTGATTAATGTGGCAGGTGGCAACCCACGCAGCGCCGAAATCCGGCGCAGGCTCGGTGTCGTCCAGCAAGCGGTCGGTTTTCCGCGGTCACTCACCGTCGGTGAGATCGTCGGCGGTGCGGCCGCCCGCCGGGGGTTGTCCCCAGAAGCAGCCAGCCAAGCCATTGCTGAAATGGGCCTGGCCGGCCTGGAGAAACACCGGGCAGCCGAGCTCTCCGGCGGACAGCAGCAGCGGCTGCAGCTCGCCATGGGGCTTGTTGACGATCCGGTACTGCTGGTACTCGACGAGCCCACCGAAGGGCTCGATGTGGAGGCACGCCGCCGGTTCTGGAACACGATTCGACGGCGTCTCGACAACGGAGCCGGTGTGCTGGTCACGACGCATCTCGTGGACGAGGCGGCCGCAGTCGCCGACCGGGTTGTTGTGGTTGATCGCGGACGAGTGGTCGCGCAAGGGACGCCGGACGAACTGCGCCGGACGCTCAGCGAGCGGCGCATCTCAGTCCAGACGAAGGTACCGGTGAGTGTAATCAGAACCTTCGACTCGGTCGAGACGGTCGAGCTTCGTAACGGCCGCACCGTGAT
This sequence comes from Anaerolineales bacterium, assembly GCA_019637805.1. Lineage (NCBI taxonomy): Bacteria > Bacillati > Chloroflexota > Anaerolineae > Anaerolineales > Anaerolineales bacterium. The sequence goes on along the minus strand of JAHBVB010000002.1, from coordinate 236,257 downwards.
CGCAACAACCGACAGTGAGCAGGTCGTCCGCACGCTGCTCGACCTCGACCCCGAGGCCAACGATTTGACGGTGGAGACGGCTAGCCTCGAAGAGGTGCTCATCGCCATGACCCAGCACGAGGAGGTGCTGATATGAACCTAAAAATCTTTCGCACAGAGGTGCGTGACGAGCTCTTGTCAATCTTCAGGGAGCCAATCGCTCTCTTCTTCTCGGTACTGGTGCCGGTGGCTTTCTTTGCCCTGTTCGCAACCATGTTCGGCGGCGAGGGCGGCTTCGGCGTCGAGTCAGTAGCCAGGTACGGGGCATTTGGTGTGCTGTCCGTGGTTCTGTCGAACCCGGGTATCAGCCTTGCCGATGCCAGAGAGCGAGGCTGGCTGCGCGTCAAGAGAGCAGACGGTACGCCCCTTGGCGTGACGCTGTCTGCCAAAGTCACCGCAGCCCTGCCGTATGCGATCATCACCCTGGCAGGGATAACCCTGGTCGCCCGTCTGACCGCTGGGCCGCTGGACGTAATCCAGGTCCTGCGGGTCATCGGCGTGTTGCTGCTCGGATCCTTGCCATTCAGCCTGTTCTCCCTGGCTGTTGGCGCCAAGTTCAGTACCAACTCCACAACGGCGGTGCTCAACGCCGTGCTGATCCCTTCGGTGATCCTGTCCGGCCTCTGGTTCCCGCTCGAGATGCTCCCGACCTGGCTCGGCGCTATCGCGGTGTACCTCCCGCCCTATCACCTGGCACAACTGGCGTTGGCGCAGGTGGAAGGCGGAGCCGTGTGGGGTCACATCGCCTACCTCGCGGGAACAACGATCGTGGGGGCCATCACAGCCGCGCTGGCCTACCGTTCGGCAGACGTGTGAACAAGAACACGACAGTCCAACTCGGGAAATCGGAACGCTTCGAGACGAGGCGTTCCGGTTTCTCGCGCTGGGCTCCCCTGATCTTTTTTGCCTTCGTCCTCACCGGACCGATTTTCTCCCCTAACGCCGGCCCCGCAGATTGGTTTTTTGCTGTCGGAGTGGTTGCCGTGGCTCTCCCGGTCTTTGTCATTTCGGAAATGCGCGGTTGGGACATCACAGGAGCGGTTGTCCTGATGCTGCTGGCTCTCGCCACAGCCCCCTTTGACTCGACCGCCATCATGGCGCTGCCCATCTACGCCGCCGCTCTGCTTGCCAGGTCAGCCAGTCAGGAAACGCTGCGATACAGACTGCTGGTGATCACTGCCCTCACGCTGCCCGGTTTCCTGCTAAGTTCGATCCCTTGGCCGTTTCGGGGCTTCATACTCATTTCGGTGATCATGATCTGGGTGATTGGATCCGCCGTCTTCCATGATGTCTCACAGGACCATCGTGCGGTCACGCTGCGGGCTGAGAACCGCCGCATCGCTCACCTGGCCACGATTGCCGAGCGGGAACGGATCGCTCGCGACGTCCACGACATCGCAGGCCAGGCCCTCACCGCCATCATCGTGCGCAGCCAACTCGTCCAAAGGCTGGTCCCGTCGGACCTAGATCGCACCGTCGAGGAAGCCGGTGAGGTGGAACGCATCGCCCGCGAGGCACTGTCTTCGATCAGGGAAAGCGTAGCTGGATGGCATCAGGCCTCGCTGCTCGACGAGCTCGCGGTCGCACGTGATGCACTCGCGACGGCAGGCATCGAATTGGAGACGCTCGGAAAATTCGAGGTCGATCTGGCGCCTTCAGTCGAGAACGTTCTGGCGTTAGGGCTTCGCGAGGCGGTCACCAATGTTCTGCGCCATGCCAACGCAGGCACGGCGGTGATCCGCATAGACAGCCAGGATGGCGGCGTATCACTCACCGTGACCGACGATGGGATCGGACCTAGCACCAAGGGAACCGGCTCAGGAATCCAGGGTATGCGCGAACGCGTGATCGCCGCAGGGGGAACCCTCACATTCGGACCCGGAGTAAGGAGCGGAACACAGCTGCGCATTGACATGCCATTTGGTGGAGGCTCTTCATGATCCGCGTCGTCCTCGTCGAAGACCAGGCCATGGTGCGAGGAGCCTTTGCGCGACTCCTCGGTCTCGAACCCGACATCGAGGTCGTCGCTGTTGCCGAAAATGGCGAGCAGGGGTTGGCCGCTGTCACAGAGCACCTGCCAGACATCCTGCTCACCGACATTGAAATGCCAGGAATGACGGGCCTCGAGCTGGCGGCTCGTCTCAAGGGCAATCCGAAGGTCCGAGTGGTAATCGTGACCACCTTCGCCCGAACTGGCTATCTGCGGCGGGCGCTGGATGCCGGAGTGTCTGGATATGTCCTCAAGGACTCGCCCATCGAGCATCTGGCCTACACACTCCGACGGGTGTCTGTAGGCAACCGTGTGATCGCCCCGGAGCTGGCAGTATCCGCATGGACCGGCAGCGACCCACTCACTGACCGGGAGCGAGAAGTCTTGCGAGAGGTCGGTGAAGGGCATACCAACGTGGAAATCGCGCAAAAGCTCCACCTCGCCGAAGGAACCGTACGCAACTACCTGTCAGCTGCCATCACCAAGCTCGGGGCCCGAAACCGTGCCGAGGCATTCGCCAAGGCCCAGGAAATGGGATACCTGTAACCCTGGGTGGATTCCTGCCACAGGAGGACACACAAGATGGATGAAAAGCCCGATCAAGTCGCCCTCAGCGAATACATTCTGTCATTGGATGGAGTGGAGATGACCGAGGCGATGGACTATAAGTTCTTCTTCTACAAGGATGAGCGCCTGCTGCCCTTCACCACCCTCGCTCTCACCGACAATCAGTACGAGCAGGTCTCCAACCTCAGCCGGCCCGGGGTATTCCGCCTCAATATCGGCCTCACTCGCGCCACCTTCGAGGCCCTGTTTGGCTCCCACCAGCTGGACCTCAGCACCTACGACTTCACTGCCTTGGATACGATCATGCCACACGCGGACTACGCCGCGCAAAGTTTTGTGTGCGTACTCAATCCAGCTGCCACGTGGGGGAAAGTGCAGGAACTGCTGGCAGAGGCCTATCAGCAAGCAGTGCGCCGTTATCTGCGAAAGAAAGCGAGCAGCCGCTAACCCTTGCCGCCCCACCAGCGCTGCCAGGCGCTGCGCAGCGTGTACGGCAGCGGGTTGAGCGGCAGCAGGTCGCTGCGGTAGCCGGGCGAAGCCTCTCGCATCAGCCGGGCGGCTTCGCGCAGCACGGCCGGGTCGTGGGTCAGCGGCAGCTGCTCGATCGCCAGATAGGCCGCATGCCGCGGCGGGGCGCCCAGGTCACGCAACACCTGGATCTGTAGCTGCCAGGCTTCCAGCTCCCCATATACCGACAGCGCCACCCAAAACCCCTGTTCGTAGTGCTTGACCTCATGGGCGATCGCCGAGAGCGTCCAGGCGTCCCGCCCCTGGCGCATCAGCTCGGCGCGGGCGGCATTCAGCACGATCAGCGGCGGGCCAAACAGCATGCCCCACAGGGTCCACTTGGCCCCGGTGGGCTGGCGGCCAAAGCGGATCGGTGCGTTGCGCTGCGAAACGAACGCTACGGCATGCAGCCCGCGCTCCCCCGAATGGCCCAGGCGCGTCAGGGCGGCCACTTCCCAATCCGGGCGGCCTTGCTGGCGTAAACGTTCGCTCATGCCCTGATTATATTGGCTTTATAATAGAACAAGCGTTCATGTTCGTACATTTAGCCACTCACTCGCAGTTTTCCTTTCTGCGCGGCCTGCCCGCCCCGGCCCAGCTGGCTGCCGCGGCTGCCGCAGCCAGCCAACCGGCCCTGGCCCTCTGCGACCACAACCGCCTCAGCGGGGCCATCGAGTTCAGCCTGGCCTGCCAGGCCGCTGGCATCCGGCCCATTCTGGGCATGACCGTCACGCTGCAGGCCGACCAACCGCTGGCTTTGCGTCTGCTGGCGATCAACGCCCAGGGTTGGACGCAGCTGTGCCAGCTGAGCAGCTGGCTGCAAGGGGAGCCCAACGGGGACGAACGCAGCCTGCCCTTCGCCCAGTTGCAGCAGCACGCCGAGGGCCTGATCTGCCTGGCGGATGCACCCCACCCCGAACTTGGACAGCTATTTGGCGATCGCTTTTATCGGGCCGGCGTGGATGCGGCGCTGTGGCCCGTCTATTACCTGCAGCCGCAGGAAGCCGGCCTGCAGCGTGTGGCCGCCGCCATCCGCACCAACACGCCGCTCTCCGCCCTGGCCGCCGACGCCTCCGTCCCGGCGCACTTTCCCAGCACCGCGGAGATGCAGGCGCGCTTCAGCCCGGCGGCGCTGGCGGCGACATGGGAAATTGCCGAGCGCTGCCAGTTCGACTTGCCGCTGGGGCAGCCCAACTTTCCCCAGCCCGATCTGCCGCCCGGGCAAAGCGCGCTGGAAGCGCTGCGCAGCCGGGCCTATGCCGGCGCGCAGCGCCACTACGGCGAAATCAACCAAGCCCTGCGCACCCGCCTGGATCACGAACTGCAGGTCATCCAAGCCAGCGGCTACACCACACTGTTCCTGATCATGGAAGAGATCCTGGGCTTTGCCCGCCGCGCCGGCGTGCCCATCTCTTCACGCGGCTCGGCGGCTTCCTCGCTGGTGGCCCACTGCCTGGACATCACCACCCCAGACCCCATGCGCCTCAACCTGTATTTCGAGCGCTTCCTCAACCCGGCCCGGCCCAGCCCGCCGGATATTGATACCGACCTGTGCTCGCGACGCCGCGATGTGGTCATCCGCCATGTCTACGAACACTACGGCGCAGACCGGGTGGCGATGGTGGCCACCATCAACCGCTTCCGCCGCCGCTCGGCCCTGCGTGAGGTGGCCAAGGCGCACGGCCTCCCATCCGCCGAGATCAAGCGCATGGTGGACAGCCTGCCCTACCGCTACTGGGGGCCGGGCAACCACCCCGAAGATCCACAGGCCTATGCCGACCTGGAAAGCCGTTTCCGCAGCCCGCAGCACCAGCGCGTCTTCGCCGACGCCCAAGCCCTGATCGGCTTGCCGCACCACCTCTCCATCCATCCCGGCGGCATCGTGATCAGTTCCGGCCCGCTGACCGACACGGTGCCCACCCAGTTCTCCGGCAAAGGCATCACCATCACCCAATACGACCTGGAGGGTGTGCAGCATATGGGCCTGGTCAAGATGGACCTGCTGGGCACGCGCGGCCTGACGGTGCTGGGCGACGTGGCCGACCACATCCGCCAGAACGGCGCCGCAGGCAGCCAACGCCTGCAGGTGCTGGACGACATCCCCGACCACGACCCGCTCACCGCCGAGATGGTGCGCAGCGGCCGCACCATCGGCTGCTTCCAGATCGAGAGCCCAGGCATGCGCGCCACGCTGCGTGAGACGCAGGCCGACAGCGTGGACAACGTCATGGCCGCTCTGGCCCTGTTCCGCCCCGGGCCGCTGACCGGCGGCCTGAAAGACGCCTTCGTGCGCCGCCACCTGGGCCGCGAACGCGTCGAGCACATCCACCCCGCCCTGGAACCGCTGCTGGCCGAGACGCACGGCGTCTTCCTCTACCAGGAGCAGGTGCTGCGCGTGGCCCACGAGCTGGCTGGCTTTAGCCTGGCCGAATCCGATCTGCTGCGCCGCGCGATGAGCCACTTCGACCCCGGCAAGCAAATGCAAACCTTGAAAGAGAAATTTGTCCGCGGCGCGGGCGAGATCAAACAAGTGCCGCCCACAGTGGCCGAGCGCATTTGGGACATGATGGCAGCCTTTTCCGGCTACGGCTTCCCCAAAGCGCATGCCGCCTCGTACGCTCAAGTCGCATGGCGCTCGGCCTGGTGCAAAGCGCACTACCCGGCAGAGTTCATGGCCGCCGTGCTGGCCAATTGGGGCGGCTACTACGGCCAGGAAACCTATCTGCTGGAAGCGCGTCGCATGGGCCTGCGCCTGCACCCGCCGCACATCAACCATTCCCAGCGCCAGTTCAGCGTCTCTTATATAGAAGGCCAGCCTCAGCTCTACATGGGCTTGGACCAGCTGCGCGACCTGGGGCGCGAGACCCAACGGCGCATCATCGCCCTGCGCCCGTTCAGCTCGCTGGGCGACTTCCTGACGCGTGCCTATCCGCGCCCGGTCGAGGCGCGCGGCCTGATCCAGGTCGGCGCGCTGGAGGGGTTGGGGTTGATCCCCAATTTACTGGAAGAACTGGGAGAAGGCGCCTGGCGGCGCGGCCAGCTGCCGCTGTTTGAAGCGCCAGCCGCGCAAACAGAAGATTGGAGCGAAGCGGAGAAAGCCGAAGCCCAACGTGAACTGCTGGGCGTGGCCCTGGCCGCCCATCCCTTGGACACCTTTGCCGTCCAGGCCGCGGCAGCCGGTGCGCTCAACACGCTGGAGGCCGCCGGGGGCGCTCCCGGCGCCGAACTACGCGTGGCGGGCATGCGCCAGACCTGGCGGCGGGTGCAAACCAGCCGCGGCGGCTATTTGTACTTTATGGACCTGGCCGACTTTGAAGGCACTCTGCGCGTGGTCATCCCAGACGAGGTCTATCGCCGGGATCGCCACGCCTTCAACAGCCGGGGGGCGCTGCTGGTCACCGGCCGCCTGGAAAGCGGCCGCGAGTCACCCGAACCCGTGCTGCAAGCCACGCGGCTGGCCGCGCTGGGGCCAGCGGCTAGCCGGCCGTAAAGCCGCGCCGCCAGGCTAGCACGCCAGCCCAGCCGGCGGCAGCCCCCAAGCTGGCCAGCGGCGAGAACCAGCCCTGTGCCGCGCTCCACAGCAGAATGAGCAGCATAGAGAAGCCGGCATACAGCCAGGCCAGACGGGCCTGCCACGCGCCCGGGATGCCCCGGCGCCCAAAGTAAGCAAACAGCCCAGCGGAAGCCAGCGCCAGGCCGGCCTTGGGCAGCAGCGCCAGCGGCAAGCTCAAGCTGGATCCGAAATAGGCCAGGGCCGCCAGGAAGCTGGCGCTGCTGCTGGACAAGTCCTTGGCGCGGCCAGCAAAGGCGCCCAGCAGGGCGGCAAAACCCAAATGCACGGCCACCAGAGCCGCTATGCCAATCCAATCGGAATTCAAAGCACACCTCCGTTTCTTCAGAGATGTGCAAGCTTTATGCCGTTTGCGTCGTAGTTTAGGAAACCCGCGCCCAGGCAGTGAAGACCAACACCAGCAAACCCAGCAGCAAGTTGGCGGTTACCAGACGCTGGAACTGGGCCAGCAAGGCCAAGTCGCCTGCGTCGGGGTCGCCCTTACTGCGCGCCCGGCGCAGGGCGGCGCGCCCCAGGGCAGGCGAGACCTTCCAGGTCAGGTAGGCAGAAACGCCGATCATGGCGAAGAAGACCAGGTGTTTGGCCAGCATAGCCACCGCCCACGGGTTGCTGATGCTCAGAAAGCCGTCGTAATTGGGGTTGGGCGTCATCTGCATCAGCCCGGTAAAGGTCAGCAGCCCCAGGCTGAACCAGCCCAGTGGGTCCAGGCGCGTGTTGAGCGCCTGCAGCCAGGCAGCGTATTCCGCGGCGGGCAGTCGCCGGCGCAAGCTGGGCAGGACAAACAGGGCCAGGGCTGCCAGGCTGCCCAGCCAGACCGCGGTGGCCAACATGTGCAACCAAAAAGAGATCAGCAGCGCCCAGTCGGGGATCATGCTGTGGGGTTATTCGTTGCCGTGTTCCAGGCAGTTTTGGCTGAAGCGGTCGGCCTCGGCCTGCTGCTCAGGCGTCAGCGGTGTAATGGCGTTGGCCTCGTAAATACGCTCCTCAGCCGAGCACCACTGCTTCTGTACTCCCAGGCGCATGGCCTCATCCACCATGTCCTCGGCGTAGCGCACCAAAGCGGTGTTGTAGCGGTCCAGCGCGCTGACGAAGCTGAGATCGTGCAGGCTGGGGGCCGCATCCTTCACGTAACTGAAATACTGCACGGCCTGCGGCCAGTCGATCTCCCAGAAGCTGGAACCCACCAGGTACCAGATCGCCCATTGGCGATAGTTGGTGACTTCATTATCCAGCGGGCCGATCTGCTCTGCCCGGTTCAAATCAAAAATGCCCGGCTCCAATTCGCCGGAGAGGATGCGCGCCACGCCGCGCTGGCGCAGGGCCACATAGTACAGGCCGTCCACTTCGATCGGTTTATAGTCTGCGAAGTTGCGGCGCAGGGTGTCCAGCGAGGTCAGCGTGCCGCTCCAGTCATTGGCGGACATGCGTGAGGGCAGTTCATTAAAGATCGTGTCGGCGCCGCGCAGGTCCGGGGGCGGCTCAGCTTCCGGCTCTGTGGTCGTATCGCCGATACCGGCCATCGGGTCGCTTTGTTCGCATATCGAGGCTTCCACCAGGGCGCTCTGCGCCGCCGGGTGGTCGGGCATCAGTTCGATCACGTAGATCAGGCGCTCTTTGGCACGGGCACAGGCGCCCTGCTGCAGGTCGCCCAGGGCCAGCTCGTATTGGTAATGGGCTTCTACCGCGCTCTGCAGAGCTTGCTCATTTTGGCGCGCCATCAGCGCCGTCTGGTAGCCAGCCAAAGCGCCCAGCCCGCCCAGCAGGAGCAGCAAGCCCAGGCCACCCAAGATCCAGGTCCAGCGGCGCGGCCGGGGCGCGCCAGCAGACGCAGCACTGACCTTTTGGGTGGCGGCAGGGTCGCTGACCGGTGTATTGGGGGTGGTTTCTTCGGTGAATTCTGGCTCAGACATGGGCGTAATTATACCCAGCAGGCCTGGATTGCAATATCAAACAAATTAATGGCAGGCTAGGAAGGCAAGTCGGCAGACGAATCTGCCTGCAATTCATTTAAAGCAGCCAAAAGCGCCTGATATTCATCGGCGCAGCCCGTGCAAAGCTCCAAATGGTACTTGATCAACGGGAAAGCCTGCGAGGCGTCTTTGCCGTCCAACTCCAGCTCCACAAAGCGGTCCAGGCTTTCAAAGCACGTCTCGCAGCCGATTTCCTCGCTGCGTGTGTGCAGCGCTCTGCGAATGAGTTTCTTAAGGGTTTCGGATTGGATGCGTGCCATAGATTTGTGTATTGACGCTCTTTACAGGGTGAGTATTACCTAGTCGGCCTCGAAAACCGCCAGCAATTCCTGGGTGGAAAGGCCGCTCTTTTCTTCCAATTTCTGGCGCAACCGCTGGCGGGCATCATGCAGCAGCTTGTAGAGCGCGTTGGGGTTGGTCTCCAGGCGCTCGGCCACCTCGCTGAGCGGCAGCCCGTCCTGCAGAATGGCCAGCATGGCAGTGCGCTGGCGCTCGGTGAGCTCCTCGAAAATGAGCTGCTCCACCATGCCCATCAGCTCGCGCTGGCTGGCCAGTTGCTCGGGCTGAGGGCTGTGATCGGTGAGGATGCTGGGAGTCAGCTCATCACCCTCGCTGGATTCGGTGAAGACTTGTAAGGGAATGTCTCGCCAGCGACGACGACGCAGCTCCGAGAGCGCCACATGCACCGCGATTTTTTGCGCCCAGGTGGTGAAACGGCTTTCGCCCCGGAACGAATCCAAGTTGCCGAGGACTTTGAGCAGGGCTTCCTGGGCAAAGTCCTCGGCCAGGCTGTCCAGGTCATCCTGCACGCGGCCCGCCAGGGCGGCACGCAGGCCGCGCAGCAGCACCGCACGCAGGTCCTCAATGGCTTCGGGGGAGGCGTCGTGCAGTGCCTCCAGCCATTCCGGGTTGCTGCGCTGGGCCGTATTTGGGGCGGCGGTCACGCCGGGAATCATACCATTGGCTTGCCGGCCGCCCCTAGCGCTGCCACTGCGGATAGCAAGACCAGGCCTCGCCATCCAGGTTGACAGACGGCAGGTCTTCCCTCTCGGTATAGCTGAATGCGGGGAAGGCGGGGTCAGCCTGCAGGTCGGCCCAGGCGCGGCGGGCGGCCGCCTCGGCTGCATTCCACTCGCGCCAGTCCGGCTGCAGCTTTTCGGGGTTGAAGTAGAAATAACAGGCCAACCCGGCGGCCAGCGGCTTGGCCAGGGCTTCATCGCCATGGGCCTGCGCGGTGCGATAGCCTTCGACCAGCGCCGGGATAGCGTCCGCAGACAGCTGGGCCAGATAGCCGTAGTCCAGCGGACCGTCGCTGCCCAGGCGGGAGGCGGCCGGGTCGTTCTGGTGCACCGAACCGATCAGCGCCTCGCGGGCATGCGCAATATTGGCGCGCACGATGAAGGCATCCACATTCAGGATCGGCAGGCTCAGCACAAAGCCCAGGCTGGCCGCCAGCACAGCCAGCGCAAAAGCGCGCGGGCGGCGCCAGGCCTCCAACACAACCACGGCCAGCAGCAACAGCCCCAGCCAGATCATGAACACGTGCGGGTAGGTGCGCAGGCGGCTGAAGCCATAGGCCTGCTCCAGCAGCAGCAGCCGCTGGAAGGCGGAGACCAAAATCACCGCCACCTGCGCGAAGAGCATAAAGCCCAGCCCGGCAAACCAGGCGTGCTGCCTGGTGTTCTCACGCTTGGAGAGGGCGCTCAAGAGCATGAAAGAGCCCAGCAAGGTCAGCGAGACCACCACCAACTCGGCAAAGCCGCGCCGGGCATATTCAGCAAAGGTAAACCCGGCCGGACCTTCGACAATGTTGGCCAAACCGCCAAAGAAATAGCGGAACTGCACGAAAACGAAAACCATCAGCAGCAGATTGACGCTGACCAGCACAGTAGTCACTTCCGGGAAGCCAATGAAAGGATACACCCAGGGTTTGTCTTCCCCGATCAGGGCTTGCTTCTGGCTGCGTTCAAAGGCATAGCTGTACGCCGCGGCCAGCATGTAGGCCACGACCAGGATGATGAAGCCGCGCAACAGGAATTCCGGCAGGCGCTCAAAGTCAGCGAAGAAGCGCTCCACCCATTCGGCAAAAAAGGCATCGGCCGAAGCCAGTAGCACCATCAGAAAGCCCAGCAGCGGCAGGGCCAGCAGCAGGCCGCGCCCCACAGGCAGCAGCCAGCGCAGCGCCCCGCTCTTGGGCGCCGCTCCATTGGCGCGCATCAACCCCAGCCCCTGCGGGATGAAGCCCAGCAGCTTGTAAACATAGTCCACGAAGCCGAAGCGCGGCCACTGCCCGCCCAGAAAGCTGATGGCGAACAAAGCCAGCAGACCCACCGCGGCCGTGCGGCTGAGCAGCACGGTCAGCGGCTCCGTGCGCACCCCGCTGACCAGGGAGAGCAAGGCAATGGGCAGCAGCAGCCACAGGGCTGGGGGTGCTGGCTTTAACCCGGTGCGCTGCGCCAGCCAGAAGCCGGCGGCCAGCAGCAAAGCCATGTAAACCGAAAAAGAAAAACCGATGCCGCGTCCCCAGAATAGGAAATCGAACACGATTCCCAGAATCACAGCGGCCGGGAACAGCCACAAATGAGCTTTCTTAGCCATCACACCTCCAGGCGGCGATGTGCCGCACTGGGCTATTTATCCCACCCGGGCCTATCAAAAACTCTCAAACCCACTCCTACCCGAGATGCCACAAAAAAGCCCCGCTGAGATTCAGCGGGGCTTTTTTTATTTTACATGCTTGCTTATTTGGTAATCAGCAGTGTCCAGTTGACGTAAGCCGCCGCACCCGCATCCAACAAGATGGTGATGTTGTGATTGGTGCTGACGTTGGTGAAAAACGCCGTCCAAGTATTGTTACAAGCCGGGGTGCCGCCATTGCTGCTGATCGCGGTCACCTTGACATTGGCCACGCCCTGCCCGGTACAGGTCAGCGTAAAGCGCAATTCACCCGAGGTAGTGTTGCTGTCAAAGCCAGACACGTTCACGGCCACCCGGTCCTGGGCATCGCCCTCCGGGTAGGAAATCTCGCCGGTGTGGGTGCTGCTCTGGTTCTTGATGTTAGCGCTGACTGAGATATTGCTGTCGGCTGGCGCCACTTGGGCTCCGCCGGCGTTACCCCCAGCATCGTTGCCACCGCCCGCATTACCACCACCGCCACCCGCATTGCCTCCCCCGCCGCCAGCGGCCGGAGCGCTGGTGCTGGTCGGCTGAGCAGCCTGCCCACCGCCTGCCGGCGGCGGGGGAGCCTGCACTACCGGAACATCCGCAGGCACTTCCCCTTCAGTGAAAGGTGTAGAAATCCAGCCAGTTGCACCGTTGTAAACCACCTGGAGCCAGGAACCGCTGCTGTTCTTGCCGATCACTTCGACCGTGGCATTCCCAGGCACGATCGTGACGACACCATAGGCGGTACCATCGCCCGCACGCATATTGACGTCCTGAATCGTGCGAACCTCAACGGTGCTATCTATTTCAACAGGCTCTTCAACAATTTCGGGGGTGGCAGTGACTACAACGATGATCGTTTCGGGTGTCGCCTCAACTGCGGCCCCACCACAGGCCGCCAGCAATAGCGCGACCAGTACCAATAACGTGCTGTTCAATTTATATGTCAAGATAATCCTCCAATTCGATCGGCTGATTATAAGGGCAATCAGCTGCAGAATTGGAGGTTTTGATAGATTTGCCTATGTGCGAATGGAGCTGCTAGAGGCTAAGCACCGCCCCCAGCACCATGGCGATGATGACCAGAACGGCGATCACTGAAAACACCATCTGGCTGAAGCTGATTTTCTGTTTTTGCCTGTCTTTTTTGCTCATGCCGCCAGTTTAACCCAAGACCTGGCAGTTACTCAAGGTGCGCTTTGAGCTGTTCCGCCAAAGCCAGCGTGACGCCTTCCACCGCAGTCAGCTGTTCCAGGCTGGCGGCGCGCATCGCCTCGATCGAACCGAAAGCCTTGAACAAGGCCCGGCGGCGCTTGGGGCCGATGCCGGGCACTTCATCCAGCCGCGAAGCCACGCCGCTCTTGCTGCGGCGGGCGCGGTGCGCGGTGATGGCGAAGCGGTGCGCTTCGTCGCGGATGCGCTGCAGCAGGAACAAGCCCTGCGAATTGCGCGGCAGCAGGATGCCTTGTTCGGCTCTTGGCAGGAAGATCTCTTCACTTTGCTTGGCCAGCGCGGCCACCGGCACCCGTTCCAGCAGGCCGAATTCGTCCAAGACGGCCACGGCGCGCGCCAGCTGGCCCTTGCCGCCGTCCACGATCAGCAGGTCCGGCAGGCCGCCGAAGGCCGGGTCCGGTTTGGCGCCCGGCAGGGCAGCGTCTTCCTGGGCGGCCTGCCAGCGGCGGAAGCGGCGGGTGAGCACCTCCTGCATGCTGGCGAAGTCGTCCGGCCCCTGCACGCTCTTGATGTTGAAGCGCCGGTACAGACGGTTGTTGGCCACGCCGCGCTCGAAGACCACCATGCTGCCCACCGCCGCCGTGCCCTGCGTGTTGGAGATGTCGTAGCATTCAATGCGCTCAGGCGCCCGCGGCAGCTCCAGGGCATCGTGAATCTCCGTCAGCGCTTCGGTCTGGCGGTGGGCGTCCGCCTTCCACTGCGTTTGCAGCGCATTGAGCGTCTCGCTGGCGTTCTCGGCCGCCATGCGGATCAGGTCACGCTTCTGGCCGCGGCGCGGCACTTTGATCTCCACGCCGCCATTGCCGCGCTGCTTGCTCAGCCACTGGCGGATCACCTGGGCTTCTTCCACTTCGTGCGGCAGCAGCACTTCTTCCGGCACACTGGCGGCCTGGTCGTAGAACTGCTTGATGAATTCGGCCAGCACGTCCGCATCCGGGGTTTCGGCGGTGTTCTCCATCATGAAGTACTCGCGGCCGATCAGCTTGCCGTTGCGGATGAAGAAGACCTGCACGCAGGCTTCGCGCTCGGAGCGCGCCATGGCGATCACATCCGAGTCGGCGTAATCGTTGGACACCACGCGCTGACGCTCGACGATGGTGCGGATCGCCTCCAGTTGGTCGCGCAGCCCCGCGGCTTTCTCGAAGCGCAGCTCATCCGAAGCCTGAGCCATCTCGGCTTGCAGCCGCTGCACCACCGGCTCGGTGCGTCCATTCAGGAAATCGCACAAATCGCTGATCATCTGGCGGTAATCAGCCTGATCGATCTTGCCGATACAGGGCGCATTGCACAGCTTGATGTCGTAATACAGGCAAGCACGTTCGTCCTGGCCGGTGATCTCGCGGTCGCAGGTCAGGTAGGGGAAGATGCGGCGCAGCACATCCAGCGTTTTGTGCACCGCCCACACGCTGGTGTACGGCCCAAAATAGCGTGAGCCGTCCGCTTGCATGTTGCGGGTGACAGTGACCTTAGGGAACACGTCCGCCAAGTGTACTTTAATGTAGGGGTAGCGCTTGTCGTCCTTGAGCCGCACGTTGTAGCGCGGCTTGTGCTTCTTGATCAGGTTCATTTCCAGGATCAAGGCTTCCAGTTCGGAAGCGACGATGATCCATTCGATGTCACGAATGTGATTGACCAGCACCCGCGTTTTATTGTCCTGCTGGGCGGCGCTGTGGAAATACGAACGCACCCGGCTGCGCAGGTTGATCGCTTTGCCCACATAGATCACTTTGCCGTCCGCGTCCTTCATCAGGTAGCAGCCGGCTTTGTTGGGCAAAGTCTTGAGCTGGGCTTGAATTTCAGGCAACATCATCGCACAGATATTCTATCGAGAAACCCGAAGGCGTGCAGTACAATCCCAGCCAATATGACCCAAAATTTGGAAACCTTAATCGGCGACAAACTGCGTGAGCGCGGTTTGCGCCTGGGCCTGGCCGAGTCCTGCACTGGCGGCCTGGTGGGCCACCGCTTGACTAACGTGGCCGGTTCGTCCACCTACTACATGGGCAGCGTGACCGCCTATGCCTACGAAGCCAAAGTGCGCCTGCTGGGCGTCAGCTGGACCACGCTGGAGCAGCATGGCGCGGTCAGCGCCGAAACCGTCAGCGAAATGGCGCTGGGCTGCCGCCGGGCGCTGGCCGCCGATATCGGCATCGCCATCAGTGGCATTGCCGGCCCAGGCGGCGGCACGCCGGATAAGCCGGTGGGCACGGTGTGGATGGCGCTGAGCGCCGCCGACGGCATCTGGACCCGCAAGTTCAACTTTGATGGCGACCGCCTGGCGGTCAAAGAGCAAGCCGCCGAAGCGGCCCTGGCTCTGGGAATCGAGTATTTGGAAAAACTGGCTCAATAATTCGCGAAGCAGTGGGCAGCCTACAATTCTGACTTCATAATTCAAATGTGCTTCTAGCAGTCAGCTTTCTGCAATCCCCACCACCCTCGCCCGCGTCAGCGCCACCAGATCTTTGGGGTTCATTGAGATATTGATCCCGCGCTGTCCTCCGGATAAATAGATCGTCTCGAAGTCCAGCGCAGACTGGTCCAGCACCGTGTCGAAACCCTTGCCGATCAGCGCCAGTGGCGAGATGCCGCCGGTCTGCAGGCCGGTCAGCTGCTCGGCCTGCGCCAGGCTGGCCAACTGCAGTTTGGCGTCCAGCGCCCGGCCCAGCGCCTTCAGCGAGAGCTGGGCCGGCGCGGGCACCAGGGCCAGCACCGGCTTGCCGCCGCTGGTCCGCACGGCTACGATGGTCTTGAACATCTGCTGGGCCGGCACGCCGAGATAGGCCGCCGCCTCCTCTCCGCCCAGCTTCTCAGCGGGCAGCTCATGAGCGGCAAAGGCCACTTTCTTGGCGGCCAGCATGCGGGTGACGTTGTTGGTGGGGGGCATATCAATCATCATTGCGAGGAGCACTTGCAGAGCAAGTGCGACGAAGCAATCTAAAATCAGATCCGTATCGCATGTCGGAGATTGCTTCGGTCGGCTGCATTGAAACGCAGCCGACCTCGCAATGACAGTTACTCTTCATCATCCAAACCGGCGATCACGCGCATCCGCTCCCAGGGCTTAAGGTTGCCCTCCTCAGCCAGCAGGGTGCGCATCTCATACAGCTGGTCGCGCAGCAAAGCGGCCTGCTCGAACTGCAGGTTCTTGGCCGCCTCGCGCATCTGGGCATCCAGCGCACGGATGGCTCCCTCCAGCTCGCGGCGCGGCATGCGCCGCGCCTTTTCGCCGTCGTACTCCGCCCCGTCCTCGGCCACCGCCGTGCGCTTCAGCTGGTCGGTCAGGTCGCGCACCGCCTTGACGATGCCCACCGGCTCAATGCCGTGGGCCACGTTGTAAGCCGTCTGCTTCTCGCGGCGGCGGTTGGTCTCCTGGATGGCGTAGCGCATCGCATCGGTCATCTTGTTGGCGTACATGATCACCCGGCCGCGCACATGCCGCGCTGCCCGGCCAATCGTCTGGATCAACGAGGTCTCGGAACGCAGGAAGCCCTGCTTGTCGGCGTCCAGAATCGCCACCAGCGAAACTTCGGGCAGGTCCAAGCCTTCGCGGAGCAGGTTGATGCCCACGATCACGTCGTACATGCCCAGACGCAGGTCACGCAGGATGCTGATGCGGTCCAGCGTGTCCACCTCGGAATGCAAATACTGCACTTTGATGCCCATCTCTTGCAGATACTCGGTCAGGTCCTCGGCCATGCGTTTGGTCAGGGTGGTCACCAGCACGCGCTCGCCGGCGGAGACGCGTTTGCTGATCTCGCCGATCAGGTCATCCACCTGGCCCTCGATAGGCCGCACTTCCACCTCGGGGTCCACCAGCCCGGTGGGCCGGATGATCTGCTCCACCACTTGCGCCGCGCGGCGCATCTCATAGTCTGCCGGCGTGGCCGAAGTGTAGATGATGGTGCCCAGGCGGTTCTCGAATTCATCAAAGGTCAGCGGGCGGTTGTCCACCGCCGAAGGCAGGCGGAAGCCGTACTCCACCAGCACTTCCTTGCGCGCCCGGTCGCCGTTGTACATGCCGCCCACCTGCGGGATGGTCATGTGCGATTCGTCGATGACCATCAGGAAGTCGGCGGGAAAATAGTCGATCAGCGTCCAGGGCGGCGTGCCCGGGGCGCGCTGGTCCATGTGACGCGAATAGTTCTCGATGCCGGTGCAGTAGCCCACCTGGCGCAGCATCTCCAGGTCGTAGCGTGTGCGCTGCTCGATGCGCTGGGCCTCCAGCAGCTTGTCGTTGGCTTTCAGATAGGCAATCTGCTCTTCCAGCTCCTGCTCAATGCCAATGATCGCCGCAGCCAGCTTGTCTTCGTCGGTGATGAAGTGCCGCGCCGGGTAGATGGCGATGGTGTCCATCTCGCGGGCGATCTCGCCGGTGACGGTGTGGATCTCCGCAATGCGCTCAACCTCGTCGCCAAAGAAGGTGATGCGGTAGGCCAGCTTGTCCTGGTAGGCCGGCACCACTTCCAGCGTGTCGCCGCGCACCCGGAACACGCCGGGGCCGAGGTCGGTGTCCTTGCGCTCATAATGGATGTCCACCAGTTGGCGCAGCAGCGTCTCGCGGCGGTAGGGTTTGCCGCTGTCCAGGTTGATCACCACCCGGCCATAAGCTTCGGGGTTGCCCAAGCCATAGATGCACGACACCGAAGCCACGATGATCACATCCGAACGCGACATCAGCGAAGTCGTCGCCGCCAGGCGCAGACGCTCGATCTCTTCATTGATATCGGTCTCTTTTTCTATATAGAGGTCGCTGCGCGGTACATAGGCTTCCGGCTGGTAATAGTCGTAATACGAAGTGAAGAACTCCACCGCATTGTCAGGGAAGAATTCTTTGAACTCAGCGTACAGCTGCGCCACCAGGGTCTTGTTGTGCGCCAGCACCAAGGTCGGCTTTTGCATCTGCTGGATCACATTGGCGATCGTATAGGTCTTGCCTGTGCCAGTGGCGCCCAGCAGCACTTGCTCCTTGTCCCCACGGCGAATGCCCTCCATCAATTGGCGAATGGCCTCCGGCTGGTCGCCAGTGGGCTGAAAAGGGGCATGCAGATTGAAGCCGGCCATAGTGCAAGATTATAGAACAAAAGTTTCGCAACGAAAAGAGCAGCTTTTGCCCAGCGCTGGCGCCAGTCCACTCATTGACGCATTTGCAGTGCAAAAGGTATAATCCGGCGACTTAACTCGAAAGATTGGTGACCTGATGCAAGCATCCCTTTTGAATATCGCAATGATCCTCCTCTCAATCGCTCTGGTAGCCAGCATTGTGGTGCAGAGCAAGGGCGCGGGCCTGGGCGGCCTGACCGGCGGTGACATGGGTGGCGGCTCCTTTACCGCTCGCCGCGGCATCGAAAAGACGCTGTTCCGCGTCACCATTCTGCTCAGCGTTTTGTTCTTCGCCCTGGCGCTGTACACGGTATACGTCACCGGCTAATCTGCTTCTCTTCAAATGAGTAAACTGCGCTGGCAGGTCATGCTTGTCGCGGTGGCTCTGCTGGCCATCGCCGTTCTGTTGCTGACCCAACAGCCTTTGCTGAACGCCTTTAGCGCCGCCCCGGCGCAAGGCGGCATCTATATTGAGGGCCTGGTCGGCAGCCTCGGCCGCCTCAATCCCCTGCTGGATGACGACAACGCCGTCGATCAGGACGTGAACCGCCTGATCTTCAGCGGCTTGGTGCGCTTCGACGACCGCGGCAACCCGCAGCCTGACCTGGCGGAAATCTGGGGCATCTCCCTGGACGGCCTGCAATACAACCTCAAACTGCGCGAGGGCCTGCAGTGGCATGACGGCCAGCCGCTGACCACGGCCGACATTGCCTTCACCGTGGAGCTGATGCGCAACCCTGCCCTGCCCATCTCCGAAGATGTGCGCGCTCTGTGGCAGAGCGTGGAGGTCAACGTCTTCGACGCCCTCAACATCCAGTTCCTGCTGCCGGCGCCTTTTGCGCCCTTTATGGACAGCCTGAGCTTCGGCGTGCTGCCCCAGCACATCCTGGGCGAGATGGACCCAGCCGCCCTGCTCAATGCGCCCTTCAACCTGGAGCCGGTGGGCTCTGGCCCCTATCGTTTTGTGGAACGCCTGACCGAAGATGGCACGCTGACCGGCCTGGTCTTGCAGGCCTGGGACGGCTACTACGCCGGGCGGCCCTTCATTGATGAGATCACCTTCGAATATTTCGAGAGTTCCGCAGCGGCCCTGCAAGCCTACCAGAACGGCGACATCCTCGGCATCAGCTACGTGGACAACCAAACCCTGCCCAGTATATTGAATGAGCCTACGCTCAACCTCTACACCGGCCGCCTGCCGCGACTGGGCATCCTGCTGCTCAACCTGGACAATTCCTCGGTGCCCTTCTTTCAGGAAGTCGAAGTGCGCCAGGCCCTGCTCAGTGGCATCAACCGCCAGCAGATCATAGACCAGCACCTGCTGGGCCAGGCCTTCATCGCCGACGGGCCGGTGCTGCCCGGCAGTTGGGCTTACAACGAGAATATCCCCTCCCTGCCGTTCGACACCCAGGCTGCCACGAACACCCTGCGCCAGGCCGGCTATATCATCCCCGCCGAAGGTGGACAAGTGCGTGTGCGCGACGGACTGGCCCTTGAGTTCGAGCTGCTGCACCCCGACATTGAGCCCTACCCCAGCATCGCCGAAAACATCCGCCGGGATCTCAGCGCGCTGGGCGTGATCGTCACCCTGCGCGGCCTGCCCTACGAGACACTGGTCAGCGACTACCTCGACCCGCGCACTTACCAGGCCGCCCTGGTGGACCTCAACCTGGCCAATTCACCCGACCCGGACCCCTACCCATTCTGGCACCAGTCCGGCATCACCGGCGGGCAGAACTATTCCAAGTGGGACGACCGCCGTGCCAGCGAATACCTGGAGCAAGCGCGCGTCTCCATCAGCCAGAACCAGCGCCAGCGCCTGTACCGCAACTTCCAAACTCACTTTGGTTTTGAACTGCCCGCGCTGCCGCTCTACTTCCCCGTCTACAGCTACGCCATCTCCAGCCAGGTGCGCGGCGTGTCGATGGGTCCCATCTACCAGTCCAGCGACCGCTTCGCCAACATCCACGAATGGTTCCTGGTCACGCGCAGCGCAGCCGAAGAGCTGGACGCACCGCTGGAAGTCACCCCTCAGACCGAAAATTAGCCCTTACGGCGTCGAATACAGATCTCTATAGATGTTGTAGAGCTCGTAAATGCTGCGGATGTGGTTGTGCGTCTCCGCAAAAGTGATTACCTCTAAATACAGGTCGGGGTCGTCCTCATCCAGCAAGCCCTGCCAATAGGAGGCATTGCCCGGCCCGGCATTGTAGGCCGCCAGGGCCGCGTACATATCGCCGTCGTAGCCATTGGTCTGGATCGCCAGGTAATGTGCCCCCAGCGGAATGCTGACATAAGGCCGGTAGAGGTCGTCGTACTCAAAGTTCGGCGGCCAATTGGTCAGGCCCACCAGGTAATCCGCCGTGGCGGGGATGATCTGCATCAGCCCATAGGCGCCCGCCGAAGAAGTGACGAAACCCTCGAATAAACTCTCCTGGCGCATCATGCTGTAGAAGAACAGCGGGTCCAGGCCCTCTTTGGCGGTTTCCGCCAGCACCAGGTCTTTGTAATAGGCCCCAAAGCGCAAGCGGTTGAAGTAGACCGGCGCGCTGGTCAGCGTGGCCGCGTCGCTCATGCTCTGCATGTTCAGCACTTCCCGGGCGGCGAAGATGCCGGTGCGGTACAGCCCCAGGTCGATCAGGTAATTGGCCAGCCGGTAGGAATTGGCCGCGTCGGTGGTCAGGTTCTGGCGCAGGCTCTCAAACTGGGCGCGGGCCAGCTCGTACTCGCCCAGTTTCCACAGCTCGGTACCGCGCTGGAAGCGCGGGTCGCTCAGCAGCGGGCCGGGTACGCTGAGGTCGGTATCCGCCGGCAGGGCGAAGGCCGTGCGCAGCCAGGCTTCGGCCTCACGCCGTTCGGCTTCCACATCGTAGTCGAAGGAGAAATTGGCTGGGGGTTGGAAAGGCGCCCGGCCGGCCAGCAGGTCTGCGGCGCGCTCGCTGTAATAGCCGGTCGGGTCAGCTGCCGCCGCCCGGGTCCAGGCGCTGCGCGCGCCGTCTGCGTCGCCCTGGGCCTGCAAGGCCTTGCCAAACCAGAACTGCGACTGGGCCTCTTCTTCCAGGCTCAGCGCGGACTGGAACGCGCGCAGGAACAGGCCCTGCGCCTCCACAAAGTTCCCCAAGCGATACGCGCTGATGCCGGCCCGGTAAATGGCGTTATAGGCATGGCTGGAAGAAGGGTATTCGTTGGCCACCCGAGGCCAGATCTCCACAGAACGCGTCAGGCGCCCGCCATTCTGGGCGATCTGCCCGGCCAGGAACAGGAACTCCGCCGAAGCCGGCTGGCTGGGCGTGCGCGCCACAAAAGTCAGCAGCGTCTCGATCGCCCCGTCATAGTCTTGCTGGCACAGCCACTGCGTGCGCGCCTTCTGGCGGTAAGCATCCACCCAATTGGCGGCATAGGCATAGTCGTTGATCAGGCGGTCCCAGGCCTGCAAAGCCGCCGGATAATCGCCCATGGCGCGCAGGGACAGGGCGCGGTAGTAGGCGGCTGAGTCGTCGGTCGTGTCCGGGTTGGCCTGCAAATAGCGGTCAAACGCCGCAATCGCCAGGATGTACAGCTCCACCGCCGCCTGCGAACTGGCTCCGCAGGTGGCGGCCTGCGTGGTCACCGCCGCGTGGTAATTTACCAGGCCGCGCTGGAATTCGCTCACCGGCTGGCCGGCGTTGACCAGCTCCACCAGCGCCGCGTGGCTGGAGAAGGCCAGCGGATAGCTGTTGACCGCGTGCTGAAAGCGCTCGTAGGCCGTAGCCGTGTCGCCCAGGTCGCGATAAGCCCGGCCGATCAGCAGGTCCAGGTCCGCCCGCAGGTAATCATTGCCGGTGGCCTCGAAGACTGCCTGGTAGCTGACGATGGCGGCGGCCCTGTCGCCGGCGGCCAGCTGCATATTGCCGATCTTGACCTGCAGGTTCAGCGGGTCGCCCAGCCGCGGGCTGTCCGCTGCCAGCTGGTAAGCCTCGATCGCCGCCGGGTAATTGGCCGCCTGGTAGAACAGGTCGCCGCGGCGTTCATGTACATAGGAGTCGAGCAGCCCGGGGCTGGCGTCCATATATTGCTGGTAGGCCTCAGCCGCCGCCAGTGGGTTGTTCAGGTCTTGATACACCTGGCCCAGGGCGTAATAGGCCCGCGCCGCCGAAGGCGTGCCGGCATAGTCGAGCGAGAGAGCTTGCAGCGTGTCGCGGGCGCGGGTGAACTCGCCGCGCTGGCGGTAGACGCGGGCCATGCCCAGCCGCGCTGCCGCCTGCCACTCGGGGTCTTCGCTCTGGCGGAAGGCGCGTTCGTATTCGGCCAGCGCGCCTTCCCAGTCGCCGAAGAAGTACAGCTGGTCGGCGGCTTCAATGCGCGCTTCAAGAGTGAGTGTGGGCACCGGGGTGAGCGGCGGAGGAGTGGCGCTGGGTTCTTGGGGCGGGCTGCTGGCCAGGGTGGAAGTGGGCAGCGAGGGGTCCAATACCCGTTGCAGGTTGCAAGCGGCGCCGGCAAGCACCAGCGCGGCCAGCCCCAGCAGCCAGGCATTGCGCTTCATGCGCAGGACTATACCTTGCGCAAAATGGCGTGTCAATGCAAACTACAAGCGGAGCTTATCCTAGCCTAATCCTGCCTAAGAACGGGGACACCCATGAGCACTCCATATCGCATTGCTGATTTGCCTAGCGCCGAACGACCGCGGGAGCGCCTGCGCCAGCAGGGCGCCCGCTCGCTGAGCACCGCTGAACTGCTGGCCGTGCTGCTGCGCACCGGCGTGCCGGGCGAAAGCGCCGTGCGCCTGGGCGAGCGGCTGCTGAGTCACTTCGGCGGTCTGGCCGGCCTGCAGCGCGCCGACTTTGACGATGTCAAGAGCCAGCACGGCCTGGGCGAAGCCAAGGCGGCCACGCTCAAGGCGGCCATCGAACTGGGCCGCCGCCTGGCCGTGCAAGAGCCGGGCGAACGCCCCGCCATCGCCAGCCCGGCGGACGCCGCCGCCCTGGTGCAGTACGAGATGGCCGGGCTGGAGCAGGAGCACCTGCGCGCCATCCTGCTGGACACGCGCAACAAGGTCATCGCCATCGACGAGGTCTCGCAGGGCACGCTCAACTCCGCCCAAGTGCGCATGGCCGAGCTGTTCAAAGCCGCCATCCGCCGCAATGCCGCCGCGCTGATCCTGGTCCACAACCATCCCAGCGGCGACCCAACCCCCAGCGCCGACGACATCGCCCTCACCCGCCAGGTGCGCGAAGCCGGCCGCCTGCTGGAGATCGAGGTGCTCGACCACCTGATCATCGGCCAGGGTCGCTACGTCTCGCTGAAAGAGCAGAAGTTGGCGTTTTAGCGGACCGGTAGGGGCGGTTTGCAAACCGCCCCTACTACGCGATGCTGTTTTGCATGCCAGAAAGTCCGGGTAAACATGCCGCCACGACAACGCCGTTCCATCCGTCTGCCGGAGTACGATTACAGCCAACCCGGCGCATATTTTGTGACCCTTTGCGTCGAAGGCAAGGAGCATCGCCTGGGGGCAGTTATCGGGGGTGGAATGCAGTATAGTGGCTTGGGAATGATTGCCTCGCAGGCATGGGGCTGGCTGCCAGAGCGTTTTCCGCTGGTCAGCATTCCCGTATTCTGCATAATGCCCAACCATGCCCACGCCATTATTGTTGTCAGCAACTCTCGAAGGGGCGCTTTGCAAAGCGCCCCTACCAAAACCGACCCTAGCAAAAGCGGCCCCACGTCTGATTCTGTTCGGCCGAAGCCCCTAGGGCGAATTGTCGGCGCATACAAAACCCACACCACCGTGCAAATAAACGCTGCCGAAAACACAGCTGGACTGCGTTTCTGGCAGCGCAATTATTACGAGCGCATCATTCGCAACGAACGAGAATACGAGGCTGTTTACGCGTACATCCAGGCCAATCCAATCAATTGGGAACAGGATGAATATCGATAGTAGGGCGGTTTGCAAACCGCCCTACACAAACCTAACGCTGGGTTTAATGGTTTAATTGTCAGGGGATGAAAACGTCACCAATTCTCAATTCTCCATATTACGAGCCCACTCGGCACTTCGCTGCCGACCAGCGCGGCTTGAGCGACGAAATTATCGAAGGCCGCCGGCCAAGCAGCTTCTACATCCCTGTACCGCGTGCCAGGAATCGTAAACAACAATTGGAACTGGCCGATGCGGAAGGCGCCTTTGGCGAAGAACTCCAGCAAGAAAACGAATTCATCAACAAGGTCCGGGGGAAGGTAGGCGACTGGCGGGCAGCCGAGTATCCTGGCATTACGCGCACTTCGCGGGAACTGCTCTTGTATTGGCGGGATGAAAGCCGGGAGAACAAGCTGTTCTTCTGCCAGATTGAAGCGCTGGAAACCCTTATCTACATCAATGAGGTGGCTGAAAAAGCCGGGGAGGCCTGGGCAATCGCCGCACTCACCAAAGCGAACCAGGAAGCCAACCCCGGCTTGTACCGCCTGGCCTTCAAAATGGCAACCGGCACCGGCAAGACAGTGGTTATGGCGATGATGATCGCCTACAACACCTTGAACAAGGTGCGCTATCCGGCGGACACTCGTTTCACGGATACCTTTGTCATCATCACGCCCGGCATCACCATCCGCGACCGTCTGCGCGTGCTGCAACCCAGCGAGCAAAAGAACTATTACCGCGAACGCGACATTGTTTCCCATCACGATATGGAGCAGTTGCAGGCGGCAAAAATCCTGATCACCAACTACCACCAACTGGAACTGCGCAGCAATCCGAGAATCAAAATGGGGGCCGTGCTAAAGTCCACCGGGCTGATTGATGAACAAGTGACGAAAGAATCAGCCACCGCAATGGTCAACCGCGCTTTCAAGTCGATTGCCGGCAAGTCCCGAGTGCTGGTCATCAACGATGAGGCGCACCACTGTTACCAGGCCCGCCCCAGCGAAGAGAAGCTGGCTGGCGACGACCGCAAAGAAGCCGATGAGAACAATGCAGAAGCCCGCGTGTGGATAAACGGCATTAAAGCCCTGGCAGAAAAAATCGAGGTCAATGCCGTGATCGACCTCTCCGCCACGCCCTACTTCCTGCGCGGCTCCGGCTATCCGGAGGGCACGATGTTCCCCTGGACGCTATATGACTTTTCACTGCTAGACGCGCTGGAAAGCGGAGTTGTGAAAATTCCACGGCTGCCGGTGGAATCAGACACCATCCGGCAAGAGGAAATGCCAGAATTCCGCAACCTCTGGGTACACGTGCGCGACGAACTGCCCAAGAGGGGCCTCCGCACCGGAGACTACGATCTCTCCAAGGTGGATTTGCCGACCAAGCTCTCCGCGGCCCTGCTCTCGTTGTATGGAAATTACGAAAAAAATTATCAAAAGTATGAAATAGCCAGCCAGCCAGCCAGCCAGCCAGCCAGCCAGCCAGCCAGCCAGCCAGCCAGCCAGCCAGCCAGCCAGCCAGCCAGCCAGCCAGCCAGCCAGCCAGCCAGCCAGCCAGCCAGCCAGCCATGTAGTTAGCTCCCACGCTCTGCCGCCGGTGATGATCGTGGTGTGCAACAACACCACGGTTTCCGAGCTGGTCTATCGCTGGATTGCTGGCTTCGAGCACCCTACTACTGGCAAGATCGTTCCCGGCAAGCTGCCCATCTTCAGAAACGAAGATGGCGTTCACTTCTTCGACAAGCCCAATACGCTGATCATCGATTCGCACCAGCTGGAGAGCGGCGAGAAGATAGACGCCAATTTCAAGAAGGTCTTCGCGCGCGAAATAGAGGAATATCGCAAAGAGTATCGCAAGCGCTTCCCCGGCCGCGACGAGCCAACGGACGAAGATTTGCTGCGCGAAGTGATGAACACGGTGGGCAAGCCCGGCAAGTTGGGCGAAAACATCAAGTGCGTCGTGTCCGTCTCCATGCTCACCGAAGGTTGGGATGTGAACACGGTGACGCATATCCTCGGCGTGCGCGCCTTCTCTACGCAGTTGCTCTGCGAGCAGGTGGTCGGCCGGGCCTTGCGCCGCGTGGACTACACGGTGAACGAGAACGGCCTGCTCAATGAGGAATACGCCGAGGTATACGGCGTGCCCTTCAACTTCTTGCGCTTCGAGGGCAACCCGCCGCCAGTGGCGCCCAAGGTGCACCACCGCGTACACGCCCTGGAGAGTCGTTCACAATACGAAATCACTTTCCCGCGCGTATTTGGCTATCGCTATGAGCTCAACGAAGGCAAGCTCTCCGCAAAATTCACTGAAGAATCCAGGACGATTATTGAAAACGAGCCCACCGAAGTGGTGCTGGGCGGAGTTGTGGGCCAGGAAATCAAAGAGGATTTGGAAAAAATCAAAGAGCGCCGCGAAGGCACCGTCATCACCCACCTTACGGAAGCCCTGCTCAGTCGCTATTACGAAGATGCAGACGGGGATCCGAAAATCTGGCTGTACCCGCAACTTAAGCGCATTGTTGAGCAATACGTGCAAACCCAGGTGGTACTCAAGGACCGCATGGTCATCGGCTATTTATCCATCGGTGAGTACTTCAACGGCGCACTGACCAAGATACAGCAGGGCATTGTGGCCGACCACCTGAGCGAGGACGGCGAGAAGAAACTGCTGCCCATCCTGGCGCCCTACGATGCGCTCGGTTCCACCCGCTATGTAGATTTCCTGACCACCAAAGAGGTGCACGAAACGGTGAAGAGCCATGTGAATTACGTGGTGGCCGACACGGAGATGTGGGAGCAAGGCGTAGCCAAGCGCCTGGAGCAGATGCTTGAAGTGCTGGCCTATGTGAAGAACGAGCGCCTGCAATTCGTCATCCCCTACGAGCACCAGGGCAACTCGCTCTCCTACCATCCGGATTTCATCGCTGTGCTGGAAATGCCGGACAAAGAAAAACTGAACTTGATAGTCGAAGTGACCGGCAAGAAGGACGACAAGAAGGCCCTGAAGGTCAAGACCGCCCGGGAATATTGGGTGCCCGCGGTGAACAACCTGGGCCAGCACGGCCGCTGGGCCATGCTGGAGGTGCAGGACATCCACGAAGTGCAGAACCTGATCCGCCTGGGGATGGACAAAGGCTTTGAGAGCCTGAGCCCACAAGAATTGGTTTAACGAGACTGCCATGCCAAAACGAAAACCCATCAAGAAGAAACCCGTCACCACCGCCGCGCCGGTTAGCTCCTACAAGCACGAGACCAAACGGGTGCGCATCCCCACCCAGGAGGAGTCCGAGAAGCTGCCCGCGCGCCAGAAGCAGCCGGTGAAGAAGAAATACGCCTACGACCCCTCGCTGGACCCGCAGTTGGTTTGGGCGGGCAAAGAGGAGCAAGGCGCCGAATTCTCCGTGCCCACCGTGCCGATTTATGTGCAGGAGAAGATCGCGCCGGAGGCCATCATTGCTCGCCTGAAGCTGGGCGCGGACGAAAACGCGCAGATGATGCTCTTTGGCGAGACGGCGGAGACACAGATCGCCAAAGCCGTGGAGTTCTACGAGCACGAGGACAACTGGCAGAACCGCATGATATTGGGCGATTCGCTGCTGGTGATGAACAGCCTGCTGGAAAAAGAGCGCATGCGCGGCAAGGTGCAGTGCATCTATATTGACCCGCCCTATGGGATTAAGTTCGGCTCAAACTGGCAGGTGTCTACAAGGAAACGAGATGTAAAAGAAAACAAAGTAGAAGACTTCGTTCGCCAACCTGAGCAAGTAAAGGCTTTTCGTGACACATGGGAACTGGGCATCCATTCATACCTGACCTATCTGCTGCAAAGGCTAACAACTGCCAGGGAATTGTTAGATCAAAGCGGTTCATGCTTTGTCCAAATTTCAGACGAAAATGTTCACTTTGTCAGAACTTTAATGGATCAGGTCTTTGGGGCTAACAATTTTGTCTCACAAATCACCTTTCAAAAAACTGGCGGTTTCGGCTCATCAACCTTGGATAACGTGTCGGACTATATTGTTTGGTACGCTAAAGACAAGTCAAACCTTAAATATCGGCAACTTTATTATTTAAAGACGCCGGATCAGGGATATGAGGCGTACAACAAAGTTGAACTAGCAGATGGGACAGTTAGGAATCTAAGTAAGCAAGAAAAGCAAGATTGGGGAACCGTTAGCGGCAGAATCTTCCGAACCCAGATTCTGGAATCTGCTGGTGCGTCAAGCAAAGATCAGATTTTTAACTTTGAGGGAAGAAAATACACTCCTTCAAGCGGCGCGCACTGGAAAACCTCTTTGGATGGTTTGGAAAAACTTGCTGCTCTAGGCAGGATAGTTAAGACCGGATCCGGTCTGTCTTACAAGCGGTATCTGGATGACTTGCCTGTAACACCGTTAATAAACCTTTGGAGCGATACTGCATCTGGGAGTGGAATGCAAAAGGTTTATGTAGTTCAGACGAACCAAATTGTAATTCAGCGTTGCATCCTCATGACCACCGACCCCGGCGACATAGTGCTCGACCCCACCTGCGGTTCGGGCACTACAGCCTATGTGGCGGAGCAATGGGGTCGGCGCTGGATCACCACGGACACTTCGCGCGTAGCCCTGGCCTTGGCCCGCACTCGGCTGATGAGCGCCAAATATCCCTACTACCGGCTCAAGGACGAGGCCAGTATCTCCATGGGCTTTGAATACAAGACCGTGCCGCACATCACATTGAAATCTTTGGCCAACGATGAGGAGCCCGCCCAGGAAATCCTCTACGACCAGCCGCTGGAGGCCAAAGACCTGGTGCGCGTCGCCGGCCCGTTCACAGTCGAATCGCTTTCGCCGCATCGCGTCTCGGACCGGCAAGAGCTGCTCTCCACCGAGCGCTTTGCGCAGACCATCGTCGAGAACATGCTCAAGGCCGGCGTGCAAACCGGCGAGAAGGACGCCCGCTTGGAATTCACCAATCTGGACATCCTGCCCAGCGGGCCGGAAGTACAAGCCGTCGGCGAGTATCAGAGCGAAAACGGCGTCAAAAAGGTGGCTGTCTCCATCGGCCCGGAATTCGGCAGCGTGGACGACGACTTCATCCGCCAGGCAGCCCGCGTATCCAAAAAGTTTGCCGATTTGCTTGTGGTGGCCGCCACTTCTTTCGATGCATCTGCCTTCTCCGAACCCAGCCAGGTCAATGGCCTGCGGGTGTTGAAGGTCAAAATCAACCCCGACCTGTCGATGGGCGACCTGCTCAAAAAGACTGGCTCGGGCAACCTCTTCCTGGCCTTCGGCGAGCCCGAGATCAAGGTCAGGGAAGCCGAAGGCGGCGCGCAGGTGGAGGTGCTGGGCGTGGACGTCTACGACCCGGTGAAGAGCGAAATCCGCAGCAGCGGCAGCGGTGATCCGGAGCACGACATCGCCGCCTGGTTCGTGGACACCAACTACAACGACGAAGCCTTCTTCGTCACCCAGGCCTACTTCCTGGGCGCAGACAAGCCTTACGAGAAACTCAAGAAAGCACTCAAGGCAGAAATCAACGAAGACGTCTGGGATGAACTGTACTCAACCACCTCGCGCCCCTTCCCCAAACCGAAGACCGGCAAAATCGCGGTCAAGGTCATCAATCACTATGGTGATGAAGTGATGAAGGTGGTAGAGGTGTAGGGGCGGTTTGCAACTGCCTACCACACCAATCGCGTAGGGGCGGTTTGCAAACCGCCCCTACCCAACCACCTCAAACCCGCTGAACTCCCCCGTCGCCGCGCCCCACTCCGCCTGCACATCGCTCACCGCCGAGCCCGGCGGCCCCTGACGGGCGGCAACCAACAGCCGCTCCAGTGCTGGCCGCGGACCCTCAGCCACAGCTTCCACGTGGCCGTCATGCAGGTTGCGGGTCCAGCCGCTCAGGCCGAGCTCCTGCGCCTGGCGCATCACAAAATAGCGAAAGCCCACACCCTGCACATGGCCGGATATCAAGATGTGGAGTCGTTGGTTGGACATGGGCTTATGTATTGCTGAACGCTGATTGCTGACTGCTGATCGCTATCTCCGCCCACTCAGCCGCAGCACCAGGAACAGGGCCAGCGCTGCCCCGGCCGAAGCCAGGATCGTCTGCCACGGCACCGCCGCCAGCCAAAATTCAACGCCCTGCGGCGAGGCGGTGAAGCGCGCCGTTTGCCATGCGGTCTGCAGGCCGTTCAGGTCGGTCCCGAAGTCCTGTTGCGGGGCGCCCAGGCATTCCCCGTCGTGCAAATAAGCGTCCACCAACAGGTGGAAGCCGGTCTGGCCATAGGTTTCCACCAGGTAGTGCACAAAGTCGCCCGCCTGGGCATAGGCCAGCCGGGCGCTGGCCGCATCCTGCGGAAAGCTGGCGCACAGCGCCGCCAGCGGCAGCAGGCTGCCCTGCCCGGCCGCCGCGGCCAGCAGCGCCGCCGCTTCCGGGTCGGAATACAGTTCGGCCTGCGCCGCAATGCCCTCATTCAGCCAGACCGGCAAGCGGGCATACGGCTCCGGCCCCAGGGTCTGGTACAGCATCAGGTGCGCCACTTCATGCGGCACCTGGCGCTGCACCTCCAGGCTTTGGCCGGGGCCGGGCGGCAGGGCCAGCAAGAGCATCTCGGCCGCCGGGTCCGTGTGGCCGGCCTGCCAGGCGATCCCGGAACGCCCGGCGATCAGCTGCACATCGGCGGCGTCCTCATACACGCGCAGTGTGGCCGCGGCCAGTTGCGCGCCCGGCAGCAGCGCCTGGGTGCGCAGCACGCCCTGGCGAGCGGCCGCCAGGATCGAAGCCGCATAGCCCGCGTCGCCGGCATACCAGTGCAGCGTGAACGGCCCGTCCTGGTAGCTGTTCCAGGCGTAGCGGTTGTCGTCGTAGAAGAATGAATAGACCTGGCTCTCGTGAACCAGGCCGCGCAGATCGGCGAAGCGGAACCAATAGCGGACTTCAGTAAAGGGCGGCGGCTGGTTGGCCGCCTCCAGGGGCACGTTAACATCCAAAAGGCGGTTCTCGCTCAGCTCGCCTTCATACACCCAGTGCCGCCCGCTGCCCTCCCACTCATAGAAGACAAAGGCGTTCATGATGCGCATGCTGGCGGCAAACTCGGCTTGGAAATGCAGCGAATCGTTGAACAGATAGCTGTGCGTTTGCTCCACCACCTGCACCCCTTGCTGGGCGGCAGCCGCGGTCGCAGCAGACGCCGGAGCGGCCAGTGGCGCCAGGCTTGGCACAGCCAGGCAGCCCAGCGCGGCCGCGCACAACCCGGCCCGACTAATCCAGTTCGGGGTCGTCATCCTCGTCGATGGGCAGGTCGGGGCGCACCAGGTCTTCCAGGTCATCCGGCGAAAAATCCAAAATGGGCATCTCGGACATTTCATGGGTGAAGGCCAGGTTTTCCAGCGCGTCCTCCAGCAGCTCGATCTCTTCTTCGTCCTCGCTGCGCTCGAGCAGCTCTTCCAGGGCGTCTTCCACGCCCTCGCCGCCGATCTGCGAAAGCGACCAGGCCGCCGTCAGGCGCAGCTCAGCGTCCTCGTCCTGCAGCAGGTCGATCAGGGCCGGCAGGGCCTCGCCGATCTCCAGCTCGCCCGCCGCCCGGGCCGCCTCGCGGCTCAGCTCGGCGTTGTGGTCCTTCAGCCGGTCCAGCACCGGGCGCGTCCAGCGGTCATCGGCGGAGCGGCCCATGGCATACAGGGCGCTGCCGATCCAGTCATCGTCGTCACGCTCATAGGCCTGCTCGATCAGGTCAGGCACTTCCGGGCGGCTGGAATAGCCCAGGGCTTCCAGGGCGCGGCGCTGCACCAGTTCATCGGGGTCGTCTTCGTAGGTGCGCAGCAGGGCTTGTTCCGCTTGCTGCAGGTCTGCCGGGCGGATGGACTGCAGCTCGCCCCAGAGCACATACTGGCCCAGGCCCGCCGCGGCCTGGGCGCGCACTTCCCCCACCGGGTCATCTTGCACCAAGCGCAGCAGCCGTTCCAGGAACGCCGGCTGCTCAGAGGTCCACAAAGCGCGCACGGCGGTCACGCGCACCCGCGGCTCTTCATCGTCCAGGGCGATCAGGTTGACCGCGTCGAACGACAAGATCACGTTGCCCTCGGCCAAAGCCTCCAGGTCCTCCAGCACGCCCAGCCGGCGGGCGGCGGACAAGCCCGGCCACACGGCGCGCAGCGCCCCGGCTTCCACGCCGTCCAGGTTGGAGAAGCCATACAGCAGGCGCGCCGGCATAGGCTGCGACTCGTCGCGCAGCGCGCTCAGCACCTCATCAAACGAAATATCTTCCGGTGTGGGGGTCAGGTCTTCTTGCATTTTTAGGGAAGCACGATCGGGTTGAGGAAATCTTGAACATTGATATAGATCAACAGCATCAGCAGCAAGGCGAAGCCGACGAAGTTGACCGTGTTCTCGTAGACGGCAGGCACCCGGCGGCGGAAGAGCAGCTCCGGCAGGGTGAACAAGATCCGGCCGCCGTCCAGCGCCGGCAGGGGCAGCAGGTTGAGGATGCCCAGCGAAATCGAGATGGAGGCGAAGAAAGACATGGTGTTCACGCCGGCGGGCGTGGGGCTCTGCGGGGCTGTGTCGGCGGCCCGTACCGCGGTGAAGATGTCGTACATGCCCTTGTAGCCGATCAGGCGGCCTTCATCTTCGTTGGCCGTCCCGCTCAGCAGGCGGCCCGGCAGGCGCAGCAGGTTATCGGCCTGCTGGCGCACCATCTGCACACCCAGGCTCAGCGCCTGCGCCGGGTTGGCCGCCACACTGGGGTTGCCCATCGCAATCCCAATCGCGCCATCCGGCGGGGGTGGGTCGCGCGGCACCAGGTACAGGTTGTGTTCCTCGCCGGCGCGCTCAATCGTCAGTTCGATCTGCTCGCCCAGGCTGGCATAGATCAGTTCTTGCAGCCTCTGGCTGCTGGTCACCGGCTGGCCGTCCACGCGCAGCAGCACATCCCCCACCTGCAGGCCGGCGGTCTGGGCCGGCGAATCGGGCGAGATGCTCATCACTTCCACCCGGCTCAGGTCCGGCGCCCCGATCTGCATGAAGATGATGAAATACAGAACCACCGCAGCCAGCAGGTTCATCGCCGGGCCGGCCAACAGCACGAAAATCCGCTTAAGCGGCGGGGCGGCAGACAGGCCTCCGGGCACATCCGGGTCATTTTCACCCTCGGGCAGAACAAACCCGCCCAGGGGCAGCGCATTCAATGTGAAATCGGTTTCGCCCCACTTGAAGAGGGTCATGACGCGCGGCGGCAGACCAATCCCAAATTCCTTGACCTTGATGCCGCTGAATTTGGCGGCAAAAAAATGCCCCAATTCATGCAATACGATCAGGGATACCAAGGCAACCACAAAAAGAATTAACGTCATGATCTGTTCTCCAAAGTCCAATCCGGAAATTATATCGTTTGCCGCCGGCGAAACCGCCGGGGCAAACTAAGACGGGAATTAGGAAGCCGGCAGCAGCTGCGCCGGGCCGCCGGCGCCGGCCCGCAGCACACGCAGCACGCCGGGCACCTGCTGCAGCGCGGCGCTCAGCGCGTCTGCGCCGCTGGCCGGGCAGAGCACATGCACATTCGGCCCGGCGTCCAGCGTATAGAAGGCGGGGGTGCCGGCCGCGCGCCAGGCGCGCACCGCCTCCATCACCTCCAGGCTGGCCGGCAGCCAGTAATGCAAGCCGGGCTGCGAGGTCATCATCACCGCGTGCATCAAATGGCAGTCCAGCTCGGCCACTTCTGCCAGGGCTTCGAAGTCTCGCTTTTGGATCGCCGTGCGACACTGCTCCAGGCGCTGCGGGGCGCCGGCCAGGCGGGCGGCCTGCAGCGCGGAGCTGCCGGCCAGCACATGCCCGGCGGTGGAGCCGGTGGCCTTATGGGCTTCGCTGATCACGGCAATGCAGTCCACCAGATCCCAGTACGTCGCTGGGGCAATACTGCTGGCATAGCTTTCGGCGTCGCTGCCCGGCCGCCATTCCACAAAACCGCCCGGCACCGAGCGGCTGGCGGAGCCAGAGCCGCGCCGGGCCAGGCGCGAGAGGGCGGCTTCGTCCAGCTGCAGGCCGGCAGATGCGCTGGCCGCCAAGGCCAGCGCAGCAAAGGCTGAGGAGGACGAAGCGATCCCAGCCCCGCTGGGGAAATTGTTGCGGCTCTCCACGCGGGCCGGGCTGGCGATGCCGGCCTGCCCGCGCACCAGGTCCAGAAAAGCCGTCACGCGCTGGGTCTGCTCAGGGCTGGCGGTTTTGCCGTCCAGCAGCAATTCATCCCCAGCCAGGCTGCTGGTGAACCGCACCGAGGTATGGGAATGCAAACCATCCAGGTTCATGGAAATCGAGCCATTCGAAGGCAGGCGCAAAGCCTGGTCCTGGTTGCCCCAGTATTTGATGAAGGCAATGTTGGGGTGTGCGACAGCAGTTGCCTGGGTCATAAGGTCATCGCCAATCCATCGGCGCGCGGGTCGCTGCCGCCCCACAGCACGCCAGTCTCCCGTTCTCGCAAGATCACTTGCCCGCGGCCAAACAAGGCCCGCGGCAGCCCGTCCACCTCTTTCAGCTGGTGGCCCATGGCAGCCAGCTGGGTTTGGGTGCCTTCGGGCAGCCCATGTTCCACCGCCAGCTCCAGCGAGGCACTGCCGTCTTCAATACAAAAGCGCGGCCGGTCCAGGGCCGTCTGCGGGTCCAGCCCATCGTCGATCAGCCCCACGGCGACCTGCATGTGACCCTGCGGCTGCATGTACCCGCCCATTACCCCGTAGCTGGCAAACAGCTCGCCGCTGTCGGCATGCGTGATCATGGCCGGGATGATGGTGTGGTACGGGCGTTTGCCCGGGGCCAGCGCATTGGGGTGCGCCGGGTCCAGGCTGAAACCATAGCCGCGGTTTTGCAAGGTGAAGCCCCAGCCCTTGGGCACCATGCCGGTGCCGAAGCCGTGATAATTGCTGTTGATGAACGAGCAGGCGTTGCCCTCGCCGTCCACCACGCTGAAATACACGGTGTCGCTGCCCGCCGTGGGGCGGCCGCGGGCCACATCCGCCACGGCATGCCCTGGGTCGATCAGGGCGCGGCGCTGGGCGGCATAGTCCTTGGAAAGCAGCGCCTCCAGCGGCGCCGGGTGGCTGGCCGGGTCGGCCACGAACCAGCGCGTGTCGGCAAAGGCCAGGCGCATCGCCTCAACTATCAGGTGCCAGCGCTCTGGCCCCAAGGGGTCCAGGCTGGCCAGGTCAAAGCCTTCCAATATGTTCAAGGCCAGCAAAGCGGCCAGGCCTTGCCCATTGGGCGGGCACTCCCACACGCGCAGGCCGCGGTAGTCGGCGAAGATGGGCTCATCCCAGGTGCTGTGGTGGGCTGCCAGATCAGCAGCCGTCATCACGCCGCCGGCCTCGGCCAGCACCGCCACGATCGCCTCGGCGATCTCGCCTTGATAAAAGGCCTGTGCACCGCCTTCTGCCAGACGGCGCAAGGTACGCGCCAGGCCGGGGTTACGGAAGATCTCGCCCGGCCGCGGGGCACGGCCTTCGATGGTCAATTCGTGCCCGTTAGGCGCGCGGCTGAGCTGATTTTGCGCCCCGCGCTCCCAAAAATGGCTGGTGACCGGGGCCACGGGGAAGCCCGCCTCAGCCAGCTCGATGGCCGGGGCCAACACCTGCCCCAGCGGCAGGCGGCCAAAGCGCGCCACAGTGTCGCACCAGCCCGCCGCCGCGCCAGGCACCGTGACCGTGTGAGCATGGTACAGGGGCAGTTCAGTCAAACCCTGCTGGTTCAGCAGATCGAGGCTAAGGGCCGCCGGGGCGCGGCCGGAGCCATTCAGGGCATGCACCTGCCGCGTGGCCGCTTCATAATAGAGGGCAAAGCAATCACCGCCGATACCCGTGCTGGTCGGCTCAGTGACGTTGAGCGCCGCAGCGGTAGCTACTGCCGCGTCGGCGGCGCTGCCGCCGGCGCGCAGCATCTCCAGGCCGGCGGCGGTGGCCAGCGGTTGGCTGCTG
Organism: Anaerolineales bacterium; assembly: GCA_019637805.1. NCBI lineage: Bacteria > Bacillati > Chloroflexota > Anaerolineae > Anaerolineales > Anaerolineales bacterium. The sequence goes on along the minus strand of JAHBVB010000002.1, from coordinate 200,767 downwards.
GCCAACATGCCACCGCGGCCCACGACCGGCGAACGGCGCGAAACAAACTCAGGCACAGGAGCGAAGTTCATGCCCGAAGATTCTAACTGGCTTTGCAGGCTGATCTAGAGGAAATCTTCGGCGTAATGGCAGGCCACCCAGTGCTCGGGCTCCAGCTGGCGCAGTTGGGGTTCTTCCACGTTGCAGTGGCCCATGCGCGCTACCGGACAGCGCGGGTGGAAGCGGCAACCGCTGGGCGGGTTCAGCGGGCTGGGCACGTCCCCCGTGAGCAGAATGCGCTCTTTCTTCTCTGCCGGGTGCTTCTTGGGCACGGCAGACATAAGCGCCTGTGTGTAAGGATGCAAGGGCTTCTTGAAAAGCGCCTTGCGCGGCGCGATCTCCGCCACACGGCCCAGATACATGACCGCCACACGGTGCGAGATATGTTCCACCACCGCCAGGTTGTGGGCCACGAACAGGTAGGTCAGCCCGAGTTCCTGCTGCAGGTCGGAAAGCAAATTGAGCACCTGCGCCTGGATCGATACGTCCAGGGCCGAGACTGGCTCATCCAGGACGATGAACTTGGGATCCAAGATCAAAGCGCGGGCAATGCCGATGCGCTGGCGTTGTCCTCCGGAGAACTGGTGCGGGTAGCGGGTGGCGTGATAGTCTTCCAGCCCAACCTTCTTGAGCACCTCAAGTACGCGCTCAAAACGCTCCTGCGGATCGCCAATGCCGTGAACCACCAGGGCCTCGGCAATCGATTCGCCCACCGGCAGACGCGGGTCCAGCGAAGAATACGGGTCCTGAAAGACGATCTGCATATTGCGGCGCAGGTTTTTCATCCCGGCCGCGTCGGCGGCCAGCACATCTTCTCCTTCGAAGAAGATGTGCCCAGCCGTAGCCTCTTCCAGGCGCAGCATGGTCTTGCTCACCGTGGTCTTGCCGCACCCCGATTCGCCTACCAGGCCCAGTGTCTCACCAGGGTAGATGGCAAAGCTGACATCGTCCACAGCTTTAACATCTGCCACTTTTCGACGCAGTAAGCCGCCGCGCACTGGGTAATACTTCTTGAGGTTGCGCACCTCGATCAAGGGGCTACGCTCTGGGGACGTTTGGCTTTTGGCGCTCATTTGCGGTCCTTCTTGCCGGCAAACGCTTTTAGAGGCGGTGTGTGGCCGGCATGCTCCTGATACAGCCAACAGCGCACTTTGTGGCCCGCATCAAATTCGATCAAGTCGGGTTCGACCTGCGTACAAATCTCCAGGTTATGCTCCACCCGAGCGCCGCAGCGGGAAGCAAAGCGGCAGCCCGGCTGCAAGTTGATCAGGCTGGGCACATTGCCCGGGATAACTTCCAAACGTTCCTTGGTGTCCCCCAAAACCGGGATGGAGCCCATCAGACCCTGGGTGTAAGGATGCAAGGGCTTGTCGAAGAGCGCCGTTGTGTCGCCCTCCTCCACGATCTTGCCCGCGTACATTACGGCCACACGGTCAGCCAGCTCGGCAATCACGCCCAAGTCATGCGTGATGAGGATCACCGCCGTGTCGGTCGTGTCGCGCAGGTCTTGCATCAAGTCCAGAATTTGGGCTTGGATAGTAGCGTCCAACGCGGTGGTGGGCTCATCCGCAATCAGCAGCCGCGGCTTTAGCGCCAGCGCCATGGCGATCATCACGCGCTGGGCCTGGCCGCCCGACAGTTCGTGCGGATAGGCCTGGGCCTTGCGCTCCGGGTCCGGGATGCCCACCCGGCGCAGCAATTCGACGGCTCGCTGGCGGGCGTCCTTTTCACTGATGGTTTCATGGATCTTGAAGACTTCCACGATCTGGTCGCCAATGGTGAACACAGGATTGAGGCTGCTCTTTGGCTGCTGGAAGATCATGGAGATCTGGCTGCCGCGCACCTTGGTCATTTCAGCAGGGGTTTTGTCCAGCAAGTTCTCCCCTTGCAGCAAGACTTGGCCATCCACGATCTTGCCTGGGGTGTCCACCAAGCGCATGATGGATAGCGAGGTAACGCTTTTGCCACAACCCGATTCGCCCACCAGGCCAAAGACCTGGCGCGGGGCTACCTGGAAGTCCACACCGTCAACCGCCGTCAATACGCCGTCATCGGTATAGAAGTAGGTCTTTAGATTCTGGACATCCAGCAAAGGTTGGGGGGCGGTTTTCTTGGTCGACATGCTTGCAGCCATCCTAGGTCTTGGCCAGTTGCGCCAGGCGGGGGTCCATAGCGTCGCGGAAACCATCGCCCAGCAGGTTGAAGGCCAGCACCGTGACCATGATGGCGATGCCGGGGAAAAAGACCAGATGTGGAGAAGTGAAGACCTGGTTGCGCTCCGTGCCTAGCATGGTGCCCCACTCCGCCAACGGCGGCTGAGCGCCAAGGCCCAGAAAAGAGAGCGCCGCGGCTTCCAGAATGGCGCCGCCGATGCTGAGGGTGGCTTGCACGATCAAGGTCGGGATGGCATTGGGCAGAATGCGGATAAAGAGGATGCGCAGCGGACTGGCGCCCAGCGAACGCGAAGCAGTGACAAAATCCAACTCTTTGAGGGAGATGACACTGGAGCGCACCAGACGGGCGAACACGGGTACGTTCACTATCGCAATCGCATACAACGCATTCTGCAGGCCGCGCCCCAATACGGTGATGATCGCAATGGCCAGCAAGAAAGAGGGAAACGCCAGAATGACATCCATGATGCGCATGATGATGTTGTCGACCCACCCACCGGCGTAACCGGAGACGGCGCCAATGATGGTGCCAAAGATGACGGCCAAGCCAATCGTGGAGAAACCAATAAACAGGGAAACCCGCGTGCCGTAGATAATGCGGCTGTATTGGTCGCGCACGTTGCCGTCCACACCCATGTAATGCTCCGGCTGGTCTGCGGAGCAGCCCAGCAAGTGAATGCATGGCCCAGCCCGCTTGTCAATGCTTTCCACGCCAATCAGCGATTGGTCGGGGTCATAAGGGGCCAGGGCCGGGGCAAAGATGGCCACCAAAACCAGAAAACCCAGAATCAGCATGCCAACCTGGGCATTGCGCTGGCGGAAGAGGCGCCGAAATGTAAGAAAGAGCAGACTATTGTTGCGATAGTCTTGCACTTGCTCAACCGAAGCGACAGGGGGACTTTGAACAGCCATGGCGCTCACCTACTCAATCTTGATGCGTGGATCAATAAAGGCATAGCAGATATCGACAATCAAGTTAATGGCTACATAGCCCACGGCTATCACCACCGTGAAAGCCTGGATGACAGGAAAGTCTCTCCCAGTGATGGCATCAAACAGGGCGCGGCCCACCCCCGAAAAACTGAAGATGGTTTCGGTGAGCACCGCGCCGGCAAACAATGTGCCGGTCTGCAAACCAACTACCGTGATAATGGGCAACAGTGCGTTGCGCAATGCGTGCTTGAGTATCACGGCACGTTCGGCCAGGCCTTTGGCCCGGGCTGTGCGCACATATTCAGCACCCAGCACATCCAGCATGCTGGAGCGTGTGATGCGGGCAATAATGGCCAAGGGAATGGTACTGAGGGCCACGGCGGGCAAGATCAGATGTTTGATGCCGTCCGAAAAGACGTGCCATTGGCCGGTGATAAATGAATTAAATAAGACCAGGTTACTCAGGAAATCAGCTGCTTGCGCTCCCAGGCTGCCAGAAATTAACTGCCAATCCCACACTTTGTAGAAGGGGGCAGCAATCACGCCAGCCGTTAAGCGGCCGCTGGGGGGCAGCCAAAAAGGCGTATCTTTCAGGAAAATGGAAAAGACATAGGCCAGCATCAATCCCAGCCAGTAGACGGGCATGGATACGCCAATGTTGGAGCCGACCATGGCGGCCACATCAATGCGCGAATTGCGCTTCACCGCAGACAGGATGCCAGCAGGAATGCCAACCATCACGGCCAGAATTAGGGCAGAAACCCCGAGCTCCAGCGTCACCGGCAAACGCTCGATCAGCATCAACGACACCGGTCGGCTGTAGCGGATGGAGCTGCCAAAATCTCCTTCCAACAAGATCTGGCGCATGTAGATCCCCAGTTGCACCAGCACAGGTTGATCCAGACCCATGCGCTGATTAAAAGCCTCGCAGGCCGCCTCTGTAGCACGCTCGCCCAAGGCCGAACGACATGGATCCCCCGGAATGGCCCGGGCGATAAGGAAGGTAACAACCAGGATGCCGAGGATAACAGGAATGGCCAGCAGTACGCGGCGTACGATGTATTGGATCATAGCAGTGTCCAAAAGTGCGCGGGGTGGGTAGTTCCGCCTGGGCGGCCCCACCCCGCGCACTCAAGCTCTAAACGTCAGAGCCTTGCGCGGATGGAAGATTCTTTTCCTTATTCCGCGTTGATCAAGGCATCCCACAGGTAAGCAAAGTAATCGAAGCTGCCTGTGTTGCCCACATGGTACGGATTGGAAGCATCCAGACCGGCGGCGAAGGAAGCCACCACGTCGTTGGCGTCAAAGTCAGAGCCATCGTGGAACTTCACGCCATCACGCAGCGTGCAGACCCAAACCGTGGAGTCGTCATTCGGGGTACAAGCCGTAGCCAGTTCAGGCACGGTGTCACCGGAATCGGTAGCGTAGTCCAGCAGGGTTTCCACCACCTGCTGGCAGGGGCGCAGCGATTCACCGTCGGTTTCGTCAGCGCAGTACAGGCTGATCGGTTCAGCATTCTGGACATAGACCAGCGTATCCGCACCCGGATCCAAGCGATAGAACTCGTTGGAGCCGAAAGGCGGATAGTAGGCGCCGCCCAAGCTGGCGGAAGCCGCATGGGCCACAGAGCCGTGAGCCACCGGCACCATGGGCACCAGTTCCTTGATGGCATTGTTGGCCTGGGCGTACAACGGGGCCGCTTCAGCCAAGTCACCGATCGAGGAAGCCTGCTGCAGCACTTCGTAGATCTCAGGGTGGGCGGTACCCAGCTGCGGGTTGCCCGCGCCGAAGTGGAAGTCCAAGAAGTTGGTGATGTGCGGGTAGTCCGCGCCCCAACCCAACAGGTGAATACCGTCGAGGGCGCCGGTGGTAGCCAGTTCAATGAACTCGCCAGATTCCATCGGAACCACTTGGGCGTTGATGCCCAGGTTCTCACGCAGCTGAGCCTGGATTTCCACAGCTACCAGCGGGGGCTCCGGCAGGTAAGCGCGGAACACGTCGCGATAGTAGATGGAGGTGTCGAAACCATCCGGGAAGCCGGCTTCAGCCAACAAGGCGCGAGCCGCTTCGGGGTCAAAGTCATACCAAGCTTCACCTTCGCAGCCATTGGGGATACCGCAGGGGGTGAAGGAGTGCGGCACTTCCGATCCAGGAGGATAGAAGTTATCCACAATGCGTTGGCGGTCAATACCCATGGCAACGGCCTGGCGTACGCGAACGTCATCCCAGGGCGCAAAGGTATTGGTGAAACCAATGTAGAAGACGTTGGGGTTGTCTTGCGGGATCAACACCAGGTTCGGGTCGCTTTCCACAGTGGCATAGTCATCCGGGCTGATGTTGGTCACGAAGTTGGCCGTGCCAGCCTGCAGTTCCTGCAGACGAGCGGCGCCTTCAGTAGCCCAGCGAAGCACAGCGGTTTGGGCCGGGCCAGCTTCACCCCAGTATCCGTCAAAGCGGGTGAAGACCACCTGGTCACCACGTACCCACTCGCTGACCATGTAGGGGCCGGTACCAATCGGGCGTTCCAGCAATTCGCCGGTGCCGCCGGTAGAGGCGATCCACTCCTTCGGCTGAATGCCAAAGGGAGTAAAGGCGATCTTGGCCAGGAAGGCCGGATCCGGCTTACACAGATTGAACTGCACGGTCAGGCGGTCGACAGCTTCGATGGACAGGACCTTGCCGCCGTAATCGCAGCTGCCTGCATCCAAGATGTCGCCGACAAAGTCTCCGGCCGGGGCTTCTTCCCCAGCAGGAACTTCTTCGGCGGGCGCTTCAGTCGCTGGAGCCGCACCGGCTCCACAGGCGACCAACAGCAAGCTGGCCACTACCAATAGCGCCAACACGCTAAACAGCTTTTGCCTTTTCATATACTCTCCTAGGTTTTGTCTCTCTTCTTCTAGAAAACAACACGTACTGTCAACAACGATCTGCTAACCACCTCCTCTCACAGGGTTTAACAGGTCATTATAGGGGCTTTCATTTCAGCGGTCAATAATGTCTTTCTTCAACGCCTAAATCAATGCTGCAGGATCTGCGAAAGGAACAGCTTGGTGCGGTCCTGGATGGGGTTGTTAAAAACTTGTTGTGGGGTACCCTGCTCCACGACCAAGCCCTGGTCCATAAAAATTACCTGATCAGCGGCGGCGCGTGCAAAGCCCATCTCATGCGTGACCACGATCATGGTCATCCCGTCCTTGGCCAGATCCAGCATCACATCCAGCACTTCTTTGATCATTTCCGGATCCAGCGCGCTGGTCGGCTCGTCAAAGAGCATGATCTTGGGGTTCATCGCCAGGGCGCGGGCGATGGCCACGCGCTGCTGCTGGCCGCCTGAGAGTTGAGCCGGGAAGGAGTGCGCTTTCTCAGAAATGCCCACGCGTTCCAATTGCTTCTTGGCAACCTCTTCCGCCTCGGCTTTGCTGCGGCCGCGCACCACGCGCTGAGCCAGCATGATGTTCTCCATGACGGTGAGGTGCGGGAACAAATTAAACAACTGAAAGACCATGCCAATTTCGGCACGGATCTCATTGATGTCTTTGTTCTTTTCGTTCAAGCGCTTGCCATCCACCCAGACCTCACCATGCGTCTCTACTTCCAAGTGGTTGATGCAGCGCAGCAGCGTGCTCTTCCCGGAGCCGCTGGGGCCGACGATCACGACCACTTTGCCGCGCTCCACGGAGAGGTCCACGCCGCGCAAGGCGTGAATATCCTTGCCAAAGGTCTTATGCAGACTTTTGATTTCAATGATGGGCTTACTTGCGACCGGCATGCAAACGCCTTTCCAGCCATTGCACCAGGGCGGAAAGCACTAGTGTCATGCTGAGATAGAGTACGGCCAATACGGTATAGGCTTCACGGAAACGGAAAGTGGAACCCGCATGCAAGCGGGCGACCTGGGTGATGTCACGCACCGCCAGGACAGAGACCAGTGAAGAGTCTTTGAGCATGGCAACAAAATCATTGCCCAACGCTGGGAGCACATTGCGGATAGCCTGCGGCAGGATCACATAGCGCATCGCCTTGGTGTAGCTCATGCCCAGTGAGCGAGCCGCCTCCATTTGGCCGCGGTCGATGGACTGGATGCCGGCCCGGAAGATCTCCGCCAGGAAAGCGCCGTAGGTCACGGCCAGGGCAATAATGGCGCGCACGTTCATGGGCACATCACGTCCGGCGATGCCGAAGAACCCGGCAAAGTCCACCACGGCTACAAACGCAATATAGAAGATCAGCACCAGCATGGGAATGCCGCGCACCACTTCGACATAAAAACGCGCCACGTTGCTAAAAACCACGTTACGCGAAACACGACCCAGGCCCATGATCAGGCCAATCACCAGCGCCAACGCATAAGCATACAGAGTGGTTTGGACGGTGATACTGATGCCCTGAACAATAAAGAGCAGTGAAGCTTGATAGCTTTCGTTGGTGGCAACAAAATAGGCTGACCCGATCAACACAAGAATGATTGCCACCAGCCACCAGGGGAAGCGGGCAAACCGATCCCAAAGACTTTCGACAATCAGCGGAGTCTCTTTTGATGCAGCTTTAGCCAAAATCACCTCTCAACTGGGAAATGAAAACGCGGTGCAGAACTTCACAGTCCTGCACCGCGTTTTTACTACACGTTAAGCTTCGCAGGTAGTCTTACTAGCCGCCGCAACCGATACCAGTATCGGTATACTCGCAGTTGAAGTTGGCGCCAAAGTAAATGGCGTTCAGCTCATTCAGCTTGCCATCAGCCATCATGGACTGCAAAGCCGCATTCACTGCGGCCACCAAGTCGCTGCCCTTGGGGAAGATGAAGCCCAGCTCATCGCTGGACATTGAGGGGCCAACCAGCTTCAGGTCCTCGGCGTTGGCGCCAAGGTAACCCTGACCAGCGGTCTCGTCGATGATCACCGCGTCCACGTCACCCGCGATCAAAGCCTGAACAGCAAAGGGGAATTGCTCAAAGGCCTGAATGCGGTCGGCCGGCAGATACTGCAGGGCGGTTTCGTAGTTGGTGGTGCCGGTCTGGGTGCCCAGGACGAGGCTCTCGTCATTGACGATGCTGTCAATGCTCTCAATGCGATCCTCATCCACACGCACCAGCAGGCGCTGCTCGATGGCTACATAGCCAACGGAGAAGTCCACGATCTGAGCGCGGTCTTCGGTAATAGTGATGCCGTCGGCAGCAGCGTCATACTGGCCATCGGCCACAGCCTGGATCATGCCTTCCCAAGCGGCTTCCACATAGACCGGAACGCAGTTCAGGCGGGCGCAGATCTCGTCCCAGGCCGCGTAGTCCCAGCCACCGGCTTCGCCGCTGACTTCGTCAATGTAATTGAAGGGCAGGTAGGCGTTCTCGATGGCAATCGTCACTTCGCGGCCACCCAGATCAGGCAACCCTTCGGTGCTGGAGCCACCGCTGGCGGGGCCATCGCCGGCTGCTGGAGCACCAGCGCATGCAGCCAGAACCAGGCTACCGAGAACAAGCAGGGAAAATACTACATTCAGCTTCTTCATTCTTCTTCCTCCGTAAGGGGTGGACAAAACTAAGCGTAATTTATCACGAAACAAGCCAGGGAATCAACTAGCTGCGAAACTTTTAAGCGTCTTTTTCGTCCTTGGGTTCCTCATCGCCCGCCAATCCTTTGCGGAAAGAGCGGATGCCTTCACCCAGGTCTTTCCCCAATTGACCCAGGCGCCCCACCCCAAACACCAGGACGACAATCACAAGGATAATGATCCATTCAGCACCACGCGGCATTTTCACTCCCGGCCCCTTGCGGGGTCTATGCAGGTATTTTACCAAAGTGGTGTATTTATCTAAGCAGGTTCATTAGAATACCCTTTGAGGGAAATCCATTGAAGCGAGCCATCATGAATCCAAGTCCCCTGCCTACCCACAGTTTCGTGCAATCCGCACTGCACCGCTCCCTGCGCGCCTGGCAAAATGCGCCGCGGCGATCTCAAAGCTTGTTCAATACGCTGCTGTACTTCCGCGCCCCGCCGGAGGCCTTCGGGAAACCCAGCGTAGAAATGATCGAGGAGAACTTCGCCCGCTTGGAGGCGGTCATTACACAGGCCGCAGTGCAGCCTCGGCACGCCGAGGTATTGCAACGCCGCTTTAAAAGCGGGGACAGCACTCAGCAGATCGCTTTTGACTGGCACTGCAGCCCAGACCAAGTAAACCGCCTGCAGCGAGAAGCCATCCAGAACCTGGCGCTGTGGCTGCACAGCCAGGAGGAGGCCTTGCGTAACCGGGAACAGAGTCGCCTGCTGGCCAAGCTGCCCGCCAGCAGCTACAGCCTGCTGGTGGGCCGCCAGACCCAGGTGGACGAGCTGGTGCGCTTGCTAAAGCAGGCGGATGGCCCAGGCGTGGTGGCCGTCACCGGGCTGGGCGGGCTGGGAAAGACCGCCCTGGCCGACGCGGCGGTGCGCCAGCTGATTGCCGATTGGGCGTTCGAGAACGTGGTTTGGTTGCGCATCCACGGAGATGAGGAAAAGGCCAGCTGGCAAGCCATCCAAGAACGCCTGGCACAAGAGCTACTGCCGGGCTATGTGCCCGGCAGCCACTTTGAGGCCGAGCTACTGCAGCGGCTGAAGCAGCATCCGCACCTGGTGATCCTGGACAACCTGGAGGCGGAAGCGGCCCAGGACTGGCTGGGGGAATTACAGGCGTTCTGCCATCCCAGCAAATTCCTGTTGACTCACCGTCGCCTGCCAGCCGCACTGCACGATGTGCGCGTCATTCAATTGGAAGAACTCTCCCAAGCTCAGGCGGAAGAATTCTTGCGAAATCACATTCAGCTGCGGGGATTGGCAGATGCCAATCAAGAGGCTCAGCCGCTGGCGGACATACTTGCCTACACAGGAGGCAATCCGCTGGCCTTAAAGCTGGTGGCCGGGCTGCTGCATTCGCTGAGCTTAGCCAGCGTGCTGGCCGCCCTGCGCAATGCTAGCTCTGACCGCACAGAAGCGCTGTACAAGACCATCTACGAAACGGCCTGGGACACCCTGTCGCCCGCCGCGCGCAACCTGCTGCTGACCTTCGTGCTGGTGGGCGAGGAAGGCGCTAGCCTGGCCCATTTGGAAGCCGTAGACGGCCTGAGCGAACGCCAACGCCATGATGCGCTGCAGCAGCTCACCGGGTTGTCTTTATTGGAATTGCGCGGCGCCACGCGGCAACCGCGCTATGGCGTGCACCGGCTCACCCAAACTTTTCTCCTGGCTCATCTGCGCAATGCGCCCAAAAAGAACAGCCAACAGCAAAAGCGCCGGGCGGCCAATCTGCGTTTTTGGTGCCGTATGCTCAACGCAGATCCTGCCTACGCGATAGAAGAGGGCAACCTGGCTCGGGCGTTGCAAAGCGGTCTGGCATCCCCCGCGCTTTGGTCCGATTGCCTGGAACTGCTGGGCAAGCTTTTCCCCCACTTGCGCAGCAAAGCCGCCGCCGTGCGCTGGATCGAGTTCTATCAGCAAGCCATCCAGGCCAAGCCCAGCCAGGCCGCGCCACTCGCTCGCCTGCACAATCAGCTCGGCGCCTTGGCCTGGCTGGTGGAGGATTATCCGCGCGCGGCGGCTTCATTTGCGGAAGCTCTAAAACTGGCAGAGGCTCTTGGGCATCAGCAAACTGCTCTGGTGGGGATTTGCCTGTGCCATTGGGCACAGGGGGAGCACAGCCAGGCTGCCCAGCAAGCGCAGACAGCCCAAGGCTTGGCGCCGGCTGATCCGCGCCTGCGGGCGCTGCGAGGGTTGGTCTCGTATTCGCGCGGGCACTTCCGGACGGCGGAAAAGCACTTCACCCGCGCCTTGAGCCTGTTGGGGCGCACACACTCCACTGCGCTGCAAGTGCAGTTGCGCATACAACGCGGTCTGTGCCAGCAAATGGCGGGTCAGCTGCCTCAAGCGTTGAAGCAATATGCCCTGGCGATGGACATGTTGCAAAGCATGCCGGGCAACCAGCGAGAAAGCGCTCATCTGGAGCTGCTCCGCTCGGCGGCGTTTTTCCAACTGGATGACCTGGAGAATGGAAATGCTTGTTTGCAGCGGGCGCTGCGCTACGCACCTTTGGTAGAGGAAACTTCCAGTCAAAGCTATTTCGTAAGCAGTCTGGGACGGCTTTCATTGCAAGCCCTGCCCACCTCACAGAGCAAAGCCGCGCACAAGCCGGAGATGGTGCTTAACCCACTGGGGTTGCTGCGAATGGAGGACTTCGAATAAAAAAATCGCCGCTATTGACGGCGATTTTCTAAGGTGCGGCTGAGGATGTCGTCCATTACGGGCGATGGGGATTTTTTGGTGGCCACGGACTGCGGCGCATCGCTACGCTCTTCGCTGAGCGCCATCGCCTTGCGCAGGGCTACTTCCATGGCCGTCGGCGCGGGCTTCTGCGGCTCTTGTTCCGGCTCTTCTTCGATCACGGGTTCCGGATTGAGGGCTTTGATGCTCAACTTGATCTGCTTCTTGCGACGATCCACACCCAGGACTTTGACTTCAATTTCATCGCCCACTTTGACCACATCTTCCGGGCGGCGCACATAATCATGCGACATCTCGCTGACGTGCAGCAGGCCAGGGCGCTCCGCTCCCAGATCCACAAAGGCGCCAAACTTCTCCATCTTGGAGACTTTGCCAGTCAGGATCATGTCCTTCTTCAGCTCGCGCCATTCCATCGCCAGGGGCTCGATCATGGTCAATTCGATATGGCCGTTGTCGGCATTAATCCGGCGCACCCAGACTTCCACCTGGTCGCCTTCTTTTAGCACTTCTTCCACTTTGCGCACGGGTTCCTTGCGCAACTGGGAAATCGGCACCACGCCCAGCTTGCCACTGCCAATGTCCACCACAGCCCCAGCCAGGGTGGTCTTCACCACCTTGCCGCTGATGCGATCTTTTTTCGTGAGTTGAGTTGAGGTGTCCGTCATGGCAAGCTCCAGCATTTATATTGTTACTGATTTCACAGTCAACGATTGTACCCCCGCTAAGAAGACTTGTAAAGACGTGGCCCTAAGAAATCTGAAAACGGCGTTCCAACAGGGCCACCAGACCAAACCCAGCCATGATGATCACACCACTGATCCCATACATGTTCTGCACGCCATACTGGTCAATGAAAATGCCCCAGACCAGGTTGCCCAACCCATAACCAATGCCGGACAACGCCGCGTTGAACAGTCCTTGTGCGGTGGCGCTTAAGCCCTTGGGGGCATTGCGGGCCATGAAGTGCACGCCGGCGATCCATAACAAGGCAAAGGTCAGGCCATGCAGCAATTGCAGCAACAGAAGCACCCACAGCTGATCGGTAAAGGCATACAGCAGGTTGCGGCCGGCGCTGACCAACAGGCTGATGAAAAGCAGGCCACGCGTGCCCAGACGGTTTAAAAGCCGGGCCGAATGGACCATGATGGGCACTTCGGAGAGCATGGACAACAGCAAAGCCACGCCCAGCAGGCCGGCCACGGGGATGGCCCAGCCAAACAGGGTGGCGCCATCCTGTCCTAGTTGATTGAGCAACAAGGACAGATAACTGCCGTGGGCGGTTTGTCCGGCGGCGGCCAGGAAGGTGGCAAACAGGAAGAGCAACAAGCGCCGGTCGCCAATCAGCCCACGCAAATCGTTGAAGAAACTTTCCTTTTGCTGCTGGACGTCAAACTGCAGATGCCTGACCAGCAGCAGCGGCAACACCAGAATGGCGCTGGAGAACCAAAACATCCACACCAAGCCGGTGTAATTGAAGAGCCAGCCAAAGAGCGGGCCGCCAATGCCCCAACCTGCCGTTCCCCAGAAGCGAATGCCCCCATAGCGCTCTTTGAACTCACCGAGCATATGCATGGTGGCGCTATCGGCCAATGAGAGCAAGTGGGAGCTGAACAGGGCCAAAGCAACAAAGGCCACCACCATCCAGTTGAATGAACCTACCAGGGGAGTGATGCCGTAAAGCAAGATGGCCGAAGCGATGGCAACAACCAGCACGGCTTTGTGGCGTTTGCTGGCATCCGCCAGCCCACTCCAGAAGGGTGTGGAGAACATGCTAACAAAAGGGACGATGCTCAGGATCACGCCAATTTGAGACCCGTTAAACCCAATCGAATCCAGGTACAGGGCCAGGTATGGGATGACCGCAGACAACCCCAGAAATGTGAAGAAATACATACTGGGCAAAAAACCGATGCCTTGCAGGGCAGCTGCTTCTTTATCGTTGCGCGTGCTCACAGATCCTCGGCGTACAAAGCAAAACCGGGGCACACAATATGCCCCGGTGAGATGTATTCGTCAGTCTACCACGCGCCGCGTATCCTCAAGATGTCTAGAAGATATGGTAGCGGCGATCCAGCAGCATCAGCAAACCAAAACCGGCCAGCACCACCAGCCCGCTGATGGCGAACATGCCTTGCAGCCCGGCGGTGTCCATCAGCACTCCGCCAAACAAGTTGCCAGCCGCGTAGCCTACGCCCACCTGAGCGGTACTGAACAAGCCTTGGGCCGTGCTGCTCAACCCTTTGGGGGCATGCCGCGCCATGAAGCTGACCCCACCGACCCAGAGCAAAGCATACGTCAGGCCATGCAGGGCCTGTACCAGCAGAATAGGCCAAATCTCATCGCTCAGGGCGTACAGCAAATTTCGGCCGGCGATGATCAGCAAACTGATAATCACCAGGCCGCGCGTGCCCAAGCGGGCCAGCAGGCGCTCTGAATGGAACATCACCGGCAGCTCCGAGACTACGCCAATCACTACCACGATGCCGATCAGCCTGGCGACTGGCAGGCTCCAGCCGAAAACAGTTGCGTCGGGTCCGCTGAGTTCGTTGAGCAATAAAGAGAGGTAGTTGTTGTGGGTGCTTAGGCCGGTGGCCGCCAACACAGTGGCCAGTAAGAACAACTGGATCGGGGCTTTGCTAATCAGTTCGCGTAGGTTTTTAAAGAAAGAGACGCTTTGGCTCTGTGCCTGGTCAAATTGCATTCTGCCCGCCAGGCTCAGGGCAATCGCCAGAAAGCCGCTGCAGATCCAGAACATCCAAACCAGACCCGTGAAGTCGAACAACCAGCCGAACAACAAACCACCCAAGCCCCAGCCCACAGTACCCCAAAAGCGCACCTGCCCATAGCGGTCTTTGAAATTGCCCAGCATGTGCATGGTGGCGCTATCCTGCATTGGCAGCAGATGGGAACCGAAAAAAGCCAGCGCTGTGAAAATAGCCAGCAGGACCACAAAGCTGCCCACGAAAGGCACCAGCGCATACAGCAACACGGCTGACCCAATCGCGCAGGCATAAATGAATGCGTGGCGTTTGCTGGCGTCGGCCAGCCCGGTCCAAAACGGGGTGGCAAACAAGCCGATCACCGGCCCCACGCTGAGCACAACGCCAATCTGCGAGCCGCTAAGCTGGGCCACATCAGACAAATACAATGTCAAATAAGGAACCACAGCCGATAGGGCCAGAAAAAGAAAAAAGTACATTGCCGAAAGAAGCGAATGCTTCGGCATGGCGGCGGAATTTGCTGGAACCTGTGTGCTCACGAAGTTGTCCTTGGCCTTTAAAAAGAAAGCCCGCGACGCTTGCGCCGCCGGGATAAGCAACTGCCGAGTTTACCATGCTCGGTCTTAGCGCACGATGACCCGCGTGCCGTTGCCGCGAACTTCCTGCTGGCTGGGGCTGGCCTGCGGTGTCACCCAGCGGTACAGCCAGCGGGCCTCGTCTGGGCGCATGTTCACGCAGCCCCGGCTCATCGGCGCGCCGTAGTTGTTGTGCCAGTACGAGCCGTGGATGGCATAGCCGCCTTCGGCGAAAAAGGCCGTCCAGGGCACGCCGGTCAGAAAGCGGTCGCCCAGCGTGTCGGTCAGCCGGTTGTCGCCCATATATATGGAAGGCATCTTGGAGGCAATATTGAAGCTGCCCGTGGGGGTCTGTGTAGGCAGGCCGGCCGCACCCGTATTGCGCACCCCACTGGAGATAAAAGTGCGCAATACCACCTGATTGCCTTCATAAGCGGTCAGGCTTTGCTGGGCCACCGAGATCTCGATGCGCTTGTCTGCGGCGGGCACATCCACCGAAAGGGGCGTCATGTCCTCGTATGGGATGCTTTGCAGGTGCGCGGCCTGCGCATAGTACTGCACGCCTGACCAAGATTCGGTGATCTGGTACCAGGGGCTGCCATCCGGCCCGTCAACGATGTCCGTGACCCAATGATTCGAGTCGTAGTACAGCCGGAAGCGGTTTTCGGGCTGCCAGCCTGCTGCCCGGGAATAGGTATAGGGCTGGGTAAAGGGCACGCTCAGCCGGCACAGCTGGCCAGTTTCCGGCAAGCTTTCCAGCACTGGGTTGAGCACCTCTTGCACCGGCTGCAGGAAAGCGGCGTGCACATAGCCTTCTTCGATGCGATACCACAGGGGATTGTAGGCTGGCCCGGCCAATGGGCTGAGCTGATAGTGAAACTCCAGCAACTCATCCCGGAAGCGATAGCCCACTGTACGCGCATTCAGCAGCGGCGCGTCAAACACCGAGACCGACTCGTAGGCTACCCGCCCCAGCCCGGCGCCCAGGCGTGTCTGGCGGCCGCTGAACAAGGGTGGTGCCGCAGCAGTCAGTGCCGCCAGACCGCTCAACTTGAGGAACTCGCGCCGGGAAAGAGACATACACTGATTCTATCCGCCCGCCGCCCCGCCGCCAAGCGTTTGACAAGACCGCCGCGCCCACCTACACTTGGCCCATGCTCGCCAGGGTGCAATCCTGCGCCGTCATCGGCCTGGATGGGGTGATTGTCGAAGTCGAAGTAGATACCAGCCAGGGGTTGCCAAAAGTGATCGTGGTCGGTTTGCCTGACGCGGCTGTGCAAGAGAGCCGCGAGCGGGTGCAGTCCGCCATCAAGAATTCGCAACTCAGCTTCCCGCGCAAACACATCACCGTCAACCTGGCCCCGGCCTCTGTACGCAAAGCCGGCCCGGTCTATGACCTGCCCATCGCCCTGGGCGTGCTGGCCGCCAGCGACCAGTTGCCCGGCGGCAGCCTGGAAGGCGCGCTGATCCTGGGCGAGCTCTCGCTGGACGGCAGTGTGCGCCATGTGCGCGGCGTGCTGCCCATGGCCGCTCTGGCCCGCGAGCGGGGTATCCGCCGCCTGTTCGTGCCGGCCGAAGACGCCGCTGAAGCCGCCCTGATCCCTGATGTGGAAGTCTTTCCCGTGCGCCACCTCGCCGAATTGGTCGGCCACCTCAATGGCTTCGCGCCCCTGGCGCCCTACCAACCCCAGCCGCCGGATGAAGCCAGCGAAGAGCCTAGCTACACAGACCTGCAAGAAGTCAAGGGCCAGGAGCACACCAAGCGCGCCCTGGAAGTGGCCGCCGCGGGTGGGCACAACCTGCTGATGGTCGGTCCGCCCGGGGCGGGCAAGACGCTGATGGCTCGCGCCCTGCCCGGCATTTTGCCGCGGCTGAGCGTGGAAGAGGCGCTGGACGTGACGCGCATTTATTCCGTCTCCGACCGGCTGCAGGCCAGCCGCCCACTGATCCGGACGCGGCCTTACCGCGCCCCACACCACACCATCTCGCACGCCGGCCTGGTGGGCGGCGGCACTTGGCCGCAGCCCGGCGAGATCTCGCTGGCCCACAGGGGCGTGCTCTTCTTGGATGAGATCGTGGAATTCGCTCCGCGCGTGCTGGAGGTGCTGCGCCAGCCGCTGGAGGACAAGCAGGTCACCATCAGCCGGGCGCAGGGAGCGCTAACCTTCCCGGCCAGCTTCCAGCTGGTGGGCGCCATGAACCCCTGCCCGTGTGGCTACTTTGGCGATCCGCTGCGCGCCTGCAGTTGCCCTGCCAGCACAGTCACGCGCTACCAAAAGCGGCTTTCCGGCCCGCTGCTGGACCGCATCGACATCCATGTCGAAGTGCCGCGCGTGGACTACGAGAAGCTCAGCGAGGCGCGCCTGGGCGAACCTTCGGCCATGGTGCGCCAACGGGTCGAGGCGGCTCGCGACCTGCAGGCGCAGCGCTTCACCAAAAGCCGCGCCCGCCACAATGCCGATATGACCCTGGCCGACGTGCGCAAGTTTTGCCAGTTGGACGCCGAAGGCAGCAGTCTGATCAAAGCCGCCACCCAGCAGATGCAGCTCACCGCCCGCGCCTACCACCGCGTGCTCAAACTGGCCCGCACGATTGCCGACCTGGCGGGTGCGGCGCAGATCGCCCCACAGCATTTGGCCGAAGCACTGCAGTACCGGGCGCGCACGGTGGGGTAGCCATTTCCTTTCCAGAGTAGGGGCGGGGTGACCTGCCCCCTACGAGTACAATCAATCCGCTGCACGCATCTAAAAAAACAAAAAAAAAGAGGCATCTATGGCTGAAAAACAACCCATCTTCCCCGCCGGCGCTTTAAAACCCATCGGCCCCTACACCCCCGCTATCCGCAGCGGTGACTTTGTCTTCGCCTCCGGACAAATTGGCGTGGATCCGGCCACCGGGAGCTTCCCCGAAGGCGGCGTGACCGCCCAGGCCGAGCAGATGTTCAAAAACCTCAAGACCTTATTGGAAGGCGCCGGCGCCAGTTTCGACCAAGTGGTCAAGACCACCCTGTTTCTCACGGACATGAACGACTTCGCCGCGGTCAACGAAATTTACGCCCGGCATTTCAACGAGCCGTTCCCGGCCCGCTCCACGATTCAGGTGGCAGCTCTGCCCGGCGGCGCCCTGGTCGAACTCGAGGCGATTGCGCGCCTCTAAGCCCGTTCCTCCGGGCAGCACGCTTCAAGGGCAAATCGAATAGAATTTCGCATCATGCCGCAAGTCAGCGTCATCATCCCCTGCTTTAATGAAGAAAGCACGATTGCAGGCGTCCTGCAGGCCGTTTACGCGCAGGATTTCCCCCACGCCGACCTGGAAGTTGTCATCGCAGACGGCCTCTCGACCGACGGCACCCGGACGGCGATCGCCGCCTTTCAAACTGAGCACCCTGACCTAAGCATCACCGTGGTCGACAACCCGCAGCGGCTGATCCCGGCTGCGCTCAACCGGGCCATCGCTGCGGCGCGCGGCGAAGTGATCCTGCGGCTGGACGCCCACTGCGTGCCGCAGCCAGGCTACATTGCCCGCAGCCTGGAAGCCCTGCAGGCGGGCCGCGGCTGGAACGTGGGCGGCGTGTGGCAGGTGGTGCCGGGCGGCCCGGGGTGGATGGCGGCTGCCATCGCCGCCGCCGCCGCGCACCCGCTGGGCGTAGGTGATGCGCTCTATCGCTACACGACCCAAGCGCAGGAGGTGGATACAGTGCCGTTTGGCGCCTTCCGGCGGGCGCTGGTCGCAGAGATTGGCGGCTTTGACGAGAGCCTGCACAGCAACGAGGATTACGAATTCAATACGCGCATCCGCGCCGCCGGCGGCAAGATCTGGTTGGACCCGCAGATCAAGTCGCTGTACTATGCCCGCAGCAGCTTACCCGCCCTGGCGAGCCAATACGCTCGTTACGGCTACTGGAAACTGCGCATGCTACGCCGTTATCCCGGCTCGCTGCGCTGGCGGCAGGCCATTCCGCCACTGTTCGTACTGGCCCTGCTGGGGCTGTCGCTGGGCGGGCTGTGGTGGCCGTGGCTGCACAAACTGCTGATAGCCCAGGTGGTATCATATGTTTTGCTGCTCCTGGCGGCCGCGGCCGAACGGGCCATCCGAACCCGCAATATCGGCCTGCTATTTGGAATGCCTCTGGCTATTGCCACTATGCACATTTCCTGGGGCGGGGCATTTCTCCGCTCACTGCTGGGCGCATTATTAGGAAGGTAGAAACTCCCACTACACATGGTTGAGGCCAAACGAGCTTCTTCTGCCAAAGCCTGGCGCCTTGGCATTGGTGAACGCCGCATCGTTCTGATTGTCGGCGATTTGCTGATGGCTTTCGCTGCTCTGGCCATCAGTCTTTATCTCTGGGCGATCGGGTTTGAGCTTGAAGATATAGGCAATTTCAGCAAGCTCTTGCCGGCTCAGGTGCCTGGCTGGTTCTTCGCATTGCCGGTTGTCTGGCTGCTAATGCTGGTGGAAACTTACAGTTCTTATCGCTCATTGAATTGGCGGCAGACCTTCATCAGCCTGCTGGCCGCCGCCGCCATGGGCATGGGCACGTATGTGCTGGTCTACTTCACCTCGGAACCCGGCTCCCTGCCCCGCACCGGTGTGGCCATCTTTGCCCTGGCAGCCTGGGTGCTCACCGCCATCTGGCGCCTGGTCTATATCCGCATCTTCAGCCTGCCGGGCTTCACCCGCCAGGCCGTGCTGGTCGGCGCCGGCACCAGCGGCCAGGCGCTGCTCAACGTGATCAACAACATCAAGCCCATGCCTTATCGCCTCGTGGCGGTCTTGGATGACGATCCCAAGAAAAAGGGCAAAACCGCTGCGGGCCACAAGGTGCGGGGGGGCGGAGCTTTGCTCACTTCCTTGCTCAAAAAGAATGAAGTCACCGATATTCTAGTGGCGATCAATGGGCGCATGCAAGAGCAGACCTTTCGGGCCTTACTGGAAGCACAGGAGCAAGGCATCGAGATCAAGCGCATGCCGGTGGCCTACGAAGAAATGCTCGACCGTGTGCCGGTCAATTATTTGGAAGCCGACTGGCTGGTGCGCTCTTTTGTGGATGACGCCCGTGCCAATCGCTTCTACTTAATGGGCAAACGCCTGATCGACATCTTCGGTGGGCTGGTGGGTATGGCTTCGCTGCTGGTGATCGGGCCGTTGGTGGCGCTGGCGACCCTGCTGGACACAGGCCGCCCGATCACTTTCTCACAGACCCGCGCCGGCAAAGGCGGGCGCCCGTATCGCATCATCAAGTTCCGCACTATGCGTGTAAACGCCGAAGTCGCCGGCAAACCCCAGCTGGCCAAAGAAGACGATGAGCGCAGCACGCGCATCGGCCGCATCTTGCGCAAGACGCGCCTGGATGAATGGCCGCAGTTCTACAATGTGCTGCGCGGCGATATGTCGCTGGTGGGGCCGCGCCCGGAACGCCCTGAGTTAATGGAACATTTCGAGAAGCACATCCCCTTCTATCGGGCGCGCTTGCTGGAAAAGCCGGGCATTACCGGCTGGGCCCAGGTAAACCACGGCTATTACGCCACGCTGGACGAAATGTCGATCAAGCTGGAATACGACCTGTACTACATCAAGCACCGCGGCCCCTTTCTGGACTTTATCATTCTGCTGCGCACCATCGGTACCATCCTGGGCTTCCGAGGGCGTTAGTGAAGCGCGTACTGGTTACCGGAGGCGCCGGGTTCATCGGCTCGCACCTTGTACACGCCTTGGTGCAGCGCGGCGACCAAGTGCGGGTCTTGGACAATTTCTCCAGCGGCAGTCCTGTCAACCTGGCAGGCGTTCAAGACCAGATCGAATTGCACCAAGGCGACCTGCGCCAGGCGGATGATGTGCGCGCGGCGGTGAAAGATGTGGACATCATCTTTCATGAGGCCGCCTTCGTCTCGGTACCGCAGTCGCTGGAAGACCCGGCGGAGTGCTACGCCACCAATGTGGATGGCACTATCCACCTGCTGGAAGCCGCCCGCGCCGCCGGCGTGCGCCAGGTGGTGCTGGCTTCCAGCGCGGCCGTCTACGGCAGCCTGGACAACTTTCCGCTGCGCGAAAGCGGTCCGACGCAGAGCCTCTCCCCTTACGCCGCCTCCAAACACATGACTGAAACGCTGGCCGAGCTGTACACGGCCAGCTTTGGCCTGCCCGTGACCGCTCTGCGGTATTTCAACGTCTACGGCCCGCGCCAATCGCCCACCTCGGCCTATGCCGCCGCCATCCCGCGCTTCATGCACAGCGTGCAGGCCGGCCAAGCGCCTATGGTGTTTGGCGACGGCACCCAAACACGCGATTTCGTCTTCGTGGGCGATGTGGTGCGCGCCAATCTGCTGGCCGCCGAGACGCCGGCCGCCGCCGGACGCGCCATCAATGTATGCTCCGGCGCCGAAACCCGCCTGCTGGACCTGCTGGATGTGCTTTACAGCCTGTACCCAGACGCTCCGCAGCCGCAATTTGCGCCAGCGCGCGCCGGCGATGTGCCGCGCTCGCTGGGCGACCCAACGCTGGCCGCCGAAGTGCTCGGCTTCCGCGCTGAGGTCTCGCTGAGCGAAGGGCTGCGCCAATGCAGCCAGGAGACCCGAGCGTGACCCCGGGCTGGTTCAAGACCAACCGGCTGTTCATGGCCGATCTGGTATTGGTGGCGCTCAGTGTGGTGCTCAGCTTTGTGCTGCGCCTCAACCCGGAACAGTTCTTTCTGGACTATTTGCCGCCGCTTTTCTGGATGTTGGCCGTCGCCTTGCTGGTCAAGCCGTTCATCTACAGGCGTTTCGGCCTGTACCAGCGCGTCTGGGCCTATGCCAGCATCGAAGAAATGAAGCTGATCGTGCGGGCGGTGAGCGCCGCGGCGCTGATCGTGGCGGCCATCATCTACCCTCTGTATTATTTGCGCGTTTTCCAGCCTTTCGCCCTTTCGCTGCCCATCTTCGACTGGCTGCTCTCGCTGGCCCTGGTGGGCGGCCTGCGCTTTGGCCTGCGCCTGCTGGCGGAGCAGCGCAGCACGCTGCAGCGCATGGCCGGTGCCGGGCTGCGCCGCGCCCTGGTGGTGGGCGCCGGCGATGCCGGCGCGCTGGTCGTGCGCGAAATGCAAAAAAACCCGCAGGCGGGCATTGCGCCAATCGGCCTGCTGGATGACCAGCCGGAGAAGCACGGCCAACACATTCACGGCGTGCCGGTGCTGGGCGCCCTGTCTGACTTGGAAAGCCTGGCCCGCGAACACGGCGTGGACGAAGTGGTCATGGCCATCCCCAGCGCTTCGGGGGCGGTGCTGCGCCAGGCCGCTGAGGCCAGCCGTCGCGCCGGCCTGCCCTTCCGCACCATGCCGGGCATCTATGAACTTATCGGCGGCAAGGTCAGCGTCAACCGCTTGCGCGAAGTCGACATCACCGACCTGCTGCGTCGCCAGCCCTCGCAAATTGACCGCGAGGGTGTGGGTAAGAGCCTGCGCGGCAAACGCGTGCTGGTCACCGGCGCCGGCGGCTCGATCGCCAGTGAGCTCTGCCGCCAAGTGGCCCGCTGGCAGCCCGCTCAGCTGGTGCTGCTGGGCCACGGCGAAAACAGCATTTTTGAAATCCTGATCGAACTGGCGGGCGATTTCCCCCAACTGCAGCTGACCCCGATCATTGCCGACGTGCGTGATGCTCAGCGCATGCAAACCATCTTTGCCGATCACAAGCCGGATGTGGTCTTCCACACCGCCGCTCACAAGCATGTACCCTTGATGGAAGTCAATGTGGGTGAAGCCGTAGCCAACAATGTGGGAGGCACGCGCAATGTGGTCAACGCCGCCCTCGAAGCAGGCGTGCCGCGCCTGGTGATGATCTCCACAGATAAGGCTGTGCGCCCCTCCAGCATCATGGGCGCAACCAAGCGCGTGGCCGAATGGATTGTGCTGGATGCGGCCACCCGCGCCCGCAAAGCCTATTCCGTGGTGCGCTTTGGCAACGTGCTGGGCAGCCGGGGCAGCGTGGTGCCGCTCTTCAAGCGTCAGATCGCGGCTGGCGGCCCGCTGACCGTCACCCATCCCGAGATGGAGCGCTACTTTATGACCATCCCCGAAGCGGTGCACCTGGTGCTGCAAGCCGCCGCCTTCGATGAGCAGGGCCGCGTCTTCATGCTGGAGATGGGCGAACCCGTGCGCATTCTGGATCTGGCCAATGATCTTATTCGTCTCTCCGGCCTCACGCCGGGTGAAGACATCCACATCGAATTTAGCGGTCTGCGCCCGGGAGAGAAGCTCAAAGAACAGCTGTGGGAGAACGGCGCGGGCTATGAAGACACCGCCCACCCGCACATCCACCGGGTGCTGGAACCGGAGCGGCTTTCTGGGGAGGCGCTGACCGGCGCCGTGCAAAAGCTCAGCGCCGCCGCCGAGGCCGGCGACAGCAAAGCCATCATCGCCACGCTGCAATCCCTGCTGCCCGGCTCTGAAGTGGGCAGCGTGCCCGCCCCGGATTTCCGCTCGATCAGCTAATGACAGACCCGACCCCCTGGAACCAATTGATCGGCGGGCTGCCCCAGCCGCATTTGCTGCAAACCGCCGAGTGGGCGCGCGCCAAGCAGCCTTTCGGCTGGACGGCCCACACGCAGACCTGGACAGCCGCGGATGGCCGTCTGGATGCCGCTGCCCAGATCTTGCAGCGCAGCCAGCGCCTGCCGCTGCTGGGCAAGTCGCTCTCCATGCTCTATGTACCCAAAGGGCCGCTGCTGAGCGATTGGGGCATTGCCCCACTGCGCCGCCGTGTGCTGGCAGACCTGCGCCAGAAGGCGCAGCAGCTGGGCGCCTTTTTCATCAAGATCGATCCGGACATTCCGCTTGGCCGCGGTGTACCCGGCGAAGAGGGCGCCCAGGAAAACCCGCTGGCGCAGGAAATCATCGCTGAGCTCAAAGCAGAGGGTTGGCGTTATTCCAATGAACAAGTGCAGATGCCCAACACGATGCTGGTCGACCTGCGCCGATCGGAGGATGAGCTGCTGGCCGCCATGAAGCAGAAGACGCGCTACAACCTGCGCCTTTCCGAGCGCAAGGGTGTGCGCATCCGCCAGGGCGGGCCGCAGGACTTCCCAGCCCTGTATCGCATGTATGCCGAGACCTCGCTGCGCGACAAATTCGTCATCCGCAGCGAGGCGTACTACCGGGCAGTATGGGATGAATTCCATGCCGCTGGCATGCTGATCCCGCTGGTCGCCGAAGTGGAAGGCGAAGCAGTAGCCGGGCTGATGTTGTTCATCTTTGGCAAGACCTCCTGGTACATTTACGGCATGTCGCGCAACATGGCGCGTGAGTGGATGCCCAACTATTTGCTGCAATGGGAAGCCATCAAGATCAGCAAAGCGGCCGGTTGCGAAACCTATGACCTGTGGGGCGCGCCGGACGAATTCAACGAAAGTGACAGCATGTGGGGCGTCTTCCGTTTCAAGCAGGGCCTGGGCGCCCAGGCTGTGCGCCACATTGGCGCCTGGGATTTGCCGCTGCAGCCCACGACCTATTCGCTGTATACCCAAGCCCTGCCGCGCCTGATCGCGCTGATGCAGTGGCGCGGCCGCGGCCAAACCCGCCGCCAGCTAAACACATGAAGTCCTTGCCGCGCCTCCCCCTGGCCCACTTGCCCACCCCGCGGGAAGCCATGCCGCGGCTTTCTGCCGCGCTGGGCGGGCCGCAGCTGTGGGTCAAACGGGACGACCAGACCGGCCTGGGCCTGGGCGGCAACAAGACCCGCAAACTGGAAACCTTGTGTGCTGCGGCCCTGGCCGCCGGCGCGGATACCCTGATCACTGCCGGCGCCATCCAATCGAACCACTGCCGCCAGACCGCGGCGGCCGCCGCCCGGCTGGGCCTGGCCTGCACCCTGGTGCTGGCTGGCGAGCCGCCAGCATTGCCCTCCGGCAATCTGCTGCTGGACGGGCTGTTCGGCGCCGAAATCGTCTGGACCACCTTCGCCGAACGCCCGGCGGCCCTGCAGGCCAGTGAAGCCAGGCTGCGCGCCGCTGGAAAGACCCCCTATCTGATCCCTTACGGCGGCTCCAGTCCACAAGGGGCTGCCGCCTATGCCTATGCTCTGGAAGAACTGCTGGCTCAGGGTCCCCCGCCGGACTGGATCGTTTTCGCCAGCTCCTCCGGCGGCACACAGGCCGGGCTGGTCGCCGCGGCGCGCCTGCTGGGCTACTCCGGACGCATCCTGGGCATCAGCGTGGACGAACCCGCCGCCGGATTGCAGGCCAAGGTAGCGGCACTGGCCACGCAGACCAGCGAGCTCCTGGGTCAGCCCGCTGGCTTCCAGCCGCAAGACATTCTGGTCAATGCGGACTATCTGGGGCAAGGTTATGCGCAGATGGGTGAGGCCGAAGCCGAGGCCATCCGTCTGTTTGCCCGGCATGAGGGCTTGCTGGTGGACCCGGTGTACACCGGCCGCGCTGCAGCGGGACTGATCGACCTGATCCGCCGTGGTCACTTCACCCCAGAGGAAAGTGTTCTCTTCTGGCACACGGGCGGCGCGCCGGCGCTCTTCGCCGAGCGCTACCAGGCCGGCCTAAGCGCCGAATAGGAGCCAGGCATGAAAGCCAACTCTCGCATCGAGTCGATAGAACGAGCCACCCAGCAAACCTGGCAGGAGTGGCTGCAGTTCATGGAAAGCATTGACGCCCAAAGCCTGACGCACCACCAGATCGCCAGCAAAGTGCTTGAAGTGTTGATGGACAAGATCGACAATCCCGGCTGGTGGGCGCAGTCGGTCACGGTGGCCTATGAACAATACATTGGCCGGCGCATCCCCGGCCAGCGGCCGGACGGCACTTTCCAGACCAGCGTCAGCAAGGCTACCCAGCTGAACATGCCAGCGCTGATGGACCACTGGGCCGCTTTTGCCGCCAAAGACACGGCCGTGCAAGCCCTGATCGGCGCCGAGCCGCGCG
Source organism: Anaerolineales bacterium (assembly GCA_019637805.1). Taxonomy (NCBI): domain Bacteria; kingdom Bacillati; phylum Chloroflexota; class Anaerolineae; order Anaerolineales; species Anaerolineales bacterium. The sequence goes on along the minus strand of JAHBVB010000002.1, from coordinate 175,177 downwards.
TGAGTGGCACGCAGAGGCGCATTACCTGGCGCGCCAAGGCCAAGGACGGTTCTTCGCTTGTGATCATCAGCGAGCCCAAAGCCAACGGAACGGCATCGCTGGTGGTGCAGCACATGGGCTTGCAAACCCTGGAACTCAACGAAGCAGCCAGGGCTCACTGGGCAGAGATCGTGGCCCGTTTCCTCAAGCAGCTTTAGCCAAGTCAGGGAACAGCCGGCGGTAGTGGGCGGCGATCAGTTGGATGGCCTGCTCAATGCGCTCCCGGTTCTCGGCGATCTGATGCCAGCGGCTGGCCCCGGAGGGATGCGGCAGCGGCACCAGCCAGCGGCCGTCCAGCTCGTGCTGGCTGCCGATCAAGGCTTCCAGCGGCGGCTTGGCGGGAAAGAACCGCTCGATGGCCAGGCGGCCGATGGGGATGATCAGCTCGGGCTGCACCAGGGCCAACTCGCGTTCCAGAAACGGCCGGCACAACTCCTGCTCGGCGCGGGAAGGTACGCGGTCTCCGCCGCCGGATGGAGCCTTGCCGGGGAAGCATTTGGTGACCGAGGTCATGTACTGTGTGCGGCGGAACCAATCTTCATCAATGCCCGCCTGGCCCAGCCACTGGAACAGGCGCTTGCCGCTGCCCGCATTGAAGGGCCGCTTGGCCTCCACTTCGGTCACGCCAGGAGCCTGGCCGATCGTCATCATGCGGGCGGAGAGCTGGCCTTGCGTGACCGCCGTCGGCTCAATGTAATAGCCTGCCTGCAGGCAAACCCGGCAGGCGCGCATGTCCCCTTGCAGCTGTGCGAAGGCCTGCTGCGCCTTCATTCGCCGGAGACCTCACGCCAGACGCACTGAAAGAGCAGCGCATCCTCTTCCATGATGGGGCTTTCGCTCAGGATACGCCCGGCGCAGCGCATGTCATGCAGGGCGCGCATCAGCTCTTCCAGACGGAAGTCGGTTTCGGCCATGGTCAGGTGGTGCTTTTCGCCCTTGGCCGTGTAAGCAATGCCCGAGAGGTGGCAGCTGAGCGTCTTGAGCGCAGGTTCGCCCAGGGCGCGGCCGTAGGCCTCCAGCAAGGCAACCCACTCGGCATAGCTGTTCAGGCTGCCATCACCGGTGCGGGCGTGCAGATGGGCAAAGTCCAGGCAGGGCTGCACGCCAGGCACGGCACGGGCCAGCTCCAGCACTTCGGCAAAGCTGCCCAGCTGGCCGGCCTTGCCCATCGTCTCCGGCCGCAAGGTGACCGGGTTGCCGGCGGCGCGCAATGCCTCGACGCAGGCGGCCAGGCGCGGGATGGAGAGCGCCAGAGCCGCAGCGGGCGATCTCCCCTGGTAACCGCCGGGGTGAAAGATGATGTCCCGGGCACCAGCCAGGTAACCGTAGTGCGCGGCGTCCATCAAACGCTGGCGCGCCTTGGGCCATTCTTCTTGGCTGGCGTTTAGGTTGATGTAATACGGTGCGTGGATACTGAGCGAAATGCCCGCCTGCTGCGCGGCGGCCTTAATCTGGGCGCAGGTGGCTTCGCTGACCCGCACGGACTGCACCCAGCCCAGTTCCAAGGCGCCCAGGCCCAGCGCGGCGATGTGCAAGGCCGCGCCAGCGCTGCCGCCCGGCTTCTTGGGGTTGCTGATCGGCGAGCCAACCGTGCCGAATTGGAAGGATTGCGTGGAGTTCATGCGGAATTCAGGTCAGGTGCGCGAGGATTGTATTATGGATCGTGAGCCATTCCTGGGGCGGGCTACAATAGCCACTATGTCTATGCTCCTCACTCTTTACGGCGACAGTCACTGCGAAGATTCGCTGCGCAGCATGCAGCACCTGCGCCAGCGCAATATTCCCTTTCGGGAAGTGGATATTGACCTGGATGCGGAAGCCGAACGGTTTGTGGTCTTTATCAACGGCGGTTTCCGCAGCACGCCGACCATCGTATTCGGTGAAGGCCAACGCAAGGTGATCCTGACCGAACCGAGCAACGCCCAACTGGATGAAGTCCTGGCGCAGGAAGGGCTGGCCTAACCAAACAGCCGCGCCCACAGCGGCGGCCCCAGCACCAGCACACCCAACACAGAGGATGTCAGCGCGGCCAGCACCACTGCAGCGGCGCTGACGTCTTTGGCGGCCTTGGCCAGCGGGTGCTGCTGCGGGCTGGCCAGGTCCACAATCGCCTCCAGAGCGGTGTTGAAGAACTCGGCGACCCACACCAACCCGACCGCCACGGCCAGCAGTACCCAGTCACCCAGACCCACCCGCAGCCACAGGCCCAGAACCACCACAGCCAGGGTGACAAAACCGTGCACCCAGGCATTCGGCTGGGTGCGCAGCACATAGGCCATGCCGGAAAAGGCGGGGCCAAACGAAGCCAGGCGGCCGCGCAAAAAGTCAATCATCTTCACCTTCGTGCACAATCTCCAGCGGAATGTACAGGGCCTGCAGCACGCGCCCCTGGGCCGCCCACATCTGCGCCTTGTCTTGCGGCGTGGCGTGGTCATGGCCCAGCAGGTGCAGCAAACCATGCACAGCCAGCAGCTGCAGCTCCTGTTCCAGACTGTGGCCGCGCTGTTCGGCCTGGGCCTGGGCGCGCGGCACGGAGATGATCACATCGCCCAGGTAGAGGCTCTCCTCGGCGTCCCCGGAGGGGAAAGAGAGCACGTCTGTGGGTTTGTCCTGGCCCATGAACTGCAGATTGAGTTCGTGCAGCTTTTCATCGCCGGTCAGCACCAGGCTAAAGGTGTAATCCGGATTGGCTTGCTGGTCTTGCAGGGTCAGCTCAGCAGCTCGATTGAGCAAGTCGGTACGGCCCGGCTGGTGATAGTCTGACTCGATATAAAAATGGATCATTGCTTGGGTTTCAAGCTGGGCTGGGCGTCAGATGCCGCAATGGTGGTCTCGTCCAACTCAGGGTACACCAGCCGGGGATGATAGACGCCGCGCAGGCCAGAAACAAACACGTCTTCAATGACCTTCAGGTCTTGCAGGGTCAGGTCGGTGTTTTCCAGCTGGCCCTGAGCCAGGCGGTTGTCGATCACGTTCTTCACCAGGGCGCGCAACTCTTCACGCGTGTCCGGCCGCTCGGAGCGCGTGCGCGCTTCGCAGCCGTCGGCCAGCATGACTAGGGCAGTCTCGCGCGAGCCCGGCTTGGGGCCTGGGTAGCGGAACTCGTTTACGTCCACTTTGCTCTCGTCGCCGCCGGCGGCTTCGAGCGCCTTGGCGTACTGGTAGCGCGCCAACAAGGTGCCGTGGTGCTCAGCGATGAAGTCCTGAATGCGCTTGGGCAAGTGGTGCTTGGCGGCCAGCTGCAACCCATCCGGCACATGCTGCAAGATGACCTTGGCGCTTTCCTGCGGAGTGAGCGCATCATGCGGGTTCTTGCTGCCCGGCACCTGGTTCTCGATGAAGAAGTGCGGCTGGCGGGCCTTGCCGGCGTCGTGATACAGCGAGCCGATGCGGGTCAGCACCGGGTCGGCGCCGATGGCCTCGGCGGCCTGCTCCGACAGGTTGGCGATGAGCAGGCTGTGTTGGTAGGTGCCCGGCGCATTCCGCAAGATGAATTGCAATAAAGGATGGTCCGGCCGGGCCAGCTCCATCAACTGGATGGTGGTGGTAAGCCCCAGCCACTGCGCTAGCAAGAGCTGCAGCACGATGGTCAGGCTGGCAGCGCCAAAGCCGTTCAGCCCGGCGGCCCCCAGCAGGGTCACCATGCCGACCACATCTGTGGAAGCCAGCGGCAGGCGGTAGGCCAACAGCACGGCCGCCCCCGCCAGGGCCACCCCGGCTCCCGCCCAGAAGTAAGCCATGATGCGCTTGGCACGCTTGAGCAGCAGGATGCCGAACAGGCTGCTGAGGAAATAATAGAGGGTCAAGTCAAAGCCGTTTGGCAGGTTGTAGGCGATCAGCACGCTCAGGACCAGGGTGAAGACCATGGCGGCTTGCGAACTGTACAGGCTGGCCACCAGCAAGGCGAAGCCCGCCACCGGGAAGATGTAAGGCGCCACCGTGCGCTCGATGAGCAGTAAACGCGCCAGAGCCAGAAAGGCCAGGAAGAGCAGGGTGACCAGCACCAGGCTGCGCGCATCTTGCAGTAATTCGGGGCGGGAGCGCACGAAAAGCGCCGCCAGGGTAAACAGGGTCAGGGTCAGCGCGCCGACAGCGACATAATCCTGCCAGCGGGCCTCGGGCTGGATGAGGCCGAACTGTTCCAGGGCCTCCAGCTCGACCTCGGAGACCACCTGGCCGCGCTGCACAATGACCTCATTGCTCAGAAACGTGCGTGTGACTGGCTGCACCGTGGCGCGCGCCTGGGCGCGCGCTTCTTCAGTGGCGACTTCAGAATAAAAACTGTTGGGGGCCACAAAGCTGGAGACCAGCTGGGCCACAATTTGGGCCTGGCTCTCCGGCATGGAGAGGGTCACCAGGGCCGGCACGCTGCGGCGAGCTTCCTCCAAGCGTCCCTGGCGAATGCTGCTGCGCATGACCTGCTCCAGCACCACGATGCTTTCCTGCTGCACATTCTGCCAGGCGCCGCCGTCGAGCAGCAAAATGGCCTGGGCCGTCTCCTGGTTCAGGTTGACGTTTTGCAAAGCCGCCAGGTCATTGATCTGCTGTTCCAGCGAAGCGAAATTGTCCTGGCGCACGGTGGTGATGAAGTTGAGCGCCTGGCGCAGCTGCTCCAGCTGGTCACGCGCCACAGTAGCTTCCGGCGCGCCGTAGATGGGCGCCACCGCATTGGCGCTTTCCTCACGCTGCCGGGCGGTGAGCACTTCGCTCTGGTAGCTGAGCGTGTAAGGCGCCAGCACGTCTTGCACCGCCACCTGCCCGGCTTCCAGCGTCAGCGAGGTTTGCTGATTTGTATAAGGGAGGGTAAGGATGAATAAGGCAGCCAGCAAACCCAGCAACCAGACAAGGCCCAGAAAGTAGAGGCGGCGGGTGGACCAGCGGGGGGCGCGCTGGGGGCTGGTTTGGATGGCCATAAGAAAAGCTTAGGACTGCAGCTTGTCGCGCACCAGCTGGCTGACCTGGCTGCCGTCGGCGCGTCCCTGCAGCTGCGGCAGGACCAGTTTCATCACCCTGCCCATATCGGCAGGGCTGGCCGCCCCTGCTTCCGCAATGGCGGCAGTGACGATCGCTTCAAGCTCTGCGGCGTCCATCGCCTGCGGCAGGTAGTCTTGCAACACTGCAATCTCGACCTGGGCCGCCTCAGCCAGGTCCGGCCGGTTGGCTTTGCCCGCCTCGTTAATCGCCTCCTGGCGGGATTTAACTTCCTTCTGCAGGATGGCCAATACGGCGGCATCATCCAAGTCGCCGCGCTTTTGCACTTCGGCTTCTTTGACGGCCGCCAGGGTCATGCGCAGCGTGTTCTTGCGCACCACATCGCTGGCTTTCATGGCCTCTTTCAGCGCTACTTCGAGTTCAGCTTTCTTGCTCATAAGGCTTTAATTATACCGATTGGCACCCATTACAGGGAAACAAATGCCAGCAGCGCTATCCGAGGGGGTGCTGCATGGGCTGCCCGCCCAAAAAATGGATGTGCAAATGCGGCACTTCCTGGCGTCCGTCGCTGCCGGTGTTGGCGATCAGGCGGTAGCCGCGCTCGAATATGCCCTCAATCTCGGCGATTTTGGGGGCGGCGGCCAGCAGGTGACCGGCAATGGTTACATCCTGCGAGGTCAGCTGATTGGTGCTGGGGATGTGCATGTTGGGCACGATGAGGATGTGAATAGGCGCCTTGGGGTGGAGGTCGCGAAAAGCGCTGACCTGTTCATCCTGATAGACCATCTCGGCCGGCAATTCCCCGGCAATGATCTTGCAAAAGATGCAGTTGGCTTCGGTCATGGCGGCTCCTCTGTCAAGTTGTAATAATAACAATCAGCGGGGGCGGTATTTGTTACATATTACATGTTTATTGCGGCGATCCCACGGCCGGATTAAAGCACAGGTATGGTCGCTGGCTGAGATTTGACCGGGAAATCAAGTGTTTCGCGCAGGCTGCCGTGTCATTCCGCAGGATCAAACCATCGCGGCGGGGATCCTTCGCCAAGGCAAACTCAATTATTGCGAGTACTGCAAAATCAACTCCCGGGCCCAAATGGCTTCGGGACTGCCCGCCGCCAGGTCGATGACCTGATTGAACGCCGCCAAAGCGGCGGCAATCTCCTCATCTGCTAGATAAAACAGCCCCAGGTAGAGATGGGCGGGCGCGTACCCCGCATCAGCCCGCACGGCCTGCTGCAGAAAGCGCAAACCCACGGCGCGGTCGCCCTTCAATATATAGGCGCGGCCCAGCAGCACCAGCACTTCCGGCTGGCTGCCTACCAGGCGGTGGGCTTCTATGGCGGCCGGCAGGCCCAGCTGCTCCACATACAGCTCGCTGTCTAGGCTGTAGCGCGCCAGGGCCAGCCAGACCTGCGGGTCGTTGGGCGTCAGGCCCGCGGCCTGCTCAAAATGCTGGCGGGCAGCCAACGGGTCGCCGGCCAGCATGGCCCCCTGCCCCCACTGCACATAGATGGCCGGGTTTTCAGGGTCCAGCTGGGCGGCAAAAGCAAAATGGCTGTCCGCTTGGCTGAAATTGCCCCGGCGCTGCTGGTAGAGGGCATGGAAGAGCTGCACGGCCACCGAACGCGGGTTGAGTTCCAGGGCGCGCTGCAGAGCATCCCAGGGGTCCGCCCCGTTCTGGTAGCGGGCCTCGCCCAGATAGGCCCAGGCCTCAGCGTAGTCCGGGTCGGCCAGCACGGCTTGCAGCAAGGCTTGCTGGGCCAGGTCCCAGTGGCCCAGGGCGGCCAAGGCCTGGGCGGTGGCTGTGTACAGGTAGGCCTGGTTGTCCGCCAGCCGGGCGGCCTGAATGGCACGGGCCAGCAGGCGGGCTTGCTCCGCCTGCGGGTGCTCGCTAAGCATGACCTCTTCCAGCTGCGGCAGGGCCTCCAACGGCTGCTGGGCCGCCAGGGCCAGGCCGTGCTGGTAAGCATCGCCCAGGGTATCTGGCGTGGGCGTGTAGGTCAGCGTGGGCAGCGGACCTTCATGCGGGGTGAAGCCGCGCAGCCAGGTACTGGGCAGCACGATCAGGGCCAGGGCCACCAAAAGGACCAAAACGACGCGTTTCAGGAAACGGAGCACGCCTAAATTATACGGGGCTGGTGTGCTTCAGGTGGGGCCGGGCCTCGCGGTATAATGCCCGTGCGTTCTATCACAATCCTTTTCCAAGAGGGCACATGGATTTTCAACTCACTGAAGAGCACCGCATGGTGCAGAACATGGTCCGGGAATTCGCTCATAAAGAGGTGATTCCCGTGATCAAAGAATGGGACCGCAAGCAGGAAATGGCCCCGTTCATCCTGCCGCGCATGGCCGAACTGGGTATTTTGGGCATCAACATCCCAGTGCGCTACGGTGGACAGGGCTTCGACTACATTTCGCTGGGTTTGGTCTGCGAAGAGCTGGAAGTGGCCGACACCACCCTGCGGGTGGTGATGTCCGTGCATATGGGCCTGAACAGCATGGCCCTGCTGCAGTGGGGCACTGAAGAGCAGAAGCAGAAGTTCCTGGTGCCGCAGGCCAAAGGCGAGAAGTACGCCTGTTTCGGCCTGACCGAACCCGGGGCCGGCTCTGATGTGGCTGGCATGAAGGGCACCGCCCGCCGGGAAGGCGACGAATACGTGCTGAACGGCGAGAAGATGTGGATCTCGCTGGCCAGCAAGGCGCACCATGCCCTGGTGGTGATGCGCACCAACCCGGATGTGGACCCGCATGACGGCCTGAGCGCCTTCATCCTCGAGCTGGACCGACCCGGTGTGAAGACCGGTGACATCCACGGCAAGATGGGCGTGCGGGCCGGCTCCACCGGCTGGATCTCGATGCAGGACGTGCGCGTGCCGGCCGAGAACCGTCTGGGCGAAGAAGGCGAAGGCTTCAAGATCGCCATGTCCTGCCTGGACAACGGGCGCTACACGGTAGCGGCGGGGGCCACCGGCCTAGTGCGCGCCAGCTTGGAAGCCAGCGTGAAGTATGCGCATGAGCGCAAAGCCTTCGGTAAAGAGATCGGCCAGTTCCAACTGGTGCAGCAAAAGATCGCTTACATGATGCAGTCCTATGAAGCCGCCCGTCTGCTGTATCTGAAATCGGGCTGGATGAAGAACCAGGGCCAGCGCAACACCAAGGAAACCTCGCTGGCCAAGTGGTACGCCACCGACGCCTCCTTCGAGGCGGCCAGCGAGGCCATTCAAGTGCACGGCGCCTACGGCTTCAGCGACGAGTACGACGTGGAGCGCTACCTGCGCAATTCCAAGGGCGGCGTGATCTACGAAGGCACCAGCGAGATCCACCAGATCATGCAGGCTGGCTACGCCCTGGGCTACCGCCAGGACGCCGAGCTGCGCTGCGAGCTGCCCGCCTACGATGCGGAGTACTGGCAAGCACAGGGATAGATGCGCAAAGACCAGTTGGCCTCAGTACATAATGACGAATGTGCGACATTCCGTGCTGTACACTGGAGTGACCAACGATTTGCCGCGTCGCGTACTCGAACACAAAAGCAAAGGCAGCAATGGTTTCACCGCAAGATATAACGTGGACAAACTCGTGTTTACGAAGTTACAGACGATATCGAGGCCGCCATACTTCGAGAGAAGCAGATAAAAGCAGGTTCGAGACAAAAGAAACTGGACTTAATCCACAGCGTGAACCCAAACTGGAGAGATTTGGCTAAGGAACTTGTTGATTTCTAAACCCGTTGCGACCAGAGATTGCTTCGTCGCTCGCCGTTGCTTTGCAACGGCTTACTCCTCGCTATGACAAGATGTCATTGCGAGCGCAGCGAAGCAATCTCGTAGGGTCGAGTTAATTTGCACGACTCCCTAGTCGTAAGTACAGGAGGATTTCTTGAAAATTGCAGTGTTCGTAAAACAAGTGCCGGACTCGGCGGCCAAGATCACCGTCGAGAACGGTGTGGTGAACTGGGGCGATGCGCCCCTGGTGATCAACCCCTGGGATGAGTACGCCGTGGAGGCCGCGCTGCTGCTGGCTGAAAAGCACGGCGGCGAAGTGACCGCCTACAGCCTGGGCGACGAAAACGCCAAAGAGGCGCTCAAGCACGCCCTGGCGATGGGCTGCCAGCAAGCCGTGCTGATCTCTGACCCGGCCCTGGCCAATGCCGACACGGCCGCCGTGGCCCGGGCGCTGGCCGCCGCCGCCCAAAAGGACGGCGCCGATCTGGCGCTGTTCGGCAAACAAGCCATCGACTGGGACTCCGGTGTGACGCCGTCCATGACCGCCCGTGTGCTGGGCTGGCCGGCGCTCTCGCTGGTGGCCGCCGTCCCGGCGCTGGACCCGGCCGGCAAGACGATCAAGGTCGAGCGCGCCATTGAAGAAGGCCGCCAAGTGGTGGAGAGCCGCCTGCCCGCCGCCCTCAGTATTGTCAAAGACTATGCGGAGCCGCGCTACCCCTCGTTCATGGGCATCCGCAAGGCAGCTCAGGCGCAGATCCCCAGTTGGACGCTGGCCGACCTGGGCATCAGCGCCCCAGCCAACACGGTGGAGACGCTGGAGATCAGCGCCCCGCCCGCCCGTGAAGTGAGCAACGAGATCATCACCGGCGACAGCCCGGCGGACATCGCCGCCAAGCTGGTGGACAAGATCATTGGCGAAGGGGTGCTGTAATGAGCAAGTTCTTCGTTTTTATTGACCAATTCAAGGGCCAGGCCCTGCCGGCCTCTTGGGAAGTGGTGACCGCCGCCCGCCAACTGGCCGACCAGGCCGGCGGCAGCGTCAGCGCGCTGGTCTTCGGCCCCGAGGCGGAAGCCCTGGCGCAGACCGCCATCCACTACGGCGCCGACGAGGCCCTGGCCTGCGCCGACGCGACCCTCAGTGACTATCGCCCCGAAGCCTACACCAGCCTGCTGGCCCAGTTGGCCAAAGAGCACAGCCCGCAGGCCGTGCTATTCCCCACCACCACCCGCGGCCGTGAACTGGCTGGCATGCTAGCGATCGACCTGGAAAGCGGCGTGCTGCCGGATGTGACCGCCATTAACCTGCAGGACGGCAAGCTGGTGGCCACCCGCCCGATCTACGCCGGCAAGCTGCTGGCCAAGGTGGTATGCAATGCCACGCCGCAGCTGCTGACCCTGCGCGCCCGCGCCTTCGGCAAGCCCGCCGCCGACAGCAGCCGCAGCGGCTCGGTGAGCAGCGTAGCCGCGGCCCTGGCCGAGGGCGACATCGCCTCCAAGGTGGTGGATTACGCCGCCGGGGATGGCCGGGTTTCGCTGGGGGATGCCGGGGTAATCATCTCCGGCGGCCGCGGCGTGGCTACCAACCCCAACCTGACGCCGCCAGCCGAGATCACTGACGCCAAAGAGAAGGAAATCTGGCTGGCGCACCAGGGCTTTGCCCTGCTGACCGAGCTGGCCGAAGTGCTGGGCGCCGCAGTGGGCGCCAGCCGCGCCGCGGTGGACGCGGGCTACGTGCCCTACGCCCACCAGGTGGGCCAGACCGGCAAGGTGGTCTCGCCGGACCTGTACATTGCCGCCGGCATCTCCGGCGCCATCCAACACCTGGCGGGCATGCGCACCAGCAAGGTCATCGTCGCCATAAACAAAGACGCTGATGCGCCGATCTTCAAGGTGGCCCGCTTCGGCGTCGTCGGCGACCTGTATGAGCTGCTGCCGGCGCTGACCCAGGCGTTCAAGGAACGGCTGAACAAGTAGCCGGGCAGACAACCTACACCGACCGTCTTTGCGAGCCCGTTATAAGCGGGCGAAGCAATCCCCGAGTTGGTCTTGCAAACTGGCTTGGGGATTGCGAGAGCGCTGCAGAGCAGCGCTCTCGCAAAGACGTTTTGGTTGTGCCTACTTCGGGGCGTATAGCGCTCCTCGCAATGACTCCTGCTTACCCCGGATAACTGAATTCGCCTACCAGCTCTCCGTTCAGCCATACAGAATAGCTGCCATCGGCGGCGCCTTCCATCGGGATGCGGATGCTTTCTTCGAACGGCTGCAAGACCTGGGTGCACATCACGGCCGGGTCAATTTCGGACCACAGGCTCACCTGAATACGCTTGTCTGCATCCGGCTGGGCCACGTCAGCGTGCAGCGTGTGGCAAGGCGTGGGCAAGTTGCCGCTGACCGAGAGCATGATCTGTACCGGGAAGCTCTCCATCACCAGCAACTCGGCTTGATCTACGAAGACCGCCCCACCGGAGGGCTGCGGTGCGCAGCAGACCGGGCCCGGGTCGGGTGTGGGCGTCAGCTCGGGGGTCGAGGCTGCACAAGCGGACAACAAGACGGCCATTAGGGCCAGGAATAGGAATTGTTTCATCGCGTCCTCCTATAGATCACTTATACAGTCATAACGAACGGGCTGCCGAATAAGTTCCCGTGCGATTAATCTTGAATAAATCCTGCAGGCTGACGCCCGCCCAGCCCGCCAGGAAAAGATACAATAATTCCGATGAGCTCCCTCAGCCGCTTTGAAGCCCGTTTGCAGCGCCTTATAGAAGAAGGCACTTCACGATTGTTCTCTGCCAAGGACACCAAAAGCCAACTGGCCGCCAACCTGATCGAGGCGATGCAGCATGAAGTGCACTTTGGCCAAGGTGACAGCCTGCTGGCGCCCGGCATCTACACTATTCATGCCAGCGAAGAACACGCTCAGGAGCTGCGCGGCAACCAGGCGCTGCTGGATGAGCTCAAGCAGAGCCTGCTGACCGCCGCCAACAGCTCCGGCGTTCAGTTGGCCTGCCCGCCGGTGCTGCACATCGCCGCCGAAGCGGAGCTGAGCGCCGGGCAGTTCCGGGTACGCTCCTCGGGGCTGGGCGAAAGCCTTTCGCAGACCCAAGTGCTGCGCCCGCTGGCGCCCGCAGCTGCCAACCAGCAGCTGCCGCCGGATGCCTTTCTGATCGTCGGCGGGGTGGAGATCTTCCAACTCAGTCTGCCGATCGTCAACATCGGCCGTAAGAAAGACAACCATCTGGTGATCGATAATCCGGCGGTCTCACGCCGCCACGCCCAGCTGCGCGCTATTTCCGGCCAATATCACTTCTTCGATCTCGGTTCCACTGGTGGCTCACGCGTGAACAACGCAGAGGTCAAGACCGCCGTGCTCTCGGCGGGTGACGTGATCAGCCTGGCGGGCGTGCCATTGATCTACGGCCAGGACGCCGGCCCGCATGCTGAGACGCAGGAATTCCGCCCGCAAGCCGGCCAGCCTTAGTCCATGGAGAACCTCAGCGCTTACATTTTGCTGGCGCTGCGCCTGTTAATGGCCGCGGCCTTATACAGCTTCCTCGGCTGGGGCTTTTACACCCTGTGGCGCGATCTGCGCCAGCAGGCCAAGCAAACCATCGAGCAGCGCGCCCCCTCCCTGCTGGCCGTGCTGCTGGAAGGCGAAGAAGCCCTGCGCTTCACCGCGCCGGAGATCACAATTGGCCGCCACCCCAGCTGCGAATGGCTGCTGGGGGACGACACGGTTTCCTCGCAGCATGCCCGGCTCAGCTTCCACCATGACCAGTGGTGGCTGGAGGATCTGGGCTCCCGCAACGGCACACGCCTGAACGGCGAGCCGCTCAGCGCGCCGGTGGTGCTGGCGGACCAGGACCAGATCTTCTGCGGCCAGGTGGGCTTCACCATTCATTTTGAAAATGCTCCCCGGGAGGAAGAATGACCCCCATTCCATCTCTGGCGATCATCGGCGGCTCTGGGCTGTATTCCATCCCAGGGCTGGAAGACGTGCAGTCGCGTCAAGTCGATACCCCGTTCGGCGAACCCAGCTCCCCTCTGATCACGGGGAAACTGGCCGGGCAGCCGGTGGCCTTCCTGGCGCGCCACGGCATCGGCCACACCATTCCGCCCAGCCAGGTCAACTACCGCGCCAACATCTATGCCCTCAAAGCGCTGGGCGTGCGCTTCGTGCTGGCGGTTAGCGCCTGCGGCTCGCTGCGCGAGGACTATGCGCCTGGGGACATCGTCATTCCGGACCAACTTTTCGATTTCACCCGCCAGCGAGCGCGCAGTTTCTTTGACCAAGCGGGCTTTGTGGCCCATGTGGGCGTAGCGGAGCCGTTCTGCAACGCCTTCGGCCGCCAGGTGCAGGCCGCCTGCCAAGGGGCGGGCGGCACGGTGCACGCCGGCGGCAGCTACATCACCATCGAGGGGCCGCGTTTCTCCACCCGGGCCGAATCCGACAGTTACCGCGCCTGGGGCCACTCCATCATCGGCATGACCACTTCGCCGGAGGCCTTTTTGGCGCGTGAGGCCGAGCTGTGCTATGCCGTGATGGCGCATGTCACCGACTACGATGTGTGGCACAAGGAGCCGGTCAGCGTGGAGATGGTGACACGCACTATGCAACACAACCTCAGCCTGGCGCAGGAGAGCATCCGCCAGTTGGCGACGGCTTTGGACGCCGGCCAGGAGTGCGCCTGCGGCAGCGCCCTGCAGGGCGCCATCGCCACCGAGCACGACAAGATCAGCGCCGGCCAGCGCCAACAACTGGGCTTGCTGCTGGACAAGTACCTCAACTCGTGAACATTTCGCGCCCCATCCGCCGCCTGCTGCCCAGCAGCCTGTCCGCCAGCCTGCTGCGGCTGGCGGCGCTGTTCCTCAGCGCTTACGCGCTGGGGCTCAGCCTCTCGCCCCTGGTGCGCGAGCGCGGCCTGGTGGACCTGGCCGGCCTGCGCCTGGGCCACTGGCTGGGGCTGGGCGTGTGGCTGGGCGCCTTTCTGCTGCTGGACCGCCAGACCCGCCGCCTGCTGCCCAACCGCGACCCGCTGCTGCTGCCGCTGGCCGCCCTGCTCAGCGGCTGGGGGCTGATGACCGTCTGGCGGCTGACGCCTTATTTTGGCCTGCGCCAAACCATCTGGATCGCAGTGTGCAGCGGCGTGTTCCTGCTGGGCCTGCACTACCGCAAACAGTTGCTGGCTTACCTGCGCCGCTACAAATACGTCTGGCTGCTGGGCGGCTTCCTGCTGACCGCCCTGACCTTCTTTTTCGGCACCAACCCCTCGGCGCCGGAACCGCGCCTGTGGCTGGGTTTTGGGCCAATCTATTTCCAGCCTTCTGAGATCCTCAAACTGCTGCTGATCATCTATCTGGCGGCCTACCTGGCCGACCAGCAGCCGCTGACGCGCGGCTGGCTGCCGCTGCTGGCCCCCACGGCGCTGATGACCGGCCTGGCCCTGCTGCTGCTCTTCGTGCAGCGCGACCTGGGCACGGCCTGGATCTTTATCTTCATCTATATGCTGCTGATCTACACCGTGGCCGGCAAACGGCGGGTGTTGCTGGCCAGCTTGTTCCTGCTGATCATCGCCCTGGTGGCCGGCTATGAGTTGATCGGCCTGGTGCACCAGCGCGTGGATATTTGGCTGAACCCCTGGGCCGACCCCAGCAACACAGGCTACCAGATCGTGCAGGGTTTGCTGGCAGTGGCTTCCGGCGGGCTGTTCGGCCGCGGGCCGGGCATGGGCAGCCCCGGGGTGGTGCCGGTTTCGCACAGCGATTTCATTTACACCTCGATGGTGGAGGAAACCGGCCTGGTGGGCGCGCTGGCCCTGCTGGCAATGGTGGCCTTCCTGTGCCTGCGCGCTTTGCGTATCTCGCTGCACGCCCGGGACGCCTACCAGCGCTACCTGGCGATCGGCCTGGCGGCCTACCTGGCCTGCCAAAGCCTGCTGATCATCGGCGGCAACATCCGTATGCTGCCTCTGACCGGTGTGACGCTGCCCTTTGTGTCCTACGGCGGCTCGTCCCTACTGGCTTCATTCATTGCCCTGCTGCTGCTCTGCCTGGTGAGCGACGATGGGGCGCGGCGGGCGGCTCCCACCCGCCAAGCACAGTCCACCCTGGTGCTGGGCAACCTGATCCTGGCCTGCTTCGCGCTGGCCGCCATTGTCACCGCCTGGTGGACCCTGGCGCGCGGGCCTGACCTGCTGACCCGCGTGGACAATGTGCGCCGGGCGCGCTCTGACCGCTTTGTGCCGCGCGGCGCGCTGCTGGACCGCAACGACGTCGTGCTCAGCCAGACCCAGGGCGCGCCGGGCAGCTACCAGCGTGAATACCTGGTGCCTGCGCTGGGCAATGTGCTGGGCTATTCGCACTCCAACCTGGGCCAGTCTGGCCTGGAAGACGGCCTGGACCCGATCCTGCGCGGCGAGCACTACCAGCCGGCCCTCTCCTTGTGGATCAATCACGTGCTGTACGGGCAGCCCTCGCCCGGGCTGGACGTGCGCCTCAGCCTGGATGCGGCGCTGAGCCAGCAGGCCGCCAGCCTGCTGGCCGGCCAGTCCGGCGCGATGGTGCTGCTGGATGCGGCCAGCGGCGAAGTCATCGCCATGGCCTCTGCCCCCGCCTACGACCCGCGCACGCTGGACCAGGACTGGGCCAAACTGAGCGCCACGCAAGACGGCTCGCTGGCCAACAAGGCGGTGCAGGTGGCCTATCCGCCGGGCAATGCTCTGGGGCCGTTCCTGCTGGCCGCCTCCCGCGCCGCAGGGGCTTCGCCGGAGTTGCCGGATGATCTGGGGTTCTGGGTCAACGAACGCTATTTCGGCTGCAACCGCCAGCCACAGAACATGCAGTCGTGGCCGGAGTTGGTGGCCGCCGGCTGCCCGGGCGCCCTGGCCCAACTGGGCCTGGGGCTGGGCGGCGATGCGCTGCTCAGCTTGTTCAGCAACCTGGGCTTCTACAGCGCGCCGAGCATCCCCTTTGAGATCGCCGCGCAAAATATGCCCGCCAGCCTCAGCCGCGCCGGGGCGGCCGCCACCGGGCAGGACGGCCTGCTGCTCAGCCCGCTGCAAATGGCCCGGGCGGCCTGCACGCTCAGCAACTTCGGTGAGCTGCCGGCCAGCCGCATGGTTCTGGGGATCGAACGTGTGGATGGGGACGAACATTGGTTGCAGCCGGAGAGCGAGCTGGCAACCTTGAACGCACTGCCCAGTGCCTTTGCGGCCAGCATGGCCCAGCAACTGGGCAACAACCCTTTGGGGATCTGGGAACTGAGCGCCCGGGCCTTTGACGCGCAAGGCCGGGGCTACACCTGGCACCTGGCAGGCGACCTGGCCGTACAGGGCCAATCCAACCGCTGTGTGGTGGTGCTGCTGGAAGGCGCCCACCCCAGCCTGGCCCAGGATATGGCGCGGGCCTTGCTGGCCGGCGACTAAGCCACGACTTTTACGAAGCGGCGCTTGCCCACCTGCAGCACGCCGGCCCCCGGGAACGGCTGGCCGGCATCCGCCAAGACTTCTCCATCCAGCTTGACCCCCTTTTGCTCAATCAGGCGGCGTGCCTCGCTCTTGCTGGCGGCCAGCCCGGCGGCCAGCAGCACGTCCAGCACGCTTTGGCCGGCGGCCAGCGGGTATTCCGGCATTTCTTCGGGCGTACTGCCCTGCTGGAAGACGCGCGTGAAGTTCTCAGCCGCCGCCTGGGCGGCTTCGACGCCGTAGAAGATCCCGGTGATCTCGGCGGCGATGGCCGCCTTGGCGTCACGCGGGTGCAGGCTGCCATCCGCCAATGCCTGCTCTTTGGCGGCAATTTCGCTCGCCGTCCAGCGCGTCACCAAACGCATGTAGAGGCCCATGGCCTTATCCGGCACGCTCATGACTTTGCCGTACATGTCGTTGGCGTCGGTGTTGAGCGGGATGTGGTTGCCCAGCGACTTGCTCATCTTGATCTCGCCGTCGGTGCCGGGCAGGATGTCCATGATCACGCCGATGTTGGGCTTGGCGCCCAGCGCGCTCATCAGCTTGCGTCCGGCGGTGAGGATGTTGAACAACTGGTCGGTGCCGCCCACCTGCACGTCGGCCTCCAGCATGTAGGCGTCGTAGGCCTGCATGATGGAGTAAAAGGTCTCGTGCAGGTAGATCGGATCATTCTTATCCCAGCGCTCACGGAAATTCTCGCGGGTGAGGAACTGCTGCACGGTGAAGTTGGAGGCGAAGGTGATCAGCTGGGCAAAGTCCACCTTGCTCAGCCACTCGGCGTTGTAGCGAACTTCGGTCTTGTCCTTGTCCAGCACGCGGAAAGCCTGCTCGGCATAGGTGCGCGCATTGGCCTCCACATCCTGCGCGGTCAGCTGCGGGCGCAGCTTGTCCTTGTCGGAGGGGTCGCCGATCAGCGAGGTGTAGGTGCCGATCAGGAAGATGACATGGTGCCCCAGGTCCTGAAACTGGCGCAGTTTGCGCATGGGGATGGTGTGGCCCAGGTGCAGATCGGTGGTGCGCGGGTCAAAACCGGCGTAGACGCGCAGCTTGCGGCCCTCTTTTTCGGCCAGCATCAGGCGTTCACGCAGCTCGGTCTGCATGGCGGCCTGCAGTTTGGGGTCACCGTACTCGGTACCCTGCATCAGGGTGGCTACTTGTTCGTCGATCGTCATCGTCATCTCAGCATCCTAGCAGTTAAACAAAGACGCCCTCGAAGGCGAGGGCGCAGCGCAGCAGACCTTCGCCAGTCAGCGGGTCTGCGGGTAATAGGCGGGGCGGCAGTCTGTCTGCATCGCCAGGATTATAGCATGGGAGCCGCTATGCTATAATCCCGCCTATTGTATAAAATCGCTCAAGTTCGGCAGACATGCAAAGCAACCTTAAGGAACCTGTACTTGTCCTCAACGCCAATTTCGAGCCCCTAAACGTCTGTACCATCCGGCGGGCCATGGGCCTGATTTTTGCCGAGAAGGCATCAATGCTGGTCAACGGACGCGGCGAGGTCCACACGGCTCGCAGCCAATTCCCCGCCCCCTCCATCATTCGCCTGGACCGCATGGTCAAGCGCCCCCGCCCTCAAGTAAAGCTCAATAAACAAGAGATCTTCCGCCGCGACAACTACACCTGCCAGTATTGCGGCAGCCACAGCGACGACCTGACCCTGGACCACATCATCCCGCGCCGCCTGGGCGGCCGGCACAGCTGGCAGAACCTGGTCACCGCCTGCCGGGCCTGCAACCACAGCAAGGGCGGCCGCACGGTGGAGCAGGCCAACATGGCCCTGCTGAGCAAACCGAGCACCCCGGCCGCCACGGCGGAATACATTTTCAGCCGCTACCTGAAAGCCAATCAGGAATGGTCAAATTACATTGAGGGGTGGTAGCTAATAGCTATTGGCTAATAGCTGCTAGCCCCGTTGACATTCGCCCGCCATGGCCTTATAATCTCATCCGCCTTGCCCCGGCGAGCTGCTGGGGCGGTTTTGCGTAGTTCACCTGGCCACCAGAGTGGACCGGGTTCTAGGAGAAGAAACTAATGCGATACGCGATTGTTGAAAGCGGCGGCAAGCAGTACAAGGCCGTCGAAGGCCAGGCCATTGAAGTCGGCCGCCTGGATGTGGAAGTGGGCAAGAAAGTTGAACTGGACCTGGTTCTGCTCGTCTCTGACGGGGAGAACGTCTCGGTTGGCACGCCCCACATCGCCGGAGCTAAGGTCAGTGCCACCGTGGTGGCGCAGGACAAAGGCCCCAAGATCACCGTCTTCAAGTACAAGCCGAAGATCCGCTACCGGGTGAAGACCGGCCACCGCCAGCACTTCACCCGGCTGATGATCGACAAGATCGACGTGAAGAGCGGCGCCAAGAAGGCCGCTGCGGCCAAAGAAACCGCGGCCGAGAGCTAGAGCCAAGGGCTAAAAGAGGAAGACATGGCACATAAAAAAGGCGGCGGTTCCAGCCGCAACGGACGAGACAGCAAATCCAAGCGCTTGGGCGTCAAGGTGTATGCGGGCGAGCAAGTGCGCTCCGGCAACATCCTCGTGCGCCAGCGCGGCACCAAGATCCACCCCGGCCGCAACGTGGGCCTGGGCAAGGACTATACGATCTTCGCGACGATGGACGGCCAGGTGGTGTACGACACGACCCCCAAAGGCCGCAAGCGCGTCAGCGTGGAGCCGGGCGCCTAGCCCGGCCAAGGATTGACGATGAAGGAAGCTATTCACCCCAAATATTTCGCCGACGCCAAGGTAACTTGCGCCTGCGGC
Source organism: Anaerolineales bacterium (assembly GCA_019637805.1). Classification (NCBI taxonomy): domain Bacteria; kingdom Bacillati; phylum Chloroflexota; class Anaerolineae; order Anaerolineales; species Anaerolineales bacterium. The sequence goes on along the minus strand of JAHBVB010000002.1, from coordinate 156,258 downwards.
AACAGCTGGACCACCGGCTCCACCAAGCAGGAGCTGCGCGTGGACATCTGCTCTGCCTGCCACCCCTTCTACACCGGCGTGCAGCGCATCGTGGACACCGAGGGCCAGGTAGACCGCTTCTACAAGCGTCTGGAAGTGCGCAACAAGCACAAGGAAGAGCTGGACGCCAAGTCGGCCGCCCAGACCTCCCCGGACCGCACGCTGGCCGAGCTGGACCTGAGCAAGCGCACCCTGGACGCCTACAAGAAGGCCGGCATCGAGAATGCCGGGCAATTCATCGAGCTTCTGGCGCAGGGCGACCAAGCCGTGCTGGACATTGACGGCGTGGGCGCCAAAGCCCTGGCCGACACCAAAAAGGCCTTGCGCCGCCTGGGCTACGACCTGCCCGAGGCCGCCCCGGCCGAAGCCGAAGCGGCGGAGTAACCCGAAACGAGAAGCAAAGAGCGTGCCAATGGCACGCTCTTTTTTTTGTTTTTGCGAACTGGTGGGGCCTTGCCCAAGTTGCTTACAGCTTATGGCTTGCCTAAAACTAAGCGCTAATTGCTAATTGCCAACAGCTATTTTCAAGTACACTACGCCCAATGGACCCACGCAAAGGCTCTGTAGAAGTAATCACCGGCTCCATGTTCTGCGGCAAGACAGATGAACTGATCCGCCGGCTGCGCCGGGCAAAGATCGCCCGCCAACACATCCAAGTCTTCAAACCCAAGATCGACAACCGCTACGCCGAAGAAAAAGTCACTTCGCACGCCGGCAGCGAATTCGACGCCACGCCGATCGAGACGGCTGCCGACATCCGCACCCTGCTGGAGGCCGCCACGACCGTGGTGGCGGTGGACGAAGCGCAGTTCCTCGACCCCGAGATCGTGCTGGTGGTCAACTGGCTGGCGGACAACGGCCTGCGCGTGATCGTGGCCGGGCTGGACACCGACTTTCGCGGCGAGCCCTTCGGCTCCATGCCGCTGCTGATCGCCCAGGCTGAAGAGGTGCACAAGCTGCACGCCATCTGCATGGTCTGCGGCGCCGACGCCGCCCGCACCCAGCGCCTGGTCAACGGCCAGCCGGCCAACTACAACGACCCGGTGGTCATCGTAGGCGCCGACGAGATGTACGAAGCCCGCTGCCGAAGCCATCACCAAGTCCCCAACTAGCATGCCGCTGCCCCCGCCCTACCAAGACCTCCTCGCCGAAATCCTCATCCCTGAGGATGCCTTGCAGAAACGGATCGGCGAGCTGGGCGCCCAGATCAGCCGCGATTACACCGGGCAGGACCTGCTGCTGATCTGCATCCTGCGCGGCGGGGTCATGTTCCTGACTGACCTGATCCGCGCCATCGAGACCCCGCACTCGATTGACTTCATGGCTGTCTCCTCCTATGGGGCCGGGGCGCGCCAAACCAGCGGCCAGGTGCGCATCAATATGGACCTGAGCATCGACATCGCCAAGCGGCATGTGCTGCTGGTCGAAGACATCGTGGACAGCGGCAACACCATCGCCTCGGTGCTCAAGCTGCTGCAGTCACGCGGGCCGGCCAGCCTGAAGGTCTGCACGCTGCTGGACAAGCCCGCCGCCCGCCAAACGCCGGTGCCGATCGACTACACCGGCTTCATCATCGAGAGCAAGTTCGTCTTCGGCTACGGCCTGGACCTGGACGAGTACTACCGCAACCTGCCCTTCATCGGCGTGGTCGATCTGGACAAGTACCAGCCACCGAAGTAACTTTAAGTCCCTCAGGTAGAATCTCCTCATGCTTTTTCAACTCCCGCCGCTGCTGAGCCGGGTACAGGCGGCGCTGCCCGCCGGCCAGCCCGCCTACCTGGTGGGCGGGGCGCTGCGCGACCTGCTGCTGGGCCGCCCGCCCCACGACTTTGACTTCGTGCTGCCGGCCGGGGCGATCCGTACCGGCCGCCAGGTGGCCGGGGCGCTTAAGGCCGACTTCTTCGTGCTGGACGAGACCCGCGACGCCGGCCGGGTGCTGCTGCAGGCGGACGGCGAGCGCGTGGTGCTGGATTTCATCGCCCAGCAGGGCGAGAGCCTGGCCGCCGACCTGGCGGGCCGCGACCTGACCATCAACGCCATGGCGTTGGACCTCCACCAACCCGACCAATTGATCGACCCGCTGAACGGCGCCGCCGACCTGGCCGCCAAACGCCTGCGCGCCTGCGGGCCTGGTTCGCTGCCCAGCGACCCGGTGCGCGTGCTGCGCACCCTGCGCCTGGCGGCCCAGTTGGGCATGCAGGTCGACGCCGAGACCCGGGCGCAGATGCGCGCCGCGGCGCCGGGGCTGGCGGGGGTGTCCGCCGAGCGCCTGCGCGACGAGCTGTTCCGCCTGCTGGAGACGCCCAAGCTGGCCACCTCGCTGCGCGCCCTGGACCGGCTGGGCGCGCTGGCTCCCGTCTTGCCGGAACTGCCCGCCATGCAGGGCGTGGAGCAGTCCCCGCCGCACGTCTTTGACGTGTGGGAGCACAGCTTGCGCACCCTGGACCGGCTGGAGCAGATCTTTGGCCTGCTGGACGAGCACTACCCAGCCGAAGGGGCCGGCGATCTGTATGGCGGCCTGGTGGTGCTGCACCTGGGGCGCTTCCGCACGCAGATCAGCCAACTGCTGGGCAGCCAGCTTTCGCCCGGCCGGGGCCGGCGCAGCCTGCTGTCCCTGGCGGCGCTGTACCACGACAGCGGCAAGCCGGCGGCGCGCAGCCAGCAGGCCGATGGGCGCATTCGCTTCCTCGGCCATGAAGCCCTCTCGGCTGAAGCCATCGCCGCCCGCGCCGCCGCCCTGCACCTGAGCAACAGCGAGCGCAGCTACCTGCACACCGTGGTGGCCGAGCATATGCGCCCTTACGCGCTGACCCTCACCGGCCAGGCGCCCACCCGCCGGGCGATCTACCGCTTCTTTCGAGAAGTGGGCGAGGCCGGCGTGGACATCTGCCTGCTCTCCGCCGCCGACTTTATGGGCAAGTACCACGCCCACCTGCCGCAGGCCGAGCTGAGCGCCCACCTGGAGACGCTGCGGGCCTTGCTGGCCGCCTATTACGAGCAGCAGGCCGAGGTGGTGGCCCCGGCCCCGCTGCTGAATGGCGCCGAGCTGATGGCCGAACTGGCTTTAGCGCCCGGCCCCGAGATCGGCCGCCTGTTGGAGGCGCTGCGCGAAGCCCAGGCGGCCGGCGAGCTGGCCGATCGGGCCGCCGCCCTGGCGCTGGCCCGCCGCCTGCTGGGATAGAATGGGCTGGCATGCAGGCCAGCAACCACCCCACGATCAGCACCCGTTTCACGTTGCGCCCCACCCAGGTCCAGGTGGACCTGGAGGCTTTGACGCGCAACCTGCAGGCCATCCAACGCCACGTGGGCGCGGCGCAGGTCATGCCGATCCTTAAAGCCAACGCCTACGGGCACGGCCTGGTGCGTGTCGGCCAGCACATGCAGGCCATCGGCGCCAAAATGCTGGGCGTGGCTTACCTGGAAGAGGGCATTTTGCTGCGCGAGGCCGGCGTGAGCATGCCCATTTTGGTGCTGGGCGGCATTTTGGGCAGCCAGACCCCGCTGTTCCTGCAGCACAACCTGACCGTCACCGCCTCGTCCATCGAAAAACTGGAGTTCGTCGAGCAGGCCGCCGCTGCCCAGGGCATCCGAGCCAAAGTGCATCTCAAGATCGATACCGGCATGGAGCGCATCGGCGTGCACTATTACAACGCCGAGGGCCTGTTGGAAGCCGCCCTGAAGTGCCGGCACCTCGAGGTCGAAGGCATCTTCTCGCACTTCGCCAACGCCGACGCCGCCGACCTCAGTTCCGCCCGTTTGCAGCTGGAGCGCTTTGCCGAAGTGCTGCACTTCTATGAAAAGCGCAGCCTGCCCACGCCTCTGCGCCACATGGCCAATTCCGGGGCCATTTTGCAGCTGCCCGAAGCCCATCTGGACCTGGTGCGGCCCGGCATCCTGCTGTACGGCGTCTACCCCGCCAAAGAGGTGCAACGCAGCCTGGCGGTGGAACCGGCCCTGGCCTGGACCTCACGCGCCGTGTATTTCAAGGTGGTGCAGGCCGGCCACCCGGTCAGCTACGGGTCTACCTGGCAGAGCGACCACCCGGTGCGCGTGATCACCGTGCCGGTGGGCTACGGCGACGGCTATTTCCGGGCGATGAGCGGCCAGGCCCAGGTGCTGGTGCGCGGGGCGCGCTACCCGGTGGTGGGCACGATCTGCATGGACCAGTTCATGGTCAATATTGAGAACGACTCAGCCTACAACGGCGACGGCATCACCCTCATCGGCCAGGACGGCGCAGAGCGCATCAGCGCCGAGGACCTGGCCGAGTGGGCCGGCACCATCCCCTACGAGATCCTCACCAACATCAACACCCGCGTGCCGCGCGTCTACCGGCAAGACGACCAACCCCAGCCAAAGGACCTATCGTGACCGAAAGCCCTCCCAGCACTACCCCCCAAGGCAGCTCGCTGCTGCACGCCTACCTCTCCCTGTTCGCCGTGGCGGGCGGCATCATCGCCCTCGATCAGTGGACCAAAGGCTGGATCCGCGAGCACCTGGCCTTTGGCGACAGCCTGACCCCCTGGCCGCAGCTGCCCTTCCTGCGCCTGCTGCACTGGAAGAACACCGGGGCCGCCTTCGGCATGTTCCAGGAAGGCGGCGGCATCTTCGCCATCCTGGCCGTGCTGGTGGCGCTGATGATCTTGTACTACTTCCCGCGCATCCCGCGCGAGGAGTGGGCATTGCGCCTGGCGATGAGCCTGCAGCTGGCCGGCGCGCTGGGCAACCTGATCGATCGCCTGCGGCTGGGCTATGTGACCGACTTCGTCGCCGTGGGTGGTTTCCCCATTTTCAACGTGGCCGATGCCAGCATCAGCATCGGCGTAGCCCTGCTGTTGCTCAGCCTGTGGCTGAACGGCGATCTGGACAGCCAAAAAGAGAAGGCTGCCAGTGAACAGCTCGCCAGTGACTGAGACCCTGCACGACCTGCAGGCGCCGCCCGACCAGCCGCAGCGCCTGGACAAGTTCCTGGCGGCAGCCCTGCCGCAGCACTCGCGTGCCCGCCTGCAGGCGCTGATCAAGGCCGGGCAGGTGCGCGTGGCCGGCCAGCCGGTCAGCAAGAGCAGCTACCCGCTGGAAGGCGGCGAGCTGGTGCAGGTCAGCGTGCCCGCCGCCCAGCCCACTGAACTGATCGCTGAGCACATTCCCCTCGACATCGTTTACGAAGACAAGCAAGTCATCATCGTCAACAAGCCCGCCGGGCTGGTGGTGCACCCCGCCGCCGGGCACAGCGTGGGCACCCTGGTGCATGCCGTGCTGGGCCACGCGCCGGAGATCGAAGGCGTGGGCGGCGAACTGCGCCCCGGCCTGGTGCACCGCCTGGACAAAGACACCTCGGGCCTGATCATCCTGGCCAAGAACGAACGTGCCCAGCGCAGCCTACAGAAGCAGTTCCAGGAGCGCAGCGTTTCCAAGACCTACCTGGCCCTGACCGACGGCCAGCCGCGCACCCCCAGCGGCCGCATCGAGGCGCCCATCGGCCGTGACCCGCAGCAGCGCAAGCGCATGGCGGTGATGCGGGCCGGCAAAGGCCGCGAAGCGGTCAGTGAGTACCGTACCCTGGAGACTTTCCCAGACCACAGCCTGCTGGAGGTCGACCTGCTGACCGGGCGCACGCACCAGATCCGCGTGCATCTGGCCTTCATCGGCTGCCCGGTGGCCGGCGACCGCGTCTACGGGCGGCGCAAAGCCAGCCTGCCGCTGGAGCGCCACTTCCTGCACGCCGCCCGCCTGCAGATCATCCTGCCCGGCAAGCGCACGCCGCAGCAGTTCGAAGCCCCGCTGCCGGCAGAGTTGCAAGCCGTGCTGGATGAATTGCGGGCTGCCGGCCGAAAAGGGGCCTAAAATAGCCCTATGACCCTCATCGACCTGCGTTCCGACACCGTCACCCAGCCCACGCCGGAGATGCGCCAGGCGATGGCCGCCGCCGAGGTGGGCGATGACGTTTACGGCGAAGACCCGACCGTCAACCGCCTGCAGGACCTGGCCGCCGAGGCCACCGGCAAAGAGGCGGCCCTGTTCGTGCCCTCCGGGGCGATGGGCAACCTGGCCGCCCTGCTGACCCACTGCCAGCGCGGCGACGAAGCCATCCTGGGCGATCTATCGCATCCCTACATCTACGAAACGGCCGGCCTGGCCGCCCTGGGCGGCATCCAGCCGCGTACGCTGCCCAACCAGGCTGATGGCACGCTGCGCCTGGACGATATACGCCAGGCCATCCGCGCCGACGATGTGCACTTCCCCATCAGCCGTCTGATCGCCCTGGAGAACACCCACAACCGCTGCAACGGCGCCGCGCTGAGCGCCGCCTACACCGCCGAAGTGGGCCAGCTGGCCCGCCAGCACGGCCTGCTGCTGCACATTGACGGGGCGCGCATCTTCAACGCCGCCACTGCGCTGGGCGCCTCGGTGGCCGAGCTGGTCGCCCCGGCCGACAGCGTCACTTTCTGCCTGAGCAAGGCGCTGTGCGCTCCGGTCGGCTCTGTGCTGTGCGGCTCAGCCGACTTCATCCGCCGCGCCCGCCGCATCCGCAAGCAGCTGGGCGGCGGCATGCGCCAAGCGGGCATCCTGGCCGCCGCCGGCATCATCGCCCTGCAAGTGATGAGCCAACGCCTGGATGAAGACCACGCCCGCGCCGCCCGCCTGGCGGTCGGCCTGGCCGAGCTCCCTGCCCTGCAGGTGCACCCTCCGCAGACCAACATCGTGCGCTTCCAGCTGGCCGAGGACGCCAGCCTGCCCGCCGAGCAGATCGTGGCCGGCCTGGTCGCTGAGGGTATCCGCATCGGCCACGGCGCCTACATGGGCTTCCGCGCCGTGACCCATTACTGGATCGATGACGCCGCGGTGGACAAGACCCTGGCCGCCTTCCGCCGCATCCTGGCTTGAGCGTGCCGAAAAAGCGCGGATGATATAATTCGCGTCTTAGTCCTTAGCCATTTTCTGGGAGTTGAATTTAATGGGCGATTTCCTCACCCTGAGCGATATTCAAAAAGCGGCCCAAGCCGTGCAAGAGCGCACCCAGCACCGGCCGCGGGTCGGCATGATCCTGGGCTCCGGCCTCGGCCCTCTGGCCGAGGCGGTCGAAGACGCCCAAGCCATCCCGTATTCTGATATCCCCGGCTGGCCCGTGTCCGGTGTAAAAGGGCATGTGGGCCAGCTGGTGCTGGGCACCCTGGAAGGCGTGTCTGTGGTGGTCATGCAGGGCCGCACCCATTACTATGAAGGCTATGACATGCCGCGCCTGGGCCTGCCCGTACGCGTGATGCAGAGCCTGGGCATCCAGGAGCTCTTCATCACCAACGCCGCCGGCGCGGTCAACCCCCAGTTCGAACCGGGCGAGTTGATGCTGCTGACAGACCACCTCAACCTGCTGGGCATGGCCGGGCAAAACCCGCTGCGCGGGCCTAATATTGAGGAGCTCGGCCCGCGTTTCCCCGACATGAGCCAGGTCTACGACCGCCAGCTGCAGGCGCTGGCCCGCCAGACCGCCGCCGAGGCGGGCATTGGCCTGCAAGAAGGCGTGTACTGCTGCCTGGCCGGCCCCAGCTTCGAGACGCCCGCTGACCTGCGCTTCCTGCAGGCGGTGGGCGTGGACGCGGTGGGCATGTCCACCGTGCCTGAGGCCATCGTGGCCCGCCATTCCGGCACGCGTGTGATGGGCGTCTCGGGCATCAGCAACAAGGCCAACTTGGACGGCAACACCGAGACCACCCACGAAGAAGTGCTGGAAGCTGGCAAAGTCCTGGTGCCAAAACTGACCGCATTGGTTCGAGGGGTATTGAGCAAATTAGCGTAGTCCCTGAGCAATGGCTGAAGTTTTACGGTTCTTTGTTCAATACGAAGCAGTCCTCTATTTTGTATTGGGATTGGGCGGGATTGTCTACATCTACCGGTTCTGGCTGGCGTGGCAAGAGATCAGTGCGGCCATATTTGACCTGGAGCGTGAAGCCTCGCGCGGGCGGCTTAACCAAGCGGCGCTCTCCCTATTCGTCCTGCTGGTATTGGCGGTGGTCGTTTTCATCATGACCACTTTTGTCGCCACCACCCTGCCCGCCCAGCAGCTACTGGCCACCCCCACCCTGGACTTTGAACAGATGGCCGCCCAGGTCAACACGCCGCTGGCGACCAGTGACCAGATAGTACTCACCACGCCCACTCCGCTGCCCACGGTCAGCATTGACCCTGAAGGCTGTGTGCCGGAGCAGATCTTCATCAGTGAACCCGAAGCGGGCGACAGCCTTTCCGGCGCGGTGCAGGTCAGCGGCACGGTGGACGTGCCCAACTTTGGCTTCTACAAATTTGAGGTGGCCCGCGCCGAAGAAGAGCTGTGGCTGACCATCCAGGCCGGGCGCGGCGTGGTGCGTGAAGGCGTGCTGGTGGAAAGCTGGGACACCTCCCGGCTGCCCGCCGGCGACTACGTCCTGCAACTGGTGGTCACCGACAGCAGCGGCGCCGATCTGCCACCCTGCCGCATCCCCGTGCAAATACAGGTGGGACCATGAACGAGACAACTCTGCAAATCAGCATTCGCCCAGCCCGTGAAGAGGACATCCCCGCCTTGGTGGCGCTGGACCACGGCTATTCCACCGACTATGCCTGGCAAATGGATGTGGAAGGCGCCCACCCGGCCAGCGGGGTACGCTTCCGCGAAACCCGCCTGCCGCGGCCGATGAGCGTCAAGTACCCGCGCCCGCAAGAGGCGCTGGGCAGCCAGTGGCAGCAGCGCAGCGCGCTGCTGGTGGCTGAAGAGGGCGGCCAACTGTGCGGCTACGCGGCCCTGTCCACCGGGCTGGCCCCCGGGGCGGTGTGGCTGACCGACCTGGTGGTGGCGCCGCAACTGCGCCGCAAGGGCATTGGCGCACGGCTGGTGCTGGCCGCCCAGCAGTGGGCCCGCCAGCAGGACTGCAACCGCCTGGTGCTGGAAATGCAATCCAAGAACCACCCGGCCATCTCCTTGGCGCATAAACTGGCCTTCAGCTTTAGCGGATACAGCGACGGGTACTACGACAATCAGGACATTGCTCTGTTCTTTGCCAAGCGATTGACCTAGCCGCAACACTTTATCAACCTGTAGTAGCGAGTGCGATTGGTGCTGAATAATTTAGAAACGCTAAACCGAGTCTTCGAAGCCAGCATTGCGATCACCGCCCTATCCTTATTCCTGCGCGCCCTGACCTTTAACTTGCGTGACCGGGTCTCACGCTCCTTTGCCGTCATCCTGGCCTGCATCATGGTCGCTTCAGCAGGCGAAGCCATCAGCGACCTGGTGCCCGTGGCTGCCAACCGGGCCGCCTGGCTGCGCCTGCAATGGGTCGGCACCATCTTCCTGCCGGCCGCCTTCCTGCATTTCTCAGACGCCCTGCTGGAGACCACCGGGCGGCCCTCGCGCGGCCGGCGGCGCTGGGCGGTGCGCTTCTCCTACGCCGTCTCGGCCTTTTTCCTGGTGCAGTTGCTTTCCGGCCAACTGCTCGGCCCGCCGGCGGTGGACAGCGCCCCCGTGCCGCACCTGAGCGCCACCAACCTGTCGCTGGTCTTCAGCGGCTACTACGTGCTGGTCATCCTGCTGGCGCTGTCCACCATTTGGCGCGCCTGGCAGCGCACCGTGCTCAGCACCAGCCGCCGGCGCATGCTCTACCTCTTTGCCGGCTCGCTGGCCCTGGCGCTCAGCGCCTACCCCTATTTGCTGGTCAGCTCCGGCGCGGCGGCGGCCTGGCCTGAACTCTTCCTGATCAGCGCCGCCATCGGCAACATCTTCATCTTCTGGGCCCTGGTGGCCATGGCCTACGCCACGGCCTTCTTTGGCGCTCCCTGGCCGGACCGTGTGGTTAAAACCCGCCTGTTCCGCTGGCTGCTGCGCGGGCCGGTGCTGGTCTTCATCGTGCTCTCCATCATCCCGCTGGCCACGCGCCTCAGCGGTCTGCTGGGCATTCAAAGCAATATCATCCTGCCCATCATTGTGGCCCTGACCCTGCTGGCCGTTTCACACGCCTTTACGCTGGTCACTCCCACCCTGGAGCGCTGGCTGCTGTTCGGGTCCGAGGCGCTGGACGTGGAGTTCATCCAAAAGCTGCCGGAGCGCTTCCTGACCCAGGCCGACCTGCGCCAATTCCTGGAAGCTTTGCTGGCCGCGGTCTGCGACCGCCTGCAAAGCCCTTCGGCCTTCATTGCCAGCTTGCAGGCCGGCGAGCTGCGCGCCGTGGTGGAAGTGGGCCGTCCCAAGCCCCTGGCCAGCCAAAAAGCCCCGGGCGAGCTGCACCGCGCCCTGGAGGACCAGCGCGGTTCGCAGCTCTTCACCTGGGGCAAGTATTGGGTGCTGCCGCTCTACAGCCCCGGCAGCAGTGACTTGCTGGGGCTGCTGGGCGTCATGCGCAAAAGCCGGGTCGAGCTGCGCGACGACCAGCGCGATGCGCTGGAGGAGCTCGGCTCCCGGGCAGCCCTGGCGCTGGACAGCAGCCGCCAGCAATACCTGGCGCTGCAGTCCCTGCAGTCCCTCGGCCCCGGCGCCGACCTGGTGCAGCGGCTGCGCGCCGCCGCCCGCTTCGACCAGCGCGGCGTGCTGGCCGACACGGCCACCCCGCCGGAATACCCGGATCTGGCCAACTGGGTCAAGGACGCCCTCAGCCATTACTGGGGCGGGCCCAAGCTGACCGACAACCCCTTGCGCAGCCTCAAGGTGGTGCAAAAGGCGCTCGACGAAAACGAAGGCAACCCAGCCCAGGCCATGCGCAGCATTCTGCGCACGGCCATCGAGCACAACAAGCCCGAGGGCAGCCCCAAGCTGAACGGCGAATGGCTGCTCTACAACCTGCTGGAAATGAAGTTCTTGCAGGGCCGCAAGGTCCGCGAAGTAGCCCTGCGCCTGGCCGTGTCCGAGGCCGACCTGTATCGCAAACAACGCGTCGCCATCGAATCCGTGGCGCGCAGCCTGCTGGAAATGGAAACCCAAGAACTCAGTCGCAATGGAACCCGTGGAAAGGAAGTCGCAGAATGAACAACTACGACCGGCGCAATTCTTCGCGCAAGCCATCGGCCTCTTTTGGCCCAGATGATGGCTGGTGGCAGTCGCTGATGGCGGATGAGCAGAAGTACGCGCCCGCCTCGGCCAACAAGCCGCCTCGGCGTAAACCGCAAACCGCCGGCCAAAAGCCCGGCGGCCCGCGGCAGGACCCGCGCGGCGCAGAACGCAGCACCCCGCGCCATGCACCCCGGCCACCCCGCGAGGCCAATGAGCCCGTGATGGACTGGGTCGACTGGACGCGTGTGTTGGAACTGCAGGAAGCCGAAGCGGTGTGCTACGCCGAGGTAGTGGGGTTCAACAAAGGCGGCCTGCTGGTGCGCGCCCAGGAGTTTCAGGGCTTCGTCCCCCGCTCCCATCTGGCCGCCAGCGCTGACGGGCGCCGCATCACTGAGCGCTTCCTGGAAGGCTTAATGGGCTCCGAGATGGAGCTCAAAGTGATCGAGTGCGACCCGGAGCGCGGCCGCATTGTACTCTCCGAACGGGCCGCCCAAAGCGCGCCCGGCTCGCGCCAAAACTTGCTGGAGACCCTGCAGGAAAACCAAATGCTGGAAGGCGTGGTCACCAATGTGACCCCCTTTGGCTTGTTTATTGACCTGGGCGGCGTGGAAGGGCTGGTGCACATCTCCGAGCTGTCCTGGGGACGGGTGGGCCACCCGCGGGAAGTCGCCGCCCCCGGCGACCGCCTGCGCGTGGTGGTGCTGCGATTGGAAAGCGACCGCAGCCGCGTCTCGCTCAGCGTCAAGCGCGGCCAACCCAACCCCTGGGAAGAGGCCCTACAGCGCTACCCCTCCGGCAAGGAAGTCGAAGCCGAAGTCACCGAAGTGGTGCACTTCGGTGCCTTCGCCAAGCTGGAAGAGGGGCTGGAGGGTCTCATCCATATTTCGCAGATGGGCCTGCATGAGCGCCTGGACCCGCGCCTGGTGCTGGAACCCGGCATGAAGATCCGCGTCTCGGTGCTGCAGGTGGAGCCGGAACGCCAGCGCCTGAGCTTGCAGCTCATCGGCCAACCTTGGAAGGACACCGGCACCGACCCGCAGTGGTTGGACACCCCCAGCCGGTTCGACTGAGGCAGCATGGCCAACCGCGGTCCCTACGCCCAACCACCGTCCGGCCCCAGCCGCTGGCAGCGCCTGCAAGCGCTGCTGAGCGGCGGGCTGGGCGGCTTTGCCGCCGAGGCGGCCGGTCTGCTGGTGCTGGCCCTGGCCCTGCTGACCCTGCTGGGCCTCTCCGGCGCCACCAGCGGCGCCTGGCTGGACCCCTGGGTGGGCCTGTGGCGGCGCTGGCTGGGCTGGGGCAGCTGGCTGGTGGTGGCCGGCCTGGCCCTGGTGGGCTGGAGCCTGCTCTCCCGGCGCCGGGCCACAAACTCGTTCCCGCTGGCGCGGCTGATCGCCCTGGAGGCGGCCACTTTCGCCGCGTTGGGTCTGCTCAGCCTGGGCTACGGCCAATCGCTGGAAGTAGCTGAAGCCGGGCAGGCCGGCGGCCTGATCGGCTGGGGCCTGGCAGAAAGCCTGCGCCTGCTGTTTGCCAGCCTGCTGCCCAACTGGCTGGCGCTGGGCCTGGTCTGGCTGCTGCTGCTGGCCCTGCTGGGCTACTCCACCCTGGTGATGATCAGCCGGCGCAGCGCAGCCCGCCTGCACCCCGCCGCCCACAGCATCGAACCGATGCTGTCCGTCTCTCCACTTGGGCACGACGAGACCGACTTCGAGATGGCCGAGCCGCCTGCCCGCTCCAGTGCACCGCGCCCCGCCAGTCTTCGCAAAATTCCGCAGGAACAGAACGCAGCCCCAGAAGCGGCCCTGCGCAGCATAGCCCGCGCCGCAGAACTGCCGCCGCTCAATTTGCTGATGGAAGAAAAGGGCGGCCGGCCGGACGAGCGCGAGATCAACAAAATGGCCGCCAAGCTGGAAGAAGCGCTCAGGGATTTCGGCATCCCCGCCCAGGTGCTCAGCTACCAGGTCGGCCCTACCGTGACCCAATTCGCCGTCGAGCCGGGCTATATTCAACGCCCCGGCGAAGAGGACGGTGAAAACCGCCAGAAGGTGCGCGTGGCGCAGATCTCCGCCCTGCAGCGCGACCTGGCGCTGGCCCTTTCAGCCCAGCGCCTGCGCATCCAGGCCCCTGTGCCGGGCCGGCCCTACGTGGGCATTGAAGTGCCCAATGCCAGCACTGCGCTGGTGCGCCTGCGCCCCATCCTGGAAAGCCCGGCCTTCCACAAACTGAATTCATCCCTGGGTCTGGCTCTGGGCCGGGACGTCTCCGGCGCACCGATCGCCGCCGACCTGGCCAAAATGCCGCACCTGCTGGTGGCCGGCACCACCGGCTCCGGCAAATCTGTGCTGATGGCGGCCATCGCCATCTGTCTGGCGATGAACAACACCCCCAACGACCTGCGCCTGGTGATGCTGGACCCCAAACGCGTGGAACTGGTGCGCTTCAACCAGCTGCCGCACATCCTGGGCAAGGTCGAAACCGACCTGGAGCGCATCGGCGCCGTACTGCGCTGGCTGGTCTCTGAAATGCAGCGGCGCTACAAACTGCTGGAGCAGAAGAGCGCCCGCGACCTGGCCAGCTTCAACCAAAAGGTCGCGCAAGAGCAGCACCTGCCGCGCATCGTGGTGCTGGTGGACGAACTGGCCGATCTGATGATGTCCACCGCCGAGCACACCGAGAGCACCCTGGTGCGCCTGGCGCAAATGGCGCGCGCCGTGGGCATTCACCTGGTGGTCGCCACCCAGCGCCCCAGCACCGACGTGGTCACCGGCTTGATCAAAGCCAATTTCCCGGCGCGGGTTTCATTTGCGGTGGCCTCCTCGGTCGACTCGCGCGTGATCCTGGATACCACCGGCGCCGAGGCCCTGCTGGGGCGCGGCGACATGCTCTACCTGGCGCCCGAGGCAGCCGCCCCGCTGCGCTCGCAGGGCGTGATGATCAACGACAAAGAGATCGACGCGGTGATCAACTATTGGAAACAAGCCTGGGCGCCAGCCGCCGCCGAGCCTGAACTGGAGGCGGAAGGGGCGCCCTGGGAAGGGCTGATGCAGCGCGACGCCCTCATGGGCGACAAGGATGAGCTGATCGAGCAAGCCATGCAGGTCATCCGCCGCACGGGCAAGTCCAGCGCTTCGCACTTGCAGCGCGCCCTGCGCATTGGCTACCCGCGCGCCGCCCGCCTGGTTGACGAACTGGAAGAGATGGGCGTGCTGGGCCCGGTGCAGAGCGGCGGCAAAGACCGTGAAGTGCTGATCGACCTGGACAACTACGAAGCCAACAACGACGAGGACCCCGAATGAGCCAACCTACCGCCAAGCCCGCCTCCGCCGCACCCACCGCGGAACTGACCTTCACCGACCGGCTGCGCAGCCTGACCTGGGTGCTGAACCCCCTGGTGGAAGCGCTGTACAAGCTGGGCGTGCACCCAAACCAGATCACCCTGGCCGGGGTGCTGGGCACCTGGGGCGCGGCGGTGCTGGTGGCCCAGCAGCATTACCTGCACGCCGGCTTGCTGGTGCTGCTCAGCACCCCGCTGGATGCGCTGGACGGCGCCCTGGCCCGCCGCCGCGGCGAGCCGCAGGCCCTGGGCGCCTTCGTCGACTCGGTCACCGACCGCTACAGCGAGCTGGCCGTCTTCGCCGGCCTGCTGTGGGTGGCCCAGACGCAGGGCGATGCGCTGCTGGCGATGTTCACGTATTTCGCGGCGATGGGGTCTGTGCTGGTCTCCTATGTGCGCGCCCGCGCCCAGAGCCTGGGTTTTGAGGCCAAGGGCGGCTGGTTCAGCCGCGTGGAGCGCTTTTTTGTGTTGGTGCTGGGTCTGCTCTTCAGCCAGCCGCTGATCATGGTCATCATCATGGCCCTGGGCGCCAACCTGACCGCCCTGCAGCGCATCCTCTACGTGCGCCGCAGTGCCAAGCAGCAACAAGGCTGATCCTTTCGCCTCGCGTGTCATTCTGAGCGGCAGCGAAGCCGCCCGCGAAGAATAACCACTGCAGGGGATCGCAAACCAAGTCAGCTGGCCAGAAAATCAACTCATGTACATGAGTATGCCTTTTACACACATTCCAACCGTGTCACCCTGAGTTGGCAGCGCAGCTGCCCAACGAAGGGTAATCAATTGCCAAAACGTTCACGCGGGCAGCAGAGGGGAAACCCACAATGGTCAAAGCCTACGTCTATATCCTCGGCAACAACGGCGGCATGCTCTACGTCGGTGTCACCAACGACCTGGAACGACGTGTGTACGAACACAAAACCAAAGCCATCCCTGGCTATACCAGCAAATTCTCCATCAATCAACTATGGTACTTTGAAGAATTCGGCCACATACTGGATGCGATTACGGCCGAGAAACGCATTAAAGGCTGGTTGCGCAGCAAGAAGCTGGCCCTGGTTCGCCAGCACAATCCCAAATTTGCGGATTTGAGTGCTGACTGGTACGACCTCTCTTCTGCAAGCGAATAGATCAACTCCGCACCAGAATTACCCTTCGCCCGGCAGCTATGCTGCCTGCTCAGGGTGACACAGGTGCGGGGCGACTTTGGCGCTCAAGCTGCCAGCTCAGGATCACACGTCTACCTGCCAACCCACTGGTAAAATCCCCTGCATGCCTGCCTACGAAGCCGTCATTGGTCTGGAAACCCACATCCAACTCAACACCGCCAGCAAGATCTTTTGCGCCTGCAAGGCCGACTCCTGGGGCGATGCGCCCAACACCAACATTTGCCCGGTATGCTCCGGCCTGCCCGGCGTGCTGCCCGTGCTCAACTGGGGCGTAGTGGAAAAAGCTGCCGTGCTGGCGGCCGCCATGGGCGCCGAGATCAATCCGCTGTCATTCTTTGACCGCAAGAACTATTTCTACCCGGACCTGCCCAAGGGCTACCAGATCTCGCAGTTCGACCAGCCTTTAGCGCTGGGCGGCGGCATGGACCTGCCCACCGCCGACGGCGTGCGCCGCATTGGCATCCACAAGCTGCACATCGAGGAGGACGCCGGCAAAACCGTGCACCGCGCCGACGGCAGCCGCCTGATCGACTTCAACCGCTGCGGCGTGCCGCTGGTCGAGATGGTCACCGGGCCGGACCTGCGCTCCGCCGAGGAGGCGGCCCAGTACCTGATCCGCCTGCGCCAGCTGCTGCGCTGGCTGGGCATCTCCGAAGCCGACATGGAAAAAGGCCACTTGCGCGCCGACGGCAACGTCTCCATCCGGCCGGCCGGCAGCACTGAGCTGTTCACCAAGACCGAGATCAAGAACGTCAACTCGATCGACTCGCTGCGCTCGGCCATTGAGGTC
This sequence comes from Anaerolineales bacterium, assembly GCA_019637805.1. Classification (NCBI taxonomy): domain Bacteria; kingdom Bacillati; phylum Chloroflexota; class Anaerolineae; order Anaerolineales; species Anaerolineales bacterium. The sequence goes on along the minus strand of JAHBVB010000002.1, from coordinate 139,918 downwards.
GAGATCGAGCGCCAGATCCGCGCCGTGGAGAACGGCGAGACCATTCAACCTTGGACGCTGGGCTGGGACGAGAACAGCGGCACGCTGAGCAAGATGCGCAGCAAGGAAACCGAAGCCGACTACCGCTACTTCCGTGAGCCTGACCTGCTGCCGGTGGTGCTGGACGAAGCCTGGCGCGCCGCCGTGCACGCCGGCCTGCCCGAGCTGCCCCTGGCCCGCCGGGCGCGCTTTGTGCAGCAATACGGCCTGCCCGAATACGACGCCGACATCCTCAGCGGCGAGCGCGCCCTCTCCGACTATTACGAGACGGCCGTGGCCAGCTATGCCGGCGACCCCAAACGCGTCTCCAACTGGCTGATGAACGACATCCTGGCCATGCTCAACGAAAGCGGACTGAGTGCCGCCGAGCTCAAGCTGACCCCGCAGTACCTGGCGGAGATCCTCAAGCTAATGGACGCCGGCACGGTCAACACGCCTACCGGCAAGGCCTTGCTGGCCAAAGTGCAGGCCAGCGGAGAAGCTCCGGCCGCCATCGTGGAAGCGGAGGGCCTGGGCCAGGTCAGCGATGAAGGCCAACTGCGCGCCCTGGCCGAAGAGATCGTGGCCGCCAACCCGGACAACGTAGCCAGCTACCGCAGCGGCAAGCAAGCCCTGATCGGCTGGTTCGTCGGCCAGGTCATGGCGCGCACCGGCGGCAAAGCCGACCCCAAGGCGGTGCAAGCCATCCTGCGCGCCCTGCTGGACGGATGAGCGCCGCACCACAGCCCACCCCGCCCCATTTCCGCATTGTTCCGGCACAAGAAGCGCACGCGGCCGCCATCCGGCAGCTGGTGCGCGCCGCCGGCATCAACCCCACCGGCCTCGCCTGGGAGCGTTTCCTGGTGGCCCTCTCAGCGGAAGATGAGCTCATCGGCTGTATCCAGATCAAACCGCACGCCGACGGCAGCCGCGAGCTGGCCTCGCTGGCCGTCGCCCCCGCCTGGCAGGGGCGCGGCCTGGCCCGCGCCCTGCTTGAAGCTCTGCTGGCGGGGAACCACGGCGAGCTGTACCTAATGTGCCAGTCGCGCCTGGGTCCGCTGTATGCCAAATTCGGTTTCCAGCCCGTGGCCGCGCCGGACATGCCGACCTACTTTCGCCGGGTCAGCAAGCTGGCCGGCGTGGTACTCTCGCTGAAGAAGGCAGACGAGCAGCTGCTGGTGATGTGGCGCCCCGCATGAAACCCACCATCCTTTACGACGGCTACTGCGTGCTGTGCAACGGCGTGGTCGAGTTCCTGCAAGCCCGCCAGAAGCCCGGCGCACTGCAGTACGTCGCCCAGCAGTCGCCGCGCGGCCAGCAGCTGCTGGCCGCCGCCGGCCTGGCGGACCTCTCCACCAGCACGGTAGTGCTGCTGGAGGATGGGCGCGCCTATCTGCGCTCGGCGGCCGCCCTGCGCGCCTTACGCCAGTTGCGCTTCCCCTGGCCGCTGTTGTACGCCTTCATTCTCATCCCGCCCTTCCTGCGCGACCCGGTTTACAATCTCATCGCCCACAACCGCTATCGCTGGTTCGGGCGCCTGCCGCGTGAATAAACTCCGCTCCCTGCCCTTGCCCCTGCGCCTGTTCGGCCTGGCGCTGCTGCTGCGCCTGCTGCCGGTGCTTCTCGCCGTGCACCTGCCCATCGGGCTGGACGACATGTTCCAATACGACATGCTGGCCCGCAGCCTGGCCGCCGGCCAGGGCTTCCGCTGGTACGGGCAGGAAGACATTGACCTGATCCGCCAATTCATCGCCATCGACTTCATCGGCGACTACGACCCGCGCGGCGTGCTGACTTCGTTCCGCGCCCCGGGCTACCCGGCCCTGCTGGCCGCCATTTACGCCATCAGCGGCCTGCAGTGGCGCCTGCTGGCCGCCCGGTTGGCGCAGGCCGTGCTCGGCGCCAGCCTGGCCCCGCTGACCTATTGGCTGACCCAGCGGTTGTTCCCGGGCAATCAGCAGGCCGCCCGCTTCGCCGGCGGCGCGCTGGCCGTCTACCCCATGCTGCTGCTCTACCCGCTGGCGCTGGCCACCGAGAATCTCTTCATCCCGCTGGTGGCCGCCGGCCTGCTGGCGACCCTGGCCGCCGTGGAACATGACCGCGCCCGTGACTACCTGCTGGCCGGGGCACTCTTCGGCCTGGCCACGCTGACCCGCTCGGTCATCTTCGGTTTCGTCGGCCTGGCGGTGCTCTGGCTGTGGTTCTACGCCCCGCGGCGTTCGGCGGCGCTCTATTTCCTGCTGGCCGTGCTGGTCTTCGTCGTCCCCTGGAGCCTGCGCAACAGCCTGCTGCACGGCAAGCCGACCTTCGTCGAGAATTCGATGGGCTACAACCTGCACATGGGCTTCCACCCCCAGGGCAACGGCACTTTCCAGTTCGGCATCTCGCTGGAGCTGGTGCCCTACCTGGACGACAGCCTGCGCAATGACCTGGGCACCCAGGCCGGGTTGGAGTTCATCCGCCAGGACCCCGGCCGCGCTCTGCGCCTGGCGGCCGACAAGCTGGGCTTCTTCTTCAGCCTGGAGCGCCGCGCCCTGACCTATTTCTACGGCAACGATTTCTTCGGCCACATCCCCAGCCTGCCGCTGGCGGCGCTCTTCGCCGTGTTCACTCTGCCTTTCCCGCTGCTGACCAGCCTGGCCGCCGCCGGGCTGCCCTTCGCAGGGCGTTTGGCGCACATCTCCCGCCAGCGCGTTTTGCTCTACCTGCTCATCGCCGGCTACACCCTGCCGCACCTGATCCTGATCGCCGAGGACCGCTTCCATATGGCCCTGCTGCCCGGCATCGCCGCCCTGGCCGGCGACACCTGGACCCGCCGGGCCGAACTGACCGCCGCGGCCCGCGCCCAGCGCTGGCGGCTGGGTCTGGCGGCTCTGCTGCTGGCGCTGCTGTGGCTCAACTGGGGCGGCGAGATCTGGCGCGATTGGGAGAAATTGACGATACTGTTTGGGCCCGAAGGCAACCGGGCAGGATTTTCCTACTAATGCGCCATCTCTTCAAATTCGAGAACCTGCATTTCGACCGCGAGGTGGTGGCCATCACCATCCTCAGCACGCTGCTGCTGCTGGTGGATTACTACGAACGGCTCACGCCGCTCAAGGAAATCGACCGCGTCGGGCTCTACCTCTTCGTGCCGCTGCTGGTCATCATTTTCGGCTTCCGCAAACACCCTCGGGAATTCGGCTTCCAGTTGGGCGACTGGAAAGCCGGCCTGGCGCTGACCGCCCTGGTGGTGGGCCTGGCCGCCCCGCTGCTCTGGTATTTAGGCCAAACCGACGCCAGTTTGCAGCACTACTATGCCCGCCATTGGGGCGTGCAGACGCCCATCCTGACCCTTCTCGATCTGATTGGCTGGGAATTCTTCTTCCGCGGCCTGCTGCTCTTCGGCTACGCCCGCGTCTTCGGCGCGCACGCCCTGTGGCTGCACGCCGTGCCCTTCGCCCTGGCGCACGTCAGCAAACCGGCCCTGGAAACCTATTCCACCATCTTCGGCGGCTTCATGTTCGGGCTGATCGCCTGGCGCACGCGCTCATTCGTCTATCCGTTCCTGATCCACTGGTTCATCGCCACCTTCATCATGTTCGCAGCAGCGATGGCCTCCGCCAACTAAGCCGGCGGTCAGCAGCTAATTACTGCCCGCCAGCAGGTGGCGGGCGATCACCAGCCGCTGGATCTCGCTGGTGCCTTCGCCAATCGTCATCAGCCGCGCATCGCGGTAAATGCGCTCCACCGCATACTCACTCGAATAGCCGTAACCACCGTGGATCTGGATGGCGTCCCGGCAGATCTTCTCGGCGGCCTCGGTGGCGAACAGCTTGGCCATGGCTGCCAGCTGGCTGAAGGGCCGGCCCTGCTGTTTGGTCCAGGCCGCCTTGTATACCAGCAGGCGGGCGGCCTGCAGCTGCGTCTCGGCGTCGGCCAGCATCCACTGCACGGCTTGGTGCTGGGCGATCGGCTGGCCAAAGGTATGGCGCTCCTGGGCGTACTTCAGCGCCTCGTCCAGCGCGGCCTGGGCCAGGCCCAGCGACAGCGCCCCAATGCCGATGCGCCCGCCGTCCAGCGTGGCCAGTGTATAGGCCAAACCCTTGCCGCGCTCGCCCACCAGGTTGGCGGCCGGCACGCGCACGTCCTGGTAGCTGACCGCGTGGGTCGGCGAGCCGTGCAGGCCCATCTTCTTCTCCGCCGGGCCGATGGACAGGCCAGGCGCATCCGTCGGTACCACGATCAGGCTCAGCGCTTCGGGCTCGCTGCGCACCAGTGTCACGATAAAATCGGCGATCGAAGCGTTGGTGCACCACATCTTGCTGCCGTTGATCACCCACTCGTCACCCTGCAGTTCGGCCCGGGTTTGCACGCCGCCCTTCAGGTCGGATCCGGCGCCCGGCTCGGTCAGCGCTAACGCGGCTAACCGGCCTTCACCGGTTGCGGCTTTTGGCAGAAAGCGCTGCTTGAGCTCGGCGGAACCGTAGTTGGCGATCGGCGCGCAGCCCAGGCCGTTGTGGGCAGCGATGGCCAGCGCCGTGCTGCCGCAGCCCCAGCCCAGCTGTTCGACGGCCAGCGCCGCGCTCAGCGCGTCCATGCCGCTGCCGCCATACTCCTCCGGCACATTCAGGCCGAGCAGGCCCAGCGGCCCCATCTTGCGCGCCGCATCCCAGTTGAATTCGCTGCGCTCGTCCACCTCTCTGGCCTTGGGCTGCACCTCTTTGGCCACAAAGTCGTGCACGGCGTCACGCCACAGGATTTGCTCTTCGCTCAGATCAAAATTCATGGAACATCCAACCTCATGATTTGGGGGAATAACTTGAGTATACCGAAGGATGCCTGCGGCTTTGCGAGTAGAATTTGGATCATGGCTGATGTCCGCATTGAAGCCAGTTGGAAAGCAAGGCTGGCCGCCGAATTCGAGCAGCCTTACTTCCAGCAGCTGGCTGAGTTCGTGCGCAACGAGTACAAACAGTTCACCATCTACCCGCCTGGCGGCAAGATCTTCAACGCCTTCGACAGCTGCCCCTTCGAGCAGGTCAAGGTTGTCATCCTCGGCCAGGACCCCTACCACGGCCCCGGGCAGGCCAACGGGCTGTGCTTCTCGGTCAACGACGGCGTGGCGCTGCCGCCTTCCCTGATCAATATCTATAAGGAACTCAAAGATGACTTGGGCGTCCAGCCGCCCGCCAGCGGCAACCTGGAGCGCTGGGCCCAGCAGGGCGTACTGCTGCTGAATGCCACCCTGACCGTACGCCGCGGCGCGGCCGGCTCGCACCAGGGCAAGGGTTGGGAAGAGTTCACCGACGCCGCCCTGCGCGTGCTCTCCCGCGAGCGCCAGAACCTGGTCTTCATCCTATGGGGCGCTTACGCCCGCCGCAAAGGCGCCTTCATTGACCGCATGAAGCATCTGGTCATCGAGTCAGCCCACCCCTCGCCGCTCTCGGCGCACAACGGCTTCTTCGGCAGTAAGCCATTCTCCAAAACCAACGAGTATTTGCAGAACTACAGCATCGAGCCGGTGCAGTGGTAAATTTTGTGTCGCCCTGAGCGTGAGCGAAGGGCTATCCTTACGCTTGCTATAAGCCAGGCTTACCGATGGCAGGTTCTTAGGCTCTATGCAGAATACTTCGCATTGATAAGCCTATAAGCTCACCAGCACCGTCGCCGTCATCGCCAGCAGAATGCCCAGCACCTGCAGCCGGCTGAGGTGCTCCTGGATCACGAAACGCGCCAGCAGCACCGTCACCGCCGGGTACAGCGACACCAGCACCGAGGCAATATCCAGCCGCCCGGACTGTACCGAACTGACGAAGAACAGGTTGCCCAACGCGTCCAGCACGCCGACCGCCGCCAGCATCCCCAGCGGCGGGGCTGGCGGCGACAGCGGCTGGCGGCTGATCAGGAAATAAGCGATCAGCAGGCCAATGCCCACCACCCGCCCGCTGACCAGCGGCCAAAAGATCGAGCCCTGTGCGTATTGCCCCACCAGAATGAAGAATAGCCCAAAACCAAAACCGGCCAGCACGGCCACGCCAAAACCGCTGGGGCCAGTGTGGCTCTCATGCCGCCGGGACAAAAGCCAAATGCTGAACAGAGCCAAGCCAAAGCCGAAGAATTGCAGCGAGCTGGGCAGGCTGTCGGTGAACATCGTGAACAGCACCGGCACGCCGGCGGCCAGCATCGAAGACACTGCCGAGACCACACTGATCCGCCCGGTGGTGAAGCCGTGCAGCAAAGCGAAGAAGCTCACCACGCCCACTGCGCCGGCCGCCACCGAAATCCACAGGTCGCGGCTGGACGGCAGCGGCTCCCCGGTCGCCAGGCCCAGCACCACCAACGTAGCGATGCCAGCATAGAACGACAGCAGCAGCGTGTAAGCCGGGCCAACCCGCCGGGCGGCCAGGCCACTGGCAAAATCGCCCACACCCCAAGAAAGCGCTGCGGACAGCGCATAAAAGATCGCGGCCATGGGTTCCTTCTTCTAACTTGGAATAATGTTGTAATTGCCCCGGAACAGGTTGTCCGGGTCATAGGTGCGCTTCAGCTGCGCCAGCCGCTGCCGCGTTTCGTCTGGGTAGATCAAGTCCACATCCTCTGCCGTCGCCGTGCTAAGGAAGTTGATGTAGCTGCCGCGCCCCAGCGCCGAGACCTCTCGCCAGGGTTGCAAACCGGCCTCGATATCCGCAGGCGTGGCATCCCCAGGGAAGAAGTGCGCCCCGAACATCATGATCTCGCTGTCGCGGAAGGCAAAAGCGCTTTCCTCGGCCGGCACCCGGCCGTAGGCGCCGCCCAGATGGCGCAGCTGGAAGACGCGCATGCCCGGCTGGCTTTGCGCCGCCGTGATGGCCGCGATCACTTCGTCGGTCAAGGCCGGGTAGAAGATGTTCTTGACCACGATCTGCATGCCTTCGGGAGGCTGGCCTTCTTCCAGCACATCCGCGTAGTCGATCTCTTTGATGTCCGCAAACATCGGCGTCGCCAGCTGGCGCAGGGGCGCCAGCTGCGCCTCGGCTTCCGCCCCGCCGCCGGCGTAGCAGGCCAGCACCATCGCCTTGGGCACATCGCCCTCGCCAAAAGGCGGCAGCAGCGAAAATGAGCTGCTCAGCTCCTCGCGGCTGGCGCGCACCGCCTGGCGCCAGGCGCTCAGCAGCCCCGCCAAGCCATCCACCGGATACATGATCGTGGCATAGGTCACCTTTTCCACGCGGTGCGCCTCAAATTCAAAGGAGGTCACTATGCCAAAATTGCCGCCCGCCCCGCGCAAAGCCCAGAACAGTTCGCTGTTCTCAGCGCGGCTGGCCCGCAAGACGCGGCCATCCGCCGTCACCAGCTCCACGGCCTGGAGCTGGTCCAGCGCCAGGCCGTACTTGCGCACCATCCAGCCGATCCCGCCGCCCAGGGTCAGACCGCCTACGCCCACACTGCGCGTGTCGCCGGAGGAGATCGCCAGCTGATGCGGGCGCAGCGTCTCCGCCACCTGGCCCCAGGTCGCCCCGGCGCCTACCCGCACCAAGCCCTGCTCGGTGTCGATCAACTCCACCGTATTCATGCGGCTCAAGTTGATCACCAGGCCGCCCACGTTGGTGCTTAACCCGGCATTGCTGTGGCCGCCGCTGCGCACCGCCAGCGGCAGGCCCAGTTGGCGCACCAGCGCCAACGCCGCCGCCACTTCCGCCGTGTCCTTGGGCAGCAGCACCGCCGCCGGGGCGCTGGACGCGCCAAAAGCAAAGGTCAGCTCGGCATAAGTGCTGTCTTCCGGCAAAACGATCTCGCCGCTGAACTGTTGGGTAAGGGATTCTCGAGACAAAGCCATAGAAATCTCCGCGGAAAAATATGCTGGCAATCATACCGTGGCTTAGTCGTCCAGGGCCGCCAACCGCTTGACATTTTGAGGGAGCGATGCGCGCCTGTCGTCCAAGCGTTGTATCTTAAGGTGCCTGGAACCGGCGATGAAAAGTTGTATTAATTGTCAAGTTATATTAAAACCCCCGCCCCCGCGGGGATTAATATATCTTTTGGGGGCTGTAAGGCTAAAGCGCCCGGCGGATCTCGTCCATCGCCTGTGGGTTCACCAGGGAGGAGGTGTCGCCGGGGTCTTCACCCAGATAGGCCGCCCGCACCATGCGGCGCATCACCTTGGCGTTGCGCGTCTTGGGCAGGTCGCTCACGAACAGGATCGCCCGCGGCGCCAACGGTTTGCCCAGCGCAGCCACCAGGCTGGCGCGCAGTTCCCGCCGCAGCGCATCATCCGCCGCCACGCCGGCGGCCAGCACGCAAAAGCACACCACGCTGCTGCCTTTCAACTCATCCGGCACGCCGATCGCCGCGGCTTCCACCACATCCGGGTGGGCCACCAGCACCGATTCGACCTCAGCTGGACCCAGGCGCTTGCCGGCTACCTTGATCGTGTCGTCGGAGCGGCCCAGGATGTACCACTGCCCATCCGCATCACGCGCCGCCCAATCGCCGTGCACCCACACATCCGGCCAGCGCGACCAATAGGTTTCCTTATAGCGCGCCGCATCCTGCCAAAAACCGCGCGTCATGCCGATCCACGGCGCAGTGATCACCAGCTCGCCCACCTGGCCGGTGACCGGCTGACCGTTCTCGTCATACACATCGGCGGCAATCCCCGGGCAGGCCGCCGCAAAGCCGGTCGCCTTCAGCGGCAGGATAGGGTTGCCCATCACAATCCCGCCGGAGATCTCAGTGCCCCCCGAATAATTGATGATCGGCCGCTTCGATTCGCCCACCACCTCGAACAACCAGCGCCAGGGGTCCGGGTTCCACGGCTCACCGGTCGAGGCGAAGTAGCGCAGGCTGGAGAGGTCGTGTCCGTTCAATTGCCGGGCGCCGAACGGAATCAAAGCCCGGATCAATGTAGGCGAAACGCCCAGCGTGGTGATGCGGTGGCGTGCCACCAAGGCCCACAGCCGGTCGTGGGAGGGATGGTCGTGTGCCCCATCGTACAGGAAGAAGCTGGCGCCCAGCAGCAGGGCGCCGAACACCAGCCAGGGGCCCATCATCCAGCCCATATCGGTCATCCAATAGATCAGGTGGCCCGGGCGCACGTCGGTGCCAAAGGCCATGTCCTGAGCGGCTTTCACGGGGAACCCGCAGTGAGTGTGCAGCGCGCCTTTGGGCCGGCCGGTGGTGCCGGAGGTGTAAATGATCATCAGCGGGTCTTCCGCCGCGGTGCGCTCGGTTTCCGCCTGCGGGGACTGGGTGGCCACTAAGTCGTGCCACCAATGGTCGCGGCCCTGGGTGAAGGGCACATCCAGCCCGGCGTGGTTCAGCACGATGATGTGCTTGAGCTGCGGCAGCTGGGCGGCAGCCAGGTCGGCGATCGCTTTCATGTTCACTCGCCGGCCGCGGCGCGGGAAGCCGTCGGCGGTGAACAGCGCCTTGGCGTCGCCGTCGGCCAGGCGGCTGGCCATGGCTTCCATGCCGTAGCCGGAGAACAGCGGCAGGATAATGCCGCCGATCTTGGCGATGGCCAGCAGGGCCACGGCGATCTCGGGCGCCATCGGCATGAAGATGCCGATGGCATCGCCCTTGCGCAGCCCCAGGCTGCGCAGGGCGTTGGCCGCCTGGTTCACCTGGGCGTGCAGCTCGGCATAGCTCAGTGTGCGCGTGGCGCCATCTTCGCCCTCCCACACCAGCGCCGGTTGCGCCTCCGTGGGCGTGCCGATGTACTTGTCCAGGCAGTTGTGCACGATGTTCATCTGCCCGCCTACGCACCACTGCGGCCAGGCAATGCCTTTGGAGAGGTCCACCACTTGGGAATAAGGCTCGTAGAACTGGATATCCAGGAACTGGAGCACGGCTTCGGTAAACCAGGCCACGTCCTGGGTGGAGCGCTGCATCAACTCGGCGTAATCGGCAATGCCGTGAAGACGCATGAATTCGGTCAGCCGCGCATTGTCAATATAGTCCTCGCTCGGCTGCCAGACCACGGGGTCAGAAAAGGAGGGATGGGTCATCATGGCCTCACTCTTGGGCGCGCGCCTGCAAACAAAAGAAATAGTCGCCCTGCCAAACATCAGCTTGCCCAAAGCCCAAGGCGCCCAGTTGCTCGGCAAGCTGGTCGGGGTCGTAGTACACCTTAACGATCCGGAAGCGGCTACCGTCATGCAGCTGGCGCTCCTGCACTTGGCCTTCAGTGGATCCGGAGAGCTGCTGGCCGCGGGCGGGCTCGTCCACCAGGAACAGCCGCCCGCCGGGCGCTACAGCCCGGCGGATCTGCTGCAGGTGGCCGGCCAGCAGGTCAGCAGGCACATGCGAGAGCCAAAAAGCCGCAAAGACCAGGTCGTATTGGGCTTGGGGCTGCCAATCGAACAGATCCGCCTGAACATACTGGATGGCCGGGTTGCCCAGCTTGCGGCGGTTGGTCGCCAGCATCTCCGCCGCCCCGTCCAGAGCAGTCAGCTGCCCGGCGATTTCGGCCAGGTGCTGGGTCCACAGGCCAGTGCCGCAGGCCAGTTCCAGGGCCGTGCCCTGTGGCCCCAGCGCCAGCACAGCCTGCACGATGTGGTTCCATTCGGCGTCCACCGCAGGCATCCCCGGCCCGGAAAAGCGCCCGGTCTGCTGGACAGATTCGTCATATTCCTGTGCTCGGGCCTGGTAGTAAGCCAGTTGTTCGGCCAAGAGAGCAGAGTCGTCCATGCCTTTGATTGTACTGGGTTAAAAAAGAGAGGCGGGCCAGTTGGCCCGCCTCTTGGCAAATCGCAAACGAGGTTACTTGTCTCCGCGGGTCATTTCTTCGCCGACGAAGATCGCATTGCGCATCTGGTCCGTCAGGTCAGAGACCGCGTTGGGGGAATAGGGGATCAACACTACTTTGCTGCCGGCGTGGGCGCCGATGTCCTTAAGCATGTCAAAGTGCTGGGTGACCATCAGCAAGTCCATCACGGTTTGCGGAGCGACTTCTTTGATCTCCTTCTGGAAGTCGGCCACTGCCGTACTCAAGCCCTGCGCAATTTCCTTGCGCTGGTTGGCGATACCCACACCCTGCAGGCGCTTGCTTTCTGCTTCACCCTCGGCCGCCCGCACAGTCATGATGTACTCGGCCTGAGCCTTTTCCGTAGCCGCCAGGCGCAGGCGCTGCTGAGTGTTGATCTCATTCATGGCCTGCTTGACCTTATCATCCGGATCGATGTCTGTGATCAGGGTCTGGCGGATGTCATAGCCAAAGTCGTCCATGGCGTCAGAGAGTTCATTGCGCACGGCTGTGGCGATGTCTTCTTTGTTCTCAAAGACTTCATCCAGCAGCATCTTGGGTACGTTGGCACGCACCACATCGAAGACGAAGGAACGGATCTGGGTCAGCGGCTCTTGCAGCCTGTAGAAAGCGTCGTACACCTTGTCTTCGCGGATCAAGTACTGCACCGAGACCACCATGCGCACAAAGACGTTGTCGCGGGTCTTGGTTTCGATCTCAACATCCAGTTGCTGCAAACGCAGGTTGACGCGCCCGGCGATCATCTCGATGAAGGGGATCTTGAAGTTCAGACCGGCTTTGTAAATGCGGACGAACTTACCAAAACGCTGCACAATGACCGCAGTCTGCTGCTGCACCGTGAAGACTGCGCTAAAGAACAGAAACAGGAACAGGAGAATCCAAAACGTGAACTGGCCAATTTGACCTAGAATACCCATCTTTACCTCGCTTTCTTTACGATTGTACCTGTAAAGGAATACATCCAACCGCTGGGTAGCGGGAAACGAGTTTGGGCGGCTTGACAGTAGAGGGCCACTGAAGTATATTCATTATCAAATAGTTTCAAAAAGAAACTAATTCAGACTATGCCAGAAACCAAATCGGCAGTCGACAGTGTCTTGGAAGTCATTCCCTGGGTCATGCGCGTGCTGCGCAAGGAGTTCCGTTCGCAGCGCGACCCCAACCTGACCCTGCCGGAGTTCCGCGCCCTGGCCTACATCAACCGCAATCCGGGCTGCTCCCTCAATGAGGTCGCCGAGCACATCGGCCTGGAGGCGCCCTCCACCTCCAAGCAGGTGGACGATTTGGTGCGCCGCGGGCTGGTGGCGCGGGAAACAGACAGCAGCGACCGCCGCCGGGTACAGCTCAGCATCCTGCCGGAAGGCAAGCAGCGCATCGAGACAGCCAACACGCACACCCGGCGCTTTATCTCTGCCAAGCTGGCACACCTTTCACCACAACAGCAGCAACAGCTGCTGGAATCATTGCAGATGCTGCGGGAGGCCTTTGCAGGCCCGGAGCAGCAAGACAGGAAGAAGCCTTGAACATCATCGAAACCCGGGGACTCACCCGTGAGTTTGGCAAGTTCACCGCCGTGGACCAGGTTGATCTGAGCGTGACTGAGGGCGAGATCTTTGGCTTGCTGGGACCCAACGGGGCCGGCAAAACTACCATGCTGCGCATGCTGACCACCCTGCTTCCGCCCACTCGCGGCAGCGCCACAGTCGCCGGTTATGACATCGCCCGGCAGGCGAATCTGGTGCGCCAGGTGATCGCCTACGTACCCCAGCTGCTCTCCGCCGACGGCACGCTGACCGGCTATGAGAACCTGCTGATCTTCGCCAAGCTCTACGACCTGCCGCGCGCCCAGCGCGACGAGCGCATTCACCACCTGCTGGGGATTATGGGCCTGCAAGACGCGGCGGGCAAGCTGGTCAAGACCTATTCCGGCGGCATGATCCGCCGGCTGGAAATTGCCCAGTCTGTGCTGCATGCGCCGCGGGTGCTCTTCCTGGACGAGCCCACCGTGGGCCTGGACCCGATCGCACGCGCCTCGGTCTGGGAGCACATCCAGCGGCTGCGCCAGGAGTTCAGCACCACCATCCTGCTGACCACCCACTACATGGATGAGGCCGACGAACTGTGCCAGCGCATCGCCATCCTGCACCACGGCCAGGTGGCCGCCATTGGCGGGCCTAGCGAGCTCAAAGCCGGCCTCAACCGCAATGGGGTCAGCCTGGACGACGTGTTCAGCCATTATGCCGGCGGGGCCATCGAGGCCAGCGGCTCTTATATCAATGTATCGAGGACCCGAGATGACGTTCGCAGAATCCGCTAGCCCCCCAGCCATCACCACCCGTGGACCCCTGGCCAGCTTCGCCTATTTCTGGAGCAAGACCTTTAACATCTTCGAGATGGAGCTGCGCAAGATCCGCCATGACCCGTTCAACCTGCTGACGCGCGCCATCCAGCCCCTGCTGTGGCTGCTGATCTTCGGCCAGGTGCTGGCGGGCGCCCGCGGCATCCCCACCGGCGAGTACAGCTACATCGAATTCATGGCGCCGGGCATTCTGGCGCAGAGCGTGCTCTTCGTGGCCATCTTCTACGGCCTGGCGCTGATCTGGGAGCGTGATCTGGGCATCATCCACAAGTTCCTGGCCAGCCCGGCGCCGCGCGCCGCCCTGGTGTTGGGCAAGGGCCTGGGCGCCAGCATGCGCGGCTGCTCACAAGCTGCCATTGTGATGCTGACCATCTACCTGCTGGGCATCCAGGCCAACTGGAACCTGCTCAACCTGCTGGGCGTTTTTGTCACGGTGATCTTGGGGGCGATCGTTTTCGCCACACTCTCGCTGATCATCGCCATCTGGATGAAAGAGCGTGAACGTTTCATGGGTGTGGGTCAGGTGCTGACCATGCCGCTGTTCTTCGCCAGCAACGCCATCTATCCCATCGAGATGATGCCGGGGTGGCTGCAAAACATCTCACTCTACAACCCGCTGACCTACATGGTGGATGCGCTGCGTTCGTTGATCCTGGTCGGGGCGCAGAGCCAGTTTGGCCTGGCCTTCGACCTGGGTTTGCTGGCCGTGATGGCAGCTATCCTGATCGCGATTGCCGCCAAGATCTACCCCAGCTTCATCACCTAACCCGAACAAAAAAGGCCGGGCTTTCGCCCGGCCTTTTTTGATGCGTCGTTGCGATCAGTAGCTGTAAAAGCCTTTGCCGCTTTTGCGGCCCAGTTCGCCGGCAGCCACCATCTGGCGCAGCAGTTCAGCCGGCTTGTATTTGTCGTCGGCAAAGTCGCGGTGCAGCACTTCCATGATGAAGAGCACCACATCGAGGCCGATCAGGTCTGCCAAGGTCAGCGGTCCCATGGGATGGGCCATGCCCAGGCGCATGATGGTATCGATGCCTTCGGCGTCGGCGACGCCTTCTTCAAAAGCCAGGATGGCTTCGTTGATCATGGGGCAAAGAATGCGATTGGAGATAAAGCCCGGCGAGTCTTTGACCACCACGGCCGTCTTGCCCATTTGGGCGCCGGCTTCCAGTATGGCAGACACAGTCATGTCCGCGGTGGCCGAGCCACGCACCACTTCCAGCAGGCTCATCAGCGGCACCGGGTTGAAGAAGTGCATACCGATCACTTCACCCGGGCGCCCGGTGGCAGCCGCCAGTTTGGTGATGCTGATCGAAGAGGTATTGGAGGCCAGGATGACACCGGGGCGGGCGATGGCGTCCAGATCCTGAAAGAGCTTGAACTTGAGCTCCGGGTTTTCGGTGGCGGCTTCGATAACCAAGTCTGCCTCAGCCACTCCGGCCAGTTGGGTGGTGATGGCAATGGCGCCGGCGGCCGCCTGCTGCTCGGCGCTGAGCTTGCCTTTTTCGGCCAGCTTGGCGGCAGATTTTTCGATGGCGGCCTTGCCGCGCTGCACCTGCTCAGCGGCCACGTCCATCATGGTCACCTGATAGCCGGAGACGGCCGCGGTTTGGGCGATGCCGTTGCCCATCGTGCCGGCGCCTACAACGAAGATATGCTCGATCGCCATGCGCTACTCCTGCCCCGCCTGCCAGGCGGCGTAATTGTTCAAGATCTGCTCTGTGTGCTGGCGCGGGTGGTTGGCATAAATGCTCAGCCAGCGCTCAAAGGTATAGGGATCTTTGTATTCAGGGTGAACGCCCACATGCGCCCAGACCTCATCGGGTAGATCTTTGATGAAATCATAGGTCGCTGCGCGCGCCAAACGCGTAAGTGCTAGCGCAGTGTCGGTGTCCTGGCTGTGATAGTCCAGCTTGGCGGCCCAGGCGTCCTGGTCGTAGGCCATCAGCGGCAGTTCCGGATCCACGGCCAAACGGCGCGCCCGCAGGTAGCTGTTGGTCTCACTGTCGGCCAGGTGGATGATCACCTCGTGCACGCTCCACTCGCCCGGCGCTGGCCGAAACTGCCAAGCTTCCTGCGGGATACTTGCCAGGGCTTGCTCAAACTCATCAAAAGCCGTGCGATAGGCTTCGATCAATTGGTTGCGCTCATTCGCGTCCATCTCAGTCCTCGATCTCGATGGCCATGGCCACCGCTTCGGCCCCGCCCAGACACAGCGAAGCGATGCCGCGCTTCAGGCCGCGGTCTTTCAGTGCGTAGATCAGCGTAGCCAGCACGCGGGTGCCGCTGGCCCCCAGCGGGTGGCCCAGAGCGATGGCGCCGCCGTTCACGTTGACCTTGTCCCAATCCCAGCCCTGATCGGCCAGGGCATAGCCGTCGGCCAGCACCTGGGCGGCGTAAGCTTCGTTGAGCTCGATCAGATCCACGTCTTTCAGCGTCCAGCCGACCTTATCCAACAGCACCGGGATAGCGCGGGCGGGAGCAATGAAAATATACTTGGGATCCACGGCCGCCTGGGCATAGCCCACCACGCGGGCCAGCGGCTTGAGGCCGAGTTGTTCGGCCTTGGCGCGGCTGGCCAGCACGGCGGCCGATGCGCCGTCGTTGAGGCCGGGCGCATTGCCGGCGGTCACGCGGCCGTCGGCCTTGAAAGCCGGCGGCAGCTTGGCCAGCACCTCCAGCGAAGTATCGCGCCGCGGGCTCTCGTCAGTATCGACCAGGGTAACTTTGCCCTTCTTGTCCGTAATTTCCACGGGAGCAATTTCGTGCTTGAACTTGCCGCCGTCGATGGCAGCGATCGCTTTTTCATGGCTCTTAAGGGCGTATTCGTCCATGGCCTGGCGCGTGACTTCATATTCTTCAGCAATGAACTCGGCCGCCTCACCCATAATCCAGTTCTCAAAAGGATCCCACAGACCATCGTATTGCAGCGCATCGGTCAGTTGGGCGTTGCCGTAGCGCAGCCCGCCGCCGCGGCCGTCCACCAGGAAGGGCGCCTTGCTCATGCTCTCCATGCCGCCGGCAATGAACAGCTCCCCGTCGCCGGCCTTGATCGCCTGGCTGGCCAGCATAGCTGCCTTGAGCCCGGAGCCACACACTTTGTTGATGGTGGTGGCGCCGCTGGCGGCCTGCACGCCGCCAAAAATACCGGCCTGGCGGGCCGGGGCTTGGCCCAGCCCGGCGGAGACGACATTGCCCATGATGATCTCGTCAAAGGGCGCCTCGCCGGTCAGGCCGGCGCGCTGCACCGCCGCGCGCACCGCCACCGCGCCGAGCTGCGGGGCACTGAGGCTGCTGAGGCTGCTGAGAAATTTTCCGATCGGCGTGCGCACCGCGCTAAGGATGATCGGTTGGTTCTGCGAGTTGGAATTGGACATGGACCTTCCTTTGAGGAAAGAGAGTGTTCGGGAAGAACTCCTGAATTATAAAGCGTGGCTATGTCTGCGGCCAGGCGGCGCTGACCCGCCGCCAGGTATCTTCCAGCTCTTCAGGCAGTACCCGGGTCTGGCCCAGAGTGGAAATGAAGTTGGTGTCGCCGTTCCAGCGCGGCAGCACATGCAGGTGCAGGTGCTCGGCAATGCCGGCACCGGCCGCCGCGCCCAGGTTGGCGCCCAGGTTAAATCCGCCGGGGGCATACACGCCGCGCAGCACGCCAATCGCCGTGTTGGCCAGCTCAAACAGTTCGGCCCGGGCCGCCGGGGTAAGCTCTTCCAAATCAGCCAGATGCGTGTTGGGCAGGGTCATCAGATGGCCGCTGGTATAGGGAAAGCGATTGAGCATCACAAAGGCGTGCTGACCGCGGTGCACGATCAGATTATCCGGCCCGTCCGTCTGCTGCAGGGCCAAGCAAAAGACGCAAGCTTGCTCTTGGGTCTTTTCGCGTTCGATGTACGGCTTGCGCCAAGGAGAAAAGAGACGCTTCATGGGGCTCCACACCCATTGTAGCAGACCGCCCCTGTACGATCTGTAGTATCCTCAGATCATGGAACAGTTGTCCATGTTCAGAGGGCCGCGCCCCACCCTGACAGTGACCGATATTTCCCGGCTGCTGCGCGCCCTGGTTGAATCGGAAGGCATGCTGCAAGATGTGTGGATCCGCGGCGAGATCTCCAATTTTTCACGACCCAAGTCCGGTCACTGGTATTTCACCCTCAAGGACCACAATGCCCAGTTGCCGTGCGTGATGTGGCGCAGCACCGCCGAGTTGCAAGCACAGGTCCCCAAGGACGGTGATCAGCTGGAAGTGCACGGCGGCCTGAGCGTGTACGAAGCCGGCGGCCGCTACCAACTGTATGTGGATGAGATCCGCACCGACGGCGAAGGCGCGCTCTACCAACGTTTTATGCAGCTCAAGGCCAAGCTGGAAGCCGAAGGCCTGTTTGACCCGGCGCGCAAGCGCGCCCTGCCGGCCTGGCCGCAGCGCATCGGCATCGTTACTTCGCCCAGCGGGGCTGCCCTGCACGACGTGCTGCAAACTTTGGCGCGCCGCTTTCCCATGGCCGAGGTCGTGCTGGCTCCCGCGGCTGTGCAGGGCGAAGAAGCCGCGACGGAGATATTGCGCGCCCTGGCAGCGCTCAACCAATTCGCCCAGCCGGATGTGATCTTGCTGGCGCGCGGCGGCGGCTCACCGCAAGACCTGGCCGCCTTCAACAGCGAACGTCTGGTGCGCGCCGTGACCGCTTCGGCCGCGCCGGTGGTCAGCGGCGTGGGTCATGAGACCGACTTCACCCTGGCCGATTTTGCCGCTGATCTGCGTGCGCCGACCCCAACAGCCGCCGCCGAACTGGCCACACCCAGCCAGGCGGATCTGGTCGCCCAGCTGGAAGCCGTGCGCCAGCAATTGGGGCGCTATTCACCGGCAGCACAAATTGCGCGCCAGCAGCAACGCCTGGACGAGCTGGCCCTGCGGGCCAGCCGGGCGCTGGGCGGCCGCCTGCAGCAAGTACGCGCCAGCCTGAATACCGCTGAAACCCACCTGACGGCGTTGAACCCTGAAGCGGTCTTGCAGCGCGGCTATGCCATTCTGGCCCGGCCGGACGGCGCGGTGCTGTCCAGCGCCAGCCAGGCGCAGCCCGGGGAAGCGTTGGAGGCGCGCCTGCGCGACGGCCGCCTGGGCCTGACAGTGAACCCGAAACCCTAAAGGAAGCGATGAGCGAAACGCCAATCGAGACCCTGAGCTACGAACAAGCCCTGCAAGAGTTGGAGGCCGTGGTGCGCCAGCTGGAAGGCGAGCTGGGCAACCTGGACGCCTCAGTCAACCTGTACGCCCGCGGCCAGCAGCTGGCCGCCCACTGCGCCCAACTGTTGGCGCAGGCCGAACAACGCGTACAGCAGTTGGGGCCAGACGGCAGCCTGAACCCGCTTAGCTGAGATGGCCGCTCCGCAAGTGCTGCGCTTCGCCGACTACGAGCGGCCGCGCCCGCGGCCCAGCGGGATCGACGTGGTCAGCACGTTGCGCCACTTCGCCATCTGCACTTACGCAGTGGACCCGGCGCGCCTGCGGCCCTGGGTGGACGAGCGCTTTGAACTGCTGACCATCCAAGCCGGCGGCCAGCCGCGCGCCCTGCTTTCGATCGTGCCGTTCTGTGAACTGGACTTTCGTCTGGCCGCCTACCCCTCACCGCAATTTCGTTTCAACCAAACCAACTACCGCTTCTATGTGACTGACCGCCAAACCGGTGAGCCTTGCGTATGGTTCATCGGCAGCCTGTTGGATTCGCCGACGGTGGTGGTGCCGCGCTATTTGTGGAAACTACCCTGGCACTACGGCCGCATGCAGTTCGACTGCACTTTGCAAGATGGGCAGTATACGCAGTACCAGCTCAAGACGCACTCACGCTGGGCCGAGGCCCGCCTGGAACTGCGCCAGGAGCCTGGCTTGACGCAAAACCACCCCGGATTTCCCGACGAGGAGAGCGCGCTGGTAACCCTGACCCATCCGCTGACTGGCTACTATTACCGCCGGGACGGACGGCTGGGCAGTTACTCGATCTGGCACGACCGGCTGCACATGCAACCGGCGCGGCTGCTGGCGGCGCGCTTTGATGTGCTTGAACGCATGGGCATTGTTGATATTGAGGAGCAACAGCAGCCTTACAGCTTGCTGGTCCAGCCGGAAACGGAATTCACGATCTATCTGCCACCGGCGGCAGTCTAGCTAAAGCTCGAGACCGAGCTCTTTGCGCTTGGCCTTGGGAAGTTTGGCCGTGACCAGGTCGTAAGAGTGGTCGATCAACTCCAACACCAGATCATCCGCCAAGCTGCCGTCCAGCAGCAGCGTGTTCCAATGCTGCTTGTTCATGTGGTAGCCGGGCGTGATGGCTTTGTGGGCCGCCCGCAGGGCCAGCGCATCCTGGGGATCGCACTTGAGGTTTAGGTTCTCGATCTGCTCCCCTTCGCCCAGCAGGGCGAACATGCGCCCGCCCACCTTGAAGACCAACGCGCCGGGACCGAAGGGGTAGCTGGCCTCGGCCCCCGGCTTGCTGAGCAGCACTTTTCGCCAATCCTGTGCCATTGCTATAGCTCCTTTGCCGCCAGGCGTGCGGCCACCGCCTCGCTCTGCAGCTCGCGCAAGGCATCGGCGGCGATCCAACGCGCCGATTTACTGCCTTGCTGTGCAATGCGCTGGGCAACCGCAATGGCCTGCGCATTCAGGGCGCGGTTGCGCTTGCCCAACTGGCGCAGCGCCCAGTTCACGGCTTTCTTGACGTAATTACGCTCATCCGCAGCTTGCTGCTGGATGAGATCGAAGAACGGCGCAAACTTTTCATTGGGCGCCTGTTTGTCGTGCACCGCCAGCCAAGCCATCAAGGCGAAACCGGCGCGGCGTTCAAATTCCGCGGCGCGCCGCGCCCATTCGACTGCCTTGGCGTAGGCGAAAGGCGTTTTGTCGACCAGGTTGCCGGTGAAGCCATCGCAGAGGTCCCAGGAATTGATATCGGCCAACCAGGCTTCCAGCTGCACTTCGCTGACCTGCGCCGGGTCGGCGACCAGCGTGGCGAGTAGGCGGGCTTCGTGATAGCCGCTGTCCCAGAGTTCCAAGGCCAGCGGATGGTCTTTGCGGTGGCGGCGGGCGATTTGCTTCAGCAGCGGATGCTTGACGCCGAAGGCACGCTCGGTAGCGATGCCGAAGCGCGCCATGCCGGCCCGGTCGGTTTGGCTGCCATGTTGCTTTAGCTCTGCAAGAATTGCATCCAGCGCTCGCGTCATTACGGCTAGCCCTTGTTGGCTGCGGCAATCGCCCGTTTCAGTCCCGCGTCCACCCGGGCATTATCTCCCAAGCGAATCTGGTTGGCGCCCAGATACTTGCCAAAGGCCGCCAGGCACTCCGCAATGGCGGAGAGCATCGCCTCATCTTTCTGGTCCACGCCCTCCTGCCACCACCAGTTCTTGATGCCGAAAGCTTTGCTGCTGCGCTCAAACTCGGGATCCATGCGCGCCACCAACCGATCCCCATACAAAACCGGCAACACATAATAGCCATACTTGCGTTTGGGCTCAGGGACGTACACTTCCCAGGTGTAATCAAAATCGAAAAGGGACCTGACCAGATCGCGGTTCCACATTAAGTTGTCCAGCGGGGCGATCAGGGCGGCGCCTGGCTTCCCCTTGGGCGGCTTGGCCGCCGCCTCCAGCGCCGGCAGGTCTGCTGGGCGAATATAGAACACCCGGCGTGAGACACCTTGGACCTCAACTGGCAACAAGTGCCCCTTGTGCAACAGACGCGTCACGGCCGCCTTGACCTTGCCAGCCGCCCAACCCACAAGCCCGCCATATTCCGCGGTGGTCTTATCGTGCAACAGGCCAATGCCACCCGCCCGGCGTAAGACGTGCCATTCCAGGTAGTCTTCATGTGAAGCATGTTGGCGCAATTGGCTATGGGCCGCAGGCAACAGTCGGTGACTAAGATCAAAATAGCGCCGGGTGCCGACGCGATGGTGAACCAGCGTGGCTCCGCTGTAAAACAAGATGTCCATGGCGATCCGGGCCGCGCGGGCAGAGCCAGTCAACCACCAATCCATCTTGGTTTTGTCTTCAAATTCCAGCGAAGACAGCGGGCCGCGCTGCTCTATGGCCTGGCGGATCGCCTCAACCAGCTTGACCGCCGGAGCGGTACTGGAGGCCTCCATGTAGGTTTTGGCCATATGGCTGCGGTGATAGGCAAAATCCGGCCAATCTTCGGCCGGGTAAATCGCCATTTGCTTGTCAAAACCGTCCACCAGCGCCCGGTCTGCGTAGAGCAGGGCATTCAGCATAGCGGGCTTGTAGCTGCGCACGCGCGACTGCAGCACCAGGTGCGGGTTCTGGCCGACTACGTTGATGGGGTCGTACTGGATGCAGTTGAGCTTACGGATGAAGTCAAGGACACCTTGCTTGCCGCTGAGCTTGCGCGGCGGCAGCAGGTGTTGGTGGCCCAGCAGAAAGCGCCGGGCCTGGGCTTTGTCCACGACGATGCGTTCAGACATCGCCACAATTATAGAACAAAAATTCGGTGGCTTTCAAGCCTGCGCTGGGGATTGCTGCGCTTGGCCGCATTCCATGCGTCCAGCGCTCGCAATGACCCTACGCGCCGGCCAGCACCGCCGGGCGTTCGACGCGCCAAGCCGCGTCGGCCGTGGCGGTTTCGTAAGACTGCGCGATGCGCAGCAAGGCCGCTTCGCTGAAATCCGGTCCGATGAGCTGGATGCCAATCGGCAGGCGCTCGGCGCTCAATCCGCCGGGCAGCGAGAGGGCCGGCACGCCGGCATGGTTGGCGGTGACGGTCAGCTGGTCGGCGAACTGCATCAGCACCGAATCGCCATACATGGAGGCCATTCCGAATGCGGTGGTGGGCGTGGTGGCAGTCAGCAGCGCGTCCAACTTGTAGGCGCCTTTGGCATCAAAGGCCGCATCAAAATCGTCGCGGATCAGCGAGCGCACCTGCAGCGCCCGTCGGTAGTACTGCTCGCTGTATTGGGCGGCGCTGACGTACATACCCATCAGAATGCGCAGCTTGGGCTCTTGGCCAAAGCCTTCACTGCGTGAACGGCGATACAACTCACGCAGGTCTTTGGCCTTGGCGGCGCTGCGGTAGCCGAACTTGACGCCGTCGTAGCGGTGCAGGTTGGAGGCGGCTTCGACGCGCGAGATGACCGTATAGCAGGGAATGCCGTAGCGTGTGTGCGCCATGGGCACGCCTTCCACGATCTCGGCGCCTTGCTTGGCCAGTGCTTCAGCCGCGTCCAGCACGGCCTTGGAGATCTCTTCCGGCATTTGGCGGCTTTCCATCTTGCCGCTGTCGTGGTTAAAGAAGGTCAGCTTATCGTAATCCGGCGAGAGGCCAATGCGCAAGCCTTGGACGCCGCCGTCCAGCCCGGCGGTGTAATCGGGCACGGGCGCCGTGGCGGCGGTGCTGTCACGGCGGTCCGGGCCGGCGATAGCGTTCATCGTCAGCGCCGCATCACGCACGTTGCGCGTCACCGGGCCAGGACAATCCAGCGAGGAACCGAAAGCGATCAGCCCATAGCGCGAAACGCGCCCGTAGGTCGGCTTGAGGCCGACCACGCCGCAGAACGAAGCCGGCTGGCGGATGGAGCCACCGGTATCGGTGCCCAGCGAGATGGCGCCCTCACCCGCCGCCACCGCCGCGGCGCTGCCGCCGGAGGAGCCGCCGGGCACGCGGCTGGGATCCCAGGGGTTGCGCGTGGAAGGCTGGTAGGCCGAAGACTCATTGGAGGAGCCGTAGGTGAACTCGTCCAGGTTGACCTTGCCGAGCATAACCGCCCCGGCGGCTTCCATACGCTCCACCACCGTGGCCGTGTAGGGAGGCTTGAAATTGGACAAGATACGCGAGGCGGCGGTCGAAATCACATCTTTGACCGTAAAAATATCTTTAGCCGTATAAGGCACGCCGCCCAGCGGGCCGGGGTCTTCGCCGCGGGCCAGTTGGGCATCCACCGCTTCGGCTTGGGCGCGGGCGCGCGCCTCGGTCAGGGTCACAAAGGCATGCACCTTGTCGCTGCCTTCGTTGCGGTCGCCGCCCAGGCGGCCGGGCGCACCATCTACGGCCTGGATGCGCTCCAAAGCCGCCTCCAGCGCTTGCACGGCGGTGACTTCCCCGGCGCGGATGCGCCGGGCCAGTTCGTGGGCGGACAGATCAGCCAGATGGGTCATGCCTAGTCCAGCTCCTGGTGGGGGATGCCGGGCACATGCAGGTAGCCCTCGGCGGTTTCCGGGGCGCCGGCCACGATCTCAGCGTTCAGGCCGGAGGGCTGGGCTTCATCCGGGCGGGCGGCTGGGCGCAGCTCAGGCGGGAAAGGCACGCCATGGGCGGCCAGCGGCGTGCCTTCGGGGATTTGGATGGCTGCCAATTCGTCAATGGATTTGAGCTGGTTGTTCAACTCGCCACGCAGGTACTCGCCCTCTTGGGGCGTCAGCTCCAAAGCAGCCAGTTCAACCAGGTGATTAAAGAGTTCGGGGGTAATTTCCTCGGCCATTGGGGCAGTATACCATCGCGAGTTTTGCCCTCTGCTATAATCCAAAAATCACAATTCCATCCGCCATTTGGAGGCCAGTGCATGGCTACAAAAGCCCCTGCAGGACAGCTCACCGAAGAACATGAAATGATTCGCCAGGCAGCCCGCGAGTTCGCCCAGAACGAGATCGCCCCGATCGCTGCGGAGTTTGACGAAAGCGGCGAATTTCCGCTGGAGACCATCCGCAAAATGGGCCAGATGGGTTTCATGGGCATTGAGATCCCTGAGCAGTACGGCGGGGCCGGGATGGACACCATGGCCTATGTGCTGGCGCTGGAAGAGATCTCCAAGGCGGATGCCTCGCACGGCACGATCATGTCGGTCAACAATTCGCTGTATTGCTACGCCATCTATAAATTTGGCACTGAAGAGCAAAAGCAGCAATTCATGCGCCCGGTGGCCGCCGGCGAAAAGATCGGCGCTTATTCGCTCACTGAACCCATGTCCGGCTCTGACGCGGCCACCATGCGCAGCCGGGCGCTGCGCGACGGCGATGACTATCTCATCACCGGCCGCAAGTCCTGGGTGACCAGCGGCCCGGTGGCCGACTACATATTGCTCTTCACCATCACCGACCCGAGCAAAGGCGCCAAAGGCATCAGCGCCTTCCTGGTGGAGGCTGACAAACCCGGGTTCACACGCGGCAAGAAAGAGCCCAAGCTGGGCATCCGCGCTTCGGCCACCAGCGAGATCCTGTTCGAGGACTACCGCGTGCCGGCCAGCCAACGGTTGGGCGAAGAAGGCGAAGGCTTTAAGATCGCCATGACCGTGCTGGACGCCGGCCGCATCGGCATCGCCACCCAGGCCCTGGGCATTGCCGAAGCAGCGTACGAGGCCAGCGTGCAATTCGTGCGCGAGCGCGAGGCTTTTGGCCAGAAGATCGGCGAATTCCAGGGCACCTCTTTCAAAATCGCCGATATGAAGACGCGTATTGAAGCCGCCCGCGGCCTGATCCACAGCGCCGCCTGGGCCAAGCAGGCCAGCAAAGACAGCGGAGGGCGCTATACGCTGGAAGCTTCGATGGCCAAGCTGTTCGCCTCCGAGACGGCCATGTTCTGCGCCCACCACGCTGTGCAGATCCACGGCGGCATGGGCTACAGCAAAGAGCTGCCGGTGGAACGCTATTTCCGGGACGCCAAGATCACCGAGATCTACGAGGGCACCAGCGAGATCCAGCGCCTGGTCATCTCTCGCGTGGAAACCGGGCTAAGGTAGCGCATCCTGCGGGGGAAAAGACAGGACCGTGCAATCTTGGCGACACCAGGTTCCCCAAGCGTAAGCCGGGCAGCCAGCTGGCTTAACCGGCTGGAACTGGGCGCCGCCCTGGCGCTGATCGGGCTGCCCGCCGCGCTGCTAATGGCGGACCGCTGGGCGGGCCGGCGGCAGGAGCTGCAATGGCTGCGGGAAGTCGGCGGCGGGCTTCTGGCTGGCGTGGAAAGCTTGGGGCTGCCCGCCTACATCGGCCTTGTGATCGCCTGCCTGGTGGGTTTGCTGCTGCTGGCCGTGCTGGCCGCGCAATCCACTACCTTAGCCCAGGAATTCCTGGTTCCCCTCCACCAACCACCCCGAACCTATCGCCCTGTTTCACCCAGGCAGCGCCGCTGGG
This sequence comes from Anaerolineales bacterium, assembly GCA_019637805.1. Taxonomy (NCBI): domain Bacteria; kingdom Bacillati; phylum Chloroflexota; class Anaerolineae; order Anaerolineales; species Anaerolineales bacterium. The sequence continues at coordinate 114,698 of JAHBVB010000002.1, read as the reverse complement.
CCACTGGGCTGATCGGCGTGGCCGTGCTGGCGACGGCCCTGCTGACGGTGCGCGCTCTGGCGGCGGAGCAGCTTCTGGGGCTGGATTGGGGGCTGGCGGCGCTGGGCATCCTGTGCGGCCTGCTGGGCCTGCTGCTGCCGTGGAAGCAGGTGCAGACCGCCTGGCGGCAGCAGGCAGGGCCTTGGGGCGCCATGGGCTTGGCTCTGCTGGGCCTGTTGGCTTTACTGGCTTCCCTGTATTCATCCTGGCTGCCGGTTTGGCTAACAGCCGGGCTGATGCTGCTGGCCGCGCTCAACCTGTGGCGCTACCGCGCCCAGGTACCGCTCGTGTTCTGGCTGGTCGCTGGGGCTGTGGTGTTCTTCAGCTGGGATATCAATGCCTGGTGGCTGGTGGCGGTGGGCGATGAATTCGCCTTTTACCGCGAGGCGCGTTTCATAGTATATGACGCGCCGTTCAGGCTGGTGATTGAGAACTTCTTTAAAGGCAACTACGTCTATTCGGCTCACCCTTTTCTCTCCACCCTGCTGCAAGCCGTGTTTTTTAAAGTCTTTGGAGACAGCAACTTTGCCTGGCGCATGAGCAGCTTGTTCTATGCGGCAGTTTCATTGTTTTTCTTCCACTACTTTTTCCAAACCGTCCTCCAAAAGCGCTACGCACTGGCCGCCACGTTCCTATTGGCCACTTCGCATTATTTGGCCGCTTTTGGCAAGGTGGGCTACAACAATCTGCAAGCCCTGCTGGCCTTCGCCCTGGTGTTGGCGGCCGCCGCCTGGGCGCTGCGCACCCGCAGCCCGGGGGCTCACCTGGCGCTGGGCCTGGCCCAGGCGTTTTGCTTTTACGTCTATCCGGCGGCGTTGTACGTGGCGCCGCTGCCCTACCTGCTTTTGCTGCTTTACGATCCGCCCTTTAATAGTGGCGCGGTGCAACGCTGGGCGCTGAGCCTGGGCGCCTTGATCCTGTTGTTGCTGCCGCTTCTGATGCAGCCCGACTACTGGGACTCGAAGGTGGCCGGGACACTGGCTTACACGCCCACCTTGGTGGAAGACTCTGCGCACACGCTAAGCCACTTCAACAGCAATTTTGTCTATTCCCTGCTTTCGCCGCTGTTCGCCATCGAAGAACGCCACTTTGTGGCCGGGGGGTATCTGGACCCGCTGACTGCAATGCTCTCGTTCCTGGGCCTCGCCCTGCTTCTGGCGACCTTTTGGCGCAGCCGGTTCCTGCTGTTCTGGTTGGCCGCCTTCGGCCTGGTGTTCTTCCTGGCCGGCATGAGCCACGACCGCCAGTTTCCCCCCAGCACGCGCATGTTCCTGCTGCTGCCCTTCCTTGCGGTGTTGGCTTGCCTGGCGCTGGCTTGGCTCAAACTGCGTCTCAGCCAGCTCACACTTCGTTCAAGCTGGCTGCCACCAGCCGCCGGCCTGTTGGCCCTGCTAATCCTCGGCCTAAATTTCTACCAGGCACATCCGCTGGCCCAGCAGCGCATGACCGGCTACCAGGGCTTTGAGGGCTTGTTTCTCAGGACCAGCCGGGATTTCTGGCAGTCACACCCTGATGCGCCGATCCTAATCGTGCACCAGCCAGAGACCTTGCACATCGATTCGTTAACCGAGATCCTGGCCATCTATCAAGTGTCTTATTCGGAGGATCAAGTGCGGGGTATCACGCCTGCCGAGCTGCAGACGGGCGGCCAGCAGCAAATCGCCGCTGGCGCAGAGACCCTGGTGTTGGTGGATGCGCGCTTGCCGGAGGAAGATATGCAGGCCGCCAACGCCGCGCTGCGAGACCTTGGCAAAACCGGCTGCCCGGTGCAGCATGCCTTGGGCGATACGCGTCTTTACCTGTGGCACTCCGCCGCGCTGGCGGCGCAGTGCCCGGCGCTGGTCAGCGCGGAGGGCTAGCTTGGCTCACGGCGCAGGCCAGACCAGGTCAGCGCCATAGACGGTCAGCGGCGGGAAGAAGCCAGCCGTTTGGGCTGGCAGCGAATATTCGTACAGCACTTCACGGCTGGCTATATCCACTACAACCACACTGACAAACCAGGGGATAAAGTCCTGCTCAGCAATGCGGTAGCCCACAAAGCGGGTTCCATCCGGGCTGAGGGCAGCCGGCATGATGTTCGAGAGCTTATTGGTTGCCTCTCCCTCGACAAGCGCAAACGGCGGCTGGCCGTCAGCGCTCCAGGCCGCGAAGAAATGCTCCTGCGGATTGTCGCTTAAGCCGTCAAAGCGCTCATGCACAAAGAGCAGATAGTCGCCGCGGGTTGGCAGTAACAGCAGCCCTTGCACATCCAGGTTGTAGTCCAAGGGCACATCTCGCTGGGTGTGGAAGACCGCCAGCGGGGCGGCAGATCGGGCCTGGTTGTCGATGAGCTGGTAATACAAGCGGTCAGCCCCGTTGGCATACGAAGTGTATGCACTGACCCGCCCCAGTTCAGGATAATTGCAGATAGCGCAGGTAAACCCATCCGGCGCCTGACCATCTTGTGTCAGCAGCCCAGTTATCTGGGCATCCGAGAGCGCTGGCCAGGCAGTTTCCTCACCCGTTGCCGGGTCGTAAATCAGCGCTGAACCGGCCTGGCGCTCAAACCACAAGTGGTCTGCCTCTCCAGCCCAGCGCGGCAGACCAGTGATCTCAGCTACATAGATCAACTCATCTGAGGCCTGGTTGTACAGCCAGAGAGAATTGCCGCCCTGGTTGCGGTAAGTAGCTACGCTCACCCAGCTCTGGCTGGGCGACCAGGCCAGGCCGTTCAAGCGCTCGTCTGGGTGCAGGTGAGCCCACAGGTCAATTTCGCGCTTGTCCCCACTGGAGAGATCATAGAGTGTGCTGGGTTCAGACTGCGCTGCGTAGAACAGCAGCTGGCCATCCGGCGAGAGCGCGAACAGATCAGAATCGCCTGTGGCGCCGCCAAGGGGAAAGTCAGCCATAACCTGCTCGCTGCCCAGGTCGATGACTTGGATAGCATCGCCCTCTGCCAGCTCCACGCGCAGCGCCAGCCGCGGCTGGCCGTCACCAGCGGGCGGGCTGGTGAGCTGGGCGCTGGGGCTGGCCGCTACGCCGGCCTCTGCGGGCTGCGTGGCAGCCGCCGCCGGTTGGGCGACAGGCTGAACCGGCGCACAAGCGCTGAGGGCAAAGGCGGAAACAACAAGCCAAATTCTGGTCCACATGCACAAAATCGCTTTCTTAAAAAGATATTACAGCAATTGTCTGAACTTGGCACACAATCCTGCAGGCTGGGTAAACTATGCCGGTGAAAATTCGCCGCACCCTCATCCAGGCCGGGCTGTGCGCCCTGTTAGCCGCTTGCAGCCTCTCCCCTGCGGCTGTGGCGGACTTGCCTGCACCCCAATTGGCACTCACGGCCGTGCCGAGTGTGACCCATACTCCCACGCAGGCTTCCAGCCCAACCCCCAGCCTGACCCCCACACCGCAGCTGCACCCGCTCAGCATTGACTACCTGCGCTCCCGCGAGTATCCGGCCACAGAATTGGTGATCGAGCAGGTCCTGGACAACGGACCAAACTATTTTCGCTACATCGCTTCCTATTTCTCCGATGGATTGAAACAGTACGGGTTGCTTACCGTTCCCTTTGGGGAAAAGCCGCCCTCCGGCTGGCCGGTGATCATTTTCAACCACGGGTATATCGCCCCAGAGGTGTATCAAACCACCGAACGCTACGTAGCTTATGTGGACGGGTTTGCGCGCAGCGGCTATATCGTCTTTCGGCCCGATTACCGCGGCCATGCCAACTCAGAAGGAGAGGCGCGCGGCGCCTATGGGCGGCCGGACTATGTGATCGATGTGCTCAACGCAGTGGCGGCGCTAAAAGCTTTCCCCGAGGCAGATCCTGGCCGCCTGGGCATGTGGGGGCACTCGATGGGCGGGTACATCACCCTGCGGGCGATGCTGGCCGACGCAGATATCAAAGCCGGTGTGATCTGGGCCGGCGTAGTAGCCGCCTATGCCGACATGGTGGACATCGGCGGGCGGCCGCGCTTCGGCAGCCGCGGCCTGCTGGAGACCTTTGGCCCGCCCGAAAGCAACCCTGAACTGTGGGCCTCCATTTCCGCCAACAGCTATTTAGACCAGCTGCCTGGGCCGCTGCAGCTGCACCACGGCAGCGCAGACCACAGCGTGCCGGCCGGGTTTTCCTCGCAGCTGGCCGTGCAGGTCCGCCAGGCTGGCGGAGTGGCGGAATTGTATGAGTACGCGGGAGATGACCACAACCTCTCGCACTTCTTTACCAGCGCCATGCTGCGTTCCATCGCCTTCTTCGACCAATATGTAAAGGGCGGGCCATAAAGCCCAGCCCAGCGCAAAGGACCGACGATTGACCAAATTCCTCATTCGCCTGACCCGCATCGGGTTGGCTGTCGTGCTGGCCTGGTGCCTGTATGCAGCCAGCAGCATCTACAGCTTTGCCCAGCAAGATGAGACGCGCCCCGCCGATGTCGCCATCGTTCTGGGGGCGGCCGCCTGGCGTGACCGCCCTTCGCCCGTGCTGCGCGAGCGCATTAACCACGCTATCGCCCTGTTCCAGGACGGCGTGGTGGATGCGATCATCTTCACCGGCGGCTACGGGCGCAATGACCTGCTGTCTGAGTCGGAAACCGCTCGTGAATACGCCCTGCAAGCCGGGCTGCCGCTGGAAGCGCTGTATATTGAGGCCAACTCCACCAATACCCAGCAGAACCTGAGCGAAGCACAACGCCTGATGCAGGCTCTGGGGCTGCAAAGCGCGCTGATCGTCTCAGACCCGATGCACATGATGCGCGCCATGGCCCTGGCAGACGACCTAGGGATAGAGGCCTACTCCTCGCCCACCACCACCAGCCGCTATGCTTCAATCCCCACTCAGTTGTGGTTTCTGCTGCGCGAAACGGCCTACTATTCAGGCTACTTGTTGGGCTATTAGCTAATTGATCTTTTTGACGGGCACGCCCAGGTAAACCCCGCCGCTCTTCAGGCGCATGCCAATCGGCACCAAGCTGTTGCCGCCCACGACCACATCGTCTTCGATCACCACCCCGGGCATGACCGAGGTGTTGCCGCCGATGGTCACGCGGTTGCCAATGCGCACTTTGCGCAAGCGGGCGCGGCGGCCCAGCACATAATGCGCGGAGATGGACGAATTGCCGCCGATCACGCACTCATCGCCAATTTCGATCAGGTCGCAGTCCCACAGCCGGTCAGTGGCGATCATGGTGCCCTTGCCCACCTTGGCCCCCATGGCCCGGTAGAAGACCACATTGAAATAGCCACTCTTCAACAGCGGCTGGTAGAACATGCCGGCGGTGTGAAGCAGCAGATTGAATAGCGCAGCGCGCAGGCCCGCCCATGACACCAGCTCGGCGCGCTGTTCTTGATTGCCGAGACGGAATAGCCGGCGCACCACCACGATCAGCATTAGAAGCGTGTTGCCGAAGAGGATGAAGGCCAACCCGGCGGCCAGGCACAGGGCCAGTAGCGGCCACAAACCCTGGATGCCGGCCAGGCGTTGCCAAACCCAGCGCAACCACACCAGGCTGGGCAGCAAGGCGAGGCCCAGCAGCAGGCCGACCAGCAGCTGGGCCAGCAAAGAGGCATAGGGGTACAGACCCAGCAATCTCTTGTCCATATGCGGGTCAGCTTACCAATGAATCAGAAATTTTTGGGGGTTAGAAGCGCAATGGCGGGAACCACAGCATTTGGCGAACCAGGCCGGTCAGCCCCAAATAGTCAAAGATGGATCGGAACATCTTGGACTCTTTCTCCATGCCCGCCTGCCAACCCACCTTCTCGGCGGTCAACACGGAGCGGCAGTACAGCGGGCTGCGCTCCACATTGCGTTTATTCTCGATCATATAGCTGTTTATGGCGACTTCCAGCTGGTAGCCTTCCACCTCTTCGCTGCGCAGCACATCCAGCAGATCGCTGCGGCGCACGATGCGCTCGCCGCTGAACAAGTCGTTGGCGCGCACGGCCATCGCCCACCAGGCCTCGGCGGTGCGGAAGAAGATCAGCATATCAATGCGGTTCTGGGCGGTCATTTTAGACACGCCGGCCTGCAACTGCTGCGGATTAAGCTCCTGCAGGTCTGCATCCACCAACAAAACGTAATCACAGTCCACCATTTGCTCGGTGCCGGCCAGAACCGCACCCGCCTTGCCGCGGTTGTGCGGCAGGCTCACCAGGCGCACATGCGGGAAGCGATTGCGCACCACCTCGGCAGTGCCATCCGTGGAACCGTCATCCACACACCAGACCTCGTCAATCCCTGGGGTTGTGAGCAGAATACTAAGCACCCCAGAAATGCGCTGGGCTTCGTTGTAGCAGGGTACTAATGCGCCGATCTTTGTTCGTTCCATAGTCTCCGCGATATCGCTTTGCGTTGGCAGGATTCTAGCAGAAGTGCTAAAAATCACAAACTGTTAGACGATGCGAGTCTCCCAATCCTTACAAGTTCTACATAATGTACGGGGAGAACGTAAATAGGTTACAGGTGTGATGGGGTCATTAGCAACTGTTATAGTTTGGCCCATGCAAAGCCTCTCCTCCCGCAAAGTGATGGTTTTGATCGCCATCTTCCTGTTCCTGGGCAGCATCTTCTGGTCCATCCTGCACGAAACCCTGCTGCCGCTGGCCCGCGCCGAGCGCTGGGCAGCGCTGGTGGCCAACCTGATCGGCATCCCGCTTGTACTGGCAGGCTGCGCGGCCTTTGTTTGGGGCGGCTGGCGCTTTGTGGTCTCGGCTGCAGAGGCGCTGACCCACTCTGAACAGCCGGCAAACCACAAGCAGGCCCGAGGCGCGCTCTTCAAAGCCTGGGTGCGCCCACTGCTGTGGCTGCTGGGCGGCTTCGGCCTGATGGCGCTTGGCGGCTTGATCAGCAATCTATAGAAAGTTGTGCGCTCCACACAGCGTCTAGCACTTCAAGAAAGGCAAATCCATGAAAATTGACATTTGGAGTGACATTGGCTGCCCGTTCTGTTACCTGGGCACCACCCAATTGAATGAAGCCTTGGCCGGGTTTGAGCACCGGGAGCGTGTGGAGATCAGCCACCACAGCTTCCAGCTGGACCCCAACGCCCCGCGCCAAACCGATATGCGCGTGGTGGAAATGCTGGCCAACAAGCGCGGCATCCCCGTGGAGCAGGCCGAGGCGATGAACCAACAAGTGGCCAAGGCCTTTGAAGCCTCTGGCTTGAGCATGAATTACAAAGAAGCCCAGCCAGTAAACACCTTCGACGCCCATCGCCTGGTGCACTTCGCCGCCAGCCAGGGCCAGCAGGAGGCTGTGCTGCCACGCCTGTTCAAGGCCTATTTCACGGACGGCGAGAACACGGCGGATGTGGAGACGCTGGTCAGGCTGGCCAGCGAAGCCGGCCTGGACGCAGAGCAAACCCGCGCCATGCTGGCCTCAGACCAATACGCTGCCGAAGTGCAAGCCGACATCAGCCGGGCGGCCCAGCTGGGCATTCACGGCGTGCCCTTCTTCATCTTTGAGGGCAAATACGCCATCTCCGGCGCACAAGGGGCCGAGGCCTTCAACCGGGCGCTGCAGCAGGTCTGGGAAGAAGTGCATTCAGCCTAAGCACCGCAATCAAAAAGAATCCCCCAGTGGGGATTCTTTTTTCTTAAATCGAGCTAGTATCTTAATATCATGGCAATCCGCTGGTGAACACCCAGACTGCCAGGATCCACAAAGACAACCTGCCCTGTTTACGCAGTACTTCTTCAATCACATCATCAACGGCATCATCAATTACCCCGGGCGCAATGGGATCATCTGCCGCCTGCAGATGGCGACCAGTTTCATCGACTACTGCGGGATAATGAAAATCTTCTTCCACAAGCAGCAAATGTCCGCGGCCGTCGGCAGCTTTTCGCCACACTTCCCCAATCGTCGAAGTTACCCGGCGTTCACCTATAGCTTTTTCCAAATCTTCAAAGACTTGCTGGCGCTGAGCGGCCAGGCCTTCTTTCACCAACGGCCAGACCAGTTTAGCCAATTCATGTGGGCCGGTATTGTCGTGATTTCCGGTGAGTATGGCCACCACCGCATTCTTGTGCTGACTGACTTCATTGAAGAAGGCCAGGAAGCGGTCCACCCCCACTACGGCCAAGGGGAGCGGATCATCTGCCATGAATTTGCTTAAAGCCGCATCTATCTGGCGGAAAAACTGGCGATGACGTTCATCCCGATGGGCGGACCGGCTTATGCCGAAGCCCCCAGGCAGAGGGGCCTCGCCACCTGGACCAGTATGCGTAAGCGGAAAGCCTTTCTCTTTCATTTCAAGCAAATCTTGCTTGGTGCCCTCATACAAACGCGTCGGCTTTTCACTTAGCACCAAAACCCAATAGCGCGGCGTGCGGTTGAGAGCAAAGACCAAATCTCGCGTGAAGAAGGTTTCGTCAATAACCACGCGTTCTTTAAGTTTGAAGGGCAAATACACCAGGCGTCCGAAATCCTGGTTGGCAAAAAGCACCAGGCCGTCTTTGGCATTCACAAAATCAACTTCTTCGCCCAATGCAATTAGGCGGTCTAATAAGGATGCGACCTCTTTTTTGGAAAATTCGGACAATAGTCTTTCGCTGGCCTGATTGAGAAGATTCTTCAGGCGGATGGGATCCTGCTTGTTCTCAGGGGAGGTTCTATGGGTGCTTAAAGTGATGGTGACTGCCGGGTACCCACGCATTTGCTGTAGCAAAGCTAAATCGTGACGGTTCATGGAGTTTAGTGTCCTCTCTTCAGAAAATAATGGCTCCTGGGAGTGGTAGTGCTTACATTCTATCGTCTATGTCCGGCATCACACGAACAGAACCCTTTTTCACGGGTTCTGTGGACGCTGCAGCGGTGGCAGCAGCACAAGCTGTATAGCCCCTTGCAGACTTATTATCCGGATGAGGCTGGTAAGTTTCGCCGAGCAGGACAACAGGTGGGAAGTCGGGAAGCTTAGTAGCTCGTATCACCCGCCTCGACCCCCTCGAGGATGGCAAGGGCGGCGCTGGTGCCCAGCAGTTCCGCGCCGGCGTGAATGAGTTCCAGCGCGCCGGCGTGGCTTTTGATGCCGCCTGAGGCTTTGATGTGCGTTTCAGGTTTCAGCGCCGCCCGCAGCAGCTGGATGGCGGCGGGTGTGGCCTGCCCAGGGCGTGGGCCGCCGCCACTGGAATTCTTGATCCAAGGCACGCCCGCCTCTTCCAAGAGCCGCGCGGCGTGTTTTTGCTCGTCGTCGGTTTCGATGAAATGCAATTCAAGCATGGCCTTAAGGGTCATGTCCCCGGCAGCCTCCACCAGGGCGGCGCTTTCATCACGAAAGGCCTCAAGCTCTCCCGAAAGGAAGAGCGACATATTGGGGCCATAGTCGACCTCGTCGGCGCCCAGGGTGCGGCACTCATGGACAAGCGCCACTTTGCCAGCCACGCTCTCGTAGCCGGTGCCGAAGCAGATCGCCGTGGCGACTTTGACCTTTGTACCCTGCAGAATGGCGCGGGCCAGGGGCACGTCGGCCATGGGGATCATGGCGGCGTGGAAGCTGTGCTCGGCGCAGGCTTCAATATGGGCCGCCACCTGCTGGCGGGTCACATCCGGACGCATGAGGGTGGATTGCAATTTGGCGGCGAGTTGTGGGCGGGTCAGGACGAGGGCGTTTTGCATGCAGCCAAGTCTCCTATATAAAGGCCGGTGATCTATACGAAGATGATACTCCCGAGGCGACCATATGTCTATGTACGTCTATGGAACAACTACCCGTAGAAATGGCACCAAGTAGCGCAAACGTTGGGTGCCAACCAGCACCTGTGATGTTTGTTAAGGCAGAAAGGACAAAAGATCTATTGATCTTGGGTGCATGCGACCCAAGCCGTCGTACACAACGGTCACGCTCCGGCAAGTCAAGACTCGTGTATCATAATCCTCAAAGCTCTTCGAGCACTGTGAGCAATCCTGCCCGCTCGTTATTTACTAGGATCTTGCTTAACTTCAGGATAGTCGCTCATCATTGGAAGCAATATAAATTGAGCCTCCCCGGCAGAAAAACCCTCCTCTCTAGCGTCGGTGTAATAGCCTCCCTCTGTAACAGCAGTGTAAAAAGAAGCAATCGAATTCCGAAACATCAAATGCTGAACCACGTTTTGATCCCTCAAGAAAACGAGTAAGGTGAAATGCTCGTTGTATTGTATGCCGGTAAGTTCTGCACCTCTCCATTCTTTGTTTAAGATTGAGTTTATCTCGTTTGGCGTTATATAACCTTCGAAAAAGTAAACAGTATCCCAAGTCACGCTTGGGATATTAGCAAGGTCAATGTACTCAACTTAGCCAGCGTTGTACAAGTTAATTTGCTCAATCAACAATTTCTCGTAACTCTGTCCGCGCATTTTAGTGATCAGAAATGGGATATCGATTACAGTTGGAATACTAATGTACGCAAGCACCAATACAAGAATGATTACTAAAGAGGATATTATTGTTAGAATTGTCTTCATATTTCAAATTGTATAAACCCTAGTGAGACAGCCTCCCGATATAGTAGGTTATTGCCATTAAGGCTGGAGATAACCAAAAAAAGATCCAGCCAATCCCGCTTAGGATCGCTGCACTACCATGAATATACTTAGTCAGGGATTTAGAGGGACTTTCCTTTCGCCTAATGAAGATAACTCCAGGGAATGCGGCAATTAAACAGACAAGTGTGATTAGGAGTATCACCATTTCTATTGGTGTATTCAAGCCCAAGGATTGCTCTATGGCCCAACTCGCACCTAAGAAAACTGCGAAAGCCAAGCCCATGCCCAAGAACGTAATAGCTCGTGTACTGATACTCTCCATGCAAAAGCCCCTTACATAGTTAGAAACCAGAAAATCTATTGAGGAGGCGTATCTATTACTTCATCTTACAGCTCACATTAGGGTGTGTAACTTGATCCCGTCAACGAATCATCGAAGCCCCTAAGATAATCTCTAAATAATTTCAGTGAGCGCGGAAGGACTCGAACCTTCAACCGTTGGCTTAAAAGGCCACTGCTCTGCCATTGAGCTACGCGCCCGCAGGGACAGATTTTATCACGCCCGCCCAGCCGGTCAATCCAACTTGACAGCCACGGCAGACGCTTGCTACCATACGCTCATGAGTAAACTACACCCCGTTACCAGCGACACGTTCGACAGCGATGTACTCCAGGCCAACCAGCCTGTGCTGCTGGAGTTTGGCGCAGAGTGGTGCCAGCCCTGCCGCGTGCTGGAGCCGCTGCTGGAGCAGCTGGCTGAAGACTGGGAAGGGCACTTCACCTTCGCCAAGCTGGATGTGGACCAGGCCACGGAGATCACCGCTCGCTATGGCGTGCTCAGCGTGCCGACCACGATTTTGTTCAAGGACGGGCAGGAAGTGGAACGCATCGTCGGATTGCAGCCCAAACAAAAACTTTGGGAGAAGCTCGCAGCCCATCAGCAATAAAAAAGCCCCGCCAGTTGGCGGGGCTTTTTGGTCCGGCGGGCGGGTTAGAGACCGGCGGCCTTGGCCAATTCCTTGGCCCGGTCGGTGCTCTCCCAGGGGAGATCGACATCCTCCCGGCCAAAGTGGCCGTAGGCGGCCGTCTTGCGGTAGATCGGGCGACGCAGGTCCAGATCACGGATGATGGCGCCGGGGCGCAGGTCGAAGTGCTCATCGACCAGGGCGGCGATCTTGTCATCGGCGATCTTGCCGGTGCCAAAGGTCTCCACGTTCACGCTCAGCGGGCGAGCCACGCCAATGGCGTAGGCCACCTGGATCTCGCAGCGGTCGGCCAGGCCGGCGGCCACCACGTTCTTGGCCACCCAGCGGGCGGCGTAAGCGGCGGAGCGGTCCACCTTTGTGGGGTCCTTGCCGCTGAAAGCGCCGCCGCCGTGGCGGCCCATGCCGCCGTAGGTATCCACGATGATCTTGCGGCCGGTCAGGCCGGCATCGCCCATCGGGCCGCCGATGACGAAGCGGCCGGTGGGGTTGACGTAGATCTTCAGGTCACCATCCACCAGCTCCTTAGGCAGCGTGGGGTTGATGACCTGCTCGATGATCGCCTTACGAATCTCCTCTTCGGAGATCTCGGGGGCATGCTGAGTACTGATCAGCACGCTGTCAATGCGCTTGGGCTTGCCCTGCGAATACTCGACGGTCACCTGGCTCTTGCCATCCGGGCGCAGCCAGGGCAGCGTGCCGTTCTTGCGCACTTCGCTCAGGCGGCGGGTCAGGTTGTGGGCCAGGTAGATCGGCAGTGGCATCAGCGCTTCGGTTTCATTGCAGGCGAAGCCGAACATCATGCCCTGGTCGCCAGCGCCCACGGCTTCGATCTCCTGCTCGGACATCTCCCCGGACTTGGCTTCCAGGGCCTTGTCCACGCCCATGGCAATGTCGTTGGACTGTTGGGCGATGGCGACTTGCACGCCGCAGCTCTCGCCGTCAAAGCCGTAGTCACTGCTGGTGTAGCCGATGTCTTTGACCACCGAGCGCACCAACTCATCGTAGTTGATGTTGGCTTTGGTGGTGATCTCCCCCAGCAGCATCACGAAACCGGTCTTCACCGCAGTTTCGCAGGCTACGCGAGAGTGCGGGTCCTGCGCGAAGCAGGCATCGAGTATCGCATCGCTGACCTGGTCGCAGATCTTGTCGGGATGGCCTTCGGTCACCGACTCCGAGGTGAACAGCAGTTTCTCTGCCTGCATGAACGTGCTACTCATTGTTGCAATTACCTCCGTGTATAAAAAATGCCCTTTCACAGCATGAAAGGGCACAAAGATTCCTTGTACACCCTCTCATCTTCCAGAAGTTTCTTCTGCCGGAGTTGGCACCATTCGTTCTTCACGCGGTTGCCGAGGCTTCATAGGGCCGGATCCCTTCGCCTCTCTGGATAAGTGCAGAATTTCATGCCGCCATACGGCAACACAAAATCCCACGGGGCTGCTATTCGGTTGTCGCCGGACACTATACCACCAGCAAAAGTCAATGTCAATTTGGCCGCGCCGCCAAAAGGGCAATGCGCTGCTGCACCGCCTCCAGCAAATCCGGCGGACCAAGAATCTGCGCATCGGGGCCCAAACCCAGCACCAACATCATGGCCGTTTCCTGGTCTTCTGCCGAGAATTCGGCTACAAACCAGCCCTGCTTATCCGGCTCTGTGATTTGGTAGCTGCCGGTGGCATGACGGCGCACAAAGTCTTGTTTGCGCTTGTGGATACGCAGGCTATAGCGATAGCTCAAGAGCGAGTGCATCAGCGCTTGCACGCTGCTGAGCCAATAGGCGCGCAAGTCAAAATCCACTTGGCGTTCAAAGCGCTCATCCAGCACAGCCACCGACTGGAAACGCGAGACGCGGTAAGTACGAAATTCGCCATCCCGCCGCGCCACCAAATACCAGTTGCCGCCTTTGGACACCAGTCCGTAGGCTTCCAGGCGCCTCTTGCGCGGCGCTTGGCCGCTGGCCGCATACAGGACGGACAGGCAGCGGTCTTCGTTCACCGCCCCCAAGAGCAGCTCGAGAAATGGGGGAGGCGAGTCGTCGATCCACCAAGTGGAGTCAATGAAAACACGCTGCTGCACCTTCTGAAGCACCGCAAACTGCGGCGGCGACAGATTGGCGCCGATCTTGGCCAGCACGCTCTCTGCGGCGCTATCCAAACCCAAGTCTGCCAGCTTTTTCAAATTGCCCGCCAGATAGAAGGCGCGCAGCTCATCCTCATTCAGGTTGGACAGAGACAGGCGATAACCTTCCATCAGGGCCAGACCCCCACCCGGCCCGGGTTGGCTATATATGGGTATTCCGGCCAATGACAAGCTTTCCACATCGCGCAGTATGGTGCGGCGGGAAACGCCAAACTCACTGGCCAGCACATCCACCGCAACAAAACCCGCGTGCTGCAAGCGCAAGACAAGAGAGATCAACCGGTCCGAACGCATGGGCCTAGTGTACTTTAAATAGTGACAGTATCTGTCATCATTTAACGCTATGGTCTGTATGACAAAGGAGCTTTTGAATGAGCGACCAACAAACGCCTTGGCGAGGATTTTGGCAAGTCCTCGCCCCAGATGCCCAGGAAGACATCCGACCTTGCCGGAACACCACCACCAATCTGCGCTCCCGAGCAGGGTTCGTGCTCTACACCCAAACCTACTTCATTGAACTTCGCGTTCTCAGCCAGATGCAGTTGCCGGCAGGCTGGCCGCCCACGGATGCCGAGCTGGCCGCCATGTTCGGCAGCTTTTATGGCATCGCCGGGCGCAGCCACTGGCAGCCAGCAGATGGAGGCTGGCTGGGCCAACACCGCATAGAGATGGCCGCCAATCCCGCTTTGCTGGGCCAGGACTTCGGGCGCATGCTGCACATCAGCGCGGATAGTGCAACCATCGACAGCGACGACCGTCAGGAAACCTGGCGGAGGCTCAGCGCGGCGGGCGGCACGCCGCTCTGCGGCGCCTGGCAAACCGAAAATCTTCTGGGAAACTGGTTGTACCTGGCTTGCGAGGGTCATTACGCAGTGATGCGCTCAGAGGCCAGCCGCCCCGCCCCCCAGGGCGACTGGGCCAAGCTGACGGCAGAACAGCTCTTGCCGCTGGCGGAAAGCTTCGGGGCCAACGCCGGCGCCCGCTTGGAGACAGCCGGCAGTTTTGACCATTGGCCAATGATCGGGCAAGTAGCGGGCTATGACGTTCGCAAACACGAAACGTTCAAATTGGAGGAGGTGCAGGCCGGGCGCTTTGAAGCATCGCTGCCCCCGCTGGACTTCCCGCCCGACCAGTGGACCCGGTTGGAGTAATCAGCCAGATTGGGTGAACGCCAGCCACTGCCCATCGGGGTCGACCAGTTCAAATTCCAAGTCGCCCCACGGGCGCAGCACAGGCCCAGTCAGCGGGGTGCCGGGGTTCTGATGGTCGAAGGGCTGCAGGCCGGCGGCGAGCGCCTGGGCGAACAGCGCATCCACATCCGGCGTGGCGAAATGGATCACCGGCAGGCCGGCTTTCTGGCCGGGGTCGGCCGGATGCAACATCAGTTCAGCTTCCCCCAGAGCAAACCAGTGCATGCCTTCATAGCCGCGCAGGTAGGCAAAGCCCAGAGATTCGTAGAATCCCCGGGAGATCTCGGTGTCGGCGCAAAACAGGACGATGTGATGCAGGCCAGAAACGGCCATCTCAGTCCTCCAGCGTGCTCAGGTCGCCTTCGGGCAGTCCCTGAGCACGCGCCTTCAATACGCGCCGCATGATCTTGCCCGAACGCGTTTTGGGCAGCTTGTCCACAAAAGCGACTTCCTCGGGACGGGCGATGCCGCCAATCACCGCGGCGACATGCTGGCGCAATTCCTCGGCCAATTCAGAGCTGGGCGAGTGTTCCTGCTTCAGCAGCACAAAGCAATGCACCGCTTGGCCCTTGACCTCATGCGGCAGGCCAATGGCGGCCGACTCGGCTACCGCCGGGTGCGTGATCAGCGCCGACTCGATCTCGGCGGTGCCCAGGCGGTGCCCGGAGACATTGATCACATCATCCACACGGCCGATGATCCAGTAATAGCCGTCCTCGTCGCGCCGGGCGGAATCGCCGGTCATGTACTTGCCCGGGTACTTGGACCAGTACTGGCGCTTGTAGAGCTCCGCATCCCCATAGATCGAGCGCAGCATGGAGGGCCAGGGACGGGTCAGCACCAGGTAGCCTTCTTCGCCGTCTTTGACCGGCACCCCCGCCTCGTTTAGGATCTCGGCGCGCTGGCCGAAGAAGGGCCGCGTGCCGGAACCCGGCTTGAGCGGTACCACTGGGGTGGGCGTGATCATGAACATGCCGGTCTCGGTCTGCCACCAGGTATCCATGATCGGCGCCCGGCCTTTGCCGATCACGCGGTAATACCAGCGCCAGGCCTCCGGGTTGATCGGCTCACCCACCGAGCCCAACAGCCGCAGGCTGGAAAGGTCGTATTGGGCCGGCCAGTCTTCACCAAAGCGCATCAGCCCGCGGATGGCAGTGGGCGCCGTGTAGAGGATGGTGATGCCGTAGCGCTCGATCAACTGCCACCAGCGACCCGGGTTGGGGAAGGTGGGGCCGCCCTCGTATAAAAAGCTGGTGGCCCCATTCAGCAGCGGGCCGTAGACAATATAGGAATGGCCGGTGATCCAGCCCGGGTCGGCGGCGCACCAATAACGGTCCTCGTCCTTGATGTCAAAGACATACTTGAGCGTGCTGTAGGTGCCCACCATATACCCGCCGTGGGTGTGCAGAATGGCCTTGGGCCGCCCGGTGGAGCCGGAAGTGTAGAGGATGAACAGCGGGTCCTCGGCGTCCATTGGCTGGGTGGGAAAGCGGTCCTTAGCCACCGGGCTTTCCAGCATTTCGTGATACCAGTGGTCCCGCCCAGGCTGGAAGGGCACTTCGTGCCCGCTGCGCTGTACGACCAGCACGTTCTCCACGGTCGGCGCCTGGCGGACGGCTTCGTCGGTGATGCGCTTGAGCTCGATCAGTTTGCCGTTCTGGTAGCTGCCGTCGCAGGTGATCACCAGCTTGGACTGGCTGTCCTGCACCCGGCCCTGCAGTGCGGCGACGGAAAAGCCGCCGAAGACCACCGAGTGCACGGCGCCGATCTTGGCGCAGGCCAACATGGCGAAGATGATCTCCGGCACGCGGCCCATGTAGATCGTGACCCGGTCGCCCTTCTTGACGCCCAGGGCGTGGATGATGCTGGCCATGCGCGAGACTTCGCGGTTGAGGGCATGGAAAGAGAACGAGCGGTCTTGCTTGCCATCCTCGCTCTCCCAGATCAGCGCCAGCTTATTCTTGCGCGGCGTATTCAGGTGGCGGTCGATGCAGTTGTGAACAATATTGACCTTGCCGCCCACGAACCACTTATAGAAAGGCGCCTTGCTATCGTCCAGCGTTTTCTTCCAGGGCTTGTACCACTCCAGCTGGGCGGCTTCCCCTTCCCAAAACCCGATAAAGTCCTTGTCTGCTCGGCGCGCAATCTTGTCCCAATCTTGCAGATTGGCTTGCGCCACCGCGTGCTGGGTCGGGTAATACACCTCACCCTTGAGCTTGTGTGTCTTGGAGGCGGGTGAGGTCTTGGCAGGCTTCTTGGGCGCGGGCATGCGGGCTCCTAATAATCCAAGGGGCTGATCTTTTCCAGCTTCTCGAGGCTGTGGGTGGCGATCACCTGGCGCACCGTGCCGGTCATACCGCGCACCACCAAACTGTGCGTGCGTGCCCCCTTGGGATAGTACTTGACCCCATCCAGCAGCTCACCATCAGTGATGCCGGTGGCGGCAAAGAACACATCCTCCGAAGAGACGAAATCATCCATGGTCAGGATCTTTTCGAAGTCATAGCCCATCTCACGGCCGCGCTTGAGTTCGTCATCGTTGCGGGCATACAGTTTGCCCTGGATCTCGCCGCCCATGGCGCGCAGGGCACAGGCCGCCAGCACGCCTTCCGGCGTGCCGCCAATGCCCAGCAAGACGTCAATGCCGGCATCCGGCCAGGCAGTCATCAGCGCGCCGGCCACGTCCCCGTCGTCGATCATGCGGATGCGCGCCCCACAGCGGCGCACTTCAGCCTTGAGCTCATTGTGGCGCGGCCGGTCCAGCATGACGACCACCAGGTCTTGAATGCGCTTACCGGTTGCCTTGGCGATCGCATTCAAGTTGTCTTCCACCGGCCACTCGACATGAATAGTGCCCTTGGCTGCCGGGCCCACCGCGATCTTGTTCATGTATACGAAAGGGCCGGGGTCAAACATAGTGCCGCGCGGCGCCACAGCCACCGTGGCAATTGAGTTCAGCCGGCCTTCTGCCAGGGGACGCGTGCCATCAATCGGATCCACAGCAATGTCGACATGCGGGGCATCGCCGGTGCCCATGGTTTCACCGTTGAACAGCATGGGCGCTTCGTCCTTTTCGCCCTCGCCGATCACAATGATCCCATCCATCTCAATGCTGTTCAAGACCAGACGCATGCCGTCCACCGCGGCTTGATCGCCGGCGGCTTTATCGTCCCGGCCCATAAAACGGGCGGCAGACAGGGCCGCGGCTTCAGTCACCCGCACCAGCTCCATAGCCAAATTACGCGAAGGTTCTCGGTTGTTCATTCACACCATTCCTTATAGGTCATTGCAAACACTGAGCCGCCTGGGCAAGCTGCTCATCCGGAAACTCCATAAAGCCATAGGCATGGTCCACCAAGGTCCGGTAGTTTGCTTCGCCCACCGCGGAGCGCACACACTGCAACTCTGCTTCTGAACGATTGAGCGAGAAGCGACTGAAGTTGTATTCGGTCTGCAGGCTTTTCTCATCGAGTATGCTGAACCCATTGACCGCGGAGAGGTAGACATCTTCCAACCGCCATTGATTGTATGGACGGGCCGATAGGGAAACTTGTGTATCCAGCAAGGGTCTCAAGCTTAGCACCACCTGGGGATGGGCCGAATTCATGATGAACAGGGGCGGCTGGCCCACATTCTCCAGCATAAACTGCTGCCCATCGATGGTTAACAGGCCTGTGTAAGTTTGCATTGGAAGCTCTTCCGGCGCGGCGGCGTGACCCGTGAACTGCCGGCCAGCTTCCCAAGCCACATCGGGTGCGGCAAGCACCAAACGTTCCACGCCCGGCCAGCTGGCATACCAATCCATGTTGATCTCACGCGGCCCAAAGATCAGCGGAGAGGCGCCGATCTCATTCACCGGCCAGTTGCCTTCTTCCTCATCGAAGGCATCTGCCAGGTAGGCAAACAGCACCAGGTCTTGAGACCCGCTTTTGTCTGCCGTCAGGTGGGCGGGCAGGTCGTAGCCAGCCAGCAGCTGGCCGGCCGCCGCGGTCATGTAGACCGGCTGCTCCGGATGCGCGGCAATGTGGTTAAGCGCCTGGTGAATAAAGGCATCGGTATCACGCGCCTGGATCGTTTGAACACTGCTGAGGATCCAATGGGCGTTGAACCCCAAGACCAGAGCCAACAGCGCCACAGGGATGAAGCGCAGCCGCTTGTGAGGCGCCTGGCCCAGTCTTTCGAACAACCATTGGAACCCAAAGCCGGCAAACAAGGCCAAGCTGGGCAGCACTTGCAGCAAGTTGCGCACAAACAGTACGCGATGCGTGGCGAGGAACAACAAGTACAGGGCGGGCACGCCCACCAGCACCGCACCCAGCCAGCGTTCAGCCCGGTCAGGAGAGCGCAGCAAAGCATACACCCCTGCCAGGGCAAAGCCGCTCACCCCGAGGGCCAGCACAGGATAAGGCGAAAAAGCTACGCCAAACAGATAAATAAGCACCCGGCTGAAGTAGTCCCAGCCCGCCTCAACAGTTTGCCTGCCATGTCCGGAAGCATAGATGGTTTGATCTCTGATGACCTGGTCCCAGAAAATGCTGGTTTCAAACAGCACGCCGGGGACCAACAACACAAAAACCAAGCCATAGACCAAGCCCAAGCCTGCCAAACGCAGCAAAAGGCGCGGCCAAGGCTGGCCTGCCTGTTTCCAGAGCAACACGGCCACAAGCAATACGCTCAGCAGGGAAAGCCCGGCAGTGTATTTGGTTGCCGTGGCCGCCGCGGCGGCGGCCGCTCCGAAATGAAGCCAGGTAGCGGAAGAAAAAGGCCTCTTCTTATAGAAGGCCAACAGGCAGAACAAGAGCGTCAGGGCCACAAACTGCATGGTCGGCCCATCCGGGTGCACAAACCGCGACTGGTAGTTGATCTCCCAGGAAAAGGCCAACACAATCCCCGCCGCCAAGCCGGCCAGCCATTTGCGCTGGCCGGCCGCCAGGCCTACCCAGAGCACGGCCAGCGTGGTGAAAAACACAAAGACCCGCCGCAAGTTGAGCAGGAAGGCCTGATTGGGATTCTTGAGGACTTCGTTTAGCAGATAATTCTGTGTAGGCACCCAGTTGGTGCCGTAACGGGCCACAAAGGGAGCGGCATAGGGCAGTGTGGTGCTGGTGGCGATATAGCTCGATACCGGCGGATAGTGATACTCACCGGTCAGCAGATTGCCCGTGCGTACAAATTTGTTTACCTGCCCCTTGATCAGATTCTGATCCCACTGGCTGCCAAAGTCCACCCCAGCCATACCGGAAAATAAGGCGAAGAGAAAAACCAGGAACAGCAACACCAACCCTATGTGCTTGGGCATTGGGTTCATTTATTGAAAGATCAGCGCCAGGTAATACCCGATAGGGAAAGCCCACAGCCAGGAATCTGCGCGGTCCAATACGCCGCCGTGGCCGGGCAAAATATCACCGGTGTCTTTGAGGTGCACTTCGCGTTTGATCATGCTGATGCCCAGGTCACCCAGCGGGGACAAGACACCCACACACAAACCGAGGACAAAGACATTGACCAGGCTGAACTGTGGATCGCGCGGCATGCCAAAGACGTGGAAGAGCAGGCCGAACAATGGAGTGCCCAAGGCCGAAAAGATGGCGCCGGCCGCGAAACCCTCCCAACTCTTCTTAGGGCTCAGCCGGGGGGTCATGCGATGCCGGCCAAAGCGTGTGCCCAGGAAATACGCCATGGTGTCGGTCAGGATGACCGCAAAGACGGTCAGCAGCAGCCACCACTCGCCAAATACCGGCGTCTCGCGCAGCAGCATCATGTAGCTGCCCATCAGCCCAATGTACAGAACGCCACTGAGCATGATCGCAAAGCCACTGCCGGCTTTGTCATTGCCTCGTTCGTATTGGACCAGCTGGTACCCCACGATGATGGCGCAAATCAGCGCCAAGACCCAGTGGTCGTGGCCGGTGCCGAACAAGAAGCGCACAAACAAAATGCCGAGGACACTGGCCACCATTAACCAGCGCGCCGGTTTGCTGGGCGGCAGGCCGAACAGATCGGCATACTCCCAAATGGCGCGGGCCAGGATCAGGCTGATGAAGATGGCGTAAGGCCATGCCCCCAAAAAGATGAGGAAAATGCCGGTGGGCAAAGCCACCACGGTGAACAGAACCCGTTTAACTAAGTTGCTCATGACTCCAAAACCTTGCCATAGCGCCGCTCACGCTGGCCGTATTGCTCAATGGCGGCCAGCAATTGCTCGCGGCCAAAGTCCGGCCAGAAGGTTTCAGGGAAGATCCACTCGGCGTAGGCCGCCTGCCAAAGCAGGAAGTTGCTGATGCGTTGCTCGCCAGAGGTGCGGATGATCAAGTCCGGGTCGGGGATGCCGGCCGTGTACAGGTGCTGGGAGACCAACTCCGCGTTCACCTGCTCAGCCGGGGTACCTGCCGCAATGATGGCCTTGATCGCATCCACGATCTCGTCGCGGCCGCCGTAGTTGAAGGCGACATTGAGCACCAAGCGATCATTGTCTTTGGTGATCTGCATGCCCTTGAGCACCTTCTCGCGCAGGGAAGGACGCATGCCTTCCAGCCGGCCGATGTGGTTCAGCCGGGCGCCCTGGCGATGCAATTCGGCCAGTTCGCGCTCAAAGACTTCGTCAAAGATGCCCATCAGGCCCTGCACTTCGTCCTGTGGGCGGCCCCAGTTCTCCGTGGAGAAGGCGTAAATGGTCAGGTACTTGACCCCCACCTCCACGCAGGCCTCAATGATGCGGCGCAAATTCTCCGTGCCGGCGCGGTGGCCTGCCAGGCGCGGCAGGCCGCGGGCGCGGGCCCAGCGCCCATTGCCATCCATAATGATGGCGATATGCTGGGGGATCGAATGGTCTGCGGGCGGATCGGTTTTGGCCATCAACGCCTCAGACCTCCATGACCTCTTTTTCTTTGGCCTGCCCGATCTGGTCGATCTGGCTGATGATCTCGTCGGTGAGTTTCTGCACATCATCCTCGCCGCGCTTCAGCTCGTCTTCGGTGATCATCTTCTCCGTCTCAAACTCACGCAGGTCTTTGATGGCGTCCCGGCGGATGTTGCGTACGGCCACATAGGCTTCTTCTTTGCGGGCATTCACCGTTTTGACTATATCCAGGCGGCGTTCCTGGGTGAGGGCAGGCAAATTGAGGCGGATGACTTTGCCGTCACTGTTGGGCGTCAAACCGATGTCAGAGGTTTGCAAAGCGCGCTCAATATCTTTGACCCCGGCAGGGTCAAAGGGTTTGATCAGCAATTGACGCGGCTCCGGCACACTAATGCTGGCCAGCTGCATTAAGGGCGTGGGCTGGCCGTAATACTCCACAGACAGCTTCTCAACCAACGCCGGGGTGGCACGCCCGGTGCGGATCGCTCCCAGATCATCTTTCAGCGACTGCACCGAACTCTGCATACGATTTTTGGTTTCCTTGATCAAATCGGAAATCACGACTGGCCTCCTGGCAACGAAACTGTCTCTTGCATGATTAAAATGGGACTTGGAACTGCTTTTTGAGATTTTACCACTACCCACCCTAAGCCCTCTAAGGGCCATCCTGTATAATCGATCTAGTTCGCCTCGCGATGCCAACCTTAGCTTGCATCATGAGGGTCGCAGCAGGGGCAGGAGTACTTTTGAGTTCAGAAAGCCAGACCAATCCACTGATCGTTATTGCCTCTAATCGCGGCCCCTTTTCCTTTAAAAAGCACGGCCGCGGCTTCCAGGTGGAGCGCGGCGCTGGCGGCCTGGTGACCGCCCTGGGGGCGCTGGCCGAGCGCCACGACGTGCTGTGGGTCGCCTCGGCGATGAGTGACGACGACCGCGCCTGGTCCCAGCACAACAAGGGCCAGGTGCAAAAGGTCGAAGGTATTCGCCTAAAGCTGGTGGAACACCAGCCGGAAGAATACGAAGGCTACTACAACGAGATCTCTAACCCGCTGCTGTGGTTCATCCAACACCAGTTGTGGGATACGCCGCGCACACCCAGTATCACAGCGGACACCTGGCAGGCCTGGGACGCGGGATATCTGCGGGTCAACCAGCGCTTTGCCGAAGCGATTGCCGCCGTGGTCAAGGACAGCCAACGCCAGGTGATCGTGCTGCCTCAGGACTACCACTTGTACATGGTGCCCCACTACCTGCGCGCCCTGGTAGGCGAGCAGGTGCAGATCCAACCCTTCGTGCACATCCCCTGGCCCGGGCCGGACGCCTGGCGCATTCTGCCGCCGGCCATGCGCGACACCCTGCTGGAAAGCCTGCTGGAAGCCAACCGGGTCGGCTTCCAAACCGAGAAAGACGCCTTCAACTTCGTGCAGACCTGCCGCTTTTACCTGGGGGCGCACGCCTTCGGCCGCCGGAATGCGGTCGAGTACCAGGGCCGGGATGTGGGCGCAGTCACCTACCCCATTTCGATCGATGTGGAAAAGCTGCAGCAGCTCTCCGGCATGCAGGTCACTGAATTGGAGCGCAGCCATCTGCACACGTCGGTGGGCGACCGCCAGGTGATCCTGCGTGTGGACCGGGTGGAGCCCAGCAAAAACAACCTGCGCGGCATGCAAGCGTACCGCGCCCTGTTGGAAAAATATCCTGAACACTTGGGCAAGGTGCAGTTGTTGGCCCTGCTGGTGCCTTCACGAATGGAAGTGGGCGAATACCGGGATTATCTCGGCGAGATCATGGCGGAGGCGGGCACGATCAATGCGCAATACAGCGGCACGGTCTGGGAGCCGGTGCGCATCATCGTCGGCGACAACTACATGCGCGCCATCGCCGCCATGCAAATGTACGACGTGCTGCTGGTCAACCCGCTGGCGGACGGCATGAACCTGGTGGCCAAAGAGGGTGTGCTGGTCAACAACAAGGACGGCGTGCTGGTGCTGTCTGAATATGCGGGGGCCTTCTTTGAACTGGGCGAGCACGCCCTGATCGTCTCGCCGTTCGATGTGTACGGCACGGCCGAAGCCATGCACCAAGCCTTGACCATGCCGGCCGCCGAGCGCAAGCAGCGCGCCGCGGCGCTGCGCAGCATCGTCACTCAGGCGGATGTACGCGAGTGGTTTGCCGCTCAGGTGGATGACGCCTTGCGGGCCGCCAGCAGCCAGGCCAGCAGGTCCTCCACATCCTCCACGCCCGAAGCGCGCCAATCGGCGGCGGCTTCCAGCTCCTCCGGCGCATCCGGCGCCTGAACCGCCACACCCCAAGCGGCGCACTCGCCAGCCTCGCGCATTTGCCCCGCCATGCGCAAGGCACTGATATCGGTCACATCGTCCCCCAGGAATAGGGCCGCCTTAATGTCGTGAGCCTGCACCAGCTCGCGTAAGACGACACCTTTGTCAATCTCCAGGGGTGGGCGCAGTTCAAAGACCATTTTGCCGGTGAAGAATTCCAAGCCCTGTTCGGCGGCAATGCGCCGCACGCTTTGCTCGTGCTGGCGGGCGAAAGCCTGGGGGTCGGCGGCCTGCCGGTAATGCACGGTGAGGGTCAGCCCTTTGTCTTCGGTGTGGGTACCCTCCTCGTTTAGCGCTTGCAAGGCCTGCAGAGCGGACTGCAGGGCGGGCCGATAGGCTTGCACGGCCGGGTTGGCCCGCACCTCGCCAGCTTCCAGCGTTTCCAGGCCGTGGTTGCCCACATAGACCAGCCCGGGCAGGTTGACTTTCGCATGCAGCGCAGCCACGCGCCGCCCGGAGATCAGCGCCACGATGGGCAGCTGCTCCCGCAGGTCGCTGAGCAGCTGCAAGACCCGCTGGCTGGGCTGCACCTGGCCCGCCGTGGCGGCCAAGGGGGCCAGGGTGCCATCGAAATCGCTGAACACACCGAAACGCGGCTCGGTCGCCAACCGCTGCAAGGTATCTTGGGCTTCACTCCAATGCATGATCATCAACCGTCCTCTTCCAATTCACCCAGGTAACCCAGTTCCAGCAGGGCGCGCAAGACCTGCGGCCCGGCCCCGGGCTGCACCAGGATGCTGGTCGGACCCAGCGGCTCGCCCAGGTAACGGGCTGCGCGTGAGGCGCGCAGCGCCCTTAGCACCGCGGCGGAGGCCACGCGCAGCACCAGGGCTTGTCCCAAACGCGCCTGGCCGCCCTGGGCGTTCCAGCGGCGCAAGGCTTGCCCCAGGTTGGGCGGCAGTTCGCCCTCGCTGTATTTCTTCAGCAAGGCGGCCAGCTGGCGCACTTCCAGGCCCTGTGCCGCAGCGCGGCCGAGGCCGGCTGCGCTGATCTGGTAGGCATAGCCTTCTTTGGGTTTGGGCAGCCAGTCGCAAAAGCGGGCCAACAAGTAGCGCGCCCGGCGGGGTGCCAGAGCCGGCACCAGCAGCTTGCCCTGCGAGTCCACTTTAAACATTTGCGTTTCTTTTTTGAAGCCACCGGCGGGGGTGTTGTGCAGCAAAGCCGGCCCCCAGGAGCTCCAGCGGAAGGCGGTTACCGGGCCATCTGCAGCCGGCCGGGCCAAATCCAGCAGACCCAGGGCGTGCATGGGTGCGCTGAACAGATAGGTAAGCAGCGCGCCGTCCACCGCGTCCCAGTGCGCAAAGCCGCGCAAATAGTCGCCGCCCTGGTCAGACCGCAGGTACCAGGAGTCATAGTCGCCATTGGGGCGTTGAAAATCCGGCTGGCGCGTTTTTACATCAGCAACCAGGGCCAGCAGGCTCCACCACTGCCCTGGCGCGGCGCTGTGGGCAAAGCCCAAGGCGCGTTCTCGAGTGCGGCGGGTATCGTTCTCCCAGGCGCCCTCGGCCTGCACGCCCGGCATCAGGCGCAGTTCATTGAACTGCTGGCTGCCCCGCCAGGCGCGCACCAGCTGGGCCAGCGCCTGGCTGCGGGGCGCCTCCAAGAACTCGCGGGCCGCCTCCGGCCGCGGCTGCCCGCCGGCGTCGAGCAGGCCGGCCGCGGCCAGCAAAGCGGCCAGCGTGGGCGGCGGCAGCAGCCAAGGCTCGGCCGCCAGCAGCGCCTCAGCCGAGAGGCCGATGCGCAAGCCCGCCAGCAAGGTGGTGGCCTGGTCCAGGATGTGGTCTGTGGCAAGCTGGGGGACGGCACGCTCTTCCGGTCGCGCCGGGCGGCCAAAGGGCTGTGCGTCCGGAGCGGCCGCTTGCGGCGCCAGGGGGATCAGTTCATCGGGCAGATAAGCGTGCTCCTGCGGCCCGGCAGCGGTGTCCAGAAAGGCCCGGCCCAGCAGTCCTCGATACCAGAGCTGCTCGGTGGTGGAGATGGGATGCAGGTCAGGGCGTTCTTTGTCGCGGCGGGCCGGCCCCAGTTCACGCAGCTCGCCAAAGCGCCGCGTGAACTGCGCCCAGGGCATGCGGCCGCCCGCCTCGGCCAGCGCCGCCAGGGCAGCCTGCACTTCAGCCGGCAGGGCGGCTAGGCCGCCGGCCAGCTGAGCGGGCAGTTGTGCTTCGAGAAAGTCTAAGGCCTGTGAACGCCCGCTGGTGGGCAGCGCCAAGCCCCATTGCTGGGCCACTATGCGCAAGTGGCCCAGGTCGTGTGCGTGCAGGCTCTGCGCCAGGCCGGGCATGGCAGTCCTAGGGCTGGGGGGCCACGATCTCCAGCTCAGCGGGCAGGATGCGGATCTTCAACTGGCGCACATTGCTGCCAAAGCCGGCCCAAATTTCGCCATCGGTATGCAGCGACATGGGCTGCTTGCACTGAATTTTCATTTCTTTCAGAGTGCCCATCTTGACCTGTGAGAACTTGCCCTGGGTGCCGCGCATGAATTCCGGGATCATGCGGAACATGAACAAGCGCGAAACGGCGCCGGCCGCGGTGTAGTTGAGCAGGCCATCATCCATCTTGGCCTCTGGAGCGGTAATAAAGCCGCCGCCCTCGCGGTGGCCATTGCACACTGCCAGCATGATCATGCCTTCGGACCACTTCTCTTTGTCCGTGGTGATGTCCATTTCCAGAATGTTGTAGTTGCGGATGATGGTCATCAGCACGGCGACAAAATACATGAGGAAGCCGCGCACCACGGGCAGGTTGTGCGAATAAATATTGACCGAGCCGCCGAAGCCGATATTGATGGTGTTGTTCCAATACTCGACACGGCCGTGCTCGTCTTCGATCACGCCCAGATCGATCCGGCGGCTGCCTTCGGTGAAGATCTGGGTCAGCGCCACTTCGGGGCGCGGGTCTACGCCAATGGCGTGGGCAAAGTCATTGCCGGAGCCCAGTGGCACCACGCCGAACTTGGGGCGCTTGGCTTTGGGTACCTGCATCAGGCCGTTGATGACTTCGTGTACGGTGCCGTCCCCGCCAATGGCGACGACCAGTTCGTAGCCGTCTTCGCCGGCCTGGCGCGCCAACTCCATGGCGTGCCCGGGGTAGACCGTGCCGGCCCAGTCAGCGCCGCCGTATTGGTCTGCCAATGGGCGCAGTGCGCTGGCGTGCCGCCAAGCGGCGCCCATGTCTGCATTGGGATTGATGATGAGTTTGACGCGTTTGCCAGCCATGTGGATCTCCTCCGGAGGTGGGTGGCCGAATTATAGTCGCAAACCACGGCGGCCTTAAATGCGAGCCGCCGTAGTGTCCTACGGCGGCTCTTGGAGGAGGAGATTGTGCAGCTTGCTTACGCAAGCTGCGGGTAGACCGAAATTTTAGAGAGGCCAATCGCGCAAGATGCGCTCGGTCTCTTCGGCGTGGGTGGTTTCGTCGCTAATGATGTTCTCGAGTTCCACCACCAGGCCTTTGTCGCCGAACTCGTCGGCGTCCAGGGCGCGCTGGGTGTAATCACGCACGGCGCGCTGCTCTGCCTCAAGTACGGCGGCCAGCATTTCGTGGTTGCTGTACGCCGGCACCACCGGGCGTGCCTCGGTAGTGGGTTCGCCGCCCAAGGCGACGATCTTGTTGGCCAGGAACTGGGCATGGCGCTGTTCGTCCGGCACTTCACCCAGGAAGAATTCGACCAATTGCGGGCGGTAAGGCCCGGTGACCTTGGCGGCGTAGGTCACGTACTGGATGATGGCGCCAAGCTCACCCGCCAGGTCTTCGTTGAGGCGCTCAATCAGCACCTGTTTTTCTTCAGTCAGGGAGTCCCCTTTAAGGACAGCTTTTGCAGGCATTGTGTGCTCCTTCCCACCCGCTACGCTTGCGGGCAGATGATTGGATATACATAGTTTGACACACCTGCTAACGAGGCCAGAGGGGCAAATATCACTGTTTGGCAGGCTGTATATCCATAGAGACAATCTCAGCCTCGAATTTCTTTCCTTCGATGTGCAGAAGAGCGAAAGTCGGCCCCCGCCCCGGGAGGGCCTGACAGCATGCCGAACCCGGGTTGATCACCAGGCAATTCCCCAGCTGAGTGATCATCGGCTCGTGGCTGTGGCCGAAGACCACCACCTGCGCATCGGGCAGCATGGCCACCGCTCGTTCCGCAAAAAATTCGAAGGACTGCGGCCCCATCACCAGATAGCGCAGCCGGTCCGCCAGGTAGGCGCGCCAGCCGCCGTGGCCGTGGGTGAGCCCCACGCGCACCCCGCCCGCGGTCAGGCAGCGGGTCAGCGGCAGATCATCGGAACGGAACCAGTCGCGGTTGCCGCGCACGGCCAGCACCGGCGCCACCTGGGCCAATTCCGCCAGCACGCGCGGCCGGGAGATGTCGCCGGCATGCAGGATCTGGCTGACGCCGGCCGCTCGCAAAGCGGGCAGCAGAGCCGGGTGCAGCCTGCGGCGGCGGTCGGGCACGTGCGTGTCCGCCACCAGGCCCAGGGTCAGGCGGGTCATGCTACGCCCAGCGCAGCCAATTCCGCCAGGGTCTGTTCGCGGCTTTGGAAATGGATGCCCTGCAAGCCGGCTTGGCGGGCGCCTTCGACATTGGGCAGGAAATCATCCACAAACACGGCGCGTTGTGACTGCACGCTCAGGCGGGCGACCGCCAGCGAATAGATGGCGATGTCCGGCTTCATCAGTCCCACCTCGGCGGAGATAATGACCTCATCGAAGGCATCATACACGGGATAGCGCGTAACCAGCAGCGCGCGCAAATTGTTCATGGCGTTGCTGAGCAAGCCCGTCTTGTAGCGCGGGCGCAGGCCGCGGATGTAGGCCATCAGGGTCTCATCCAGCGTGTCGGCGCCGAAGAAGGCGGCGGTCAGCCCTTCCACGGGCACGCCGAACTCGGCAGCGACTTCCTGCAAATAGGCATCCCCGTCCACCTCGCCAAACTGCGCCCGGCGGCGGTTGTCGCCATCGAAAATACGGGTTTCGAGCTCCTGGCGGCTGATGCCCAATTTTTGCGCCAGGCGTTCGCGCTCGGTGTGGTCTGCGGTGCGCACCAGCACACCGCCAAAATCCCAGATGACTGCTTGAATGTCCATGATACGCATTGTAGCGCGCCACAAAAAGAAAACGCCTGCGTCGGTAGCAGGCGTTTTCTTTTTGGGTCTGGCCCTCTAGGCCGTTAGTTCAGTGGTCCTCACCTCCTTTCCAGGACGGAGTTCCTTCTCGTAGCGGTCGTATTGCCGCCGCATACGCATTCCTGCCCCTTCGTACAAACGCAGGGCACCGGTCAGATTGCTGGCGTCCACAAACAAGCCCGCCGAGGACAGGCCGCGCTGCTGAAAGGCTTGAAAGCTTTGCAATAGCAGCGCCTTGCCCAAGCCGCGCTTGCGCCAGGCGCGGCGCACGCCTAAGTCTTCCACCCAGCCGATCTTCTTGCCATCTTCTGGCAGCTCTTTGCAGAGAGCGATGCCGGCGACCTGGTCGCCCTCCCAGGCGATGAACCACAGCTCCGGGATGTAGGCTTCTTCGTCCTCGATCATGGCGTGTTTCCAACGCGGAAAGCCCTGTTCGAACGGCTCTTCCAGGAAGCCGTAATGGTCCTTGAAGGCATCCACCAGAGCGCGGTAGACCGGTTCCGCATCCGACTCGAGCTTGAAGGGGCGCAGTTCGACATTCTGCGGCCATTGCGGCGCGGAGAGCTGCTGGTTCAGGTCCACACCCATAAAAAAGCTGTGGCGCACCAGCTGAAATCCGCGCTCGGCGAGCACGGCGGGCATGGTTTCGTCAGTGCTGAGTTGGTGCAGACTGATGCAGACGCGCAGCTCCGCCGGGACACGCGCCAGCACCTGTTCACAGCGAGCCAAGGCCCAGTCCATCAGGGCGGCGGCCACTCCGGCCTGGGCCGCAGCCGGCAGGACGCGAATATGGATGTAGGGATTGGCCCCGGGATTGCCATAGGTCAGCGCCTCAACATAACCCAGCAGGCGGCCGTCGCTGGCCTGCGCCAGGCGAAGGTCATCCGGCAGGCTGATATCCGGCGTTTCCCAGAAATTGGCCATTTCCGCCGACGTGATCTCGTCTTTGGCGTCCAGCTGGCGCGAACACTCGTTGTGCAGGTCGACCACAGCTTGCAAGTCGCTGAGCTGGGGAGCCCGCAGGCTGAAATCCATCTGGCTGTCTTCGGTTTTGTTTAACATGTCTTCTCCATAAGTTCTTGATAGTTTCTCGAACCGAAACGGCCCGAGGGATTGCGCCCGGGCCGCCGTGAAAACAAAACGGCCACGGGCTGTTTGCGCCGTGGCCGTCTACTTCAGTGAGTGAGGGTGTACTCTAGGGACGATCAGGAGGCGCAATACGCGAAGGCAGACCAGCGGAACCCGGCAGTGCGGTTGCGGGCTGAATGCGGGTGCGGATGATGAATTGGTTTGCCAACATGCCTTGTGCGCCTCCTTTCATAGAGTGCCACCAGCTTACTACGGGCCGGGCAAGCCTGTCAAGTAGATAGTTGATGCATCGTATAATCAGCCCTGTATGATCCCGGCCCGCACGCCCTCGCCCCTGGCCTTTCTGCCCAGCACCGTGGTGTTCATGGGGCTGGGCTGGGGCGGCCTGTTCACCCTGCTCAATTCCACGGAACCCACGCTGGGGCCGCGCTGGCTGTTCTTCTTCCTGGTGGTGGTGGCCTTCACCGGCACCGCCCTGCCGGTGGTCTCCTTCATTAACTATCGTTTCCCCGGCGAGCCTCCGGCCACGGTACGAGTGATCATGCGCCAGGCGCTGTGGGCCGGCGTATTCGCCGGCACGCTGGCCTGGCTGCGCGTGGGCCAGGTGCTGAACGTGGCCCTGGTCTTGCTGCTGGCGGCGGCCTTCTTCGCCATTGAGTGGTTCCTGCGGCTGCGCGAGCGCGCCCGCTGGGAACCTTAGTCCACTTCGAAAGGTATTCGATGAAATCTGACCTGCCTGCCCTGATGGAGGAACGCAACCTGGACGCCCTGGTGGTCTTTGGCGATGCGCTGCACAACCCGGCCATGGTTTACTTCACCGGCGTGGTGCATGTCACCAGCGGCATGCTGGTGCTGCGCCGCGGCCAAGAGCCTGTGCTGTACTGCCATGCGATGGAGCGCGAAGAAGCCGCCGCCAGCGGCCTGGCCACGCGCAACATCACCGAATACAACTACCCCGCCATCCTCAAGGATTGCGGCGGCGACCACACCCTGGCCGAGGCGCGCCTGCACCAGCGCATGCTGACCGACGCCGGCCTGACCGCCGGCCGGGTGGTGGTCTACGGGCAGCGCGACGCGGGGGCGAGCTTTGGCCTGCTGAGCGCGCTGGGCGAACTGATGCCCGGCATCGAGTTCGTCGGCGAGATCAAGGACTCGATGCTGCAGGAAGCGCGGGCCACCAAGGACCAGCAGGAAGTGGAACGCCTGCGGGCGATCCTGACGCAGACCACCGAGGTGGTGGGCCAGACCGCCGACTTCCTCAGCCGCCAGAAAGCCAAAGACGGCGTGCTGGTCGACGCCGAGGGCCAACCAGTGACGGTGGGCGTGGTGAAGTCCAAGATCAACCTGTGGCTGGCCGAGCGCGGCCTGGACAACCCGCACGGCACGATCTTCGCCCCCGGGGCGGAGGGGGCCGTGCCGCACAACACCGGCCGGCCAGACAGCCTGCTGCGCCTGGGCGAGCCGATCGTCTTCGACATCTTCCCGGTGGAAGCCGGCGGCGGCTACTGGGCCGACTTTACGCGCACCTGGTGCCTGGGCCATGCCAGCGACGGCGCCCTGGCGCTGTATGAGGATGTGCATTACGCCTACGAAACGATCATGAGCGAACTGAAGCCGGATACACCCTGCGCCGGCTACCAGATGCGCGTATGCGAGATCTTCAAAGAACGCGGCCACCCCACCGTGGCGGAAGACCCGGCCACCAAGGACGGCTATGTGCACTCGCTGGCCCACGGCCTGGGGCTGGACATTCACGAGCGCCCCACCTTTGGCCGTGACGCCAGCGGCAAGGACATCCTCAAGCGCGGCGCGGTGGTGACGATCGAGCCCGGCCTGTATTACCCAGAGCGCGGCCTGGGCATGCGCCTGGAGAACGCGGTGTACATGCGACCGGACGGCGCGCCGGAAGTGCTGGCGCCCTACCCGCTGGATCTGGTGATCCCGCTGAAATAGCGGACACAAAAAGCCCGCCTGAGAAATCGGCGGGCTTTTTTGAACGGCTGAGGCAAACTTACTTCTTGGTCACAAAATGGGCCAGTGTCTTTTGCAGGCCGATGATATTGATGCCTTTTTTGAGCTCTTTCTGGATAGGCTTGTCCATGCCTTTGATCCAGATCTTTAGCTCCGCATCCATATCAAAGGTGCCAGCGCTCTCCGTGGAAAAGTGCGTAATAGATGAGTATGGGATGGTGTGATACTCTGCTTTGCGTCCGGTTAGCCCTTGCTTATCGATCAGCAAGAGCCGCCGGTCTGTGAAAATAAAGATGTCTCGAATAACTCGAAAACCGATCTGAACTTCTTCATCGTCAAGCAGAATAGGGCCGAATTGATTCTTGACCTCCTCGGCACTTACTTCGGAAGCCAAGCCCAACAGTTTCCCCAACATAGTTCCCTCCAATAGCAAGAATGGACGAATTATAGTGGCAGCGACAATCGCTATGCGCCGCTTTTGCGCCGCTATAATCTCTGCATGGCGCGTCGCAAAAAGTTAGGCCCTGCCCGCATCTTGGGCATCGAAACCTCCTGCGACGAGACCGCCGCGGCGGTGGTGGAGAATGGCCGCCTGGCGCTCTCCAATGTGGTGGCCTCCCAAGCCCAGATGCACGCCAAATACGGCGGCGTGTTCCCTGAAGTGGCCTCGCGCCAGCACATCAAAGTCATCGACGCTGTGGTGGAAGAAGCGCTGGCCCAGGCACACCTGGAGCTGGGCGATGTGGACGCCATTGCAGTGACGCGCGGCCCCGGCCTGCCCGGCTCGCTGTTGGTGGGCTTGAACATGGCCAAGGGCCTGGCGCTGGGTTCCGGCCTGCCGCTGTACGGCATTAACCACCTGGAAGGTCATTTGTATTCAGCCTGGGTGCAGCTGGGCGAAGCGGCCGCCGAAGACCCCGGCCCGCAGTTCCCGCTGCTCGCCCTGATCGTCTCCGGCGGACACACCGAGCTGGTGCTGATGAAGGACCATTTGCACTACCAGCGCCTGGGCGGCACGTTGGACGACGCCGCCGGCGAAGCCTTCGACAAGGTGGCGCGGCTGATCGGCCTGGGCTACCCCGGCGGCCCGGCCATCCAGCAGGCGGCAGAGGGCGGCAACCCGGCGGCCTTCAAGCTGGCGCGGGCCTGGCTGCCGGACAGCTGGGATTTCTCGTTCAGCGGACTGAAGACCAATGTGCTGCACGTGGTGCGTGAGCTGACCATCGGGCAGGACCTGCAGATCGGCGAGGCGCGCCTGCCGAGTGGCGGGCAGGCCGCCGATTTGGCGGCCAGCTTCCAGCAGGCCGTGGTGGACGTGCTGGTGGGCAAGACCCTGCGCGCCGCCGAGGAGTTCGGCGCGGCTGAGATCCTGGTGGCCGGCGGGGTGAGCGCAAACGCCGCCCTAAGGGCGGCGTTTGGCGACAGCCCGCGGCCGGTGCACTTCCCCCCCATGCCGCTTTGCACAGACAACGCGGCGATGATCGCCGCGGCGGGCTACTTCCGCCATGAGATTAAAGGGCAGGCTGATGAATTGGATATAGATATTGAGCCTGGGTTGGGATTGGATAGTATGTAGCTTGTCAAATATAATAAATAATCACCTCAAGGGGTGGTCATCTTATGCATAATAGAAAATTGGACTATTTATTGCCATCCTGGAAGGGGAGCACTGTTGGCAAGGAATCAACTATCCACCAGCTTTCGCCATATTTGGGAAAAATGAAATCCCAAATGGCAAATAGCCTAATTACAACTTTCTCCAAACCAGGTGATTTCATCTGCGATCCTTTTTCTGGAAGCGGGACAGTTGCCTTTGAAGGCTGGGCTCTTGGAAGAAGAGTATTTGCTAACGATTTAAATCCATATGCAGTTTGCCTTACCCGAGCAAAGTTATCACCCCCGCGCAATCTCTCAGATGCTTTAACAGAGTTTGAAAACCTTCAAAACATAATTGCCGGAAGTGGAGAATCTATTGATCTAAGGACAGTACCTCGTTGGGTTAGACTGTTCTTTAACAATGAAACTTTAAGAGAAATCCTTGTTTGGAGGAAATTTTTACTCAACGAAAAATCATACTTTCTGCTCGCATGTCTTTTGGGCATTTTGCACCATCAAAGACCAGGATTTTTATCGTTTCCAAGCAGTCACGCAGTTCCCTATTTGCGTAACAAGAAATTCCCGATTCATGACTATCCTGAGCTATACACCTATAGAGATGTTTCGAGCAGACTTCGAAAGAAAATTGAAAGGGCGTTTCGAAGAGTCCCGAATCTGGACTACACGCTATCAAGAACAATTAGCAATGAAAAAGCCGAGCTTTTAAAATTAGAGGACAAGGTGGATTTGATATTAACTAGCCCTCCATATATGCGAAATCTTGATTATGCTCGTGACAATAGATTGCGTTTATGGATGCTTGGAATATCAGAATGGGAAGCTTTAGACCAGAGAGTCTCTCCAGATGAAAATGCATTTTTAAATGTTATCCAACTATGCTTCCAAAATTGGTCTGAGCAAGTTCGAGAAGGTGGCCATTGCATCTTAGTAGTCGGTAATATGGAAAGCAAGAATCACAAGAAACAACTGCCGGAGTTGATTGTTGACCTAGCGACAGCTCAAA
The DNA here is from genome assembly GCA_019637805.1 of Anaerolineales bacterium. Lineage (NCBI taxonomy): Bacteria > Bacillati > Chloroflexota > Anaerolineae > Anaerolineales > Anaerolineales bacterium. The sequence continues at coordinate 79,902 of JAHBVB010000002.1, read as the reverse complement.
ATACTAAGTTTCAGTTAGCAGCGCTTTTTACCGAAGAAATACCTCAATCTCGAAGAATAAGAAGAAGCTACAAGGGTAGCATAGAAGAAACTATAATCATCTTCCGAAGGCGGGAACAATGAACACGGATAACTATATTGGCGTAACAGTCTATAACAATTACATGCTAACTGAAAAGATTGGATTTGGCAAAATTGGTGCGGTTTATAAAGCTGAACATACGAGTCGCGCCGAAGACATCGTAGCAATCAAAGTTATTCCGAACAAGCGGCTGAAAGAGGGATGGCAAAAAGAAATTGATAAAGTTGTAAAGCTCAAGGGCATAAAAAATGTGGTCCCTTATCACACTTATGGAAGTGGAGTGGATAAGGAAGACAATCCCTTCGTTTGGATTGCATGGGATTTGATACCTGGGGTGGATTTAAAAAGGTATCTATCGGATGCACGTTATCCAATAGATATGGCTTTCATCGAATTGTTGGCAATCACAATTTTACGTGTACTTTATTCCTGTAAAAAAGTCGGGGTAGTTCATGGTGATATCCACGAAGGTAATATTTTAATTTCATCCCCAGATGAAAGAGTGATTGGCAATCCTATTGAGATTTATCTAGCAGATTTCGGTTATGGTGGCCCAGAGGGAGATCAAGACGCCAGAGAGGATTTCCGACAACTATATACAATCCTAAAAAGGCTAACTGATCGGGTCAATCCTTCAGATCTTAGCCCACGCGATAAAAACATGTATTACAAATTTGAAGAATTTCTTAAAAACTTACATGAAACTAATCCCACTCAGGGGATAACAATCAGAAGTCCTGAACAACTAATTAGTCAACTCAATGAGTTTCAAAAAGTTGCTGAAGTGGAAGCGGCAATGGGTGGGACCGTTTCAGACTTTTCGACCGCTGGCGATTTCCCTTCCACAGAAATGCTGGGGCTTAGAGTCGAAGAGTGGAGGGCTTTATTTGTACCCGAATTCCTCTCCCCAGAAAAGCTACTGAAAAGAACTACAACTGTACTCACAGGAGCAAGGGGGTGTGGAAAGACAATGACTTTCCGAAGGTTAACAGCCTTTATGGACAAACTTGTTGATCAGCCATCTGGTGTAAAGGGCGCTGATACTTTTATAGGATTTTATTTGAACTGCCGCGAGTTGGTCGAACCTTATACCTGGATTCCGAAAGATCTTAATGAGGGAGCCCAGCAGCAATTGATTCATTTTTTTCATTTAGCATGGTTAAGTGAAATCACAAAAACCTTAGCGCTTTACAGCGAACAAGAGCCCCTTGATTTCTCTTGGTTCGACAAATACTTAGTTCTTCGATTCCAAGAAGAGTATTTTCGGTTGCCCGACGGCGGATTAACTATAAATAGAATTCGAGCGTTTCTAGACGAACAAAAAGAAAAAGTTCGACTCACTAAGCTCGGAAAACTTAAGGGATTAACACATTGGCAGTTGGCCCGGAGAGATTTTCTAGATGAAATACAAGAACTACTAGAAAAGAACATCCCCTGGATGCGCAGTAAACCTATGTATCTTTTTCTAGACGACTATACAGTTCCAATTGTTACACCAGGTATACAACGGATCTTAAATGACATTATCTTTGAGCGAAAAAGCAATGTGGTTTTTAAAGTCTCATCGGAATCGAACAGAAGCTTTGTTCGAACCACCTCTAAAGGAAAGCATTTGGAAGTGAATCACGACTTTGATTTGTTGGATCTCGCTTCCGAATGCCTACATCACAGTGAAGCAACCAGAGTTGCTTTTCTAGAGAGTGTGTTTAGGCCTAGAATTAAAAGACATAATCGTTTTCAAGGTGAAAACTATACGCTTCTCGACATTCTCGGTGGGTCAAAGAAATCGGGAAATGAACTAGCAACACTCATGCGAGAAAAATCGAAAAACAAAACAAAAAAAAGGATTTATTATCACGGTGCCGACACATTTGTGAATATGTGGTCTAGCGATATACGCATAATGATAAAAATACTGAATCTAATACTTACAGATGCAGAAGAAAAATTAAAAAACAAAGCGGGGAAGTTTGCTATGCCAATAAAAGCACATATTCAAGACGCAGTCTTTAGATCAATAGGTGGCGAATTACTGGAGTCAATAAGTTCAGCTCAAACGCCAGAGTATGATTTATCTCAATACAATAAAAAAGGAAATGCATCTTTGCCGATTAAGAGTAAGATGTCTTCCTCTCCTAAACCTGAGGAATACGGTGAAGCGTTAAAGAGCATAGTTGAGGCATTTACAGCAATTTCAAAGTATGAAATGTTAAAAGGGCATTTAGTCAAAAATGAGGAAGCCTTGGTTCCAAAGCAAGCATTTCGTTTAGAGATTATTGATAAACTTGAACTAGACAATCAGGCTAGGCAGCTTCTTGATGGATTGCTCAGACACCACCTATTTCTTCAAGATTGGCGAGGTAAAAGTGTGCGCGGTTTTATGACGCCAAGGATGTACTTAAATCGAGCACTTATCCCTTTTAGCAATTTAACTTTTTCATCCAGAGATAACATTCAACTAAAGAGTTCCCAGTTCCAGGACTTGTTGTTAAACCCCAAGAAGTTTGTTGAAGACTGGAAAAGGAAAAAAGGTCCTCCCCCTGGTCAATTGGAGTTATTTAATGATTGAAATTGAAAATTTACCAAGCGTGGAAAAAGCGTTTAGGGCTCAAGTCTCTCCTGGTCGCCTCTTTATCGCGGCTCACGGCTTCGAACCGCGTTCTTTAGGTTGGGCTGGGTTTCAGGAGAACAATAGCGGCATCCTGGACGATGCAAGGATTGTTTCCTATAAGAATCCGAAAGGGACAAATCTGGTTAAAGAACTTAATGCTCTATTGAGCAATCTGGGTAGTAGTAACTTCGCAATAAAAGAATTACCGTATGATACCAAAAGCCCCCATGAAGCGGAAGATATTATGCTAGAAGCTCTAGAGGATCAAAATGACTTTGTAGAAATAGTAGTTGATATATCAGCTATGACAAAGCTTTTAATCCTCGCTACCCTAAATGCATTACGCGGTTTTAAGGGGATTTTACGGCTCGCTTATACAACCCAAAAACCTTACCTGCCATCCCAAAGCGTTTATGAAAGATCAAAAAAGAATATGAAGCTGGTCTCCACATATCCAAGCCGCGGCGTCGGATCTATTGTAAGAGCACGCTTCTTGAGCAGTACCAAAATGCAGGGACAGCCTGTGACTCTTGTGGCATTTACCTCTTTCAACGAGCAGTTAATTCGACATATGCTTGGAACGATAACTCCTCATCGGCTAATCCTCGTAAATGGCATTCCTAATAACCATGAAGATAAGTGGCGGGAGTTAGCAATGCAAGAAATCAATCAAGGTCTGATAAAAGAATATCCGGCTGACAATGAGTTAGATAAAACAGGGAGACTAAAAAATAAAAGTAGCTTGATAGATTATAGAGACACAATAAAAGTGCTAGATAAATTACACAATAAACATGGTGTTTTTGAAAGAATCATCTGTGTTGCCAGTGGAAGCAAAATGCAAACGGTCGGCCTCTTTTTTGCAAAACAAATGCATCCAGATATTCACATAGAATATCCCACGCCAAATAGCTACCTTGTTGATAGGGAACATAGTCAGAGAGGGGAAGTATATGAAGTTGTATTCAATAATTTTGCAGAGCTAATTTCTAAAACACAGTAACAACTTATTTAACCTATTTGCACTTAGGAATCCAAATTCCTTTTTCATGATTTGCCTCAAACCGCACCTAGCAGGCTTTTGCGTTACAGCACAGCGCTTGCGGTCCCCCCATGAATTCCTTAAATCAAACGGCTCCTGGCAGGCTTGTGGTGCTACGCACCACTAAAAGAAGCTGCGTTGCTGGCGCAACGACGCTTCTCTACAACTTCTCCCTTAAACCCAAAGGAGCGTTTGGCTGGCTGGACAAACGCTCCTTTGGTGTGAGGAGGAGATCTCAATTGCCTGTATCTTAGCCCGGCAAGCTAAGGAAGGGCTAAGTACAGGGTTAGGCTTGGATTAATAGACGTGCGGTTCGGGGATTCCTTACCTAAAAGCACTTCAATGTTAGACGTGGGATCCTTCGGCTGCGCCTCAGGATGAAGGGCAATACTTGCGTGGCCAGCAAGCCGCCCTTACCGGGTCGCCTATTCTTCCAGCGCCGCCAGGATCTGGGCTTCGCTGATCGGGCCGGGGCGCAGCAGGCGCGGGACCGGGCCGCTCAGGTCGATGACAGTGGAAGGCTGCTCGCCCGGCGTACGGCCGCCGTCCAGCAGCAGCTCAATGCGGCCGGCCAGCTGGGCCAGGACGGCCTGCGCGTCCAGGGTGTTGGCGCCGCCAGAGAGGTTGGCGGAGGTGACTGCCAACGGGCCGGCGGCGGCCAGCAGGGCCAGGGCGACCGGATGGTCCGGGACGCGCAGGCCGATGGTGTCGTCCGGCGAGAGCGCGGCGGGCAGTTCCGGCCGGCGCGGCAGCACCAGGGTCAGCGGGCCGGGCCAGAAGCGGGCCGCCAGCCTCTGCGCCGCCGGGCTGGCCTCGGCGGCCACACGCGGCAAGTCGGCCGGGCCGGCCAGAAGCAGCGCGATGGCTTTGGTCTGGGCGCGGTCTTTGACGGCGTAGAGGCGCTCGATGCCGGCGGGGTCAAAGGCGCGGGCGGCCAGGCCGTAGACGGTATCGGTGGGGAAAGCCACCAAACCGCCGGCGGCCAGGGTTTGCAGCGCTGCCGGGATAGCGGCCGGGTCGGCCGCGTCCATGCGCCGGGTGTTCATGTACCCACCACCAGCAGGCGCGGCCGGCCGGCCAGGTCGGGGCGTACTTCGACCGCCGCGGCGGGCCACAGGCCGGCGGCCAGGGCCAATACGGCGGCTTCCAGGCTGGCGTCGATCTCGGCCAGCAGCAGGCCGCCGGGCAGCAGGCGCGCCCGCGCTTGCTGCAGAAAAGGCTCGATCAGGCGCAGGCCGTCCGGCCCGCCGCCCAGGGCCAGGGCCGGCTCCCAACGGCTGACGGCCAGCTGCGGCAGGCGCGCTTCGGGGATGTAAGGCAAATTGGCGGTGATCAGGTCATAGGGGCCGGGCAGCGCCGCCATCAGGTCGCTGGCGATGCAGTGCAGGCGCCCGCCCAGGCCGTGCCGGGCGACGTTGGCGGCTGCCACGGCCAGCGCTTCGGGCGAGATGTCGCCGGCCCACACCTGCAGGTCTGGGCAATGAACCGCCAGGGCCACCGGGATGCAGGCCGAGCCGGTGCCGACATCGGCGGCGGCCCGCCGGCCGGGGTGGTCTGCCAGCCAAGCCAGAGCCGCTTCCACCAGCAGCTCGGTCTCCGGCCGCGGGATCAGCACGGCGGGCGAGACCTGCAGCATGAGGCCGTAGAACTCCCACTGGCCGAGCAGATAGGGCAGCGGCTCGCCCGCTGCCAGGCGCGGCAGGCCGGCGGCGTGGGCGGCCTGGGCCGCTGCGCTCAGCTCGGCTTCCGGGTGCGCCAGCAGCCAGCTGCGCGGCTGGCGCAGCACATGGGCCAGCCACACTTCGGCGTCGAGGGCCGCGCTATCGCTGGCTGCAGCCAGACGCTCCCGGCTTTCTTTTAGGGCGGCGGAGACGGTCAGGGGCATGGGGGATAGTTTAACGCTTGGGGCGTGATGCACGCTGGTGGTTTGCATGCGCTCAGGAATAGGGGAGATGCCAGTTATAGGGCGAGCTGCCCCATCTTCACAGATCTTTATACGGAATCAGGCCACGCTGGCCAGGCGCTCGGCCTCGTCCTGGGTAGCCAATTCGTCGAGCATGTCATCCAGGTCGCCGTCCAATTGGGCGAAGAGGTTGTGCGAGCTGTAACCGATGCGATGGTCGGTCAGGCGCGACTGCGGGAAGTTGTAGGTGCGCACCTTCTCCGAGCGCGCCCCGCTGCCCACCTGCAGGCGGCGGGTCGAGTCCATCTCGGAGCGGCGTTTCTCTTCTTCCATCTCGTAGAGGCGGGCACGCAAGATCGACATGGCCCGCAAGCGGTTCTGCAACTGTGAACGCTCGTCCTGGCACTGCACCACGATGCCGGTGGGCAGGTGGGTGAGGCGCACGGCGGTGGAGTTCTTCTGCACGTTCTGGCCGCCAGCGCCCTGCGAGCGGTAGACGTCCATCTTGACGTCGCCCTCGGGGATGTTGATCTCAACCTCGTCCACTTCGGCCAGCACGGCCACGGTGGCGGTGGAGGTGTGGATGCGGCCCTGGGCCTCGGTGCTGGGCACGCGCTGCACGCGGTGCACGCCGGATTCGAACTTGAGGCGCGAGAAGGCGCCGCGGCCCTTGATCAGCAGGTTGGCTTCTTTCAGGCCCCCCACCCCGGTATCCGAAAGGCTGAGGATCTCGGTCTTCCACCCCCGGCGCTCGGCGTAGCGGCTGTACATGCGCAGCAGGTCGGCGGCGAACAGGCCAGCCTCATCGCCGCCGGTGCCGGCGCGGATCTCCATGATGACGTTGCGGCCGTCGCGCGGGTCTTTGGGCAGCAGCATGGACTTGAGCTCGTTTTCCAGCTGCGGCACCTGGTCTTCCAGTTCGGCCAGCTCGGCGGCGGCCAGCTCGGCCAGCTCGGCGTCGTCGCCGTCCACCATCTCCTGCGATTCGTCACGCCGGCGCAGGGCCTCGCGGTAGGCGCGCATCTTGGCGATCAGCGGCTCGAGCTCGGAGCGCTCCTTGGACAGCTCGACCACCCGCTGGTAATCCTCAGCGGGCTGGGCCAGTTCACGTTCAATTTCCTGGTAGCGGGCTTCAATGCCCGCGATTTTGTCTAGCATAGAAATACTCTGTCTCGGTTCTTGGGATAAGCCCAAGGATTATAGCATTCGGAGCTTACACAGCATACGTAGTATCGTGTGTTTCTGAGCGGGCTTGCAGCTAGGCTGCAAGTCCCGCGAAGAACCAGTATGCTAATCAGTCATTATGATTCTTTAACCAACGCATCAAAAGCTCTTCGCTTCGCTCAGAGCGACACAGTTGGTTGTGTTGACCCCTAAGCAAGCTGGGGTGCAATCCAAGACTTATGGAATCCTTCGGCTTCAGAGCGACACAGATGGTTGTGTTGACCCCCTAAGCAAGCTGGGGTGCAATCCAAGACTTATGGAATCCTTCGGCTTCAGAGCGACACAGTAGTTAGATTACGTGCAGGGTAGAACCTTCCGGGCCTTTTTCGACTTCAATGCGGTTGGGGAAGGCATCTTTGAGGGCGTCGATGTGGGTGATGACCAGGATCTTGGCGAAGTCCTGGCGCACCTGGCTGATGGCTTCCACCAGGCGCTGGCGGCCGGGCTCGTCCTGGCTGCCGAAGCCTTCGTCGATCACCAGGGTCTGCAGGCGGGCGCCGGCGCGCTGGGCCAGCACTTCGGAGAGCGCCAGGCGGATGGCGAAGTTGATGCGGAAGGCTTCGCCGCCGGAGAACATCTCGTATTCGCGCTCGCCGGCCCGATCGCTGATCTGGATGTCCAGCGTTTCGCGCAGGTCCTCGCGTTTGCTGTCCTTGTACTTTTGCTGGGTGACGAAGCGGATGTTCATCGTGCCGGCGCTCAGGCGTTCCAGCAGTTCATTGGCCTTGCTCTCGATCTGCGGCAAGGCCTGTTCGATCAGCATGGCGGGCACGCCGTCTTTGCCGAAGGCGCGCTCCAGCGTCTGGAACTGGGCTACCTGCCCGGCCAGCGCTTCGCGCTCGGCCAGGTATTCCGTGCGGCGGGCGCGCAGGGTGTCCAGCACATCCACCTCCTGCTGGGCGGCGCCCAGGGCGGTGCGGGCCTGGTTCTCACGCTGCTGGCTCTCCAGGATCGCCTTTTCCATCGCATCCACATCAGGCAGATCGGCGGTCAGCGGGGCCAGGGCTTCCAGCGCCTGCTGGTGGGCCGGCTGCTGGGCGGCGCGTTCCTTCTCCAGGGCGGTCTGCTGTTTCAGCAGGTCCTTGATCTCGCGCTCCAGCGGCTTGGAGGCAGCCCTGGCTTGCTCCAGGGCGCGCATGCGCTGCTCCACCGGGCGGGCCTCCAGCTCCTGCCCCCGGGCCGCATCGTGGGCGGCGGCGTCATAGCCGGTCTGCTTCAGCTCCGCATCCACCGCGGCCAGGGCGGCGCGCGCCTCAGCGGCGAAGCTGCCCTGCTGCAGGGCGGCTTCGATCTCGGCCAGGCGCGGGGCGCGCTGCTCGACCCAGGCGGCTTCCACGCGGGCGATCTCGGCCAGGCGCGTGTTCAGCTCCGCCAGGCGGATGGTCTTGCCGGAAAGCACGTCGTCCAGCTGGGCCAACTGGGCCAGGTCGTTCTCCAATTTGGTCACGCGTTGAGCGACCTGTTGGCGCTCCTGGCTGTTGGCCCGGTAGCGATCGCCCATCTGCTTGCCTTCCACGGTCAGTTCGGCGATGACCGACAGGCGGTGCTCCTCGGTCAGCGGCTGGCCGCAGGTGGGGCAGGCCGCCGAACCCTCAGCCTTTTCCATCTGGTCGATCTTGGCCCTGAGGCTGACCATCTCATCGCGCAACATCGGGTTTTCGGTCTCAACCTTGGTTTGCAGGGCGCGCTGCTGCTTCAGCTGCGCGTCCCAGTCGCTCTGCTTGGCAAACTGCGCCTGCATGCGGGTCACTTCGGCTTCGACGGTCTTCTTTTCGGCCTCCAGCTCCGGCTGGGTGGCCAACAACTGCTGCAGGTTGGCTTCGTCTTTGCGCAGGTTCTCCAGCTCGGTCTCCAGGCGGGCCTGCTCGGTTTCGATCTGGCGCAGGGGCGCGTTGCGGCGGCTCTCCTGTTCGCGGAACTGGGCCGCAACCTGGTCCAGACGGGCGATCTGCTCGCGGGCGGCCTGCCATTGCTTGTAGCCCGCCTCGATCTCTTTGGCCTCGGCCAGCAGGGCGGCGTACTCGGCCTGCTCAGCCTGGCGCTCCTGCAAGCGGACCTGGTTCTCTTCCAGCTGAGTTTGCAGGCGCAGCAGCTGCTCTTCCAGCGTGGCCACCAGGGCGCGCTGCTGTTTGACCGCCGTGGTGCGAATGCGCAGGCCATCCATCACGGCTTCCTGGGCCAGGCGCGCTTCGTTGAGCGCCTTGACTTGTTCCTGCAGCTCTTTCAGGCGCGCTTTGCGCTGGGGTTCCTGGTCCAGCTCCTGGTTGATCTCCTGCAGGCGGCCTTGCAGCACGCTGATCTGGTTCTCCACCACTTTGCGGCGCTCCCCCGTGCGCAGGCGGTAGGTCTCCCAAATTTCCAGGCCGAGCACATTGCCCAGGATGCGTTTGCGTTCCGCCGGGCGCTGCTGGGTGAACTGATCTGCGGCGCCCTGCAAGAAGAACGAGGCGTTCACGAAGGTTTCGTAGTCCAGGCGCAGGGTGTCATAAATGCGCGCTTCGGTGTCGCGCAGCGTGCGCTCGGTGAGCGCCTTCCATTTGTCTTCGCCGGTCTGGATCTGGAACTCCAGCAGGGTGGGCTTGTCACGCTGGGCGATGCGCTGCACGCGATAGACGTTGCCTTCGTAGCCAAAGGTCAGGGTCACCTCGGCGGCCTTGACCTCACGGTGGGTGTTGATCAGCGCATCGCCGCGGGCGCGCGCCTGGCCGAACAGGGCGAAGGTCATGGCGTCCAGCAGGGCAGATTTTCCGGCCCCGTTGGGGCCGGAAATGCAGGCCAGGTCGAACTGGGTGAAATCCAGTTCGACCGGTTTGCGATAGGAGAGAAAGCCGGCGATGGCGAGACGAATTGGGATCATGTGGGCCTACGCGCACGATTGTAACGGGGAAATTTTTGGCGGCGAACCCCAGCCCCGGGCGGCGGACTATAATCGCGCCATCTCTGGAGGTGTGCATGCAAGTTGCAGTGGATTGGAAGAACAGCCTGGGCTTTAGCGCCCTGGGGCCGAGCGGGCTGCCCGTGGAGCTGAGCGGCAACGCCGACAACCCGGGCCTTTCGCCGATGGAGCTGATGGCTTTTGCGTTGGCGGGCTGCACCGGCATGGACGTGATCTCGATCCTGCAAAAGAAGCGCCAGCCCGTACAGGCTTTTCAGGTACGGGTCAACACCGAGCGGCGCGAAGAATACCCCAAGGTGTGGACGCATGTGCTGGTGGAATACATCGTCAGCGGGGAGGGAGTGGAAGCTGCGGCCGTGGAACGCGCCATCGAACTTTCCACGCAGAAATATTGCCCGGCCTACAACATGCTGAAGCACGCCGTGCAGATAGACAGCCGGTTCGAGATTCGCCCAGCCTAGTTGCTGGGCGTTTCTTCTGCCTCTTGCAGGGCCGGGGTGGGCAAGGCCACCGCAGGGGCCTGCGAGAGGATGGCGCTGGCAGCGTCGGAGCAGGTGCAGGCGCGCACCTGGTAACCCAGGCGGGTGAGCAAGCCTGCGTAGGCGGCATTGCCCTCCACCGGCACCCAGCCTTCCATCACAAAGGGCAGCGCGCCGGCCGCATCGATCCATTCGCCGTTGTACTTGCGGGCCACGTGCACGTGCGTGCCGGTAGACGAGCCGCCCTCACAGGAGGGATGCCCCAGCGGCTGGCCGGCCTGCACCTGCGTGCCCAGGGCCACCTTTTGGTCATCCTGCAAATGCAAATAGAAGAGCACCCAGCCGGTGCGTTCATCATCGTCGCCGTCCAGGTCCAGCACGACGATGCCTTCACCGGTGCGCACCACCTTGCCCGCCGCCATGGCGGTGGACCACTGGCGGCTGGGCGTGCAGCCGCGCTGCTCGCCCGGGGCAAAGTCCAGCGCGGCGTAGGGCTGGGCCTGGCCCCAGGCGGTGTGCGGGCCGCCGGTATAGGCCCAGGCCTGCCCAGGCGGGAACGGCAGGCGCAGCTCCGGCTGGGTCAAACTGCCGGGCAGATGCGGCTGGTCGGCCGCCCAGGGGTCGCCGAACAATCCGGCAAAGGTCTGGGCCAGGCCTTCCGGCCCAATCGCGGCCTGGAAGCCGGAGACATCTTCGGTGCGATTGAAGAAGACCTGCAGGGAGACGCTGGCCGCGTTTTGCCAGGGGTCCGGCCGGTAGATCAGGCCGTCAGAACGTTCAAACTCGATCAGCTTGCCATTGCGCCACTGGTAATAGCCATCGTTGAGCTGGTTGGCCGCCCAAACCAACTGGAGGTAGACGCCACGATGGCGGAAGACCTCGTAGCCCATGGGGTAGTTGGTCACGTCCGTGTCCGGTACAGGGGCGCTCAGCGCACCGGATTGGTATTCCAGCAAGGCCAGCAACAGGCGCGGGCTGACGCTGAAGTTGAGCGCCACCAGGTCGACCAAACCAGCCCCAGTGCGGATGCTGCCAGAAGCGTATTCGCGGTAGTTGCGCAGCCAGCCGGGGTGGGTATCGACAAAGGCCTGGGTATCAAAGCCGAGCACGGCCGGGCCGTTGATGAACTGGCTGTCCGGGATGATGGGGTAAGCAGAACCCCAATAGGCGCGGTAATAGATGGGGATCTTGAGCGGCAAACCGGGCGGCAAGGTGGTGGTGTTGTCCGGGATGACCGGATTGGCGGCGCGGATCTCGCGGGCGGTGGTGTTGAAGCGCACGGCGAGGGCCAGCAGCGTATCGCCGTTCTGGACGACATAGTCCACCAGTTGGCCCGGCTGATAGGCCGGCCGGGTGGGCAGCGGGGTGGAGGTGGGCAGCTGGGTTTCCGCCAGACTGGGGGTGAGGCTGGGAGTGACCCCCGGGCTGGGGATTGTGTCTTGCGGGCCGGGCGGGGGTTGGGCGCAAGCCGCCAAGAAGATGGCCAGGCAGGCCAAGGCGGCCAGCCGCGCCGAGATACTGCGAATCTGCATGTCGAGATTATACGGAGAGAAGCGGGCAGCGCCATAGTTGGCCGCTTCTCTTAGACAGCACTAAAGCGCGTTCTGGTACACTGTTTTCATTCTACTGAAAAGGTCTAATCTCGTGAATCGCACATTTTTCTTTCTCATTGCTCTTGCCCTTATCGCCCTGCTGCTGGGCGCCTGCAGCAGCCAAGCGGCCGGCTCACCCGAGGCGGTTGTGGAGCAATACCTGAACGCGCTGGTGGCCGGAGACAACGTCGCTGCAGTCAACCTGTCTTGCGCGGCCTGGGAAGCCAACGCCAACGCAGAAGGCGCCGCCTTTGAAGGCGTGGAAGTCAGCCTGAGCGGGGCGGCTTGCAACGTAGTGACACAAGACGGCTCCAACGCCACGGTAGCCTGCCAGGGCGAGATCCTGTTCAGCTATGCGGGCGGCGAGACCGAATCGATCGACCTGAGCCTGCGCAGCTATCTCGCCAGTCAAGAGGGCGGCGAGTGGCGCATGTGCGGCTACCAGTAACAGCACCGCAAGCGTAGCGCTGATGCTCAAGAAGATCACTTTCCTGTTGCTGGTCAGCCTGCTGGGCCTGGCGGCTTGTGCCGCCCCGGCGGCTGCCAGCCAGCCTACAGACGCCGCGGACCCGACCAGCGCGCAAGCAGCCGGCGGCAATACGGCCAGCCTGACGCCAGTCGCCGCCAGCGAGAATACGCAGCCAACGGCGGCAGAAACCCGCCTGCCGCGCGGCAACCACCCCGCCGACTGGCGCGATTACCCGGTGGTGCCAGAGTTCTCAGAGACGGCCATCCAAATCTACCTGCGCGGCGTGGCCAACGGCAACGACCCGCAGCATTTTTCGAAGATCGGCGATTGCCAAAACATCACCACCTATTTCCTGAGCGCGCTGGAAGACCCGCGCTTCCACAGCCTGGGGGAAGAGTACGCCTACCTGCAGGAGACCATCGACTGGTATTTTGGCTCCTATTCACGCGACAGCCTGGCGGTGGCCGGCGGCCTGAACGTGGGCCGTCTGCTCTCCCCGCTGGCGGCCAACCAGCAAATGTGCGACCCCACCGAGAACTCCCTGATGTGCGAGGTGCGCCACTTTAACCCCAGCGTGGTGCTGGTCAGCCTGGAAGAGAACTGGAACGACCGCGGGGCGGAAGAGTATGGCAAGCACCTGCGCACGATCGTGGACTACCTGATCGCCGAGGGTGTGGTGCCGATCCTGGCGACCAAGGCCGACAACCTGGAAGGCGACCACAGCATCAATGCCGAAATTGCCTCTGTGGCGGCGGAATACGATCTGCCTTTATGGAACTTCTGGCGAGCCGTGCAGGGGCTGCCCAACAACGGCGTGGAGGACGACGGCTTTCATCTGACCGTATCCGGGCCGTACTTTGATGACCCGGCACGCATGAAATCCGGCTGGGCCTGGCGCAACCTGACCGCCCTGCAAACGCTGGACGCTTTCCGCCAGGCTGTGACCGCCGCGCAGGGCGACTAAGGGTCTTCCGGCAGGCGCGCAATGCGCGTGCCGGCATTGGCGCAGGTGCAGGCGGTGACCACGTTCCCGTCGCGCTCCAGCGTACCCAGGTAGGGCGCGGCTCCTGACTTGGCCACCCAACCACTGAAATTGAAGGGCAGCGGACCGCCGGCGGCGATCCACTCGCCGTTGTACTTGCGGGCGATGTGCAAGTGCGTGCCAGTGGCCTGCCCGCCCTCACAGGACGGGTTGCCCAGGAAGTCCCCCCGGTTGACCCAGTCACCAACGCGCAGGTGGCTTTTGTTGGTGACATGCAAGTAGAGCAAGACCCAGCCGGTCTGTTCATAGCCATCCCCATCCAGATCCAAGACCAGCACGCCCATGCCGCTGCGCACCACCAGCCCGGCGGAGGAGGCCACCACCCGGCTGTCTGAGGGCACGCAGCCGGGCAGCAAGCTGCCGGGCGCAAAGTCCAGCGAAGCCTGGGCGCCGTTGGGCGCCCAGGCGCCGTGCGGACCAGAGGTGAACGACCAGGCCTGGTTGACGGCAAAGGGCAGGTTGAGATAGGGCTGGGTCAAATCTGCGGTGAGCAGCGGTTCATTCTGGGTGGCGCGCAACCACGGGTCTGGGAACATGGCCCTGCCGTGCGTGAAGGCGAAGCCGAATTCCGGATCCATCTTCTCCTGCCAGCCGGGGTAATCATAGAGCAGGCTGAAGAGATACTGCACGGCCACACTGCCGGCGTTCAAGTCCGGCGCCAGGCGCAGCACATAGCCGTCCCGGAAGGTCAGCTGGGTGAGGGTGCCCTCGCGCCAGCCGTAATAGCCCACGGACAGCTCGCGGGCCGCCCAGGACAGCTGCTGGTACAGCCCCTTTTGCATGGCGTCGATGTGGCCGAGGGGATAGTCGAGCGGGGCATTGGCCGAGGGCTCGCCCAACACCCAATTGCTCTGCTCCTGCAGAATGGAGAGCAGCAGGCGCGGGTTAAGCGAGTGCTCGTAGGCCACCCGCTCGATCACGGCGGCGCCGTTGTACCAGGCGGAGGGCAGGTACTCCCGGTAGCTGGCCAGATAGCCGCCCATACGGCCGACATAACTGGCGGTATTGAAATCAATGGACGATGGAGAGAGCACGACATCACTGTCGGGGATCAGGCGCTGGTTGGGGCCGCTGGCGCCGACCCGGTTGGGGATGGTGAGGATCTGGCCGGGGTTAAGCAGCCCGGCGGCGATGTCTTGCGGCGAAGCAATTTCGGCCGCATCCACACCGAATCGCAGAGCCAGTGAGGCGAGCGTATCGCCCGCCTGGGCGGTGTAGATGAAGGGCGGGCTGGCGGTGGGCGACTGGGCCGGGGTGGGCGTGGGCGCCGCGGTGGCAAACACTTCCGTGGGAACTTCGGACGGGGTCAGCGAGGCGGTGGGCAGCTGCGGCAGCTGGCCGGGGTCCAGCAGGCCCTGCAGGGCAGTGGCGGAGGCAGCCAGGTGCCCTTCGGCCTGCTCTGTCTCGGCCAGGCTGCCGGGAGTGACATAGCCGCTGCTGCACACGATGGTGGCCGCGGCGGAAAACACCGCAAAGCAGAGCAGTTTGATGGCGCGGGAGGTGGGCATGGTTAACGTTGCAACATATTGGCCGGGTCACGGCATTCACAGGCTTCCACAGAGCGACCGTCGCGCTGCATGACGCCGTTGTACAACACGCCGTCGCTCACCGAAACCCAGCCGTCCAGCACAAAAGGCAGCCGTCCCGCAGCCGGGATCCACTCACCATTATAGCGGCGGGCCAGGTGCAGATGGGTGGCGGTGGAAATGCCGCCCTCGCAAGAGGGATGGCCGATGCGCTCTCCGGCGCGCACCCAGGCGCCGAGCGGCACGCGGCCTTGTTCGGCTATGTGCATGTAGAGCACGGTCCAGCCGGTTTGCTCGTAGCCGTCACCGTCCAGGTCCTGGACTACGGCGCCGTCGTCGGAGCGCACGATAAGGCCATCGGCGGCGGCCACCACCCAGTCGGGGCTGATGTTGCAGCCGAGCATGTCGCCGCGCGGCGCAAAGTCCAAGGCGGCCCAGGCCGAGCCGTCGCCCCAGCCGCCGTGCGGGCCGCCGCTGAAGACCCAGGGCACGCCCGGTTCGAAGGGCAGCTGCAGGACGGGCTGGGCCAGCCCGGCGGGCAGCAGCGGCTCGATGGCCAAGTCAAAAGGATAACCAAACAGGCGCTGATAGATGGCGAACAGCCCACCTTCCGAGGCAGCCGCCCTCCAGGCGCCTTCCTCATGCAGCGGGGCCAACATGGCCTGTACGCCGGCCGTGCCGGCGTTGATGCCCGGCGCGGCGGGGACGAAAAGCCCGTCCTTGAGCGTCCAACCGGCGGCTTCACCGGCCTTCCACGAGTAGTAGCCGCGGTTGAGGCGGTCTGCCGCCCAGGAGAGCTGGCGGTAGAGCCCCTTGCGCCAAGAGTCGGCCACGCCCATGGGGAAGTCCAAGCTGGCGGTGGGCGGGTTGGGATTGCTGAGCCAACTGCTGTGGTATTCCAGCACGGCCAGCAGCAATTTCGGATTGACCGAATATTCGCTGGCGACGCGCTGTACGATCTGCGCGCCAGTGAAAAAGCGGGCATCCAATTCTTCGCGGTAGTTTTTCAAGAACCCGGGCTGGCCTTGGACGAAGGCATTCACATCGAAAAAGAGCGCGTAAGGCCCGTTGACCAGCTCGGAATCAGGCAGGATCTTGAAGTCCGGCCCGCTGCCGGCGGCGGCCTGGGGCGGAATGCGCAGCACCTGGCCGACTTCGAGAGCGTTGGGGTTGACCAGAGTGTTGGCGGCGATCAGCGCCTCGAGCGTGACGCCGAAACGCTGGGCGATGGCACTGAGGAAATCATAGGGCTGCACGACATATTCGCTGTACTCGCTGCGCACGGCAGGCAGCGCGTGGGCGCTGTCTGGTGTGGGCGAGGCCAGCGGCAGGTTGGGGTCGCGGGTGGGCGGCAGGGTCGGCGGCGGCACAGCCGCGCCCAGCGGCGTGCTGGCCGGGTCCGCGGAGAGCAGCGGCTGGACGCTGGCCGCCGCGGGCGGGCCAACGGTGGTGGTGGGGAAATTGCAGGCCAGGCTGGCGAGCATTACAAGGAGCATGGGAGTGAGTTTGCGCATAGTTCGAGGGTGGGCTTTGTTTATACAAAGGTTGCAAGGAAGCTGCCAGTCCATTCCTTGCGCAGTTGCCATTTTCGGCTGGCAAGCCCAAGGTATATAATCAATCCCAATGACAGTCCCCATTATCGAATGTATCCCCAATTTTTCTGAAGGCCGCCGTCCCGAAGTGGTGGATGCGATTGCCGAGGCGATTGCCTCGGTGAACGGCGTAACCCTGCTGGACCGCAGCTCCGATGCGGACCACAACCGCAGCGTGCTGACCTTCGTCGGCCCGCCGGCGGCGGTGGAAGAAGCGGCCTTGCGCAGCATCGCCAAGGCCGCCGAGCTGATCGATATGGAAACGCACACGGGCGAGCACCCGCGCATGGGTGCTGCCGATGTGGTGCCTTTTGTGCCCATCGCCGGGGTCAGCATGGATGAGTGCGTGCAGCTGGCCCAGCGCGTGGGCCAGCGTGTGGGCGACGAACTGGGTATTCCGGTGTATTTATATGAAGAAGCCGCCAGCAAAGCCAGTCGCCGCAACCTGGAGAACGTGCGGCGCGGCGAGTACGAAGGCATCCGCGCCGAGATCGGCCGCAAGGCCAGCCGCAAGCCGGACTATGGGCCCAATGCACTGGGCAAGGCCGGCGCAGTGGCGATTGGGGCGCGCCAGCCGCTGATCGCCTACAACGTGTATTTGAACACCGGCGATGTGGAAGTGGCCAAGGCGATCGGCAAGGCCGTGCGCCATTCCTCCGGCGGCTTTCGCTTCGTCAAAGGCGCCGGCTTCCTGGTGGATGGGCTGGCGCAGGTCTCGATGAACCTGACCAATTACAAAAAGACGCCGCTGGCGCGGGTGGTGGAAGCCATCCGCCGCGAGGCGGCCCGCTACGGAGCCAGCATCGTCAAGACCGAACTGGTCGGCCTGATCCCGCAGCAAGCTATGGAAGACGCGGCCGCCTGGTACCTGCAGCTGGACGGCTTTGACCCGCAGCAGGTGCTGGAACGGCGCATGCAGTCGGCCGCCGCCCCGGCGGCCGAAGACTTCGTCGAGGCGCTGGCCAGCGCGGCGCCGGCGCCCGGCGGCGGGTCCGCCGCGGCGCATTCCGGCGCGCTGGCCGCGGCCTTGGTGGCGATGGTGGCGCGGCTGACAATCGGCAAGAAGAAATATGCCGCGGTGGAAGCCCAAATGAACGAAGTGCTGGCGCAAGCTGAAGGCTTGCGGGCTGCCTTTACCCGGGCGATCAGCGAAGATGCGGCCGCCTTTGACGCAGTGATGGCGGCCTTCAAGCTGGCCAAGGACGCCCCCGGCCGTGAAGCGGCGATCGAGGCGGCCACACTGGAAGCGGCCCGCCAGCCGCTGGCGGTGGCGCGCATGGCGCACGACTGCCTGCGCCTGGCGCAGCAGTCCGCCGCCCTGGGCAACACCAACACGCTCAGCGATGCCGGCACAGCCGGCGCACTGGCGGCCGCCAGCCTGCAGGGCGCCGGACTAAACGTGCGCATCAACCTGAATTCAGTCAAGAAATCGAAGGAAACCCGGGCGATGCTGGCTGAACTGCAGGAGCTGCAGGCCCAAGCCGTGACACTGAACGCAGAGATTCGTACTTCTATTGAGGAGCGCGGCGGTTTTTAGCCCGCAGCCATTTCGCCAAACCTATGCGTAAATTGACCATTCTTGTATTGCTGGCGGGCCTGCTGCTGGCGGCCTGCAACCTGCCCAGCAGCCCTGCGCCGGCGCCAAACCCCGACGCGGCAGCGATCACGCTGACGCCGTTCCACCCTGACCTGTCCGCCGAAGAAGCCGCGCCGAGCCAGCCCGCCTGGTGGCTGGACCCCGCGCTGCCCGCCAGTTTTGCGGAGCAGGTCAGCCTGCCCGAAGGCGCGGCCTGGGCCGAGGATGCCGCCGAAGCAGATGTGCTGGTGGGCGTGAACCTGGGTGAACCACTCAGCCAGTGGATCTACGCTTTGGCGGCGCCCTTCCCCACCCTGACTGACGCGGTCAGCCTGGCGGAGCTGCAGGCCGCCTGGGGCGGCCGGGCCGGCGAGCCGTTCGCCGGCGTCCCGCTGCTACTGAGCGAGGAGACGCTGGCGGTGTTGAGCGCCCTGTGGGGCCAGCCGGCCGCCGGCGCCACGGAAGTGCACCCGGCGGATGAGCTGTTGGAGGCGGCCTGGGCACGGCAACCGGCCTGGGCGCTGATCCCCTTCGAGGAGATCGCCCCGCGCTGGAAAGTGCTGGCGGTGGACGGCCAATCGCCGATCTGGAAAGACTTTGACCCGGCGGCCTACCCGCTGACCGTGCCGATTGGCATACAGGGCGAAGCGGCCCTGCTGGCTGGCGCCCAAGCCCCAGCCAGCAACCGTGAGGCCGACAAGCTGACCACCGTGATCATCACCGGCGTGACGGCGCTGGTGCGCGCCACGGCCTACACCATGGACCGCAACGGCGTGACCTACCCGGGTGAGGATGTAGGCCCGCTGCTGCGCGAAGCTGACATTACCCACATTAGCAATGAAGTGCCCTTTGCGGCGGACTGCCCCCTGCCAGACCCAGTGCAGCGCGGGCTGGTGTTCTGCAGCAACCCGGCCTATATGGAACTGCTGACCGACATCGGTACCGACGTGATCGAGCTGACCGGCGACCACTTCAACGACTGGGGCGCCGAGGCGATGCTGTATACGCTGGACATGTACCGTGAGATCGGCCTGCCCTACTACGGCGGCGGGGTCAACAGCGCCGAGGCGCGCCAAGCCCTGACCCTGGAACATAACGGCAACCACATCGCCTTCATCGGCTGCAACGGCAAGGGCGGCGGCTATGCCACCGCCCGCGAGGACCACCCCGGCACGGTGGAGTGCGACTACGCCCTGATGGAACAGCAAGTTCAGGAGCTGGTGCAAGCGGGCTATGTGGTTATCGCTACCTTCCAGCATAACGAGAACTACGTCTTCCGCCCGCCGGAGACGCTGGTGCGCGACTTCACGCGTATTTCGGCGGCCGGGGCGCACATCATCAGCGGCAGCCAGGCGCACCAGGCCCACGGCATGGAGTTCACCGGCGACGGGGCCATCATCGCCTACGGGCTGGGCAACATGTTCTTTGACCAGCGCGGCGTGGTGGAGTACGGCGACCAGGCGCTGATCACGCGCAACATCGTCTACGATAACCGCTACATCAATACGGAAGTGTTCACCATCCAATTCGTGGACTTTGCCAAGCCGCGCTTGATGACCCCCGAGGAACGCGCTGTGTTCCTGGACATTATCTTTAACGCCAGCCGCTGGAATTACCCCAGCCGCTAAGGAGAACGAGATGGGCCTGAAACCCGACCACTGGATTGAGCAGCAAACCTTGCAGCACAAGATGATCGAGCCGTTCGAAGCCAGCCAGGTACGGGAGGGCGTGATCTCCTACGGCGTGTCCTCGTACGGCTACGACATTCGCGTGGCCGACGAGTTCAAGATCTTCACCAACGTGCATTCAGCAATGGTGGACCCCAAGAATTTTGACCCCAAGTCCATGGTCGATTTCAAGGGCGAGGTGTGCATCGTGCCGCCCAACTCCTTCGCCCTGGCGCGCACGGTCGAATACTTCCGCATCCCGCGCAGCGTGCTAACCATCTGCCTGGGCAAAAGCACCTATGCACGCTGCGGGATCATCGTGAATGTGACGCCGTTTGAACCGGAGTGGGAGGGCTTCGTCACTCTGGAGATCTCCAACACGACCCCCCTGCCTGCCAAGATCTATGCCAATGAGGGGATCGCTCAAGTGCTGTTCTTCGAAGCTGATGAGGAATGCCGCGTGTCCTACGCGGATAAGAAGGGCAAATACCAGAAGCAGCAGAGCATCGTGCTGCCCAAGTTATAAGACCACAGCCCCGTGCGGGCTGCTGTTGAGTGCATAATGCCGCGCGGCCAAGCCCGCCGCCCGGAAGGCGGCGCGCATGGCCGCGCCGACGGCTTCTTCGGCCCCCTCCTCTACAAACGCAATCACGCCCGGCCCCGCGCCGGACAGGGCCGCTGCGGCCCCTAAAGCCTGGGCGGCGACGATCGCCTCGGCCGCGCCGGGCAGCAGAGCCAAGCGGGCGGGCTGGTGCAGCTGGTCTTTCATGGCGAGGGCCAGCAACGCCAGGTCGCCGCGGCGCAAAGCCTCAGCCAGCAGCAAGCTGTGGCCGATATTGGCCACCGCGGCGGGCAAAGGTACCTGGGCAGGCAAAGCGGCGCGCGACTCATGCGTACTCAGCCGCGCTTCGGGCAGCAGCACCACAGCGCGCAACGGCTGATGCTCCAACTGCTGCACCTGCCAGCGTCCTTTATGGCTGTAGACCAGGACCAGCCCGCCGTACAAGGCGGCCGCCACGTTGTCAGCGTGGCCCTCCAGGTCGGCGGCCAGCTGCAAAATCTCGGCCTGAGAGAAAGGCCCACCCAAAAGCGCATTGGCCCCCAACAAGCCCGCCAGGGCCGCGGCAGAGCTGGAACCCAGCCCCGAACTGAGTGGGATGTGGTTGTGGGCCTCCAAGCTGACGCCCGGCGGCAGGGGCTGGCCGGTCTTAGTGTAGACCAGCTCAAAGGCGCGCGCCATGCGGTTCCTGGCGCTGCGCGGCAGGCGGCCCTGCCCTTCGCCGGTGATCTCGATCTGCCAGCCCTGCCCTTCCAGGCTAAAGTTGGCCTGGTTGGACAAGTCCAGCGCCAGACCCAAGCAATCGAAAGCCGGACCCAGGTTGGCGGTGCTGGCCGGGACGCGTACAGTCACCATCAGCCAGCCAACAGGGCTTCCAGCGCAGCCAGTTCCGCCGGAATAACCGGCGTTGCGGGGATGGCCTGCGTGATAGTGTCCGGGTCTTTGAGGCCGTGACCGGTGCAGACCAGCACCACGCGACCCTGCGGCTGCAGGCGGCCAGCAGCGATCTCCGCTGTAAGGCCGGCCAGGCCGGCGGCTGAAGCTGGCTCGACCCACAGCCCTTCGGCGGCCAGACGGCGCTGTGCGGCCAGGATCTCGGCGTCGCTGGCGGCCACAATCCGCCCGCCGGACTCGGCGGCGGCTTGCAATGCCTGCTCGCCGCGGGCGGGTTTGCCGATGCGGATGGCGGTAGCCACCGTTTCCGGCACTTCGACCGGCGCGCCGTGTACCAGCGGGGCCGCCCCGGCGGCCTGTACGCCCAGCAGGAGCGGCAGGCCGCTGGCGTGCAGCTGGTGAACCTGGCGGAAACCCATCCAATAGGCAATGATGTTGCCGGCGTTGCCCACCGGCAGGCACAGCCAGTCCGGGGCGCGGCCCAAGTCTTCAATGATCTCGAAGGCGGCGGTCTTTTGGCCCTGCAAGCGATGCGGGTTAAGCGAATTGACCAGGGCGATGGGTTGGCGCTGGCTGACCTGCACCACCAGCTCCAAGGCCTGATCGAACGAGCCGCTGACCTGGATGACCTGGGCGCCGTAGGCCAGCGCGCCAGCCAGCTTGCCGGCGGCGACCTTGCCCTGCGGGATGAGCACGATGCAGCGCAGGCCGGCGCGGGCGGCATAAGCCGCGGCGCTGGCGGCGGTGTTGCCGGTGGAAGCGCAGATCACGGCCTGGGCGCCGCGGCCCAGCGCCTCGCCCACCGCAGCGGTCATGCCGCGGTCTTTGAAGGAGCCGGTCGGGTTCAAGCCCTCGACCTTGGCATACAGCTCAAAGCCGCCGCCCAGTTCCTGAGCCAGGCGCGGCAAGGGCAGCAGCGGCGTGCCGCCCTCCAGCAGCGAGATGCTCTGGGTGTGGGCGGGCAGGTCCAGCAGGGCCTGGTAGCGCTGCAAGAGGGGTTTAATCTTCATTGGGTTCCACATAGGCAAAGGGCAGCAAGCCTTCCAGGGTGCGCGGGCCAATGCCCGGAATGTCCAACAACTGCTCCAGGCGCTGAAACGGCCCATTTTGCTCACGATACGAAACGATCAGCATGGCCGTGCTAGGCCCGATGCCCGGCAGGAACTCCAGTTCCGCCGCGGTGGCCGCGTTCAGGTCCAACGGCAGGTTGGGCTGCACCAGCGGCGTCGGGGCCGGGCGGCTGGGCTGCGCTTGCGCTGCCATGGCTGGGTCAGCCGTGGGCGCCTGCACCAGCTGGATGGGCTGGCCGCGGCGCGGGGCGGCCAACAGCAGCAACAGGCCGGCGGCAGCCAGGCCGCACAGCACGCCGTAGGCGATCCACCAGGCCGGCTGGGTCGCCAATTGTTTAGGTCCCCTGGACATGGCCGGAATTATACGCTCCCTTATAATCAGCGCATGATCGGCACGCTGCTTAATGTAGCCACCATCATTCTTGGCGGTCTGCTGGGCCTGGCCTTTGGCTCACGCCTGCCGGAACGCATGGGGCAGACCGTGGTGGCCGGGTTGGGCCTGTTTACTGTGGCCTACGGCCTGCGCATGTTCTCGGAAACCAGCAATGCCGTGCTGGTGCTGCTGGCCATGATCATCGGCGGCATCCTGGGTGAGTGGTGGCAGATCGAAGAGGGCCTCAAACGCCTGGGCGCCTGGCTGCAAGCGCGCTTTGCCGCCAACGCCGAGGGCGGCAGCGCCAAATTCGTGCGCGGCTTCCTGACCGCTTCTCTGGTCTACGCCATCGGCCCGATGGCGATCCTGGGCTCGATCCAGGATGGGCTGACCGGCGACTTCAGCCTGCTGGCGATCAAGTCCACCCTGGACGGCTTCGCCAGCATTGTGTTCGCCTCCACGCTTGGCGTGGGGGTGCTGTTTTCTTCGCTGGTTATTCTGGTGCTGCAGGGCAGCATTTCGCTGCTGGCCCAGCAAATTCAGGCCGTCTTCACCCCGGCCATGATCGCCGAATTAAGCGCCACCGGCGGCCTGCTGCTGGTGGGCATGGGCGTGAGCAGCCTGCTGGAGATCAAGCCCATCCGGGTGGGCAATTTCCTCCCGGCGCTGGTGATCGCCCCATTGATCGTGGCGCTGCTGGCCCACTTCCGCATTCCGCTGGACTTCTAGCACCAACAAAAAACACCCTGCCAAAGCAGGGTGTTTTTATCGAGTACCAGATCGGTCTAGTTGGCGCCCGCAGTTTCCAGAGCTTCTTCAATGACTTGCTGCAGACGTGAGAACGGCTGTGCGCCGCCCAGCACCTGGCCGTTGATCACAAAGGCCGGGGTGCCGCTTACGCCCAGGCTGGCCGCCACGTCATGTGCGGCCTGCACTTCCGGGATCTTTTCGTCGCTGGCCATGCAGGCGCTAAAGGCTTGCGTATCCATGCCGGCCACCTTGCCAGCCATATCAATCAGCTTGGCGTCCGAGTAGCCGCCCACATTGCCATTGGAAAAATTCACCGGCGCAAAGACCACGTCGTGAAATTCCCAGAAGTAATTCTGCGCCGCGGCGCAGTAAGCCGCCTCAGCCGAGTTGACCGATTCAGGGCCGAGGAAACCGACCACATAGTACATCAGGCGCACTTTGCCGGTGTCCACATATTCGGCGATCATGTCCTCTTCCACAGAGTTGTAGGAGTTGAGGCAGTGAGGACATTGAAAGTCCAGGAATTCGATCACGGTGACAGGCGCATCTGCGGCGCCCAACTGCATACCGTCTTTTTGGGTGTAGGTGGTTTGGCGCGGGCCGCTAAAAAGCTGGCTTAGAACAATCAGTCCCACCAAAATAACTGCACCGATCCCCATGTAGATCAGCCATTGGTACTGGCCTTTTTTGGCTTTGGCGCGCTGGCGTTCCTGGCGAGCTTGGCGATTGGTCATTCTGTGTATCCTCCGAAGCAGTGTCTCCGGTCTAGGCCGGGCAAGGCGTAATTGCCTGCCCAGTGTAGCAGAAGTTGGCTCTTTGCAAAGAAGTGAAAGAGTTTTTCTCTCCCCGGTTTAATCTGCGCCGGATGTGCAGTCGTACTGGTAGACCGGGAACTGTTCCCCATTGAAGTTGAAGCCCAGTTTCTTGTACAAGGCCAAAGAAGCCCCGTTATTGTCCTGGGTATTCACGGTCAATAAGGTGTCGCCGCGCTGCAAGACGTGGGTTTGGACATGGCGTACCAGGGTGGCGGCATGGCCGCGCCCCTGGTGGCTGGGATGCGTGGCCAGGCGGGCCAAGTGCGGCCCGCGGGCGCTGTGCGTGCTGATCTGGTAGGCGACGATGCGCCCGCCCTGCTCGACGACGCTGGCCAGGCCAGCCTGGCTGAAGGCAGCCTCCAGGGCAGACAGCGAGTTGCGCCACAGTGGGCGGAAGGCGGCATGATCCACCTCCGCCACCAGGGGCAGGTCTTCCTGGGTCATGGGGCGCAGGTCGGCGTCGATCTCCTGGACAGAGGTCTGCAGGGGCTGGGGGCGCCATTCCAAAACGACGACTTCGTGGTCCTTGATGAAGCCGCTGCGCGCCAGCAAGGTTTCAAACCAGTCTTGAAGCGGAATGGCGGCCAGTGTGTGGATCTCTTTTTGGCGCAATATGGGGGTGGCCGCCGGCCAGAGCAGATCCCAGGCATCTGTAGGCCGCATACCGGCGGCCGTGGCGAACAGGCGCACCCAACTGACCTCAGGCAGGTCAGGGGAACAGGCCAAGGCGGCCACCAACTGCCCAGAATTTTCTGCGATCAAATAGGGGTCATGGCCGAGCCAGTCTAACGGACGTCGCCAATCCAGATGGCGATGCACATAGGTTTCGAAGTGCAGCAGGTTGGCCAACCGGCTGCGGTCTGCTTCAGTCGCGGGGCGCTGGCTGAGGACCGCGGGAACAACCATCAGGAGAAATTATACCGGATGCCGGCAGCCTTTTACTTTTCGAGGATATGCAGGAAAAATGATTCGACCACATGCGGGTCAAAATGCTTGCCGGCCTGGTCGCGCAAGTAGTCTTTGACCTTGTTGGTCTCCCAGGCCGGGCGATAAGGGCGGTCAGAGGTCAGCGCATCCCAGACATCAATGATGGCAAAAATACGCGCCTCCAATGGAATTTCCTGCCCTTTAAGGCCATGAGGATAGCCCGAACCATCCCATTTTTCATGGTGGTAGAGCGGGATAGGCATGGCGGGGTGCAGAAACTCAATGCCTTCCAGCATTTGGCCGGCGTATTCGGGATGTTTGCGCATGATGTGCCACTCATTCTCGTTGAGTGGCCCGGTCTTGCCCAAGATCTGGTCGGGGATGCCCATTTTGCCAATATCGTGGAGCAAAGCGCCGCGGCGCACATGAACGAGCCTGTCATCATCCAGCCCGAGGTGACGGGCCAGTGTCACGGTGGTTTCGGTCACACGGCGGCTGTGCTCGATGGTCTCCATGTCGTGCAGGGCCAAGGCGTGCGCCCAGCCTTCGATGGTGCGCTCGTAGGCATCGCGTAAATCATCATTGGAGCGCTGCAAGTCACGGAACAAGGATGCATTGTCAATGGCGATGGCGGCCTGCCCGGCCAGCGTGAGCAGAAAGTCTTCCCATTCCGTGTCACGGACTTCTTCTGAACGGTGGAAGGTTTCCAGCACGCCAATCACCTTGCCTTTGGCCACCAGCGGCACGGCATGATAGCTGAGGAAGCTCTCTTGCTGGAACAGCTGTGGCCGCAGGGTGTTGCGATACAAGGCCTCGCCGCTGCCGCGCACCAGCTGGCGCTGCTGGGCGGCCCGGCCGGCCAGGCCTTGACCAAAGTTCACCCGGCTGTCTCGGATCAGCTGGCTGCGGAAGCCATTCCCGGCAGCGAACTCCAGGACATTCTCGGCATTCAGCAGCAAGATCGCCGCGGCGTCCAGATCGAGCTCGCGATTGGCCTGGGTCAAGATCACATCCAGAATAAAGTTGATGTCAAGGCTGGAAGTGATTGCCAGGTCAATTTCACGCAAGCTGCGCAAGTGCCGCAAACGGCGCTGGGTCTGCTCATACAGCGCAGCGCGATGAATGGCGTTGCCGCCAATACTGCAGATGGCATTAATTACGCGCACATCACTGTTTTCAAAAGGCAGGTCACGGCCCAGGCCCAGGGTGCCAATAACTTTGTCTTCGGCAAAGATGGGGAAAATCGCCACCGACTTGGTTGGAGTGACGTCTTTGACCACTTGGTATAGAGCCGGGTCCGGGTCGATGATGAATTGATTGTTGATGTAGGCGCTGCGGTCTTCGACCACTTTGCTGGTCAGCCCCATGCCGCGCGGGATGACCGAGCCAACCGGCTGGCTGGCTCGCGGCCCGCGGCCGGCCACGATGTGGTGGTCACCGCTTTGCTCATCCATCAAAGTGATCGACCCATCCAAGGCGCCAACCGCTTGCATGGCCTGGTCCATGATGACCGGCAGCATTTCGTCCTGAGTGTCGGCGTCCTGCAGGCCGCGGCTCACAGCCGCAATGGCCTCCATCTCGCTCTCGCGCACTTTGCGTTCTGAAATATCACGGATGATCAGCTGCGTAGCTTGCTTGTCCTCAAAGAGGAAAGGCGTGGCAGTCACCTCCACGTCGATCATGCGCCCGTCCGAGCGAATGAACTTTTCTTCGACTGGCGACTGGGCCTCCCCTGTCTCGGCCTGCTTCACGATGCGGGCGGTCACCACGCTGCGGTCGTTGGGATGCACCAAGTCGAGGACATTGCGGCCTTCCAGCTCTTCCTGGCTGCTGACGCCCAGCAAGTTGAGGGCGGCGGGGTTGGCAAACACGATTTGGCTGTCGACATGCACCATGATGGCGTCGGGCATCATGTCCACCAGGCTTTGGTAGCGCTCGCGGCTTTCGACCAGCTGCTTTTCGGTCTCGTCACGCTCAATGGCGTAGCGGATGGAGCGCAGCAGCAAGTCGCCGTTGATCTGCCCTTTGACCAAATAATCCTGGGCGCCGCTGCGCACCGCATGCAGGGCCAGGTCGACATCGTTCAGCCCGCTGAGAATAATGATGGTGAAAGCTTTGCCCTTCTCTTGAAAACGTTCGAAGGTTTCAAAACCCTGGCAATCCGGCAGGCCCAGGTCCAATAGGACCGCGTCCAGCGGCTGTTCGGGGTCTCCCACATATTCCAGGCCCTGGTCGAGGGTAGTGACATGCTCGAAGCGCAAGTTCATATTGCCGGTGCTCTTGAGCATTTCCTGGATCAGGCGCGCATCACCAGGGTTGTCTTCCACCAACAAGACCCGAATCGGCTTGTCCCGTTTCTGGGAGGGAAGCTCCCCGGTGGGGATGCGGGCGCTCATTTCTGCTCTCCTGATGGGACGGAGATCGTGAAGAATACTTTGCTGCCCTGCCCCGGTTCAGACTCGATCCAAATCGCTCCGGCATGGCGGTCCACGATGCGCTTGCTGATCGCCAGGCCCATCCCAGTGCCGGGATAACGCTCCCGGCTGTGCAATTTCCGGAAGATCAAAAAGACCTGGTCTAAATGGGCGGCATCTATGCCGATGCCGTTGTCTTCCACACAAAATTGGTGAAAACCGTCTTTCGCCTCGGCCCGAATATGGATGACCGGCGCCTGCTGCGCATGAAATTTCAGGGCGTTGGAGATCAGATACTGAAAGAGTAAGGCCAACTGGGCCGGGTCGGCATACACGCTGGGCAGCGGCCCGACATGGATCTCGGCCTGCGCATCAGCTATGACGATTTCCAAGTTTTCCAACACGTTTTGCAAAACATCCTCAGCCGGCACCCAAGTCATGGCGCCGCCGCGGGTCTGCACCCGGGAAAAGACGAGCAGGTCATTGATCATCTGCTGCAAGCGGTTGGCCCCATCCACGGCAAAGCCAATAAACTCATCGCCGTCTTTGTCCAGCTTGCCACTGTAGCGCTGGCGGATCAGCTGCATGTAGCCATCCACCATGCGCAAAGGCTCCTGCAGGTCGTGGGAGACAATATAGGCAAATTGCTGCAACTCGCCTTCCACGTTCGCCAGCTTTTCTTGCAGACCGTTGGCTGCATGGGCCTCCGCGGGCAGAATGGTGCTGACAATCAATTGCTCCCCTTCGATCTCGACCAAACGGGCAGAAAGCTCTCCCCAGCGCAGTAGGCCGCTACCGGTCTTGAATTCTACGGGGAGGCGATCGATGCCCTGCTGTTTGTGCAGCTGCTGCACAATGCGCTGGCGGTCCTGCGCCCCGGCATACAAATCCGCTGCACGGGTTTCAATAATCTGATGAAGTGAGACGTCAAAGAACTGACAAAATGCTTGATTGGCAAAAAGAAAGTGCCCATCCTTCGGATGGGTGATTGCCATTGCATTTGGAGCATGCTCCAACGCAATTCGATAGCCCTCCCCCTTCAAAACAACTGACATACCGCTAACCTACCCCAGTTTTGAACCACCTCCCGGCTATCACGCTCGCAGGGTTAAGGCGAAAAGCAACAAGAGCAGTATAGCGCTGGCCTTTTGGGGTTTCCCTTACAATCCTGTAAGGGATTGATTAAAGCAGTGCGTCGAGAGCGTCCCGCAAGGCTTGCAATTTTTCACGCGAGATCGATTGCAGGCGTTGGGCCAATTCCAAATAGGCGCGGTTCTCTTCGCCAGCGACAAAGTCCTGCAGGTCGCTGGGCAGGTTGGACAAGTTTTGCCGGGCGCGCTGGGCCGTGTTCCACTCGCCGATCGGCCCATGAGCATCCATGAAGCTTTCCAGCGGCACGCCCAGGGCGGCCACCAAATGTTCCAATTCAGGCAGGGGCACCGGCGTTTCGCCGCTCTCGTAGCGGCGAATGCGGCTGGCGGAGATGCCGGTGCGGTCAGAGACGTCTTTCTGGCTGAGCCCGCTGGCGGCCCGCGCCTGGCGCAGCAGGGTGCTGACGCTGCGCTGGCGCAGCACCAGCAGGCGCTGGGTATCCAGCTCCTCCGCCGTGCCCGGGCCGGACACCAAGCGTTCGGACCAGAAGTGAGCCAGCGGCACGCCCAGGAAATAGGCCAGCACTTCCAACTCCGGCAGGGAGGGGGAGCTCTCGCCGCGTTCGATGGCGCCAAAGGTGCTGGCGGAAATGCCGATGGCCGCGCCCAAGTCCTTCATGGACTTGCCACTGGACAGGCGGGCATCCCGCAGCAAAACGCCGAGTTTCTTTGCGCGCAACTGTAAGGCTTGGTTCTCGCTCATCAGATAAGTTTAAACGATTTCAACGGCCGAGGGGATTGGCGGCGGCCTTGTTTTCGATGATCCAAATGATGTGCTCGCGGTTGATGGCCATGAAGTCGCTGCGCTTTAACTCCACCACGCCTTCCGGGTCAAAGATCTGCGCTTTGGTGATGGCAACAAACAGCTCATTCGAATTGAGCGCATCTTTAATGCGCTCGTTCTCGCGGGCATGCAGGTTGCCGTGGATGCGGTTGTGAATGGTCTGGATGATCACGGGGTATTGCACCGTGTTCACCAGCTGGCGAAAACCGCCCTGGTCGGTAGAGTTTTCTGACATCTGTCCTTGGCCTAAGGCATCATATAGCCTTCGCCAGAAAGGGTGACAATCAGTTGAGGGTTCTTGGGGTCCCGTTCCAGCTTCTGGCGCAGCCGGGAGATGCTGACCCACAGGATCTCTTTTTCTTCACTGTATTCGGGGCCCCAGACGTTGCGCAGCAGCTGCTCCCCGGTGAGGGTCTTGCCAAAGTTGCGGGCAAACTGCAGCAGCAGGCGGTATTCCGTGGCAGACAGTGAGATCGGTTCGCCCTCCACCGTGACCTGGGCGCGGGCAAAGTCAATATCCAGCCCGCCGCGGGAGAAGGTGCTCTGCGGCGTGGCCGTGGCGCCGCGCTGCGCCCGGCGCAGCACGGCGCGCACCCGGGCGAGAAGCTCACTGGCGGAAAAAGGCTTGAGCACATAGTCATCTGCGCCCAACTCAAAGGCGCGTAATTTGTCCGCCTCTTCACCTTTGGCCGTCAGCATGATGATCGGCACCTCGGAAAACTCGCGGATGCGCTCGCAAGCTTGAAACCCATCCATCTCGGGCATCATCACGTCCAGCACGATCAGATCCGGCGTTTGTGCGGCGGCGATCTCAACAGCCTGGTTGCCGTTGGCGGCTTCCAAGATCTGGAAACCCTCCGTTTGCAGATTGGCGGATACCAGACGCAAAAAGCGCGGTTCGTCATCCACGACAAGTATTTGAGTCGTCATAAAGCCTTCTCCTTATCTCCTCTGGCCGCCCTGGCGTCATCAAGGGGCAAACGAACCTGAAATTCAGCGCCTATACCTTCCCCCGACTTTACATGAATTTCGCCGGAATGCGCCTTGACGATCTGTTCACAAATGTAAAGGCCCAAACCACTGCCGCGCGTCCCGCTTTTCAAGCTGGAAGAACGATAAAAGCGTTTAAAGATCAACGTCTGCTCGGATTCTTTGATACCGGGTCCAGAATCGCGCACTGAGATCTGCGCCCAGCCGGCCTGCTGTTTTAAAGCAATCCAGATGGGGCCTTCGGGCGCGTATTTGGCGGCATTGCCCACCAAATTCTCCAGCACCTGCGCCAGGCGCTTGGGGTCACCCAAGACATGCACACTGGGGCCGGGCTGCCAGTGAATTTCCAACTCAGGATGGCGGGTTTGCCAGCGGGCTTGCGCCTCATCGATCAGGGCGTTGAGGTCCACCGGCTGTTTGGTCACATCCAGGGTTCCGGTTTGCAGGCGAGAGGAGTCCAGCAGGTTGTCCATCAATTCACTGAGGCGATCCGCTTCTTCATCAATAATGCCAAGGAATTCTCGCCGCGTCTGCGCGTCCCACTCAGTGTCCTTGCGCAACAAGGTGGTTGAGTAGCCTTTGATAAATCCCAGCGGGGTTTTGAATTCATGTGAAATTGTGGCTACAAAGTCTGACTGCAGGCGCGCCAAGCGGCGTTCGGCCTCCAGGTTGGCAATGCGTTCCACCAGACGGCGATGCTCCAGCACCTGGCTGACATGTGTGGCGATGAACTTGGCCAGGTTGATCTGCTCTTCTTTATAGGTTGGCCCGCCAAAACGAATAAAGACCAGTGAACCGATGCATTTGCCCCCCAGCCGCAGAGGCAGGGCCAGGTAAAAGTGCTGCTCCAGACGATCGCGGTTGGGGTCCACCTCGGGCTGGTAGAGGAAATCGCTCCCGGTGTGAAAGGCCTCGTAGGCGGCGCGTTCCCCCCAGGCCAGGTCGGCCTCTGTGGAACGGCCGCGGCCGATGGCGCGGGCAAAGGCAGGCTCCAGGCCGCCCTGCTCGGTCTCCAGGTAGAGCACCGCATTGTCGAAGATGAACACCGGCCGCGCCAGGCGCACGATGGCGGCCAGGGCCTCATCGCGGTCCAGCGTTTCAGCCACGATGCGGCTGATGGCGTAGACCGCTTTGAGTTCCGCAGGCTGCAGGCTTTCGGTTCGGGCGCTCATTTTGCCGCCGCAGCCAAAGGCAGGGTGAATGAGAAGCGGCTGCCTTTGCCCAAGTGGGTTTCCACCAGCAGCTTGGAGCCATGCGCCTGTACGATGCGCTGCGCCAGGGTCAACCCAATGCCGGTGCCCCCGGCTTTACGGGTGCTGGAACCATCGATCTGATGAAAGGGTTCAAAAATGTCTTGAATGCTTTCTGGGGCAATGCCCGCCCCAGTATCCATAACGGCCAGCTCCACGCGCCTGCCCTGCGACTGAGCGCTCAGGTGCACACGCCCCCCTTTTTTATTGAACTTGATGGCATTGTCCACCAGCTGGTTTAGGGCCCATTCCAGCTTATTTTCATCCGCCAGGACCGGCGGCAAATCGCCCGCCGTCTGGCGGGTGAGCTTGACGCCGGCTTCCTCCAGCCGGGCCTGTTGGTTGGCGGCCACCGAATCGAACAAACGCGGGATATACACCACTACGGCTTCCAGGTGCAGACTTTCCACCGTGTCAAAGGAGAGGAACAAGGATTATCGATCAGGCTGCTGAGCCGGCGATACGACTTCTCCAAAATGCGCACGGCGTTGCGCTGCTCGTCGTTCAAATCACCCAGCGCGTTGGCCCCCAGCAGGTCAATGTAGCCTACCATATGCGCCAGCGGCGTGCGCAGTTCGTGCGAAATGTTGGAAATAAAGTCGTTCTTCAGCCGGTTGAACTCGGTGAGCTTGTCCAGCGCTTCCTGCAGCTCTATGGTGCGTTCCTGCACGCGCTGTTCCAGCAGCAGGTTGCTTTGATGCAGGGCCTCCTGCAGCTGGGCAATTTGCTCGGTGACCGCTGCGTCCAGGGTGCGCCGGTCCACCAGGTTGAGCTCGATCAGCGCCTCCCCCAGCAGCACTCGGGTGCCTTCTTTCCGCTTTTGCTGCTGATGGCTGAGGGCGCGCTGCAAATCTGCGCGGGTAAGCAGACCTTTTTCCACAAGGCTATCCCCCAGGCGCGGCACCAGCACTTCTGGCGCCAGGGGTCCGGTGGTTAAACGAATGTCATCCCGGTGTATCCGTGCCACGTTAGCCTTAGTGTACTCAAATCCAACAATTTGATAAGTGTTTTTCTACATTTCTGACTGGAAGTATACATTAAGGAAACGCGGCAAGTCCAAGCGGGGCAGCGCACGCCTGAAATAGCGCGCTGAGTTATAATTGAAAATTCAGCACGTTTCCATTTCATTCAAGGACAATTTGTGGAAAAACGCACTTCAATCAAACCGGTAGACATCGGCGAGCAAATGCGCTCTGCCTATTTGGATTACGCCATGAGCGTGATCGTTTCGCGCGCCCTGCCTGACGCGCGCGACGGCCTCAAGCCCGTGCACCGCCGCATCTTTTACGCCATGCATGACATGGGCATCCGCGCCAACACCAGTTACCGCAAATCTGCCCGTATCGTAGGTGAAGTGCTGGGCAAATACCACCCGCACAGCGACGCAGCCGTGTACGACGCCATGGCGCGCATGGCGCAGGATTTCTCCATGCGCTACCCGCTGATCGATGGCCAAGGCAACTTTGGCTCCATCGGTGGCGATCCCCCAGCGGCGATGCGTTATACCGAAGCGCGCCTGCACCCCATGGCCGAAGAGCTGCTGGCCGATATTGACAAAGACACCGTGGATTTCACTGACAACTTTGACGGCTCGCTGCAAGAGCCGCGCGTACTGCCCAGCCGCCTGCCCAATCTGCTGCTCAATGGCTCCTCCGGCATCGCGGTGGGCATGGCCACCAATATCCCGCCGCACAACCTGGGCGAGTTGGTCGGCGCGCTGAACCACCTGATCGACCGTTGGGAAAAGATCGACGAGGTTTCGGCCGAAGACCTGATGAAGTACGTCAAGGGACCGGACTTCCCCACCGGCGGCCTGGTGGTGGGCATGGACGGCATCCGCGACCTGTACAGCAAAGGCAAAGGCCAGCTGATGGTGCGGGCCAAGTCTCGCATTGAAGAAGGCGTGCGCGGCCGCAACCGCATCGTGATCAGCGAAATCCCCTACCAGCTCAATCTGACCAACCTGATCGAACGCATCGCCGAACTGGTGCGCGACGGCCGCCTGGAAGGCATTGCCGACCTGCGCGACGAATCCGACCGTGACGGCCTGAGCATTGTGCTGGAATTGAAGGCCGGCGCCCAGCCGCAAATGGTGCTGAACCGGCTGTACAAGTTCACCCCGCTGCAAAGCACCTTTGCCGCCCAACTGCTGGCCCTGGTGGACGGTGAACCGCGCCTGCTCTCGCTCAAGCGCGCCCTGCAGATCTTTGTGGAGCACCGCCAGGTGGTCATCACGCGCCGCACGCAGTTCGAGCTGGACAAGGCCCGGGCGCGTGCGCACATCCTGGAGGGCTTGCTGAAAGCGCTGGCCAACCTGGACGCGGTGATCAAGACCATCCGCGAATCCAAGGACGCCGATACGGCCAAGTCCTCATTAATGAAGCGCTTCGACCTGAGCGAGAAACAAGCCCAGGCGATTCTGGACATGCAACTGCGCCGGCTGGCCGCCCTGGAGCGCCAGAAGATCGAAGACGAGTACAAGGCCATCCAGGAGCAGATCGCCTACCTGGAAGACCTGCTGAACAGCCCCAAGAAGATCCTGGCCCTGATCAAGAGCGATCTGGGCGACATGCTCAAGACCTACGGCAACGAGCGCAAGACCCAGGTGGACGCCGAAGGCCGCGCCAAGGACGACCTGAGCGAAGAAGCCCTGGTAGCCGACGAAGCCGTGCTGGTCAGCCTGACACAGCAAGGTTACGTGAAGCGTGTGGCCGCCAAGTCGTTCAAGGCACAAACCCGCGGCGGCGCCGGCGTACGCGGCCATGCCACCAAGGGTCACGACGAAGTCGTGATCCTGGTGCCGGCGCGCACGCTGGAGACGATCCTGTTCTTCTCCGACCGCGGCAAGGTGTATTCTGAACGCGTCTATCGCCTGCCGGAGGCTGACCGCACCGCCCGCGGCACGCCGATCATCAACATCCTCAGCGTCAGCAGCGGTGAAACCATCACAGCCGTGGTGGTGGTGCCAGACTTCAAGTCGGCGGCGGCCTTCTGCGTGATGGCCACCCACCAGGGCAAGATCAAGCGCATGGCGCTGGGCGAGCTGGAAGCCGTGCGCCCTTCCGGCCTGATCGCCATGAACCTGGACGACGGCGACAGCCTGGGCTGGGTGCGCCTAGCCGGCGAAAAGGATGAGATCATCCTGGCGACGCAGCAGGGCAAGGCGCTGCGCTTCGGCGTGGGCGCCGTGCGACCGATGGGCCGCCAGGCCGCGGGGGTCAAAGCCATCAGCATCAAGGGCGATGACCACCTGGCCGGCATGGAAGTGGTCGAGCCGGGCGGTGAGCTGCTGGTGGTGACCACCAAGGGCTACGGCAAACGCACCCCGCTGAAGGAATATGCGGCCAAGGGCCGCGGCACCGGCGGCATGCTGACCACGGACATCAAGTCCTTCAACACCATCGGCCAGATCGCGGCGGTGCGCGTGGTGCAGGCCGCTGACGAAGTCACCATCATCTCCACCAACGGCGTGGTGCTGCGCACACGCGTCAAAGAGATCAAGCAGGCCAGCCGGGCGACGCGCGGCGTGCGCCTGATGAACCTGGCCGAAGGCGACAGCGTGGCCACCCTGGCGCGCATTGCCGCAGCCGACCTGAAGCTGGCCGGCATCGCCGAGAACGGGGATAAAGAGAAGTAAGCCGGTTTTTACCCAACAAAAAAGCGGGCAGAGTTTCTCTGCCCGCTTTTTATTCTCCAGCTGGCGGCTATAAAGGCAGGGAAATGGCGCCGGTGATCAGCAGGGCAAACGCGCCAATAATCAGCACCATCAAAAAGAACATCAAGGCGATCACAAAGCGCTGGCCGGGCGTCATGCCCAAAAAGCCCAGTTCCGGTTCGGGAGTCAACTCCAATGCGGAGGCTTCTTCAATCTCGCGGAGGAAGTTCTGCAGTTCCTCATCTTTG
Organism: Anaerolineales bacterium; assembly: GCA_019637805.1. Classification (NCBI taxonomy): domain Bacteria; kingdom Bacillati; phylum Chloroflexota; class Anaerolineae; order Anaerolineales; species Anaerolineales bacterium. Next base: position 44,322 of record JAHBVB010000002.1, on the reverse strand, counting down.
GCAAAGTCATCCATAGCCGTGCTCCTTGTGAACAAGTGTAGTGCCTGGCCTGCGTGGCTGTCAAACGCCTGGGCGAATGCGTATTTCGCCCGCCTGGAAGCTGCGCTCCTCACCGTCCTCCAAGCGCAGCCGCAAGCGCCCATCCTGCGCCAGGCCCAATAGCTGGGCATCCCAGCGCGCTGGGCCGCTGTGCAGTTGCACGCGCTGGCCCTTATAGGCCAGGCGCGCTTCCCAGGCCAGCAGCAAGGCTTCGTCCGCCAGGCGCGGCAGCCAGGCCAGCAGGTGCTGCAGCAGACTGCGCAGCAGGGCCGCGGCGGCCACCGGCCGGCCGACTTCGGCTTCGACACAGGTGGCCGGGAAGTTGAGCTCAGCGGCCGGCGGCACAGCAGAGGCTGCAAGGTTGATGCCAATGCCCAGCAGCACAGCCTGCAGGCGCTCACCGGCCCAATGCGCCTCGGCCAGTACGCCGCACACCTTCTTGCCGTTGAGCAGCACGTCATTGGGCCACTTGATCTGCGGCTGCAGCCCCAGGGCCTCCAAGGCCTCGCAAACTGCCAGGCCGCCCAGGCCGGATAACCGCCCCAGAGCACCGGGGTCAAAGCCGGTGGGCAGCGGCAGCAGCAGACTGGCGGCCAGGGCACTGCCCGGCGGGGTGTGCCAGCGGCGGCCGTCGCGGCCGCGGCCCTGGGTCTGCTGGCCGGCGGCGGCCAGGGCCGGCCCGGTTTGGCTGGCGGCGGCCCACTCGGCGACGACGTCATTGGTGGAGCCAATGCTGTCGAAGAACGCGGTTTGGTTCAGGGGCAGGCCGGCCACAGCCTGGGCAAATTGCTGGGAATCCATGCGCAGATTCTAGCCGCCTTTTGCAATCTTACAAAACCTCCTGGAGAGCGCCGCGGCATTTCCATACAATTAGCGCCAGAAAGGTTCTTATGCGAAAAATCCTGCAATTCTTTTACTTGGTGCTGTGCGCGGGCGTGTTGGCTGCCTGCAGTTCCGCTCCCGCGGCGGCGCCGCTGGTCGTAATGTCTGAGACGGCTGATACCCGCCTGATCGAGCACACCTTTGGTCAAACCGAGATCCCGGCCTACCCGCAGCGAGTCTTTGCCCTGGGCGAAGAAGGCCTGCTGGCCAATTTGCTAGATGCCGGCATTAAGCTGGTGGGCTCGAACGTCAATCTGCCCGAAGCGCTGCCGCTGTTCAGCGCGGCAGAGCTGGACGGCGTGGCCTTGTATCAAACCTCCGGCCAGTTCTCCCTGGAAGAGATCGCCAAGGCCGAACCCGACCTGATCATTGGCAATGTTTTCTTCATCCACACTGCCGGCTATGAGAAACTCTCACAGATCGCCCCGACCGTCGCGATTGGCGGCAACGACCCGCTGGAGAGTTACGCCCAAACGCTGGCCGCCTTTGGCCTGAGCGACAAAGCCAGCGCCGACCTGGCCGCCTTTGAAGCTGCTGCAGCGGCGGTGGCCCAGGCGATTAATGCGCCTGCCCGCCAGGTATCGGTGGCCGCCATATACTCCGGCCCCAGCCCGGCCATCTTTGTGGACGGCCCGCAGACCCCACCCTGGCTGCTCAAGAAGCTGGGTGTGCAATTCATCCCAACGGAAGCCGAGCGGGAAGGCATTTCCTTTCGGGATGGGCGTGCCTTTGTCAGCCTGGAGCGGGTGGACCTGCTGCACGGCCAAGAACTGATCCTGCTGCAAAGCGAATTGATCGATGGGGAACCGGAAGCCCTGGCCAAGATCCAACAGGACCCGCTGTGGGCGCAGCTGCCTGCCGTGCAAAACGGGCAGGTCAGCGTGCTGGACCGCCTGGGCTACCCGGGACTGCGCGGTTTATACGCCCTGCTGGCGGATGTCCAGGCCATCTTTGAGTAGTTAGGCTTGGTTTTGGCTTTGTGATATACTTACTTCGCGCTCGCATTCGCGGGCGCGTTGCTTGCACAGCCAAGGCCGTGCTGGAGTTGGCGCAGCCAGCTTCAAGTGCAACCAGGCTGCACAGGCATCATCTTGCACGCTTCTGGACCCGGCAATGCGTGCCCGTATGACGGGCGATTGCTGGGGATGAAGGAAGCGGAAGTTAACGCAAAAGGAGTTTTACCCCATGGCCGCGATTGATATGAAGGCCCTTCTTGAAGCGGGCGTGCACTTCGGGCACCGCACCCAGAAATGGGACCCGCGCATGAAGCCGTACATCTTCACCGAACGCAACGGCATCCACATCATTGACCTGCAGCAGACCGCCAAGTCGCTGGAAGACGGTTACAACCGTGTACGCGAGGCGGTCGCCAAAGGCGGCACCATTCTCTTTGTCGGCACCAAGCGCCAGGCGCAGGAGACGATCGAGGCCGAGGCGCAGCGCGCCGGCATGCCCTACGTCACCGTGCGCTGGCTGGGCGGCATGCTGACCAACTGGCAGACCATGCGCCAGCGCATCACCGAACTGGACCGCCTGGACCGCCAGCGCCTGGAACCCCAGGCCACCGGCCTGACCAAGAAAGAACTGCTAACCGACAGCCGCACCGCTGAGAAGCTGGAAGAGCGCTTCGGCGGCATCCGCAACATGACGCGCGTGCCGGACATGCTCTTCGTAGTGGACGTCAACCGCGAAGAGACCGCCGTGCGTGAAGCCAACATCCTCGGCATTCCTGTGCTGGGCCTGGTGGATACCAACTGCAACCCCAGCGTGATCGACCATGTGATCCCCTCCAACGACGACGCCATCCGCGCCATCAAGCTGATGGTGGCCTACATCGCCGACGCAGTGATCGAGGGCAAAGCCCTGCGCAGCGACAAGCAGGAAGGCGAAGTGGAGAAACCCGCCGCCAACGCCCGCCGCCGCAAAGCAGACGCCCCCACGGAAGAGCTGAGCGACGAAGAGCTGTTGGGCGCCGCCACGCTGGCCAAGGTGGCTGAAGAGCAGGCCAAGGAAGAAGCCGAGGTGGCCGCCAAAGCCGCCAAGGAAGCGGAGAAGGCCGCCAAGGCGGCTGAAGCTGCTGAGGCTGCCAAAGCTGCCGAAGAGGCGGCCAGCGAAGAAGGCGGCGAGACCGCTGAAGCGGCCGAGGCTGAAAGCGCGAGCGAAGAAGAGGAAAACTAAAGCATGGCAATTACCACCGAACAAATTAAAGAACTGCGCGACGCCACCGGCGTCGGCATTCTGGACTGCCGCGCCGCTCTGGAGCACGCCGGCGGTGACTATGACAAGGCCGTGGCCTACCTGCGCGAGAAAGGCCTGGCCAAGGCCGCCAAGCGCGCCGGCCGCGCCGCCAGCGATGGCGTGGTGGAGCTGTATTCCCACGGCGACGGCCGCGTGGGCGTGATGGCCGAGATCAACTGCGAGACCGATTTTGTGGCTCGCTCCGAGGCCTTCCGCAACCTGGCTCACGAAATCGCCCTGCAGATCGCGGCGGCCAGCCCGCGTTGGGTGAATGAGGAAGAAGTGCCCGAAGAGGTGCTGGAAGCCGAGCGCGATGTGGCCCGGGCCCGCGCCAAGGACGAAGGCAAGCCCGAAGCCGCCTGGGACAAGATCATTGCCGGGCGCGTGGACAAGTTCCTGGACGAGAATGTGTTGATGCGCCAGGGCTACATTCGCGACGAGGGCAAGAGCGTCAAAGAGCTGATCGGCGAGGTGGTCGGTTCGATGGGTGAAAATATCGTGGTCCAGCGCTTTGTGCGCTGGGAGCTCGGCGAACACGTCGAGTCGGAAGAAACAGAGGAATAAAGAGAGGGCCAACCAAACGGTTGGCCTTTTTTTTCAGTCGAAACAAACTGAATTTGGAATAATGGAGCTATGGAGGCAAACGAGCATGGCAAGCATTAAATACAACCGCGTCCTGCTTAAACTGAGCGGCGAAGCCCTGGCCGCCGACGAGGGTTCCGGCATTGATCCGGACAAGGCCGAAGGCATAGCCAAGCAAGTCAAGGATGTAGTCGCCATGGGGGTGCAGCTGGCCATCGTGATCGGGGCCGGCAACCTATGGCGCGGACGCAGCGGCATTGAGCGCGGCATGGACCGCGCTACGGCGGACTATATGGGCATGCTGGGCACGGTGATGAACGCTCTGGCGCTGATGGACGCCATCGAACGCGAAGGTGTGCAAACCCGGGTGCAGTCGGCGATCGAGATGCGCGCCGTAGCCGAGCCGTATATCCGCCGGCGGGCCACCCGCCACCTGGACCTAGGCCGCGTGGTCATCTTTGGCGGCGGCACAGGCAATCCGTACTTCTCCACCGACACGGCCGCTGCATTGCGCGCCATGGAAATTGGGGCAGGCACGGTGATCAAAGCCACCAAGGTGGACGGCGTGTACGACTCCGACCCCAACAAGAACCCGGACGCCAAGCGCTTCAGCCACCTCAACTATATTGAGGCGCTCAATCAGCGCCTGGCGGTGATGGACAGCACAGCGATCTCGCTGTGCATGGAGAACAACCTGCCGATCATGGTGCTCAACTTCTGGCAGGAAGGCGCCTTGCGGGCCGCCCTGCTGGGCGAGCCGGTCGGCACGATCATTGATAATCTGCCCAGCTAAGGCTGGCGCAGCACTGCTTTGAGGAACTGGCCGGTGTAGCTGGCGGCCACACGGGCCACCTCTTCCGGGGTGCCCTGGGCCACCAGCTCACCGCCGCGGCCGCCGCCCTCCGGGCCCAGGTCGATCAAGTGGTCGGCTACTTTGATAATGTCCATATTGTGTTCAATGATCACCACGGAGTTTCCGGCGTCCACCAGGCGCTGCAGCACTTCGACCAGCTTGTGCACGTCGCCGGTGTGCAGCCCCACAGAAGGCTCGTCCAGGACATAGATGGTCTGGCCGGTGGCGCGGCGTGAGAGCTCTTTGGAGAGCTTGACGCGCTGCGCCTCACCGCCAGAGAGCGTAGGGGCGGACTGGCCAATGCGGATATAGCCCAAACCCACGTCGCGCAGCGTCTCCAGCTTACTCAGCATCGCCGGGAAGGCGGAGAAGACTTCGATCGCCCGGTCGATGGGCAGGTCCAGCACGTCGGCAATGCTCATATCCTTGAATTTGACCTGCAAAGTCTCGCGGTTAAAGCGCGCCCCATGGCAAATCTCGCAAGGTACGTAGATGTCCGGCAGGAACTGCATCTCGATGCGCACCTGGCCCTGGCCCTCGCAGGCCTCGCAGCGGCCGCCGCGCACGTTGAAGGAGAAGCGGCCCGGCTTGTAACCGCGCACCTTGCTCTCCGGCAATTCAGCGAACAGATCACGGATCAAGTTGAACAGGCCGGTATAGGTGCCTGGGTTGGAGCGCGGCGTGCGCCCGATGGGCGACTGGTCGATGTTGATGATCTTGTCCAGGTGCTCCACGCCGCGGATCTCGTCGTGCTGGCCGGGGTTGGCGAAGGCGCCGTTCAGCTGGCGGGCCAGCGATTTATACAAGATCTCGTTGATCAAGCTGCTCTTGCCGGAGCCAGAGACACCGGTCACGCAGACCAGTTTGCCCAGCGGAAGTTCCACGGTCAGGTTCTTCAGGTTGTTCTCGCGGGCGCCTACAATGGTCAGCGCCTTGCCTGAGCCGGCCCGGCGCTGCTCAGGCACCGGAATAAACTTGCGTCCGGAGAGGTAATCCCCGGTCAGCGAAGCTTTGTTCTTTTGAATATCGGCAGGCGTGCCCTCGGCAACCACTTGGCCGCCGTTCTCGCCCGCGCCCGGACCCAGATCCACGATCCAGTCGGCGCGCCGGATGGTTTCTTCGTCGTGTTCCACCACCAGCACGGTATTGCCCAGGTCGCGCATGCTGACCAGCGTGCGCAACAAGCGCTCGTTGTCACGGGCGTGCAGGCCGATGGAAGGCTCGTCCAATACGTAGAGCACGCCCATCAGCCGCGAACCGATCTGGGTCGCCAGGCGAATGCGCTGGGCCTCGCCGCCGGAGAGGCTGCCGGCGGAGCGATTGAGGGTCAGGTAATCCAGGCCCACATCGACCATGAAGCCCAGGCGCTCGCGGATTTCCTTGAGGATCGGTTTGGCGATCAGCCGTTCGCGGTTGCGCAACGGCGAATCATCGGCGGCCAGCTTCTCCGCCCACTGCAGCGTCTCCAGCACCGGCCACTGCGTGACCTGCAGGATGTTGTTGTCTTCGATGGTCACGCCCAGCACTTCGGGGCGCAGGCGGGCGCCCTTGCAGGTAGGGCAAGGCCGGTCATTCATGTATTCCATGATGCGGCTGCGCGTATATTCCGAACTGGACTCGCGGAAGCGGCGTTCCAGGTTGGGGATCACGCCTTCGAAAGCCAGGTGGAAGGTGGAGACGCGGCCGTTGGTGCGCTTGTACTTGACCTCGACCTCCTGTCCGTTGGTGCCGTACAGGATCACGTCCAGTTGGTTCTGGTTGAGGCGTTCCACCGGGGTATCCAGGTTGATGCGGTTGGCGCGCGCGGCGCCCTCCATGGTGGACCAGTAATAGCCGCCTTCATCACGCGGGCCGCCCCACTCCCCGGCCCGAATGGCGCCCTGGCTGAGGGAGAGCGACTTGTCCGGGATCACCAGATTCGGGTCAATCTCCAGCTTGGTGCCAATGCCCTGACATTCGGGACAGGCGCCGTGCGGTGTATTAAAGGAAAAGGTGCGCGGCTCGATCTCCGGCAAGGTGCTGCCATGTTCAGGGCAGACCAAATTTTCCGAGAAAAGCAAATCGTCTGAGCCTTCATCGCTCAGGTTTTGCACTACCAAGTTACCCTCGCCAAAGCGCAGGGCCGTCTCCACCGAGTCGGTGAGGCGCGAACGGGCGGCTTCCTGTTCCTGGGTGCTCTCGTCTTTGCGCACCACCAGGCGGTCCACCACAGCCTCGATACTGTGCATTTTGTAACGGGCCAGCTTGACAGTGTCCTTGCCCAGTTCGATGACCTGGCCATTGACCCGGGCGCGCACAAAGCCCGCCTTGCTGATCTCTTCCAACACGCCTTCATGCGTGCCTTTGCGGCCGCGCACCAGCGGCGCCATGATCAGCAGGCGGCTGCCCTCGGGCAGCTTTTCAATGGCGCTGACGATCTCTTCGGCAGACTGGCGCGTGACTTCCCGTCCGCAGATGGGACAGTGCGGCACGCCGGCGCGGGCGTAGAGCAGACGCAAATAATCATAGATCTCGGTGACGGTGCCGACCGTGGAGCGCGGATTGTGTGAGGAGCCCTTCTGGTCAATGGAGACGGCCGGCGAGAGGCCCTCGATGTATTCGACATCCGGCTTGTCCATTTGGCCGAGAAATTGGCGCGCATAAGCAGACAGCGATTCGACGTAGCGGCGCTGCCCTTCGGCAAAGATGGTGTCAAAAGCCAGCGATGACTTGCCGGAGCCGGAAAGCCCGGTCACCACTACGAACTTGTCGCGGGGGATATCCACCGAGATGTTTTTGAGGTTATGGGCCTTGGCACCCACCACACGGATTACTTTTGGGGTCATGCAGTTAACTTCTCCAAACGCAGGCGCAATAATAGCACACTTGTTTTATATTTTGTCCGTATTTTCAGGAAAACGCGACCAAACCGGGCCACATTCTACTCGCTGGCCGGGGTTAAAGACAAAGAAGTGAGTGTGATATAGTAGATTGACACTGAGGTCTGTGGAATGCCAATTAACCTTTCGCTGTTGTTCCAACTCACTTTTCAACAGTTCTTCAAATCCCAACAAGACCAGCTCAAACTCTCGGCCCGGCGGCGCGGCGCCATGCTGCTTTGGTATCTGGTGATTCCCGTTCACCAACTGCTGACCCTGATCTGCTATTACCTCGACGAAATCTTCTTTCCCGCCTACCGCCAGCAGGAGATCAAGGCCCCGGTGTTCATCGTGGGCAATTTCCGCAGCGGCTCCACGCTGCTGCAGCGCCTGCTGGCCAAAGATGATCAGTTCACCAGCATGAATGTGGCGGAAATTTACATTGCGCCTACGATCACCCAGCGCAAGTTCTGGGGCGTACTGGACTTCTTGGACCGCACTTTGCTGGGCGGCCGCGGCCGCCGCTACCTGATGACGCGTGACCGGCGCTGGCTGGACAGCATCCAAATGCACAAGGTGGGGCTGTTCACACCGGATGAGGACGAAGGCCTGCTGATCACGATCTGGGCCACCATGTTCCTGCAGTTCGTCTTCCCGGTGGACAACCTGCCGCCCTACGACCGCTTTGACGAAGAGATCCCCGCCCAGGAACGGCAGCGCATTATGGGCTTTTACCGCGCCATCATTCGCCGCCATCTCTATTGCACCGGCGGAGACAAGATCTACCTGGCCAAGAGCCCGGCGCACACTGGCCGCATCGAGAGCCTGCGGGAATTCTTCCCGGATGCGCGCATCATCTACCTGGCGCGCGACCCACTGGAACTGGTGCCCTCGGCACTCAGCTTCTTCGAGTACATCTGGGACTATATGGGGCTGCCAGACGCCGCCAAGCGCATGCAGGCTGCCATGCTGGAGCAGATCAGGTATTGGTATCTCTACCCGATGGAGCGCTTCCGGCATATGCCGCATGACAGCTATTTCATCTTGTATTACAACGACCTGATCGCCGACATTCCCGCCGCAGTGGATGCGCTGTATCAGTGGATGCGCAGTTCGCTGAGCGACGCTTTCCGCGTCGAGGTGGAGCAGACCGTGGTGGAGCACCTGGAGTTCCGCAGCGACAACGTATACACCCTGGAAGGCCAGGGGCTGAGCAGCGAACAGATCGCCAAAGAATTCGCAGAGGTCTACCAGCTCTTCCAGTTTGAACGCCACGCGGAACTTATTCCCGTAGCGCATTAGTCCACACGCAAAGGGTTCTCGTGATCGATCCTGTCATTTTTTCTACCCAAATTTTTGGTATCAACATTGCCCTGCATTGGTACGGCGTCCTGGCCATGCTGGGCGTCATGGTCGGCGCCAACATCGCCGCCCGCGGCATCCAGCAGCGCGGCGGTGACGGCGAGAAGATGTGGGATGTGCTGGTATGGCTGGCAATTGCCGGCGTGGTCGGGGCGCGTCTTTGGTATGTGATCAATCACATCCTGGGGGGCGGCCGCTATTTTCTGGAAGACCCCACCCGCATTCTGCGCATCACGGAAGGCGGCCTGCACATTTATGGCGCCATCATCGCCGGCGGCATCGTGGCCTACCTGTATTTCCGCAAGATCGGCTTCGACTTCCTGCTGTTTCTCGACTCGGTGGCTCCCGGCCTGCTGGTGGGCCAGGCAATCGGCCGGATTGCCAACTTCATCAACCAGGAACTGTACGGCCCGCCTACGGACCTGCCCTGGGGCATCCCGATCTCCGCCAGCCACCGGCAGGCGCCCTGGAATGACCTGGCCGCCTACCCGGAGGAGAGCACCCGCTTTCACCCCACCTTTGCTTACGAGCTGATCTGGAACCTGATCGGCGCCGGCGCGCTGCTGTGGCTGGGCAAGCGCTTTGCCAAGCAGCTCAAGCCCGGCGTGATATTCGGCCTGTGGCTGGTGTGGGCCGGCTTGGGCCGCTTCTGGGTGGAAATCTTCCGCCCAGACCAGCCGCGTATCCCCGGTACGGATCTAAGCTATTCTCGCTTGATCGCCGGACTGATGGCTGTGGCCGGCATGCTGTATGTGCTGGCGCGCTACGGCAAGATCAAGCTGCCCTTCGTCTCCACCAAGCCTGAAAAGTACAAGCGCTAAGATGGAATACCGCGCCTTTGGCAACCGCGGCCTGCGGGTCAGCGAGATAGGCCACGGCCTGTGGGGCATGGGCGACTGGAAGGATTCCGATGACGCCCAGTCACTGGAGGCGCTGGAACTGTCCTTATCGCTGGGCTGCAATTTTTATGACACAGCCTGGATCTACGGCAGCGGCCACAGCGAGCAGCTGCTGGGCCAGCTGCTGCGCAACCACCCCGACGAAAAGATCGTAGTGGCCACCAAGGTGCCGCCCAAGAACCGCAAGTGGCCAGCCAACCCGCAAGACGCGCTGGAAGACACCTTCCCCAGCGACCACATCATCGAATATACCAAGCGCAGCCTGGAGAACCTGGGCATTGACTGCATTGATATTCAGCAATTGCATGTCTGGGATGACCATTGGGCCGCCCACCCCTCCTGGCAGGAGGCCGCCCAACGCCTCAAAGAAGAGGGCCTCATCCGTCAGTTCGGGCTGAGCCTGAACCGCTGGGAGCCGTGGAACGGTCTGCAGGCCATCCGCAGCGGTGCGGTGGACAGCATCCAGGTGATCTACAACATCTTTGACCAGGCGCCAGAGGACGAGCTTTTCCCGCTCTGCCAACAGATGGGCGTGGGCGTGATTGCCCGCGTGCCGCTGGACGAAGGCGGGCTGAGCGGCAAGCTGACCCAGGACACGCGCTTTGCGGCGGACGACTGGCGCAACGGCTACTTTGGCCCGGAGAACCTGGCGGAAACGGTGTCCCGCGCTGAAGCCCTGAAGGCTTTGCTGCCCGCCGGCATGAGTTTGGCGGAGTTGGCCATGCGCTTTTCCATCTCGCATCCGGCGGTGAGCACGTCCATCCCCGGTATGCGCAAGCCGCAGCATGTGCGCCAAAACATAGCGGTCAGCGATGGGCAGGCGCTGCCAGATGAGCTTCTGGAAGCCTTGCGCCATCACCGCTGGGACCGCAAAGTGGCCCCTTGGTCTGATTAGAATTTAGGGGGTCGGTGTGTCCTGCTGGGCAGCCAGCAGGTCCAACTGGGCCGCTGTGTAGGGTGTCTCTTCCGGCACGCACCAAATCAATACCAGGGCGAAATCACCCAGTTCCAGGCCGGCCGGGATGGGGTAGCTTTGTTCGCCTGAGCTGGCCTGCAATACGCCCAAATCCACCGCGCCAACCATATCCATGGCGTTCAATTCCTCGAGCGCATCTTCTTCGACCAGATAGACATGCAGATCAGGGCCGTCCTGCACTTCGAAGTCATCCAGGTGCAGTACACGCTGGCCATCCTCCGCTTGGTAGACGGCAGCGACCCCTTTGCCCTGATAGGCCACTTGATAGAAGCTGCCCTCGGCAATCAGCGTGCCCTGCATGGCCTGTGCAGGCTCTGTGGGCTGCGTGGTAGGTGAGGGCGGCAGCGGAGTATAGGTGGGCAAGTAGGCCAGCGTGGGATAACCACCGGTGGCCAGCTCCGCGACAAACAACGGCGCCATGAAGTAAAACGTGGAAGAAAAGCCCAGCAGGGCAATGCCCAGGATGGCCAGGCGAATCATTGGATGCTTCAGCATGGACCTAAATTATAGCCATGCGAGACTGGCACAGGGTTAGAGGAGGATAATTAACGGCCGCTCTCCAGCCACATCTGGCTGCCGTCTGTGCGCAGGCGCAGCCAGCCGGCGGCGGCCGTGCTGTACGTGGGATAAGCCAGTCCTTCCACAGCGTCTGTGCTCCAAACCAGCTGCGGTGAGATGGCCTGCAGCCACTGGGGCGGGTTGAGGCCGGCAAATCCGCCATCCGCCAGCAGCAGCAAGTGCGCCGGCGGTGCGCCGCTGGCTTGCAGTTCCTCCAGCAGATCGAAATCCAAGCCAAGGGGCAGCAAGGCCGAAAAATCTTTGTAGCTCAAATACAAGACGGCTCCACGCGGCCCGCGCGCCAGCACCTGCAGGCGGCCGCCATCGCCCAGATCCCAGTAGTCACCGGGCTGCAATTCCATCACCGGCAGGCCGTGTTCCTCTGCCAGGGCTTGCAGGCCGCGGGCGGCGCTGCCACCCGCGCTCAGGCCTAGCTGGCTTGGCTGCAGACGCGGCAGCACAGCGGCCAAGGCGCCGCTTTGCTCGCGGCGGCCGCCGGCCACCACCAGCCAGTCCAGGCGCTGGCCGGGCGGCAGTTCGTGACGCAGTTCGGCCGCCAAGGCCGCCGGGCTGGCCCCGCCATGGATCAGCAGGTGGCGGCCCTGCGGCGTGCGCAGCAGCAAGGCCTCGCCCGGCACATCCAACAAAGTCAGTGTCAGCAGCCCATCAGGGGCGGTGAGGGCTGCGCTCCAGACCCACAGCGCCGCGGCAGCCAACGCCGCCAAGCCCAACTCACGCCGCGGCTGCCAGTGGCGCAGGCGATCCCAGAGAGCCTGCCGCTGGCTGTAGGCCAGCAGGCCGGCATAGTACAGCCCGACCACGCTGAGGCCCACGGGGACTGCTGGCGCCGCATACGGTAGGCTGGCAAATCCCTCCGAGAGGCGAATGGAGTAGGTCGCCAGACCCCACACAAAGAAGGCCAGCACCTGGCCCAGCGGCAGCCACAACAGCCCCAGCAGCAGCGAAGCCCCGCCCAGGATCATCAAAACAGGCTGAAAAGGCAGCACCAGCACATTGGCTGGCAGCGAATACAACGACAAGCGCCCAAAGTGATACAGCAGCAGCGGCAGGGTGGTGATCTGGGCGGCCAGGGTGAGCAGCACATAGTCATTCAGCGGGCCTTTAATGCGCTGCAGCCTGGCCCGCGACAGACGCGGCTGCAGTACCGCCTGCAGCCAACTGTTCAGCGGCTGCGCATAGAGGATCAGCCCCAGCGTGGCAGCGGCAGAGAGCTGAAAGCTGACATCCCAAACCACGTGCGGGTTCAGCAGGGCCATCAGCCCGGCGGCAACCGCCAACGAATTCAACGCATACGCTTGCCGCCCGGTGCGCAAAGCCAGCAGGCCTAACAGGCCCATCAGCGCCGCGCGCAGCACGGCCGCGTCGGCGCCCACCAGCAGGGTATAGGCGCCGATCGCCACGGCGGCCAGTGCCAGGCCGCGCCGCTGGCCCAGCCAGCGGCTGAACCCGCTGAGGAAGATGCCGGCGATGATGCTGATGTTGAAGCCCGAGATGGCGATGATGTGACGCGTGCCGCTGGTGTTGAAGGCCTCTTTCATAGCCGTGCTCAGGCCGCTCTCGTCGCCCAGCAGGATCCCCGCCAGCAGTGCGGCCTCCTGCGCTGGATAGAGCTGGTAGAGCACATTCACCCCGCGCTCCCGCAGGCCATACAAAGCCGACCAGAACGGATGCCCCTGCCCGCCTTCCAAGCGTTCCACAGACGGGAAGGCCATCAGCGAGTGGATTCCCGAACGCGCCAAATAATCTCGGTAAGAAAAATCTTCGTCGTCGCTTGGCGTGCGCAGCTGACCCCACAGGCGCACCCGGTCCCCGTACTGCAGTTGGGCGTCAAAGCTGGTCTGCACCAGCAGTTGGCCCTGCACGGCTCGGCTTTCAGCGCCCTGTGCCAACTGCTCAACGGCCAGGCGTACTTCCAGATACGTTTGGCGCGCCTCCGGCGGGGCGCTGACCACACCCTGCACATACACCCAGCCGCCGCGGTCATTGTAGCTGGCCAGGTCCCCCGGGCCGAAAGTGGGCTGGGCTGCCTGGTAGCGCGCCGCACCCAGCAGGCCGGCACACAGGGCGCCGAGCGCCAGCAACCCCAGGGGAGCCACACGGCGGCGCAAGGCCCAGGCCGCCGCGCCCGCGCTGGCGGCCAGCAGCAGCCACAGCCCCGTGGGCAACGACGGCAAGGCGCCTGCCAAGGCAATGCCGGCCAGAAAGGCCAGCGACGCCCAGATCAGCGGCAATTTGGTCAGGGATGTGAAAGACATCGATCTCTCCCACCTGCCGACATTATACTCACGCCCCAGGCGAGTACTGGGCGCCTGCAGAATCAAAAGAGCCGGCTATTCGCCGGCTCTTTTATTTTAAAATGAAAAGTCCCTTGGCAATGACCTACTCTCCCGGGGGGCTGCCCCCCAAGTACCATCGGCGCTAGCGAGCTTAACTTCCGGGTTCGAGATGGGACCGGGTGTACCCTCGCCGCTCAGATCACCAAGAGACTTAACAAACTAAGTCTGGACCTGCGTTTGTATGGCAGTATCTACCGCCTACAGCGCAAAGTCGCTGATTGGACTAAATAGACGATCCGGGTTGATAAAGTTGCACGGAAAATCTCCAAGTTCTCCACATTACCGATTAAGCCCTCGACCATTAGTACAGCTTAGCTCCACACATTGCTGCGCTTCCACCTACTGCCTATCAAGCAGGTAGTCTACCTGCGGTCTTACTCCATAACGGATGAGGGATCTCATCTTGAGACGGGTTTCCCACTTAGATGCTTTCAGCGGTTATCCCTGCCAGACGTGGCTACCCAGCTATGCCCTTGGCAGGACAACTGGCACACCAGAGGTCTGTCCACCCCGGTCCTCTCGTACTAGGGGCAGATTCTCGCAAATCCCTTACGCCCACATCGGATAGAGACCGACCTGTCTCACGACGGTCTGAACCCAGCTCGCGTGCCGCTTTAATGGGCGAACAGCCCAACCCTTGGGACCTGATACAGCCCCAGGATGCGACGAGCCGACATCGAGGTGCCGAGCCACGCCGTCGCTATGGACGCTTGGGCGTGACCAGCCTGTTATCCCCGGGGTAGCTTTTGTCCGATAAGCCACGGCCCTTCCACTCGGTACCGTGGGATCACTAAGTCCGACTTTCGTCTCTGCTCGACGCGTTGGTCTTACAGTCAAGCTCCCTTGTGCCTTTACACTCTACGGCTGGTTTCCATTCAGCCTGAGGGAACCTTTGAGCGCCTCAGTTACTCTTTATGAGGCGACCGCCCCAGTCAAACTGCCTATCTGGCACGGTTCCCCACCCGGATAACGGCGTGGGGTTAGATGCGAAACTTGACCAGGCTGGTATTTCACTGATGGCTCCACCGAGGCTAGCGCCCCAGCTTCAAAGCCTCCCAGCTATACTACACAAGTCAAGCCCCAAATCAATGCCAAACTACAGTAAAGCTCCACGGGGTCTTTTTGTCCTGATGCGGGTAACGAGCATCTTCACTCGTATTTCAATTTCACCGGGTCTTTCGTTGAGACAGTGCTCCACTTGTTACTCCGTTCGTGCGGGTCGGAACTTACCCGACAAGGAATTTCGCTACCTTAGGACCGTTATAGTTACGGCCGCCGTTCACTGGGGCTTCAGTTCAGTGCTTCGCTTGCGCTAACACGTCCCTTTAACCTTCCAGCACCGGGCAGGAGTCAGCCCCTATACATCGTCTTACGACTTAGCAGAGACCTGTGGTTTTGTTAACCAGTCAGCAGAGCCTGTTTACTGCGACCCAAATTCGCTACAGAAGAAATTCTTTCACGATTATGGGCACCTCTTATCCCGAAGTTACGAGGTTAAGTTGCCTAATTCCTTAACGAAAGTTCTCCCGTTCGCCTTGGTATACTCAACCCATCTACCAGTGTCGGTTTGCGGTACGGTTATTTGAGGGTCAACGCTTAGAGGCTTTTCTCGACAGCAAGGCTCAACCACTTCAGCCTCAGGGCACGCCATCACGCCTCAGCTCAGCTCGCGGATTTACCTACGAACCTCAACGCCTACACGTTTAGAACCTGCACAACCAATCGCAGGCTGGCCTACCTCGCTGTGTCCCCCCATCGCTCATCTCAAATAGTTCCGGAATGTTGACCGGATATCCATCACCTACGCCTCTCGGCCTCGGCTAAGGACCGACTAACCCGACGCGGATTGACCTGCCGTCGGAAACCTTAGATTTACGGCGAACATGATTCTCACATGTTTTACGCTACTCATGTCTGCATTCTCACTTCCATACGCTCCAGCCGTCCTTACGGTCGACCTTCACTGCCTATGGAACGCTCCCCTACGGCTCCAACTTACGTTGAAACCCATGTCTTCGGTGCTACGCTTAGCCCCGTTACATTTTCCGCGCAAGATCACTTGACCAGTGAGCTGTTACGCACTCTTTAAAGGATGGCTGCTTCTAAGCAAACCTCCTGGTTGTCTCAGTAATCTCACAACGTTTCCCACTTAGCGTAGACTTTGGGACCTTAGACGATGGTCTGGGCTCTTTCCCTCTCGACCACGAAACTCATCTCCCGTGGTCCGACTGCCTTGCTTTGGAGTACCGGCATTCGGAGTTTGGTTGGGGTTGGTAAGCAGTAAGCCCCCGTGCCCATCCAGTGCTCTACCTCCGGCACTAAACGCAAGACGCTAGCCCTAAAGCTATTTCGGGGAGAACAAGCTATCTCCTGGTTCGTTTGGCATATCACCCCTACCCACAGTTCATCCCACAACTTTGCAACGTTGAAAGGTTCGGGCCTCCACGAGTGGTTAGACTCGCTTCACCCTGACCATGGGTAGCTCACCAGGTTTCGTGTCTAATTCTTGCGACTGCACGCCCTATTCAGACTCGCTTTCGCTCCGGCTTCGGGTGTTACTCCCTTAACCTTGCCACAAAAATTAACTCGCAGACTCATTCTCCAAAAGGCACGCCGTCAGGCCTAACGCCGCGATGCCCATCTCTGGGTTCACAGACGCGTCATAGCCCTTCGACTGCTTGTAAGCTTATGGTTTCAGGTTCTATTTCACTCCCCTCACCGGGGTGCTTTTCACCTTTCCCTCGCGGTACTTGTTCACTATCGGTCGCAACGTGTATTTAGCCTTGGAGAGTGGTCTCCCCAGATTCCCACCGGATTACACGAGTCCAGTGGTACTCAGGTATCTGACGGAAGTCATGAAGTTTTCGCATACGGGACTGTTACCCTCTTTGGTAGGCTTTCCCACACCATTCTGCTAACTTCATGATTGATCACTTCCATGTGCCAGACCCTACAACCCTCAAGAAGCAAGCCTCTTGAGTTTGGGCTGTTCCCCGTTCGCTCGCCACTACTAAGGGAATCTCGTTGATTTCTGTTCCTCTGGTTACTAAGATGTTTCAGTTCACCAGGTGCCCTCCGCCAGGTCTATGTGTTCAACTAGGCGGTGCTGCGAGTTCATCGCAGCGGGTTTCCCCATTCGGAGACCCCCGGATCGAAGCCTGTTCACGGCTCCCCGGGGCTTATCGCAGTGTCCCACGTCCTTCATCGGCACTTTGCGCCAAGGCATCCACCGTAAGCCCTTAGTAGCTTAATCATGTGGTAATGTGGAGAAATTGAAAATTTTCCGCAACAAGTTATCAAGCATGGGTATGCTTGATAGACCCTTGTTGTCTATTTTCTATCATTATGGATCGTCTATTCAGTTTGTAAGGTTCTGCGAAAGCGCAAAGGCCTCCGCTTGGCGTGCTTCGCCAACCTTGAGCCCCGTGGCCAGGGATCAAGGTTGCGAGAAGCACACACACTTCTTTTAGGACTTTTTAATTCGGGCGTTTTCAGGAAAAGAAGACGACCCGGCACATCGCCAGGTCGTCGAAAAGACGGCTTGCGATGCGACTATTATTCTGGGTACTGCACCAAAGTTTTGCTCAGAAAAATCTCCGTACTCAGAGTTGCCAGATTGTACCGCGTTCTCGCCCAACTGAATAGGGCGCTCCTGCGGAAAGGAGTGGAGATGAGGGGGCTCGAACCCCTGACCCCCGCCTTGCAAAGGCGGTGCTCTCCCAACTGAGCTACATCCCCGAGCCTGATCCGGTGCGACCGGATGCAGCTGTCAGAGGTGTGGGCCTGAGAGGATTCGAACCTCTGACCCCTGCGTTATCAGCACAGTGCTCTAACCAACTGAGCTACAGGCCCGGGTTTAGATGTTAAAGCCCGCGGACTTTAACCGCTGAGTAGTGATAAGAAGCGCTTGCGTTTGGCCACCAACCCCGTGAGAGGGCTGAGTGGCCGGTTTCGCCTCGCCACCGCGACGAGACTTGGCAGCGCTGCAAGAGCGTCTGCCTAGTGGGAGTGGAGCGCCAGTCTGTAACGCAGCAAGCTGCGTCCTTGGACCTTTGCTCGGTACTCCGAGAAAGGAGGTGATCCAGGCGCACCTTCCGGTACACCTACCTTGTTACGACTTCGTCCCAGTCACCAGTCCTACCTTGGGCGGCTCCCTCCTTACGGTTAGGATACCGACTTCAGGTATTACCAGCTCCCATGACGTGACGGGCGGTGTGTACAACGCCCGGGAACGTATTCACCGCACTAATGCTGACGCGCGGTTACTAGCAACTCCGACTTCATGCAGGCGAGTTGCAGCCTGCAATCTGAACTGAGGCCGATTTTGAGGATTGGCTCCACCTTGCGGTCTTGCAACCCGTTGTACCGACCATTGTAGCGTGTGTGTAGCCCTGGATATAAAGGCCATGCTGACTTGACGTCATCCCCACCTTCCTCCGGCTTGATACCGGCAGTCCCGTATGACACATGTAACATACAGCAGGGGTTGCGCTCGTTACCGGACTTAACCGGACATCTCACGACACGAGCTGACGACAGCCATGCAGCACCTGTATACGCTCCCCGAAGGGTCGATCCGGTTTCCCTTCTCTACCACGTATATGTCAAACCCAGGTAAGGTTCTTCGTGTAGCATCGAATTAAACCACACGCTCCGCTGCTTGTGCGGGCACCCGTCAATTCCTTTGAGTTTTAACCTTGCGGCCGTAGTCCCCAGGCGGTGAACTTATCGCGTTGGCTTCGGCACCGATAGGTTTTACCCCACCGACACCAAGTTCACATCGTTTACAGCTAGGACTACCGGGGTTTCTAATCCCGTTTGCTCCCCTAGCTTTCGCGTTGGAGTGTCAGGAGCGGTCCAGAAGGTCGCCTTCGCCACTGATGTTCCTCCGGATATCTACGCATTTCACCACTACACCCGGAATTCCACCTTCCTCTACCGTCCTCTAGCCTACCAGTTTTGAACGACAACTCCCAGTTAAGCCGGGAGATTTAACATCCAACTTAATAGACCACCTGCACGCGCTTTACGCCCAGTAAATCCGGATAACGCTCGGATCCTACGTGTTACCGCGGCTGCTGGCACGTAGTTAGCCGATCCTTATTCATGAGGTACAGTCCTTTCTCTTCCCTCATAAAAGCACTTTACAACCCGAAGGCCTTCATCGTGCACGCGGCGTTGCTGCATCAGGCTTTCGCCCATTGTGCAATATTCCCTACTGCTGCCACCCGTAGGTGTCTGGACCGTGTTTCAGTTCCAGTGTGGGGGGTCACCCTCTCAGGTCCCCTACCCGTCTTAGCCTTGGTAAGCCATTACCTTACCAACTAGCTGATGGGACGCAGGCCCCTCCCGAAGCGGATTACTCCTTTGATAGTGAGACCTCTAACTCTCACAGTCACATGGGGTATTAGCAGCCCTTTCGGACTGTTATCCCCCACTTCGGGGCAGGTCACCAACGCGTTACTCACCCGTTCGCCACTAGGACACCCTTGTACGAGTACAAGGGGCCTCGTTCGACTTGCATGTATTAGGCACGCCGCCAGCGTTCATCCTGAGCCAGGATCAAACTCTCCGCAGAAATTTCGCCGTCCGAAGACGGTTACAGTTTTTCTTGTTGCGGTTGGTTTGTCTTACAAAACGCAAGCTAAAACTTCTTATCACTATTCAGATGTTAAAGTCCGGGTCGGTTCTCTTGAACCAAGCACAGGGCGGGGATTCTACCACCCGCTCTCACCCTGTCAAGGGCAAAACAGGACAAAAAAGCCTCAGTTCTGAAATTGCTCTAGAACCGAGGTCCTGGTCTGTGCTCACTGCACTAAATTGTAAGGGGATCTACTTTGGGAAGATCCTGCAACAACAAGCTGGATGAGTATAGCGGAAAAGCCTTAAGAGTCAAGCCCAAAACATGTTTTGGGGGGCAAAAGGGCCGATTTTTACAAAATTTTAAGACAATTCCTGCCGTCCAGCCAGGGCGCGCAGCAAAGTGCCCTGGTCGGCATATTCCAGATCGCCGCCCATGGGCAGTCCGCGCGCCAGGCGGGTCAGCCGGGCGCCTGAGGGCGCCAGCTGCTGCTGCAGGTACATGGCGGTGGCATCGCCCTCCATGCTGGGGTTGGTGGCCACGATGACCTCCTGCACGCCGCCGGCCTGCACGCGGGCGATCAGCTCGGCGATGCGCAGGTCGTCCGGCCCCACGCCCTCGATGGGCGAGAGCGCCCCACCCAACACGTGATAGACGCCGTGATAGCCGCCAGTGCGCTCCAAGGCCACCACATCCAGCGGCTCTTCTACCACGCACACCTGGCCCCCGTCCCGCTCGCTGCTGGCGCATACCGGGCAGAGTTCCTGCCCGGCGGCGGTGATGTTGAAGCAGCGGCCGCAGCTGCCCGTGCCGCTGTGCAGGCCGGCCAGCGCGGCGGCCAGTTCCTCGGTCATGCCGCTCTGCCCGCGCAACAGGTGAAAGGCCAGGCGCGAGGCGGTCTTTGGCCCCACGCCAGGCAAGCGCTCGAAGGCGGCAATCACGCGCTGGATCGGTTCCGGCAGCAGCAGCACAGCGAATAGTCTAGCGCTAGACTAGCCCAGGCCGGAGGCCAGCGGCCCCAGGCGCTTCTTGGCCATCTCGCGCGAATCATCCAAGGCTTTGTTGAAGGCTTCTTGCAGCAGTTTGCTCAGCCGCTTGGCGTCGCCGGAGCTGAGCAGTTCGGGGTCGATGTGCAGCTCGGTGACGCGCTGGTCGCCGGTCACGGTGATCTTCACCGCGCCTTTGCCCGCTTCTGCGGTCACCGTCTCGCGCGCCAGTTCCTTCTGCGCCTTGGCCAGTTCACCCTGCATCTGGCGCAACTGCTTGAGCATGCCCGCCATATCACCCATACCGGGAAGTTTGTCCATTTGTCGGTCTCCTAAAAATGCAATAATTTCGCTGTGTTGAATTTTACTCGTTGGGCTTGCCCAGGTCGGTCTCGTCCACGATCTCGCCGCCCAGGCCCAGGGCGGTGGCCACCATGCCGGAACTGTCCACCCCCGGCGGCAGGTCGCCGGCGCGCACACCGGACAGGACGCACTTGACCGCTACGCGCCGGCCCAGCGAGATCTCCAAGACGCCCTGCAAAAGGGCCATGTTCTCCGGCTTGTCCATCTTCTCGCGCACCAGATCGCTGGCAAAGCCCAGGGTCAGTGTATCGCCGCGCAGCTCACGCGTCTTCACTGAATTGAGCAGGGCGGCCACATGGCCCTGCTGGTCCTGCCCGCGCAAAGCTTCTTTCACGCGCCCCCAGGTGGCATTGTCCATGCCGCTGTCGGCCGCGGCTGGCTGCGGCGCGGGCTGGGCTGGCCGCGCCGGCGCCGCCGCGCGTGGCGCAGGTGCGGCCGCGGACACCCGCTCCGGAGCTGGGACGGGCGTCTGGGCCGGGCTTTGCAAGGCGGCCACGAAGGCCATCTCCAGCGGCAGGCTGGGCAGCCAGGCGGGCTTCTCCGCCGCGGCTTCATTGAAATGACGAATGATCGCCAGCAGGTCGCGCAGCTCAAAAGCGCGCGCCTGCTGGCGCATGCGCTCGGCTTCTTCGTCGGAGAACTGCGGTCCCAGTTCGGCGCCCATGTTGAGCAGCAACAGGCCGCGCAGGCCGTCCACCACCTGGCGGGCGAACTGGCGCGGGTCACTGCCGGCGTCCAACGCCCGGTGGATCAGGTCCAGACCGGCCGCGGCGTCCCTGGCTGCCAGCGCATCGAACAGGTCCAGTACGGCCAAGTTGGCGGCGGTGCCCAGCACTTCACGGGCCCAATCCAGCCCCACCTGGCCGCCGCTGGAAGCCAACTGGTCCAGCAGCGACTGGGCGTCTCGCAGCGAGCCGGTGGATTGGCGGGCGATCAGTTCCAGCGCGGCTTCTTCCACCTGCACGCCCTCGGCAGCGGCCATCGTCTTCAGCCGGGCCACGATCTCCGCCACGGAAATGCGGCGGAACTCGTGCCGCTGGCAGCGCGAGAGCACTGTGGCGGGGATCTTGTGCAGTTCCGTCGTCGCCAAAATAAAGATGGCGTGCGGGGGCGGCTCTTCCAGCGTCTTCAATAGCGCGTTGAAGGCCGCCGTGGAAAGCATATGCACTTCGTCAATAATATAGACCTTGTAGCGGCCGCGGTTGGGCGAGAAGTTGATCTTGTCGCGCAATTCACGCACGTCGTCCACGCTGGTGTTGGAGGCGGCGTCGATCTCGATCAAGTCCAAAAAGCTGCCGGCCTGCACGCTCAGACAATTTTCGCAGCTGTCATCGGGACGCTGGGCCGGGTCAGGGTGCTCGCAGTTAACCGCCTTGGCCAGCAGGCGCGCCACGCTGGTCTTGCCCGTGCCGCGCGGCCCGGCGAACAGGTAGGCATGCGCCACTCGATCGGCCGCCACCGCATTGCGCAGCGTCTCGACGACGTGCGCCTGGCCGACCACGTCTTGCCAGGCACTGGGGCGATATTTTCGATAAAAGGATTGAGACATGGGTTAGCTGCCAGTACAAAAACGACCGAACTGGGGCTAGTGTAACAGAGCGAACAGGCAGGGGCAAGAAAACGGCGAGATCAGGCCGATTCCTCCGCCACGCGTGCAATCTCCGTTTCGCTTTGGATGAAGGCCCGCGCCAGCTTGTCGTGTGGCACGGTCAGGTTGTAGTCGCGGATCCTCTTGTTCAGCGCGCTGGCCGTCCTCTCAAACAGCTCGCAGGCCTGCGCCCAACGCAGCGCATGGCCAGCCTCAGCCCGGCGTGCCCAGGCCCGCACCAGCAGCTGGCGAGCAGCGGCCAAGCCCTGCTCGATCGCCTTGCGGTCTTCAATGAAGGAGGGTGCAAAGCCGTTCTCCTTCAGCAGGTGATAGGCAAGCTCCCATTCGGGGTCGGCGTTGGGGTTGTCTTCCAGCGAGAGCGGCTGGCCGCGTCCGGCCAGGTCGTCAAACTCACCCCTCTTCATCGCCTCTTCTATGATCTTGTCTGCGCTGCGCATGAGGCTATTTTACTTCTTCAGCCATTTATAGAGCTGGCTTAAGGGACTGTGTAGACGGCCTGTTCGCCGCCGCTGGCGTCCAGCAGGCGGGCCAGCTCCCCGCTGCGCCACACGGGGGCCGTACGCCCCCAGAACAGCGCCGAGACCGAATCGGTGCCGGAGGTAGTATGCACGCTGACCTGGGCGCCGGGATGCAGCACCAACGCCGGGAAGCGGTACTCGTTGCCGTTCTCATCACGCAGCCGCCAGCTGGCCAGCGAGACGTCCTGCTGGCCGGTGTGGACCAGCACCACGCGCTCATCCGCCGCGCTGCCCGCCCCCAGCACGGCGTTGATGCTCACGCCGCTCAGCGCCGGGCTGGTGGCGCTGCCGGCGCCAGACAGGCTGCCGCCGATCTGCGGCGCGCCGGCAAACGCCAGCCGCGACCACAAGGTCAAGACCAGCAGCGTGGTCAGCGCCGAGACGACGATGTTGATCGCCAAATAGAAGAGCAGGCGTTTGCCCGGACTCAGGCGGTTCAGCATGGGGGAATCATAGCATAGCCAGCTCTTGAACACAGAACCGTTAGAATGGCAGCATGAAGCTTCACTTGCTGGATGGCACCTACGAACTCTTTCGCAACTACTACGGCGCGCCGCCCAAGCGCCTGGCGGACGGGCGCCCGGTGGGCGCCGCATTGGGCCTGCTGCGCAGCCTGGTGATGCTGCTGGCGCAGCCAGACGTCAGCCATGTGGCTTACGCCTTCGACCATGTGATCGAATCTTTCCGCAACGATCTATATGCCGGCTACAAGACCGGCGAAGGCATCGACCCGGACCTGTGGTCGCAGTTCCAGTTGGCCGAAGAGCTCGTCGCCGCGGCGGGCGTCACCGTGTGGCCGATGGTCGAGTTTGAAGCCGACGACGCACTGGCCAGCGCCGCGCAGCGCTGGCAAAGCGACCCGCGGGTCGAACAGGTCCTGATCTGCTCGCCAGACAAAGACCTGGCCCAAATGGTGACGGGTGACAAAGTGGTGTGCTGGGATCGCCGGCGAGACATCGTCCTGAATGAAGCGGGCGTGTTCGCCAAGTATGGCGTCGCCCCCGCTTCCATCCCGGACTGGCTGGCCCTGGTGGGCGACTCAGCGGATGGCTACCCGGGCATCCCCGGCTGGGGCGCAAAGTCCGCCTCGGGCGTACTGGCCAAATTCGGCCGGTTGGAAGACATCCCGGAGGACACGCGCACCTGGCAGATCCAGGGCATGGGCCCGGGCCGGGCGGCCAGCCTCTCGCTCAACCTGGAAGCCCGCCGCGGCGAAGCGATGCTCTATCGGAAGCTGGCCATCCTGCGCACCGATGTGCCATTAGCAGAAGATTTACACGACCTGGAATGGCGAGGCGCCACACCGCAGCTGCGCCAGCTCTGCAAAGAGCTGGACGACGAGAGCATCGCGGAGCGCATTACCCAATGGGATAGTTAGCTGCTCAAGTTTGAGAGAAGGGTGAGGCGCTTCATCTTTGCCTTTGTGGGCCCGCCAGGACTCGAACCTGGAACCAAGCGGTTATGAGCCGCCTGCTCTGCCGTTGAGCTACAGGCCCCTGCTTTGCTCGCAGCAAGCTGCTCGCACGCGGCAGAAGCTACTCGGTGCTACCGAGTACCGCTTCTGCACGCTCTTCTATTGTAATCCGCTGCTAAAGGCAATCAACGTTCAGCAATCCTCAATCGCCAATCGTTGCGTACAAATCCACCTTATACCCATCCGGGTCCTCGGCGATGGCGTAGCGCTGGCCCCAGGGCGCATCCCACGGCTGCGCCGGCAGGCTGTGCCCGGCGGCCAACAGCGCCGCGGCAACCCGGTCCACCTCGGCCGGCGAAGCGTACTGAATGGCGAAGGAGGAATGGTTGCCGGGCTGCGGCGCCTGCCCCAGGATGCCCTCCAGCAGGCTGGCTTTGTCGATCATCAATCGTGCCGAGCCGTCCGGCGTCAGAGGCTCCAGGTGCTCCGTCTCCGCGTCGTACTCGCCGAACTGAAAGCCCAACAGCTCGTAGAACGCCACCGTCTTCTTAAGATCTGTGGAACTTACGCCCACTGCGTCGATTTTCATGCTTCCGTCTCCTTCGTAGTCGGATAGCCTTTCTTGAACCAGCCATCTGCCCCACCGGCCAGGCTCTTCACATCCTTAAAGCCCGCTTCGGCCATGATCTCGGCCGCCACCAAAGAGAACCCGCCACCTGGGCAGATCGTGACGACTTCCTTGTCCCGAAAATCTTCCACCTCTCGGAATTGCTGCTCCAGCTCTTTGACCCTGGCCTTGAACTTCTGCGCACTGCCAAGGCTGCCAACGATCTCCATCAGCGGCAGCGACTTCGCATCAGGCAGATGCCCAAAGCCGGAGCGGTACTCCTCCCTGGAGCGCGTGTCGATCAGCAAGTACGCCTGGCCGGTTTGCATTTTCTCAAAGAGTTCTTCGGCGGAGATTTCCGCCACGTGGGGAAAGGAATACTCCCCCTTGATCAGCTTGCTGGTGACCACCCTGGCGATCTTGAACAGCATGCCCCTGCGGTTAAGTCGAACTTCCATATCTTTAGCTAACTCTCACTGTTGGCCAACTGAAGAAGCGTTATCCGCAGCAACTCAGCATACCAATCTAGCCTTTTGTGGTTGGATAGCCTTTCTTAAACCAACCATCCGAGCCGCCGGCCAGGCTCTTCACATCCTTAAAACCCGCCTCGGCCATGATCTCCGCAGCGACCACAGAGAAGCCGCCTCCCGGGCAGATCGTGATCACTTCCTGCTCCCTGAAAGCTTCGATCTCCTTGAATTGAGCTTCCAGCTCCTTCATCCTCGCCTTGTACTTGCTGCCGTTTCGAAAGTTTTCCATCAGCTCCATCAGCGGAAACGATCTTGCATTGGGGAGATGACCGAATCCCGAGTTGAATTCCTCTTTGGGTCGTGTATCGATCAACACGGGCGCATCCCCCGAACTCAGTCTTTCAGATAGCTCTTCCGCTGTGATTTCAGGTACATGGGGAAATGCATACTGACCGCGAATGATTGCGTTTGCCGCCACGCGCACTATTCGGAACAGCACTCCCCTGCGACCGAGCTGAATTTCCATATCGCACCTTCAGCCAAACCCTAGAGAAACCATCGGCAATCTTTAGAGCGGGCGGCGGGATTCGAACCCGCGAATGTCAGCTTGGAAGGCTGATGCCTTACCACTTGGCGACGCCCGCATTTAACTCTTATTTACAAGGGTAATTTGAATGCCCTAGACGAAGCTAGTCCTCAAGAAATCACCGAAGTTGATGCCTTAATTATATCTGGGCAACTACTTCGTGTCCATGTAGTTCGTTCAAAGCCAGAACTATCGCGGTAAGCAGGACTACTGCACTAAAATACGCATACACATCCAATATCCTGAAATCCCATACCATTACCAAAGGTAAATAGTAGAGCAGCATTAGAAAGATACGAGGCCAAGGTTTCTCCGCTGCATAAGGCACGACACCAAGTATTAACACGGCAATTAAGGTGCTATTCCCTGCATAAGGAGCCAGTAGCAAGCTGACCGCAACCAGAATCCCCGCGTATTTTTCTGGCGACAGTAAGCGCAAGCGATAAACCAACCAAATCGTGGCTGCAAAAAGCGAAAACCAGCCCATGCTTGCAAGCCAGCTCGAAACACCGAATCGAAGCAAACTAGCCATTAAACTAAGGTTATAAGGTGATTCTTTGGGGAAGACACGCAGCATAGACCACCACTCATCTCCTCTCCAGAGGAGAAAGGGGATACAAAAGATTAATATCGCCCCTGCAGAACGTACCAACTTGGCAAGAGGCCAGTGATACCAGAGAAAGGGTAGCAAAGCTAAAATAAACAGCCAACTCATTTGGATTTTGCTAGAAAAGAAGATAAGGCTAGCCGCTAGACTCCAGGGATTTTGCCGGCTTAGTCCATGGGAAAGCAGCAGGAAGCCAATCAACACTAAAACTTCTATATTGCCTTCAATTATTTGACGCACAAAGGGATAGGAAAAAATAGTCAAAGATAGCCACACTACTCTGACAGCAAAGCCAAACCGATGTGGAATAAGTGCAGCCGCAGCGAGGACAGTGATACACACTAGCAGGCCCCAACTAGAGTACAGAGGCAAGCCACTGATCGGCCACAAAAGCACCAAGGCCCAAGGCGGATTAAAAACCCACTTAATATAGCTAAGCTGAAAATTGTGTGTGGCCTGCCAGAACATCTTCCACTCTACGGCCATTTGCGGATGGAGAGTTCCCAAGTTATCAAAGGCCCTGATAAAGGCTAATGCTAGCGCGATTGCGATTATCCAGCCTAGAAATCGTTTCCGAATAATGTTAGTACCCCCTAAGTAAGTCTAGCAATGAAATTCTGGTTCTAGCCACAGGATTGCAGGTTGATGCTCTCAAGAGAAAAACGGGATGCGGTTCCAAAAAGCTAAAAATCACTACGACTAAGCCGACTAGTTTTTGAATGCTTTATGTTTCCCTCCTATACAGGATGCTATCAAGAGAATTGTAGAATTTATTTATGCTCAGAATCAATAGGTTCGCATCCATCGATTCGGATCCATACGCGAGCATCTTCTGGTGAAGTCTTGCCACTCAGACAGACGACATCGGACGGACTGCGCTGTATTCGCAACAGGCAGAACACACTCCCGCTTAAGCGTGAGCTCCGATACTCCGTTAGATCAACGACGCCCTTTCATCAGCTTGGGCATTCTCTATGGTATTTCAAGGAAGCTCAACAACACCTTCTGCCAACTCAATCCTCCAGCAGATCCAATGGACTTGACATGTACTCCACCAAATCCAAAGTGATCCGCCACTGGCTACCCTCACCCTCTACTTCTACAATATACTCTCCGGCATTAAAAATCCAGTCGCCACTCCCCTCCCCTGGGGTGGTCTGGAAAACAAACTGAACCCGGTTCGCTGGATCCGTCGTGGACTGTACATATAGCAAAAAGTTTTCACCCGCGGTCTGATCCCACGACAACCTTATCCGGCTGCTTTCCGTAAGAGTGAAGGTTTCACTGACGCCCGTCCCATCTCCAACCAATTGCAGAGCATCTCCGGCTTCTAGCTGAGCAGGTGATCCAGCAGTAAAAGGTATCACCGCAGCAGCTGTTGGCGGGGGGGTCTCCTCACTCAAGGTGGGACTGCCGCAGGCAACCAGAAAACCCGCAAGCACGCATGCAACAACCAAACTA
Organism: Anaerolineales bacterium; assembly: GCA_019637805.1. Lineage (NCBI taxonomy): Bacteria > Bacillati > Chloroflexota > Anaerolineae > Anaerolineales > Anaerolineales bacterium. The sequence goes on along the minus strand of JAHBVB010000002.1, from coordinate 16,516 downwards.
TTTTTGCTCATTTTTTTGATCCTCCGTCGATCATAAATCGCAATCCAACACGCTTAGTGAAAGCAGGAATGTAGTACAACTCGGCCGAGGGTTTAGGGTCTCCAAAGACAAGCGCGTCACCTCGTCACCTGATGCTGGCAGTATTATATTAGGATACGTCTCTGAAAGGACTTCAAGATACCACTCATAGTCAAGGAGGGGCACCACTATCACAGCCAGATCAGGTCGTTGCTGTTCGGCGTAGTGAAAATACCACAAGGAAAACGTTTCCTTATCTTGGTGGGTAAAGATCATCGCCCCCTCTGGGGCCTCTTGCATCACCCGTTCCCCATATACAATTGCCCGATAGTCTTGGCTAGCGTCTGCCAGGCGGAAGGATTTCACCATCTGTTGACCAAGGAGAATGACAAGGAGCAAACCCGCTGACAAAGACAATAAGCGAGAACGAGAGAATTTTTTAGCCAGGCCGTAAATGCCAAAAGCCGCCCAAACCGCCAGACAGAGCACAGCAGGAATCAGATAGACATGCGCATCCTCTGTCTGATATCCCATCGTAAACAGCACAGAAGCTATTGTGACCCACCCAGTAACCGCGGTCACTGGCTTTCTTTGCTCCAGTAGCAGCACAAGCAAGCCACAGCCAACAAGAAAAATTCCAGGGAATGCAAATTGTTCATAAAGCGCCCCCAGGACTATTTTAAGCCTCTCTAGTAAGGCTTCGCTTTCCAATGGGAATCGCCAATAGAACTGGTACATCCGGGCGCTGATCAACTCCCAAAATCTCTCAGGGCTGACCGGGTTTAGCCAACGAACAGGCGCCGCGGAATGGACATACAACAACAGAGAAGCGTATGCAGTTACTACACCCAAAACCACACCGATCAGTTTAGGCCAAATATTCAGTTGTCTTACAAGAGAGTTCCCACTGGCCTTGGCAGAAACTTCATCCTGCCCGAGTCTGATCAAAAGGAACGCCGGAACCATAAAAGCAAGGGTGACGTGGTTGCCGAGCCCCAATCCGAGTATAAGCCCCACCAAGAAAATCCTATTGTTCGCCACTCCTTTGGGCACCAACAGCAAACAAAGCAGTAAACCCACAAAAAAAGCATGCAGACCATATACTTCAGTAACTACAGCCTGCGACCAGACCAGTGGCGCAAAGGCAAAGACAAGAGAACCCGTAAGCGCAGCCAGAATACGATAATGTGAGCCACGCAGAGTTTGACTTATGAGAAAACACACACACAGGCTGGCAGCAAGCATGCTGAGTGCAGAAAACAAATTTCCCCGGACAGCCCAAGAGCTAAAGGGCAGCAGCATTGTCACCATCTTTGCAACTGCAAGATAGGTCGGATACCCTGTCGGGTGAGGAATACCCCCGGTGGCCAACGCGCTTAGATAATCCCCTCCATCCGATCCCCAGTTTGCCCAGGTGATACCCGGAGCCAACGTCAAGACGTACATCCCCATAATGAATACCGCTATAAGAGCAGGCATCCCATATTGCCTAGAAAGCTGTTTCAAGATACTCATAAGGTAAAAAGAAAGGCGGGAGGTACAAATACCTCCCGCCTTCTTCTCATGCAATGCTACCAGCTAGTCAGCAGCCATGGGGGCATAGGTGCCCACATACAGGGCCACGGTGCAAACACCACCATCCACTGCAATCGTCGGTGCGGGTTCCCACACACCATACTGATTGAAGCGATAGATCTGCACGGGACCTTCGCCGGCCGGCACAGCCCAGCACATCACGGTAGCTTCAGGCAACAGCAACTCGCTGCCATAAGTGATGGTCATGGAATTGCCTACATAGCTCCAACCTTCCGGAGCAGCCACAGAATCCACGGCGCGAGTGGCGAATACGTTGACATCATCATTACAGACATTCGCCTTGGAAGAACCAAAGTCATTCCGCGCACAGCCTTCACGGGTTTCAGTGACTTCTGGATTATCGATAGTCCCTCCGCTGGGAATGGTTCCCTGCGCAAAGGCCACACTGGTGAGGGCCAGCGATAACACGAAGGCCGCCAAGGCTGCGGTTGAAACGATACGCATATACTTCATAACAATCTTCTCCTTAGGTGAGATTTGATTACGAATGTCATTCTACAGAGGGAAACTCAAACACGGCCGGATTAGGGCCATTTCTTGTCCGGATTTTGTCCGAATTGATGACACGCTAGGGGAGCAAAAAAGTCAGTTCTATAACAGTATCCCGGCTTAACTTCAATTGCCCACTCACCTCATTGCCTTGCTGCGACAACTCAGAATGGCTGGAAGATACCACTTGCGCTCCTACAGGGAGAAGGATCCCCAAGTTCAAGTCAACCTGTTTCACCCCCGGCTGCTTTTGAAGGGTTAACCGGTACACATACCCGGTTTCCGTTTGCTGAATCATCCCATCCGGCAAGCTAAATGCCATTGCAATGGTTTGAGATTGCTGTGTCGGCACCACCACCAAAGTGCCAAACTCCGCAAAGCCTTCCAGTTCATCCAGGTAATCAATTCGGTCAGGCACCGCATTGCCAGAAAGCACCCACTCGCCTGGCACACTCTGTGCTTGGTAATCTGTGAGGCGTGTCCCATCAGGCCTATACACCCGCAGATAGGTCCAATAGCAATCATGAATCATGATTTCATAATCCCCGAGCACAAGTCCCGGCACCCCGGGACGGGGATCGCAATCCCGCACTACCTCACTGCGGTTGAGATAGGTGATTCCTAGAGCACCTGTAGGTTGTTTGAGATCCATTAAATTGGCCCGATAGACAACCTCAGAGTCAACAATTGGATTGCTCTTCGTAAATCCCACATTGGTGTCTACCAGCATCAGGTAATCACCCTCGGAATAACGGAGTTGCCCATCCCAACCATACTGCGCAAGAAATGAATCCACCGATGCATCATCAAACTGGAGGAGGATGTGTTTTTCATCCAGCGCCTGATTCAACACGCTGATAATCTCCTCCCAAGAGACATTCGACCCACTGCGCAAGCGGGCCAAAATCGCTTCCGCCATAGGCTGCATAAAATCTTTGCGGTGCTCCTGAAACCATTGTTGGTTTTCAAGCGTCCTTTCGCCTGGGTCCGGCACTGCACCCCTCTCGGCTTGCATATAAGTCAAAACGTTATCGCTGGTGATCAATTGACCATCCACTCGCACAGAACCAAGCGCGCCCACCAGCAAAGAAAGGGCGTGTTGGTTTATGGCAATCACTCCATCCACTGTATGAGCTCGCGAGTACGCATACAAGATTTCGACTTGCTGGGCAACAACGGGAAAGTCTGGTCGCCAGTTGGCATCACGCAATACCAAGATAGGGGCAGCCATGTATTCTTCTAATTGCCAGGGGGCTGCAGGATACAGATAATCGTAATCATCCACCTCATAAGAGTTTTCTAAGTTAAAGGACAAAATTTTGCCGTCCTGAAGCACCAAGCCGCCCACTGCGGTAATGTATCCACCCGTTGGCCGCAGCTCATCTTCGTTTTGCAACAACAGAAGATAGTTCGCTGGCTGGCCCTCCATTCCCAAAAGCGGAATCAAAGAGGCCATAACCTGAGCAGAGTCATGAAGGATATAAAACGCTGGGTCGAATTCTTCAAGAATTAAATCCCTCAAAGTCGAGTGTACAGCATCCAAATCCAGACCCTCGCGTATCTCGCCTGCCTGCCCCGCGGCATAAACTGCGACTCTGAAGTGAGGAGCGGCAGCGTGCAGCATGCCAGTAAGCGCATCCAATGAGGTTGGAGCCGACTCTTCATCAAAAACACCCAGCATGGGTGAAATGCCTTGATAGAATTGATCTGCAGACATACTACTGAGCTCAGTCATAGACAAAATAGGCGACACGAGTGAGAGCTCTTCACCAATGAAGGGTATCCAGGTCAAACGATCGGCCAACCAAATCAGCGGCGCAGCCCGTTCAGATAAAGCGCTTGCAGTTTGACGAAATTCTCGTACCGTTACACCGGTTTGGGTTAGCTCACTAGCGCGCTGCAAATCAAGTCCGGAGGATAGCATGGCCTTCAGATCTCTCGCTTGACCATACAACTCCCTCGCCAAAACATACGAAGTCCCCCCGACCCACCCTAGGTAAGCCAGCAATGCCAGCAGCATCCCCAACATAGTCCATTTTATGTATGTGCTTGGGCTCCAGCTCCGTGAAATCTTACCGGTTTTTGCTTGCTTTGCATGCTTGGAATTCAGCCGTCGTTCCTTGGCATAAAGCATCTTAGCAAAACGCTCCAACCCCCTGGCATGCCAATCACTCAGCGTACTGGTGGGGGTAATTTCCTTTTCATCGCTGAGCAAATAATATTTTTCTTCTTCTGCTTGAGAGAGGCCGTCTCCAAATTTCTGTCGAACATACAAGGAAATCACATTATCAATCTTGCCCCAGGCATCTCGCAAAGAGTTTGCCGCTGGAAGACCGAATTCGATTTCCGCAAAATACATCGCTCCCAGCACACCGAATTGTCCCCAAGCCGTATCCAATCGTTTTCCACGTCTTGGGGGAGTGCTGGGTAGCATGTCCTTAAAAAGATCCGCCAGCGCCTGCAACAGAGCGTAACTTGAGTTGTTAGCTGCTGTAGGATTCCGTTCCTGATAATCCTGTACAACCAGACTATCAACCCATGGGTGATCGACGAGCTTTTGCGGTTCCTTATGCTGGCTCAATACATCCTTTAAAAGTTCCGTGGGATTACGCTCGGTGTCCAATATAGGCTTTTTGACAACTAGATTTTTCATAACTCACCTTTCAGCCCACCATAGTCTCAATGCACTACTAAATTATCGGACTTAGGAGGAAGAAATATGCGCTGATAGCCAAGAAAATCAAAGAGAGAAATAGCAGAAGAACTACCCAGCGTGGTGTGAGCTGCTCCTGAGAACCATTCTTCACAATCCGTTGCCGAAAGCCTTCAGGCAGTTTTCCATTCCAGTTCTTCTGGTAGACGGGACAATGCAGAAAGGCCTTGTTATCAAAACAAACCGCGCCTTGGTATCCAGTTGAGACGGATTTGGCGGGCTTTGGGCGATGGCAAAAATTCCCAGGCGAAGGGAATAAGAAGCTCGTTTCCGAATCATCTTCCATCCCCAGGAAAGGGCACACAAGTGTTTCAACACTTGAATCACCTTGGGGTGTTTTGCGAATAACTCTTGTTGAGGCTTCAGAATTTTTCATTTTTTTGCTTGCTTTCTTGAGTCTAGCTGGCTTCATCATAGTGATAAACATAAGCATTTCGATACGAAGAGAAGTAGGCTGAATCTAGATCAACATTGTTAAACACCACCCCAAGAATCTTCGCATCCACCTGTCGCAAGCTCTCCACAGCCTGTTTGGCCATCGGCATAGTAGTCTGGCCAGGAACCATAACAATAATTACTCCATCCGCCTTCTGTGCCAACACAACCGCATCAGTCACAGGTAGAACAGGGGGAGCATCAATAATGACCAGTTCTGCTCTAGTTTTGGCATGCTCGAGGATATTGTTCATGCGGATTGTAGAAATCAATTCCGAAGGGTTGGGGGGTATGCCTCCTGAAGACATAATCTTTAAATGAGGATATTTAGTCTCTTGCAATTGTGCATCGAAAGCATGGTCCATATGCTTGTTAACAAATAAATTTGATAAGCCCTTTTTATTGGATACCTTAAACAACTTATGCAGCCTGGGCCGGCGCAAGTCGGCATCAATAAGAATTGTTTCTGTTCCCAATTGGCTAATCACAAAAGCTAAGTTAGAGGCAATTGTACTTTTCCCTTCCCCTTGAACAGAACTAGTCACTACAATTATCTTTAACTGGTCATCCACACTGGCAAACTGAATATTAGTCCGCAAAGACCGGAAAGATTCTGAAATAGGCGAACGAGGATTAGAAGCCGTTATTATCTCATCCTCCTCATGTGCCTTAGCAACAAATGCCAATGTGGAAAGATCAAAATTATTCCGAATTTCATCAGCGTTTTTAATCGAATTGTCTAATGTCGTCCGAAGGAAAACATAACTTGTTGCCAGGGCTGCCCCCAGTACACCTGCGAGAAGCGTGTTAAGTGGGACTTTTGGGCTTATTGACTCGTCGGGGAGTATCGCTGGTTCTACTTGCAGCACATTAGATGTACTTTGGGCTTCTGCGAGTCGTAGTTGTTCATAGCTTTGAAGTAATTGTGTATACGTCTGCCTATACTGGCCTAATAAGCCCTCTAAGCGAGTGCGTTCCAGCTGGCCTTCCTCCCCTTGAGGTAAAGAATTCAAAGCTAACTGGATTTGATCAACAAATCCCTGTTGCTCGGCAATTTGCCCTGCCAACGTCAGTTTTGATTCAGCGAAACGAGACTGCTGCAGGGAAATATTATCGTTTATGAAATACTCTACAAGTGTGTTTGTTATCTGCACTGCAAGGAGAGGGTCGGTATTTTGAACCGTCACCCTGATAAGTTGTGTATTGGGGATTAACCGAACCTCAATTGACTCTTTAACAGAGTCTAAATCCTCAGTCAGTCCTAAATCCGTTTTCACTGCTTCAAGAATAGGCTGGGCTGTCATTATCTCAGCGTACGTTCGAGCTAAGCGCTCACTTGTTAGCACGGCATTGTATTCATTGGTTTGGAGAGCCGAATTTTCGCTGACCATCAATATTGATGAGGCTTCATATACTGGTGGCAAAAGATTGCTCAACAAGAAGCCTGATAGCATAAACAAAAGGGAGAAGAAAATGATTTTTCTTATCTCTTTGCGTAAAACACCCCAATATAACTTTAAATCAATCTCATCCGACGCATTAGGGTTAGTAAGATTCATTTTTCTCCTTAGACAAATATCCCGACTTACTCTTTAATAAATACAGATTTCAGCTTCATTCTCAATAGAATCCACAGGAATTTCAAATTCGTAGATAAGTATCGCGCAAAAAGTCGTTTTGGTTCTTGAAGCACCCGATATAACCACTCTAGTCCGGAATTTTGCATCCAAATTGGAGCGCGCCTCACCTTGCCGGCAACTACATCAAAGGTTCCTCCCACACCCATTACAAACCGGACCCCGAGTTTACTACCCCAACGATCAACAAATTTCTCCTTATACGGAGAGGTAATCGCCACAAACAATAAGCTAGCGCCGGAGGATCGAATCATATCCACAATAATTTCTTCGCCATCACCAAAAAAACCATTGTGATATCCAGCAATTCGTAATGTAGGATGGAGTTCTTGAATTCTTATAGCTGTCATTTTAACCACATGCTCTTCAGCTCCCAAGAAAAAAACCGGAAAGCCTTCATCTGCAGACATATTCAATAGCGCATAAAACAAATCGATGCCCGCTACGCGTTCTCGAAGGTGGTGCCCTAAGAACCTTGCTCCCCATACCACGCCCATTCCATCAACATTAATAATGTCAGAATTAATTACTGCAGCACGCAACGCCTCATCTCTTTGCAAATTTACAATTTTTGCGACATTGACCACTACATGACGGATAAACCGCCCTTCTCTTATACCATGACGTATAATTTCAACCGTCTCCAACAAGGAGAGATTATCAATTGGACAATTTAAAAAGCTTATGCGTGTCATTTCAATAGGACCAGATAAAAACTACAGGCTGTCAATAGTGGCCCCTCTGTTTCTTAGATAAGATAAGCAAACAATTTCTAGGGATCAAGAATCAATGCACTTTTTTACTATTTTTACATATTCTTTGATGAAGCGATCAAGACTATATTTTCGGGATATTAGGTCTGATCGTTCCTTTGCCTTTTTCCGACCCAAACTACCATTTTTTAGCATGTAGATACAATTATCAAGAGCAATAAAAAATGAGTCCGGAGAACCAATCTTAAAAGAAAACGAGAACTCATCTCTGCCCAGCAATTCAATAAGCGCAGGTATTTCATTGTATACAAGCAATTTCCCATGCAGGATAGCTTCAACTCCTACTAATCCAAATCCTTCTTCTAAAGAAGGAATGATTTGAATTAGGGAGTTTTTAGTGGTCAAGTAAGGTCTTTCTTGATACCCCAATAATCTAATAGAAAAATAATCACCCCCATTATTCATATTCAAAGTTATCTTTTTATATAAGGACCCCTCACCGATAATCTGAAGGATGATAGGCATTTTGCCTCTAATTGAATATGCTTTCAACAAATCAATTAAATCTAAGATTCCCTTGCGCGGTTCGAGCGACCCAACAAATGAAATAACAAGGGGCTGAGAGATAGTGATATTTTCTAGTGGGGTGATACCATCAGACACAAGAGGGTTTATGTTTACATGTATTTTTTTTTCTGATATTCCATGTTTAGTTAACAGATTCTTTACCGCGTTTGAAGTAACAATATATGAATCTGGTCGAAAAATTCTAAAAGCCCAATTATGTGTTGTATAGTCCGCATGGACATAAAAAATAACCTTTACTCCAAATTTCTTTATCATGAATGCATAAGGCCAAAACATCCTTGAATGGATAACAACAGCATCAGGTTTCATCCTTATTTTCCAAAGCAAATCAAAATTATTCCCAACGAAATTTCTTTCATCGACAATGTTGTCAATTCTCTTTTTTGAGAATGTGTAAGAATCAAAATCTTGTACTTCAATCAAGGAATTCACAATTTTTTGAGCCCCCCCTCTTCTAAGTGACGCATCGTTTATCAAATGAAGTATCTTTTTTTTGGTATTCATCGACTACCCCGTCCAGCCTAAAAAGAACTTTTTTCGATTAGATCTCGCAACCAAAGGTTCCGAAAAGAATGGCTTCTATAAACTTTTGTACTTTACTGCTCTGGATCTTATAAGAAAGAAGGGTATCAAATACATAGAAAATTTAAATATTGGATAGATAAAAAAGGCCGCAAGCATACATGCAGACGCAATGGAATAAGACCAATTAGTATTCCGAAACCTAAGGAAGTTATATAAATAATCAAAAATAAACAATACGACGCCCAAGTATCCAACTTCGAGTAAGAAAACTTGAAATTCAGCAGAGTCCCTTTGGGCGGGTTGGATTATATAGCTACCCCTTATTCCAATATAACCTAATCTATTTTGTTCGAGCCCGACGTAGGGCCAACTTCCCACCCCAAATCCAAATAATTGCCTGTACAAGGAGTGTTTTGATACAAAATCGATTGTTCTCATTGCCGGAAACAATCTAGAGCCATAATTAATCTGTGCACTACCCAAAAGATTCCGAGTATCGCCTTTTTGTGAAATACTTCTTGCAGTAAAAATAGTCAGTAAAACCGCAAATGTAAAAATGACAATAATTAATTTCAATTTCGATACCCAAGGAAATTTAATAAAAAAACTAAATACACTACCTATTAAAATGACGCCGATAAATGTATATGAGCCATTGAGAAATATGCAAAAAGTAGTTAGAACTAACAACCACTTGTGTTTTAACATATCCCGCTTAAGCATCATAATCATTAACAGGCTGTTAAACACTATTATTATAGAGTACCAGTTAGGCTCTAGAAAGAAACCTCTAAGCCTAGTGACAAAGCTCGCATCTACCATGTAATACTCTGGGTCATAGAAAGAAACTTGATATCCCCAAACTATGTATAAGAGAAGCTGTAAAAGTCCAGAAAGGATCAATATCCATTGAAAAGCAACAATGGCTCTGTTTGAAATATACTTTTCTTTTATATACAAGAAATAGAATATACCCAACGCTATCAAGTAATAAGATAAGGTTAGAGAAATTCCGGGATACGAGGAATTGAGAGCAACGCTAAGGAAAACATACGCGAAAAAGGGGAGGATTGTCCAATTTCTTTTTAAAAAACTTTTTATATAATCGAATCTCGACCTAGCCAGAAAGCTTATAAATAAAATGATTAATATAATCACAACTCCAATATGAAGCCTCAACCCAAACAGATCAACTTTCAGTAACGAATCAAATGCAAAGGTTAGATAAGCTATTTCGTAAATGTTGAACTTTTTGATCTTTAGCATTAATCTTCTATCACGAGTGGAATCTATAACTGGGAACGTTGCGAAACTTGAAAGCCGTTGTATTGGTTCTAAATGTCACCTCCACAGGGGAACTATGTGCTTGGCTTTTCCCAGTAGTATCTTAATCTCTGCTTTTTCTTTTGGGTCTAGCAGGATCCAATAGACACAAAACAAACCCAGAACAGCTACAATTATCGATGCAAAAAACAATGCAACCCAACTGGTTGGTTTGAACAATAGCCTAAGTGTGAAACCAAAGAATATAAGAAGCACTTCAGTAAATAGAGCGGGTGCTATATTTATGTAAAGCTCAGTAGGAGAGACTTTCAAATAACGCGCCACGTACATGGGAAGAAAAACAATATTTAATAATACAGTAAAAAGGGTGCCACTCACAATTACACCCAACAGGCCAAAGTTAGTAAATTTAAGTAATGCTATGGATAAAACAACGTGAGCGAGGCCTAATGACAAAGTAGCAATTCCCGGCAATTTTGCCTTGTTAAAGGCTGTGCCCACTGCATAAAGTGGGCGTATGGCTTGAGAAAAGGCCAAATGGAATATCATGGCCCGCAGAAGAATTGATAAATCCATGAAATCGTTTCCAAGCCAAAGAGATAGTATCGTATCAGCATAAACTACAAGAAGAGCAGTGGGTACAGCAGTGTAAATACCTTGATACTTAACGGCTTTGTATAAGAAATCCTTCAATTCATTTAGCCTATTTTCAGAATATTTAACTAAAATAATTGGCGCTGTAACCACGCTCAAAATGGTTGCTACAGAAATAAGTAATAATCTCCATTGCCCCGCCACTGCATATTTACCAGCCTCCTCTGCTCCCAAAAAGACATTTATAAGAACAACGTCGGTCTGCAAGAACATCAACATGCCGACAGCACTGACAGCTGTCCAACTAGAGAGCTTAAATATATCTCGGGCCTTATTTCTATTAAAGTCATGAAATCTGAATTTGTAGTATGGCAGGAATTTCCTAAAATACACGATTGCGGCAGTTATTGCTAAAACAATTGCCGCAAAGTAAGCTGCACCAACCGAGATTAAAGAATTTGAGATATATGTTACTGATATGAATAAAAAAACAATATCTAAAACATTTCTCAAGATATTAATAGACTGGATAATATCAAGCCGATTTTTAGCAAAAAGCGGGCTCACAATTACTGCATTCAACATTATCAAAACTTGGCCCAACCCCATAAGTAAAAACAAAAATGAGGCCGCTGGGACCGTGTTTGGAGATATGTTAAATATCCTTCCAGAATTAATTGAGATAAAGGCAAGGATCGGCAAAAATACGAGAATTGAAATTCCATACAGAATAAAGGTTGTCGTTATCACTGAAATTGTTGTTTGCTTATCCCCAGAAACCATGTTCATCGAAACAAATCGGTTATTTGCCTGGTTTAGACTTGTCGACACTATTGTCATGAATCCAACAACACTCATAGAGACCCCTACAATACCAAATGCAGATATCCCTAAATGGTGAATTAAGAAAGGCGCTACTAGCAAACCGGAGGCAAAATTAACCGCAAAATTTATCACATTGACGCCTAGATTTTTAGAAAACTGTTTTTTAGTTATCATTGCGAGAAATTAAGTTTGCCAGAAGCACTTTCCGGGAAGCCCCAAGAACCCCCAAATATTGTATTCAATAAGCTTCCCACTTGTATAAACTTTCTGACTTTTTACTTCACTTCGCCAATAGCCTCTGCTAGAAATCGCATTGATTGATTCCTCCTTTTGTCTAGCAGGTAATAAGTCCTTTTATAGTCAATCGGCTCACCCAACAGATTACTTATATCGCTTTCAGAATTTACTAGCCGACTAGTTAAATCCAGAGACTTTAGAAGCTCTACAAATCTTGCATTGAGGCCTTGATGGGAGGGGTTTTGAGTTGGCACTGAGAAAAATTTTTTCTTATACAAAATGGCAAAAGCACTCCCGTGAAATGAATTAGTAATGAAGTATGAGGATTCTTTTATTCTGCTTAACCAGTGACCGGGTCCAAATATATATTCCTGTTTATCGGCTCCATTAAAATGGTAACCTAAATTCACGATAGGCAGATTTGTTTTCGCTCTTAAGTACTTTGACAGTTCATAAATCCCAGAATCATGCATAGCTGAGTAAACAGCGATGAACTCCGTGTTCCATTTTTTCTCATCCCTTATTTCATCATAGTCTCGTTCTTGTAGCAGAAGAGTTGGATCCAATACAACGAACGAATCAACGTGCAAGGATTCCTTGAGAAAATTAGCAACAAATGTTTCCCGGACAGATAACTTGTGAAATCTTCTAATCAAAGGCGTTACTTCTTTTCTAAAATCATCAGACAAATGATTGTTACCCATACTAACTGCATAACCTATTTTGTGAGAAGCATCTGGCACAAAATCCAAGAAGTATGTTGCATCTTTCCTTATCAGGTTCTCATTCCAAACCTGATCACTGCCGACAAAATAGAAATCCGCCTCTGGCAAATTTGCTTTCAAAGAAATACTATCAAAAAATTTTGCCTTTGTTAAATTCAATTCCTTCAAAAATTTTCGGAACGTGAAAGCCAGCATTTTCCTCTTTACGAAACTACCAATTGACGGCTGGCTTTTTATCCTTGCAGGCATCCAGTCTGGGACATAATCAATAACTTCAACTGTTAAGCCCAATCTTTCTAAAATCTTTTTGAACGCAAAAATCTGTAACACTGCTCCGTAGTTCGTGGCTCTTTGAAAAGCCAGAATATAAGCTTTTGTCATCTTCTTAACCATTCCAGTTCCACAGTCTTCAGAAAGATATATGTATATATTAAACTTGTTCTAATTCCAATACAGCTTGTTGAGACGAGTGCATTCATTTTTGGGGGTTCATCCTTCAGTGGAACCGTTAAGCATCTTGTCTGGATTCTGACAATTTAGAAACAAGGAGATCATAAGTTCCTTGAAATTCTGGATCAACGGAAAAAGCCGGGGTTACGACGAACTCGTTTTCAATGTGATATTTTCCCCCAAGTAATTCTTTGCACAGAAGGGTATATTCGATTATTTCCTTTGGAAGGACCTTTCCGTTATTAACTAGACTGTTTGCCCCTTTTGCAGACATTTGATAATTCAAGAGAACTCTTCTTTCCAAAAGGAGAAATTTTTTTAGTAACCAATTGAACACAATATTATTTGGGTTTCTTCTTGATAAAAATTTGCTTATCGGATTTTTAAAAAGTATTCTTAACAGCCAAAATAGAAGGGCAAAGGTTTTCTTATTGCGGAATATCTCATTGTAAAAATTTTCGTTGATAGAGATCATGCTTCCTAAATTAGGGTATGCGTGTTCCTGATATGAGTGCCTTGCTATATGAAATTTCTCTATATTCTTAGCTATTCTAGCTATACTATCTTTTTGCAAAGAAAAAGTCGCCCTTAATATACAATGCCCCCCCCCTCTGAAAATAGAATTGCGATATTCAAACAAGCAGTCATCTTTTTTAAGAAGTGACAGTCTATTTTCACCGTCTATGCACTCTACTGATATCAAATTGTCAGAAATTGAATATCCATATGCCCCAGCATTCATAACTAGGGCTCCCCCGATACTGCCAGGGATTCCTTCAAGACCGTCAAAGCCCTTCCAACCATTTATTAGAGCTACTCTTACAAAATCTTGTAGCTGATACCCGGCTTCAACTTCAATTTTCTTCTCTTTTATCTCTAGAGAATTTAAATTCTTGGTGGACAGAATGACAGAATACTGTATTTCATCAAAAAACAGCATATTGCTTGTATAACCAATTATTCTATACTTTATTCTAGATACGTTTAGAAATGAAACCAAGCTAACCATTTTTCCATAGTCTTGTGGAGCTACAAAAAGCTTAACAATTCCACCTGTTTTAAAATATGTCTCATACTTAATTAAGTAATCAGTCTTGTAGCAAATGTTCTGATCTTGAAGGAAGGATATTATTTGGTTGCGCTTATGACAAGTTGCTGACATTCGTCTTCTCCAAAGGTTTCTGCAGATTGTCCCGATCTATATCCTGTAGGTATCTCATAAAAAGCTTCGCTAATAAATCTTCTCTTTGGCAAAAGCTAACAGATGAATGCAGACGTTTTACAACAAAAGCAATGTCCTCAACAATTCGTTGGACGGCCAGTCCGTCTTCCATTGGGGTTCACTATCTAGGCCATGTGCTGGTATGCTTGGGATTTTCAAATAGGTTAACAACCTCTCTGACTGTTCGCCTCCGCAGGCCTAACGGTGCCAACCTTTACTGCCTCAGGTCGTTCCGTAACATAGCGCAACACCGACACCGGTCCAGGGGCTTCTTTCTGAATGCCGCCAGAATCAGTTAGCAGTAAGACAAGTCTTCTTCAACAAATGCACCAATGTCAAGTAATCTAGGGGAAGGAGGAAGGTCACATTTTGGAATTTTTTCCTAGCAAACGACAAACCGGATCACTCAAAGTTCCATGCCCCGCAGCCGTTACAACTACAATTTAGCAACTATAAGGTCAAACATAGCTATTGAGACTGCAAACTTAAAGCGCACCATCTTTTCTGAAAACTACCCACACTGTTCTCAACAATATATAAAGATCCAACCAAGTTGACCAATTTCTAGTGTAATAGCTATCAAAACTTGCACGTTCAGCAAATGTAGTCTTGTTCCTTCCTGACACCTGCCACATCCCTGTGAGTCCTGGCCGCATTGAATAATAGGCATTGATTCCTTTGCCATAAAGGGAAACCTGGCTCACGAGCATTGGCCTAGGTCCAACAAAACTCATTTCCCCTAGAAAAACATTAACCAGCTGCGGCAGTTCATCCAGACTCCATTTCCGCAAGAACTTTCCAACTCTGGTTAAGCGAGGGTCTTGGCGCAATTTCTGGTCTCGTTCCCACTCCGCTCGAGCGTCCGGATTGCCCTCCAAGTAAGCTGCCAATCGCTGCTCAGCATTAATCCCCATGGTGCGGAACTTGAACATCCTGAAAACTCTCCCACTGACACCCACACGGTCTTGATAGAAAAAGATAGGCCCCGGCCCTTCCAGGCGAATAAATATCGTAATGACCAAACAAGCTGGCGCAACTATCAGCCCCAGCAAAATTGCCAAAACAATATCCATTGCCCGTTTCAGCAACAAGGCTTGAAAGCTAGGTTTTGCTTTTTTGGTTTCGATCCCGAGAAGTCCTTCAAGATCATGAACTTTCATAGAGGCACCTTCAAACAATTCGGTGCTTGCGATGAGGACCACATTCTCAAACAACTTGAATAACCGCTCAACAGCTGTGGGCTTCAAGCCCAACTCCATTAAGTTATTCACTATCACGGTATGAATACCCGCTTTACGATAATAATCATCGGACATGCTCTCTAAGCTGTTTAGCGAGGAGCTGGGCACAACATTCATACGAACTTGTTTCAATACAGCACTTACAGGCACAAAACCTAGTCGCCGACGGTTGAGAAGGAACTGCACTACTTGATCAGTGTTTGCATCCCTCCCAACCACAATCACGGGCTCGCCCCACCACCCAGCCCGGGATGCCAGGATCTTTATCACCCAGCGGCAAACGATCACCGCAAAAATCGCCTCCAGCCAGGCCAGCAAAAACGTCCAGGCATTTGCCACCCAACCCAAGTCGAATGCTGTGAAGATCGCTAACCCTATCAAAACCCCCAGGCTGATCGATTGCGTCACCAGGCGGATCTCATCCGCGGGGTTCACCCCCACCCCGGGGTACAACCGGCTGGTGACCAAAAATCCCCAACAAATCAATAGGACCACCAAATATTTCAGGTCATACAAATCCGGCCTGAACAGCGGCACGATCTGGTTAATTAGCAACACAGCTCCCAAAGTAAGCAGAAAACCCAGCAAGTCCGCGGCAAACATCAGCAGCCACATCCGCCTCCTGTAATTGCCCGAAAGCCGCGGGGTGGCCGCATTTTGAATGTTTGCTTCAAACGAAGAGCTTGCAGGTTTCGATGTCTTCTTCCGTCTTACAGCTACCATCTGGACCCCTATCGCCAATAGACTCTCATCCGCATCTCGTAACTAACCCTAACCAAGCAGGCTCCGCCCTTCCGACATACACGGATGTGTTTGAGACAGGTAATCTCACCTGGCTCCAAGTAGCAAAGCAAGCGGAATCAGCTAAGACAAGTCGTCCAACGAATCCCCTCACGGATTGCTGTTTGCCTATTCGGTTAAGATTGTTTGCTGCTACCGCGCTGGGATTTCCCACCTCTAACTTAGTAGCTTGCACAGTATACTACTTGCTTTCAATATAGCAAGGCAACCTGAATGAAACGCATTCTTCTAATCTGCACCGCCAACATCTGCCGCTCTCCCATGGCCGAAGGCCTCTTAAAAGAATTGGCGGCATTAACGGTCTTTGCATCCAATTGGCACATCGAAAGTGCCGGCACCTGGGGGCAACCAGGGCTGCCGGCTGCAGCCGGCAGCCTTAGCGCCATGCAAGCTCGCAACATCGATATCAGCCAGCATCGTTCA